>NZ_JANZYP010000060.1 GCF_025506355.1 Sphaerisporangium corydalis
GCTGGCTGCTGCTGATGCGGGGGTGGTCAGGGCGGACATCAGTTGCGACGATGACACCGCGGCCAGGGCGGATCCCGACATGACAGAGGTCATGAACCTCCGGCGCGAAACGGCCACGCGAACTCCTTCGACTAGAGCGGGTGTCGTGCTCACCGCGTCTGCTGAAGGTGGAGCCGGCGGAGCCTTCGCGTTCGCTCGGCGGATCGTCGCTCATCGCGATCGAGGCCGGGGGCGGCCGGGGGCGGCGATGAGCGTTCACCGCGTCGCGAGGGGAGCTCGGCGGCCCGTTCCCTTGGATCAGGCCTGATGCCGACAGAACACCACCAGGAGACACGAAGCGGCAAATGTCATCGCCGACGTAACATCGGACCGCTTCTCCCATCCTGACAGGATCTGACACACGAACGCAACACTTGGCGATCAGTCCGAAATTTCCAGGTAACCCCAGGCAGGACGGGCGGCGTATCGCCCCTGCACTGGAGCGGTCCAGGGCCGCGCACCCCGTTCGCCGTCCGGACGACGCCCGCCAGTCATCGGATCTCTCTTGGGTCGCCAGGGCTCGTGAGGCGGTTCTCTCCCGGATCGGCCGGTCCGGCGGACCGTCGGCGGAGGATGCCGTCCAAAAATGTTCTCTTATGTCATGAAATAAGCGCTACCTGATTTGAAGCCCCGGCATGTTGGACAATGAGTAACACGTGCGCTCGGTTAGGGTCATAAACAATGGCGCGTCACTGTATTTGCGCTTGGATGGAGTAATACTAAAAGCAGAGGACAGTTTTATGAAATATCCCGGCCTGGCCTTCATCGGGTCACGAAATATCGCCCGCCCATGGGCGGCGGCCCTCGCCGCCGTCGTCGCCGCGGCGGTCGTCGTCGCCACTCCCCACGCCGCGGGCGCCGCCCAGGCGCCGGTGGGGCTCGGCACCGCCACCTCCTACGCGGTGCTCGCCGGGTCGGCGGTCACCAACACCGGACCCAGCGTCGTCACCGGTGACCTCGGGGTCAGCCCCGGCTCGTCGGTGACCGGCTTCCCGCCCGGCACCGTGATCGGGACGGTCCACGCCGCTGACGCCGCCGCCGTGCAGGCCCAGGTCGACCTGACCACCGCGTACAACGACGCCGCCGGCCGGACCCCGGTCACCAGCGTGCCCACCGAACTGGGCGGCACGACGCTGACGCCCGGCGTCTACACCTCGGCGGCCGGCACCCTGGGGATCACCGGGAACCTGACCCTGGACGCCCAGGGCGACCCCCAGGCGGTCTTCATCTTCCAGGCCGCCTCCACGCTGATCACCGCGTCGGCGAGCACGGTGACGCTCATCGGGGGCGCCCAGGCGTGCAACGTGTTCTGGCAGGTCGGCAGCTCCGCCACACTGGGGACCGCCTCCGGCTTCGTCGGGACGATCCTCGCGCTGACCTCGATCACCGCGACCACGGGCGCGACCGTCAACGGCCGCCTGCTGGCCCGCAACGGCGCCGTCACCCTGGACTCCAACACCATCACCCGGTCCGACTGCGCGCCGCCGCCCGTCCGGACGACCACGACCACGCTGGCCACCTCGGACGCCTCGGTTCCTGTGGGGACCCCGGTCACCTTCACCGCCACGGTGACGTCCACCGCCGGGCCCGTTCCGACCGGAGGCGTCCGCTTCACCGCCGACACCACCACCGATCTGGGCACGGTGCAACTCGACTCGGCCGGTCACGCGGCCGCGACGATCGCCAACCTGGCGCCGGGCACGCACGCGATCGTCGCCACGTATCTGGGGTCGATCTCGCTGGACACCAGCGCCTCGGCACCGCTCACCCAGGTCATCACCGCCATCGTCCCGCCCATTCCGCCTACCCCGCCCGTCCCGCCGGTTCCGCCGGTGCCCGGCGGCCGAGGCGGCAGCGGCCAGGCCGGCAGTGGCCAAGGCAACGCCCAGGTGAACGCCGCCGACCATGTGCGCGTGCGCAGGGACTCCGTCCGCGACCACCGCGGGCGGCACCACCGCAAGGGCCGCCTGATCACGATCCGCACGCTCCACACCATCGAGGGCGTGATCGGCGAGAACCGGCGCGGAGGACACCACTCCACCACCCGATCCCGGGCCGCCAACCACCCGCCACACCACCGCGCCCACCACAAGCCACCCAAACCCCCCCACGCCCACACCCGCATCTGGCGCCACCGCCCACCCATCTGGCGCCACCGCCCACCCGGCAAGTAACCTCCAACCCGACCCGGAGCCGGCCCTCTCGATCAAAGCGGGCCGACTCCGCCCCCCAACCGAACCCCTCGCCCGCCTCCGGGAATCCGCCGTCCTCCTATCTGTGACCTCAAGGCGCTGGACGGGACCGGCATCGCGGTCCGGATCGTGGGAGGGGGCGTGGCTTTCGCGAGGGGAGATGTGTGTTGGGGGTTGCATGTACTGGCTTGTGGCGGTTCTGGGTTGGCAGATGAGTTGTCATTCGGTCAAGTAGCGGGAATGCTGGATTCGCGGTCACCCGCGTCAGGCCGGGTGAGGGCGAAGGAGGACCCGATGCGGCTCACGCCGATCGACGCTCCGGCCGATGTCTCCGTTCGCGGACGGTTCCGGCTGCTGGGCGACCCGCGACGACCCGGGGGGTGGAGCGTGCCGGACCTGCGGGCGATCCCGCAGCGGGAGGCCGAGGTGACCTTCGCGTGCCGCACCTCGGGAATGCGGCGGCATCACTTCGCCGGGCCCCTGCTGGTGGACGTGGCCCGCGCGGCCGAGCCGACCTTCGACCCGTCCGAGCGCAAGGACCGGCTGCGGTTCCTGGTGTCGGTGCTGGGCGCCGACGGCCACCACGCGGTGCTGTCCTGGGGGGAGATCGACCCGGAGTTCGGCAACGTCGAGGCGCTGGTCGGCGTCCGGATGGACGGGCGGGACCTGGACGAGCAGGGCCCCCACCTGGTGGTGCCCGGCGACCGCTGCGGCGGCCGGCAGATCAGCCGCATCGTGGAAATCCGCGTCTGCGCCGACGCCCGCCTGTGGGGCGCCGGGGGCTGAGGCGCCGGTGACCGTGGCGTTCGGTGAGGGTGGGCGGGGCCGGTTGTCGGGCCGTGGGTGCCGTTCGGCGTCGGCAAAGTGGAAACAACAGACGTATCCGTGCCGTCACCGTATGCTTTGGCTTCTTCGGGATGCCCGGGCGCGGGCGGCGCGGTCTCCTCAGGGGGCTCCCGCCGGGACGTCGCCCTCCGGCTCAGGACGAACGGAACGTGGGGGACGGCATGGCCATTGAGCGGTGCGACAGCTGCCGGGGAGTGCTCACGGCGTCCGATCCTGGCCGTTACACCCTGCTCAGGGCCCGGCTGATCGTCGCCCACGGCTACTGCCGATGCACCGTGCGGCTCACCGACCCCGACCCCGACCGGTTCTCCGAGACGACCGCCGACCTCGCCCGGCCCGTCGGTACGGCCGCCGACCCCGACCGGCTGTTCGACACGGCCGCCGGCCCCGGCCGATCCTTCGACACGGCCACCGACCGATCCTTTGAGACCGCCGCCGACCGAGCCTTCGAGACGGGCCCCGTGCCCATTCCTGGGCGGACGCGGCCGTACGACAGGCCTCGCGGGGCGGGGGACTCCGCACCGCACGGCCAGGACATGGCCGGCCTGCCCGGCGAGCGCGTGGCGGAACAGGCGCGCGCCGCCCGGTGACACCGCCATCGGCCCCGCCACCGGCGGCTCCTGGCTCCTAGGGGGACGGTTCGAGGGACGCGCGAGGTTCTGAAGGGTCCCCGGTTCCAGGGACGAGGGGTTTCCAAGGACAACGGGGTCTGAGGCGCCGGGGCTTGGGACGGCGGCTTCGGGGGCCGCAGGGTTCCTGGGACGGCGGGTTCGGGGGCCGCAGGGTTCCTGGGACGGCGGGTTCGGGGGCCGCAGGGTTCCTGGGACGGCGGGTTCGGGGGCCGCAGGGTTCCTGGGACGGCGGGTTCGGGGGCCGCAGGGGTCCAGGGGCGGCGGGTTCCACGTGTGGCGCGTTCGGGGGAGTGGGTCAGTGGAGGTGTTCGGCGAAGAAGGCGTCGATGCGGTGCCAGGCGTCGGCGGCGGAGACCGGTTCCGGGCCCATGCCGGCCACCCGCAGCAGCGGGCGCAGGACGCGCGGCCCGGTCTCGGCGTCGTTGAGGAAGGCGTGGCCGGCGTCGGGGTACTTCTTCACGTCGTGCGGGACCCCGGCCCTGGTCAGGGCCGCCTCCAGCTTCGGCGCCAGGTTCCGCATCGCACGGTCGCGGCCCCCGTACGTGCCGACCACCGGGCAGGCGCCGGCCAGGACCGCGTCCAGGTCGCGGGGCAGCTGCCCGTAGTTGGCCGACGCCACGTCGAACGTGCCGGCGGTCAGCAGGGCGAAGCCGCCGCCCATGCAGAAGCCGATCACACCGACCTTCCCCGTGCACTCCGGCGAGGACGCGAGCCACGTGCGCGCCGCCTCGATGTCGGCGAGCGCCCGGCCCCGGCCCTGGACCAGGGCGCGCATCGTGGAGACCAGGCAGCGCATGGTGCCGCCCGCGCTGAACAGGTCGACCGCGAGGGTCAGGTAACCGGCGGCGGCGAGGCGCTCGGCCTGGCGGCGCATGACGTCGTCGAGCCCGAACACCTCGTGGATCATGACGACGCCGGGCCACGGGCCGGGCGTGGCCGGTGTCATGAGCAGGCCGCGCAGGGGCTGCGACCCGCCAAGCTCCTTGGCGATACCGGTAAGGTCTACTTCGGTCATTTCTCCCCCGTGGGTGAGACCTCGCGCTCGTGGTGCCCGGGGTCGTCTATTCCTCCGGCGGCGAGCCGTGGCGGGGTGGCCACGTTGCCGGTGGTAGGACAGGGGGACCTTGGTGCGGCGCCGTCCGATGGTGTGACCCCTTGAACGTTAGCCGCCCGGGAGCCCGTGTGCGGGCACCGGGCCGCCGACCGCGCGCCCTGTCCCGACGGCACCCTGACCACCGCCCAGTCCCGTGGCGGCCCAAGACACCCTGACCGCTGCCCATCTCACCGGCCCGGCGACCACGGACGCCCTGACCACCGCCCGGCACCCCGAGGCACATTGACCCACTGCCCGTCTGTCCAGGCCGGGCGGCCCGAGGCACCCTGACCACCGCTCACCACCGGCAACCCAAGGAACGCTGACCTGCTGCCCGTCTGTCCAGGCCGGGCGGCCCGAGGCACCCTGACCACCATCACCCGGCGACCCAAGGAACGGACATGGCACGACGACGCCTGATCATGGACATCGGCCCGCTGAAGGAGTCGCCGCCCTTCCGGCGCCTGTGGGCGGGGTCGGTCCTGTCGGCCGTCGGCGCTCAGATGACCTCCTTCGCGGTCGCCCTGCAGGTCTACACCCTCACGCGCTCCTCGATCGCCGTCGGCATGGTGGGGCTGGCCTCGGCCGTCCCCTCGATCGTGTTCGGGCTGGCCGGCGGGTCCGTCATCGACGCGTTCGACCGGCGCAGGCTCGTGCTGGTGACCAGCGGCGGCCTGGCCCTGGTGTCGGTCGCGTTCGCGGTGCAGGCGTTCGCCGAGTACGACCGGCTGTGGCCGCTGTACCTGCTGGTCGCGCTCCAGTCCCTGCTCGGCGCCCTCGACGGCCCGGCCCGGCGGACGTTCCTGCCCCGGCTGCTCCCGGCCGAACGGATCCCGGCGGGCGCCGCGCTCACCATGTTCATCTTCCACGCCAGCGCCACCGCCGGCCCCGGGCTCGGCGGCGTGGTGGCGAGCGCCTGGGGACTGAAGATGTGCTACCTCGTCGACGCGCTCAGCTTCGCCGCCTCCCTGTACGGGATCGTCCGCCTGCCGGCGATGCCGCCCGAGGGGGGCGCCACGCGGCCCGGACTGAGTGCGGTCGCGGACGGCTTCCGGTTCATCCGCGGCAACCGGATCATCGGCGGCGCCTTCCTCGCCGACATGAGCGCCACCTTCTTCGGGATGCCGCTCGCGCTGTTCCCCGCGATCAACGCCGAGCACTTCGGCGGGAGCGCGCAGACGCTCGGGCTGCTCACCGCGGCGCCGGCCGTCGGCGGCATCATCGGTTCGTCGCTGTCGGGATGGGTCGGCCAGGTGTCCCGCCAGGGACGCGCCATGCTGATCGCCGGTGCCATCTGGGGCGCCGGGCTCACCGGGTTCGGGCTGGCGGGCAGCCTGTGGCTCGCCCTGTCGCTGCTGGCGCTCGCGGGCGCGGCCGACGTGATCAGCGTGGTGTTCCGCACGACGGTCGTGCAGGTCGCGACCCCCGACCGCTACCTCGGCAGGGTCAGCGCCGCCGAGTACGTCGTGGGCGTGGGCTGCCCGCAGCTCGGGAACTTCAGGGCGGGTGCGGTCGGCTCGCTCACCTCGCCGGCC
This sequence comes from Sphaerisporangium corydalis, assembly GCF_025506355.1. Taxonomy (GTDB): domain Bacteria; phylum Actinomycetota; class Actinomycetes; order Streptosporangiales; family Streptosporangiaceae; genus Sphaerisporangium; species Sphaerisporangium corydalis. The sequence continues at coordinate 6,338 of NZ_JANZYP010000060.1, forward strand.
GCTGGCATCGTCAGCGGCGGCCTCGCCACGATCGCCGGGGCCGCCCTGATCGGCCTGACCATCCCGGCCCTGTCCCGCTACCGTGCCCACCCCGCCCCCGACGCCGCCGACCGTCCCACCCCCGACACACCCGGCCACCCCGCCCCCGCCGCCCCTGACGCCCCTGACGCCGCCGACCGGCTCGCCGAGGACGGTTCCACGAGGGGGTCGTTCTAGAGGAGCAGGCCGACCACGCCGGATTCGGTGACGATGAACGTGCCGATGGCCACGAACACCACCGGCACGATCCATCGGCCGTGGCGTTCCACGACGGCGATGACCTTCGTGTGAGATCCGAGCAGGGAGCCGGCGACGCACCACACGGCCACGCCGGCGGCGAACACGGCGATGGTCGCCGCGGTCGCGCCGGCCCCGACGGCGCGGAACACCGGCGTGTACACCGAGATGTTGTCGGCCCCGTTGGCCACGGTCACGCCCATCACCGGGAGCAGGCCGCCCGCCACCACGGGGGAGGGGTCGTCGCCGCTCCCGCGTATGGCCCGCACCAGGCCGCGTACCCCGAGCGCGAACGGGACCAGGCCCAGCAGGCCCGCCCAGGCGTCGGGCACGACCGTCAGGCCGAGCGCGGCGACCACCGACACCACGACCAGCGCCCCGACCCCCAGGTACTGCCCGGCCCAGATCTGCCACACCCTCGGCGCGCCGGCGGCCCGCGCGGACAGGAACAGCACGGTCAGCACGATGAGGTCGTCAACGTTGGTCCCGGCGAACATCCCCGCCGCCGTGGCGACCGTCCCGCCGACCCCGCCGACCCCGTCCATGACCGGAGAACCTACCGCCTCCGCGCCGGGGGCGTCGCGGGGCCGTTATCGTTTCGGGATGGTGCGTTGGAGGGTCGCCGGTGCGGTGGCCGCCGTGGTGGTCGTGGGCGCGGGGCTGGGCGTCCGGGCGGCGGTCGGCGGGCCGGCCGGAAAGTACGCGGGCGACCTGCTCTACACCCTGCTGCTGTACGCGCTCGTCATCGTGGCGGCGCCGCGCGCGCGTCCGGTCCGGGTGGCGGCCGTCGCGCTGGGCGTGAGCTGGCTGGCCGAGTTCGCCCAGCTCACCGGCGTACCGGCCGAGCTGTCCGCGCGCAGTACGCTGGCCCGCCTGGTCCTCGGTTCCACCTTCAACCCGCCGGACCTGCTCTGGTACGCCGTGGGCGCCCTCCTCGGCTGGGCCCTCCACACCGCTCCCACCCGACTCTGGCCCGCCACCGGACTCCGCCCCGAGCCGCGGGCCGCCAACGAACTCCGCCCCGAGCCGCGGCCCGCCAACGAACTTCGCCCCGAGCCGCGGCCCGCCAACGAACTCCGGCCCGAGCCGCGGCCCCCCACCTGATCCCGTTCGTGTAGCCGGCCGGCCGCCGGTTCCGCCAAGGCGCCGGCCCCTGTGACCCACCTGAGGAGATGCGATGGATCCGCGGCGGTACGAGAACGCAGAGCTGACCTACCCCGAGGCGGGGGCCACCCGGACGGGTGACCTGCCCGCCGGCTACGGGCATCTGCGGCGGCGCTTCGAGCTGGGCGACGGGGCCTCCCTCGGCCGCGCGGCCGACGCCCTGCTGACCTGGCGCGTGCACGCCGGAGTCGGGCTCTCCCCGCGGGCGACGGCGCCCCGGGCCGCGCCGGGTGTCATCGTGGTGTCGCGGCTCGGGATCGGGCCGGTGTCGCTGGCCGCGCCGTGCCGGGTGATCTGGACGGTCGAGGAGGACCGCCGCGCCGGGTTCGCCTACGGGACCCTCCAGGGCCATCCGGAGTCCGGCGAGGAGGCGTTCCTGCTGGAGGTGGCCGACGACGGGTCCCTGTCGTTCACGATCAGCGCCTTCACCCGGCCCGGCCGCTGGTACACGCGGCTGGCCTGGCCGCCGGCCGTCCTGGCGCAGCGGTTCTTCGCCGGCGCGTACGCCGGCGTGCTGCGCCACCACGCCCGCTGACCCCGGCCCGGCCACGTGGCCGGGCCGGGACAGAGGCGGGCCTGGGCACGCGCCGAAGTCAGGACGCGCCGGGGCGGTCAGAGGGTGGCGCGCAGGTGGCCGGCGCGTTCGACGACCTGGGCCAGCACCCGGTGGGCGGTCGCCAGGTCGTCCGGGTCGATGCCGGCGTACAGGCTGCGCGTGGCCGGGGCGACGGTCCCGGCCAGCCTGGCGAACAGATCGGCGCCCTCGCCGGTCAGCTCCACCGGCCCGGCGCCGTCGGGGGAGCTCCCCCTGACGAGCCCCGCCGCCTCCAGCCCGCCCAGCAGCGCGGCGACCGCCGGAGGGTCGAGGCCGAGCTGGCGCTGCCCGGCGAGGAACTCATGGAGCGCGGCGGGCGAGGCCCACGGGCCGCGCACGGACAGGACGCGCAGGACGATGAACTGTTCGGAGGTGTGGCCGCCGGCGGCCAGGACGGCGTCGAGCAGGGCGCCCACCGCCCCCTGCGCCTCGCCGATGTCCTGGCCGGTCAGCAGTGCCGGTGCCTGGGTCATGGTGGTGTTCCCTTCGTCGTCGGTGCCGCCCGCGGGGGGCGTGCCGAGCAGCGTCCGCAGGGTGCGGACGAGTTCACGGGCGCGAGGGCTCGCCGTCCCCCCGATGGGCGCGGTGACCTCCTCCTGCAGGGCATGAACGATCACCACCGCGCGTTGCGCCACGGCCGTGCCGTGGTCGGTGAGGGTCAGCCGCACCGCTCGCGGGTCGGCGGGGTGCTCGGCCCTGACCAGCAGGCCGGTCTTCTCCAGCGCCCGGGCGAGCTTGGAGACGTAGATCGCCTCAAGCCCGGCGAAGTCGGCCAGCTCCCGCTGGCTGGGCCGGGTGCCCTGCCGCGACAGGCCGTAGAGGGAGGCGAGCACGACGTACTGCGCGTGGGTCAGGCCGAGCGGCGCGACCGCGCGGTCGACCGCGGCGCGCCACTTGGTGGTCACCAGCCACAACAGGGCGCCGGTGCCGGCCTCTCCGGAAGATCGCGACATGGCCGATACCGTACATGGCAACCATGTCCATGGCAACTATAGGGAGGCGCACCTCGGATACCCGGACGGGCACGGCGCTGCCGCCGTCCCCGCGCGCGGGCGGCTCCCGGCGGGGAATGCGGCGACGCCGTGAGGTGTCTGATGTGAGGTGACCGAACCCAGGGAGACACCCGCGCACTTCTCCGGGAGGACCGCCTGGGCGCTGCGCTTCGAGACGCCGCTACGCGAGTTCCTCCGCACCGAGACCGGCAGCGCCGTGATCCTGCTGGCCGCCACCCTGGCCGCGCTCGTCTGGGCGAACACCGACCTGTCCTCGTACGAGGCGCTGTGGGGGACGCGCCTGTCGGTCAGCCTCGGCGACGCCGGGGTCGCCCAGGACCTGCGCCACTGGGTCAACAGCGGCCTGATGACGTTCTTCTTCTTCGTGGTGGGCCTTGAGGCGCGGCGCGAGTTCGACATGGGGGAGCTGCGCGACCGGCGGCGGCTGGTGCTGCCGGTGGTCGCGGGCGTCGGCGGGATGATCGTCCCGATCGCGATCTACCTGCTGGTCAACGGCGGCCGGCCGTCGGCGCACGGCTGGGGCGCCGCGATGTCGACCGACACCGCGTTCGCCATGGGGATGCTCGCCCTGGTCGCCGCCCGGTTCCCGGCCCGCGCGCGCACCTACTTCCTGACCGTCACCGTCGTCGACGACCTGGTGGCGCTCTGCGTCATCACGATCTTCTACAGCGAGCACGTCACCCCGTCGGCCCTGCTGGCCGCCGTGGCGATCTTCGCGGTGATGCTGCTGGTCAAGTCGGCCGGCGTGCGGCACGGCCTGGTCTACGCGGGCTTCGCGGCGGCGGTCTGGGTCGCGCTGTTCCGCTCCGGCGTCGAACCGGTCGTCATCGGCCTGGCCATGGGCCTGCTGACCTACGCGTCCCCGGCGGCCCGTGGCGACCTGGAACGGGCGTCGGACCTGTTCCGGCTCTTCCGCGAGCAGCCGACCCCCGAGCTGGCACGCTCGGCCAGCGCCGGCCTGGCCAAGGCCGTCTCGCCCAACCACCGGCTGCAGCAGCTCTACCACCCGTGGACCAGCTACGTGATCGTCCCGCTGTTCGCCCTGGCGAACGCCGGGATCGTCATCAACGGCGCGTTCCTGGCGCGGGCCCTCACCTCGCCGATCACGCTGGGCATCCTCGTCGCCTACGTCGTGGGCAAGCCGGTCGGCATCATCGGCTCGACCTGGCTGGTCTCCCTGCTGAGCCGGGGGCGGGTGCGCCCGCCGATCGGCTGGGCCGGGGTCGCGGGCGGCGGCACGATCGCCGGCATCGGCTTCACCGTGTCGCTGCTGATCGCCACGCTCGCGTTCGACGGGCCCCGCCTGGAGGAGGCCAAGTTCGGCATCCTCGCGGCGGCGGTCTGCGCGTCCCTGCTGACGTGGATCATCTCCCACGTGACCGTCATGCTCCCGTCGCGGCTGCGGGCCCGCGCGCTGCACGGCACGGCCGAGAGCATCATCGACCTCGGCACCCCCGTGGACCCGGACCGGGACCACGTGCGCGGCCCGCTGGACGCCCCGGTGACCGTGGTGGAGTACGGCGACTTCGAATGCCCCTACTGCGGCCAGGCCGAGCCGGTCGTGCGCGAGCTGCTCGCCGACTTCGGCGACGTCAGGTACGTCTGGCGGCACCTCCCGCTGCACGACGTGCACCCCTCCGCGCAGCTCGCGGCGGAGGCGTCCGAGGCGGCGGCCGAACAGGGCGCCTTCTGGGAGATGCACGACCTGCTCCTCGGCCACCAGGGGGACCTGCTGCTCCGCGACCTGCTGGACTACGCCGAGCGTGCCGGGCTGGACGGCGACCGGTTCCGGCGCGACCTCGCCGCCCACGCGGGCGCGTCCCGGATCGCCGAGGACGTCGACTCCGCCGACGTGAGCGGCGTGTCAGGGACCCCGACGTTCTTCGTCAACGGCCGCCGCCACCACGGCGCCTACGACATCGCGACCCTGTCGTCCGCCGTCCGCACGGCCCGCGCCCGTGCGGTGCTGCTCCCGTAGGGGCCACACGGGCCGCGGCCATGGGCTCGACCCGGCCACGGCGGGACGGTTCGGACGGCGAACCGCCGGGGCGGTCGTTTCAGAAGATGAACCCGCAGGGCGGTCGTTTCAGAAGATGAACCCGCAGGGCGGTCGTTTCAGAAGATGAACCCGCAGGGCGGTCGTTTCAGAAGATGAAGCCGCCGGGGCGGTCGTTGCGGTCGGCGAGCAGGCCGGCCAGGGTCGCGATGGCGATCTCCGGCGGGGTGCGGGAGCCGATGTTGAGCCCGACCGGGCGGTGCACGCGGGCGATGTCCTCGGCCGGCACCCCGAGCCCGGTCAGCGCGGTCACGTGCGGGCCGGGGTGGCGCGGGTTGCCGAGCACCCCGATCCAGCGGCACGGGCAGGCGAGCACCTGCCGGAGCACCGCGCCGAGCTCCTCGCGGTGGTGGTCGGTGACGACGACGTCCACGGTCCGGTCCAGCCCGTCGGGCGGGCGGGTGACCACCTCGGTCCCGGCCGGCGCCCCGTCGAGGGTACGGCCGGGGTCGGGTTCCAGCAGGATCGGCCGGAAGCCGGTGTCGGCGGCGTACCGCAGCAGGTGAGCGGCCACCGGCGAGGCGAACACGGCCATCAGGGTGCGCCCGCCCGAGGGCGCGGGCGCGGTACCGTGCGCCACCGCGCAGGCCGCGTCCGGCTCACCCGTCTCGCCCGGCGCCGGGCCGGCCTCGGTCGCGGAGGGGCCGATGGTCCGCACGCCGGTTCGCGGTGATCGCGCCATGACCCCAGTCTCCCACCGGCGGGCGCCGGCGTCCCGGCGGCTCTCCCACCGGTACGCGCCGGCGGCGCGGGCGGTGCCCGCGAAACCGTGCCGCCGGGCGGGTCCGTCCTCGGCTACGTGCGGGACTGGGTGGACCGGTAGCGGGACGGGGGGACGCCGTACCTGGCGACGAAGGCCTGGCGCAGGGTCTCGGCCGAGCCGAACCCGCAGCGGGCCGCCACCGAGGCCAGCGGCAGCGAGGTGGCCGCAAGCAGGTGCGCGGCGGCCTCGACGCGGGCCCGGCGGACGTACCGGCCGGGCGTCTGCCCGAGGTGCCGCAGGAACAGCCGGGTCAGGTGCCGCTCGCTCACCCCGGCGCCCGCCGCGAGCGCGGCCGTGGCCAGGTCGTCGCCCAGGTGGCCGTTGACGCGGTCGACGACCCGTCTGACCAGGTCGTTGTCGGGGGGCGGCGGGGCGGTGAACATGCTCATCTGCGCCTGGTTGCCCGGTCGCTGCAGGTAGGTCACCAGGCCGCGCGCGACCCGCCGCGCCAGCTCGGCGCCGTGGTCCTCCTCGATGAAGGCGAGCGTGAGGTCCAGCGCGCTGGTGACCCCGGCCGCCGTGCAGACGTTGCCGTCCCTGATGAAGATCGGGCCGGGGTCGACGGTGACGGCCGGGTGCCGGGCGGCCAGGACGGGCGCCCACTCCCAGTGCGTGGTGGCGCGCCTGCCGTCGAGCAGGCCCGCGGCGGCCAGGACGCCGGCCCCGGTGCACACCGACGCGACGCGCCGGCTCTCGCGGGCCAGGCGGCGGACGTGCCCGACGATCAGCCGGTTCGCGGCGGCCGCGTCGTGGCCGATGCCGCCGGACACGATGAGCGTGTCGAGCGGCCCGGTGAGGCGTTCGAGCGGTTCCTGCGCGCCCAGCGTCAGGCCGGTGCCGCAGACGATGGGGTGCCCGCCGGGCGTCGCCAGGCGCACCTCGTAGGGGGGACTCGCGCCCCGCAGGTTGGCGTTCTGCAGGGCGGTGGTCACGCAGGCGATGTCGAGCAGCTCGGCCGAGTCGTACCCGATGACGGCGATCCGCCGATGGCTCATGGGGTCAACGTATGTCAGAAGGACCGGGAGCCCAAGTTTACGGACCTGACCCGCCGGAGTGCTTGGCTCGCTTTGCGTGACCGGTCACAGTGAGGTCATGACTCAGACAGCATCGAGCACCCGCCGCCGGTGGTCCAGGTTCGCCCTGCATTACGTGGAGATGGTGGTCGCCATGTACGCCGGGATGGTGCTCCTCGGCCTGCTCGTCTCCGCCGTCGGGCTGGGCGTCTCCCACGCGCGGCACCCCGAGGCGGCCTACCTGGTGATGGCGGCGGAGATGTCGGCTGGCATGGCCGCGTGGATGCGCTTCCGCGGGCACCGCTGGGCGCCCACCCTGGAGATGTGCGCGGTCATGTTCGTCCCGGTCGTGCCGCTGTTCCCGCTGATGTGGCTGGGCGTCGTCGGGGACGGCTCGGTGATGACGCTCGCGCATCTGGCGATGTTCCCGCTCATGCTGGCCGCGATGCTCTGGCGCCGTGAGGAGTACGCGGCCTGCGGGGGCTGAGCGGGAACGCCGCGTGCGTCAGCCGGCCTCCCGCCGGTAGGCGGCGGCGAGCCGGACGGTGCCCTCGGCGGTGTGCCGGTCGAAGGCGCCGAGCGCCTCCTGGCCGAGGCCGCCGAGCAGGTCGGCCGCCCGCTCGGGCGAGGCGGCCCGCTCGACGAACCGTCCGTCCTGGAGGCGGACGGCGGGACGGCCCGCGTCGATGCCCTCCGCCCGGGTGATCGCCGCGGCGATCGGGTCGCCGTCGCCGCCCTCGGCCACCCGCCGGTCGCGCACCTCGGCGAGGTCGTCCCCGGCCTTGGCGAGGGCGGCGGCCCCGCCGAGCGCGAACCACGCGCCGGAGTCGGGCCGCAGCAGCACCATCGCGTCGCGCTCGTGGCCGAGGCTGTGCGGGTGGGCGACGGTGATCCGCAGCGGCCGGCCCGTGGTCACCCGGTCGACGACCTGCCCGAGCTCCGCCGACTTCGACGGCACGCTGAGGATGGGGATGATGTCGTAGGTGCCCGGTTCGGCGAACGAGAACCCGCTGGACCCGAACGTGAGGTTGACGTTGCCGCGCAGGGTCCCGCCGGCGGCCAGGGTGACCGGGGCGGACGCGGTGGAGTCGTAGCAGCGGTGCATCATCGGGGTGAACGTCATCCCGTCCTCGGGCGAGACCGGCCCCGAGGTGCGGCGGATGATGCGGAACTCCAGCCACGGCCCCTTGGGGTCCAGCAGGTCGGCGGGCACCGTGACCGGGTCGGCGAGCCGGTTGGCGAAGACGACCTCAAGGAACACCGGCTGGCCGAACAGGAACAGCGACCCGGAGGCCGGCGCGTTGAGGCCGATCCTGAAGCGCGGGTCGGGCACCTCGGGCAGGTAGGGGGAGTAGCCGCCGGTGCCGCGCGACCAGTACGTCGCCGAGGGGAACGGGGACCTGCCCGGCATCACCGCCGAGCGCGGCGCGTGCCGGAGGAACTCCAGCTCGTCGGCGTCGAAGGTGAAAGAGAAGGCGTTCCAGTACTCCTCCTCGAACGAGCCGCCCCGGTAGCGCCAGTCGTAGTTCATGAACGAGCTGGAGTCGGCCTGGCCGACCTCGCGCTCGAACCGGTGGCGCAGGTTCAGCGCGTGGCCCAGTTCGTGCGCCACCGTCTTGATCGTCTTGCGGTCGGGGTCGTCGGGGAAGATCTTCCTGATCGACCCGGCGAAGATGGCGCAGCCCTGCCGGGGCAGCACGCCGGCGTCGTCGAACATCACGCCCAGCAGGGTGCCCGCCCCGGGTTCGGCCTTGGCCTTGCCGAGCATCAGCAGGTGCAGTTCCCAGCGGGGGTCGTCGACGGAGGACTGCGCGGTGGTGCGCATGAGGTCGTCCAGGACGGTGTAGGACATCGACAGGTCCCACCCGTCGTCCTGGCGGGGGATCAGGGTGGGTTCGCCGGCGTCGCCGACGGCGAACCCGGCCGCGCGCAGGCTCTCCCGCAGGGTCATCGGCCGGCCGTGGAAGTCCACCGGGCTCGGCGACCGGACGCCGTCCTCGGTCTCGATCTCCAGGCCCAGCTCGCGCAGTTCGGCGGCGACGCGGTCGAGGGTGAGGGTGAGGTCGCGGCCGGGCGGCAGGCCGTTGAGCCGCTCGTCCAGGTGGATCGTGAGGTCCACCGCGTCGGGACGGTCCTCCCTGCCGGCCACTGTGACGAGCCCGGTGGTGGTCTGCCCGGCGCCGTCCTGCCAGATGGCCGTCAGGACGCCGCCCTCGGCCGGCGTCCGGGTGCCGGGCGCCGACCTGAAGGAGGAGACATAGTCGCGCTCGCCGTCGTGGTCGCGGTGGACGTCCCCGCTGGCGGCCCCTGAGCCTTCCGCGTCCATGCGGAGCACCACGAAGATGTCGGCGTCACCGCCTTCGTACCGCCCGTCGCGGATCGGGATCTGTTTTGCGGACATGGGGGTCCTTCCAACGAGTACCGGACTCCCGAAGCTAGGAGAGTCCGGCCGCCGTTTCCTGAGTACCCCCCTGCTCAACCTGGCCCCGGCTGGGCGCGCGGAGCCGGAGGCCCCGCTGGGCGGGACCTCCGGCGGGTGTCACCGCTAGCAGGAGGTGACCCACTTGTGGGAGGCGACGTCGTCGTTGATCGACTTGCCGTAGCCCTGGCCGTTGGTGCCCCAGTGGTCGAAGGTCTCCCAGCCGAGGGTCAGGTTGTCCCAGTGGTTGCCCACCGCCAGGCAGCGGTAGGCGCCGTCGTAGTTCTTGTTGTAGTAGACGTTCACGTCGTCGTAGCCGCCGGGCACGCCGCTGTTGAACATCTGGGACGCCTGGTTCTGCATGCCGCCGGGGACCGCTCCGCTCGGGTCCGAGCAGTTCGACCAGTCGCCGTCGTTGCCGAGCCAGCGGCAGTACTTGCCCTGGCCGTTGGGGTTCTCGGCGGCGTAGAAGAAGCCGTCGGCCATGAGGGCGGCCGAGGCGGCGGGGGCGGCGGTGGCCTGCGCCGCGATGGGCTGGACGAGGCCGGCCAGCCCGACGAGGGCCAGACCGGAGAGGACGATCCTGATCTTGCGCATGGTGCACTCCCTTAATTGGGTGTTGGTGTCTCCACCGAGGAGGTGGGGGTCGAGGGGCCGGCCGCCGGGATGGCGGCCGGGTGCGCCTTCTTCGTGGCCGGAGAGGGCGGTGGTCGTCTGCGCCTGAAGAGGGATGTCAGGCGCCGGCGACGACGGCGCGCGCTCTCGGGACGGCGGCCAGCCGCAGCCGCCGCATGGTGCCGGTCTGGTCCGGGTACTCCTCGCGCAGCCGCCGTTCGTACGCGCGGTCCAGCTCGCGGGCCGTCGCGCCGAGGCCGCTGCGGTCCGCGCAGGTGGCCTCCGCCACCGCGAGCCGGCTCCAGTACGCCGAGGGCCGGTCCCCGGCCGGGTCGTCCAGCTCCCTGCGGATCGCGGCGGGGTCGCGGTGGTCGTGGCCCTCGCCGCGCATGCAGCGCGACCAGCGGGCCGAGGCGGCGGCGAAGCGGGCGTCGGAGACCACCCGGCCCCGCCGCACGCTGGTGAGGCTCCGGGTGAACTGCATGACGCGGTACCACTCCGGCAGGTCCTCGTAGAGGTCCCGTTCGGCCTCGGAGGTACAGCTCCGCGCGCTCCTGGCGACGACGCCGCCGGAGGGCAGCGCCGCCCTGAGCTGCTCGTCGGTGCCCTGCCCGTGCAGGGCGGCGAGCCAGGCCAGCCGCCGGGGCTCCGGCAGCGCGCGCACGTGCCGCTTGTTGGGGTGGGCCTCGCTCAGCTCCCGCATGCGGTGTTCCAGTCCGGTGCCGTAGCCGTACCGGCGGGCGTAGGCGAGGTCGTCGAGGACGTAGGGGAACTCGCGGTACTCGGGCACCGGGTTCCGCGCGACCGGCCAGTACGAGAAGCCGCGCCGGCCCATGCACCGCGCCGTCAGCAGTTGTTCCGCCGTGTGCAGCGTGGCGGCCTCCTGCTCGGTGACCTCGCGCGCCGGGGCCGTCTCCGGCCGCCGCTGGACGGCGCCGGCCGTCCACACCGTGGCGGCGGTCGCCAGGCAGGCGACCCCGGCGGTGAGGGGAAGGCGCCATTTCCGTTTCGCGAAATCCGGCATGTTCCACTCCCAGGAGTTCGTCGGGGCCGGGGTCAGCAGTCGGGAATGACGGTTCCGCTGTTGTCCCTGGCCTCGTCGTTCCCCCACCTGGACAGGTAGTAGGCCGATACGTAGGCGCCCCATCCGTTCTTGCCCGGATAAACCTCGTCGAGGTCGGTCTTCAGCCACCAGTGGTTGTGGCCTTCGGGGCCGGTGAACGGGTCTCCGAGGCGCTTGCAGAAGACATAGTTGGTGCCCTTGTAAAGCAGGCCCTGCGGATCTGAGGTGTTCGGCTGCGCGTATCCGGTGGCATCGGCGAAGGTGTCGACCCAGTATTTTCCGCCGTTCCCGCCGCCCGTGCATTTGTTGGTGCTGGTGACCACCGGAAACGGCCCGGCCGGGCTGAGGCGGTATTCGGTGCCCTGGATGATCGGGTACACCATCTCGTCGGTCTCGCCGTCGCCGTCGCCGCTGCTGTCGTACAGCTGCTCGTAGTGCAGGTGCGCGCTGCCCGTCCCGACCGAGCCCACCGTCCCGATCCAGTCGCCCTGCGCGACGTGGGTCCCGACGCCGGCGCGGGCGCTCATGTGCAGGTAGACGGTGAACCAGCCGTTGCCGTGGTCGATCTCCACGCCGCCGGGATCGAACCACTGGTGCACGGTCCCGGCGGCCGAGGCGAGGACGGCGCTCCCTGAGGTGGTGCCGCCGGTCCGGAACATGTCGAGTTTCTTGTCGTCGGGATCGTGGCCGGTGTAGGTGGACAGCCGCCAGCTCTGCCCGCACGAGAAGGGAAGCCGGAAGTCGGGGCGGGCCATCGCGGACGCCGGTGCCGCGGCCCATGACAATGGCAGAAGAATACTGACCGCCGCCATTATGGCGAGCCGTCTTCCCTGGCCGGCCGATTTCGCGATCCGTTGAATGAGCGCCATGTTCTCTCCTGTCCGAGCTGGTCAGACCGGAGACTATCGACGGGGAATGCGGCGAAACAGCAGGTCGGACGTCCCATGGGACGGCTGAGACGGCGTCCCATCACCGATATGTACAAACCCAGTCAGATTGGGATAACGTCCCGATGACGGAGGTCCGGGGGGACCGGCCTCCACGGAGGGACCTGATGGCCATGCCGCCTGAAAGGATCGAACTCGCCGCGTTACTTCGCGAGTTGAAAGGCCGGAGCCGGCTCAGTTACCAAGACCTCGCCGTCAAGACGCACATGAGCAGATCCGCGGTGCACCGGTACTGCCAGGGAACGGGAGCCCTGCCGGACGCCGAGGTGGTGGAGAGGTTCGGCAGGGCCTGCGGCGCCACCGCGCCGGAACTGCGCGAGCTGCACCACCGCCTGCTGGCCGCGGTGACCGCGTGCTCGCCGGAGCCGGGGGAGTGCGGCGAACTCAGGGAGCCGGGCGGGGAGGTGCCGGTGACGCCCTCGCCCGAGGACCATCCGGAACCAGGATGGTCCGTGGCGCGGCGGGCGGTGACGCGGCGGCTGTGGGCGCATCGGTTCACCGTCACCTGGACGATGGTCGCGTGCGTCACGAGCGGCACGGTCGGGGCGTTCGCGTTCAGCGCGCCCTCAGGGGGGCGGCCGGCGGGGCCCGCCGTCACCGGCGCGACGCCCTCGCCCACCCCGACGGTGCCGCGCTGCGCCCACCGGCCGGGCATCGCGGAGGACCGGCGGCTGAACAAGATCTGGAAGGACGGCGTCTACCTGTGCAAGAACACCATCGGGGTCCCTCTCTACGAGGAGCCGCGCGAGGGTGTCCCCATCGGGTACCTCGACACCAGCCCGAGCTGGTTCATCTGCTGGGTCAGGGGCGCGCGCCACGTGGGCGGGAACGACGTCTGGTACTACACCCAGGGTGACCGGGCCGCCGAGAAGTGGCACCTCCAGGCGTGGGGGTACATGCCGGCCTCCTCGATGCCCGGCGGCCCGCACCCCAACCCGGTCATCACGCTGCGTTGCCCGAAGACCTGACGGCCGTCAGGAGGAGCCCGATCCGAGCAGCCGCTCCACGTCGCGGTCGTGCGCCTCCACCTCGGCCCTGGCCGCCTTGGGGCTCCACCGTCCGGCCAGCGGCAGCATGAGCGGGACGAACAGGACCTGGGCGATCACGCAGATCCAGAACCAGGTCTGCCACTGGCCGGGCGCGGCCGCCGCCGCGCTCTTGATCTCGCCCAGCTTCTCCAGCAGGGCGGGCGGCGGCGACGCCCCGGCGGCCTTGGCCGCCTCCAGGTACGCGGGCGCCTCGACCAGCGCGTTCATGCTGCTCACCACGTAGGGGACGAAGAACAGCGACGCGGTGACGACCATGCGCAGCAGCCAGCCCCACACCGCGAGGCCGGTGGCCGTCAGGGCGGGGTTGCGGCGCTCGATGGTCTCGGTGAACGCCGCCATCCACGGCGCGTAGGCGATCGCCAGCCCGCCCGCGAGCAGGCTGATGATCAGTACCAGGGTGCCGTACCCGGTGTCGGGATGGGTGGCCCTGCTCAGGAAGACGATCGTCATCGTGACGGAGACGACGGTGCCGACGATCATGAACGGCTTGCGCACCCGCAGCCGGTCCGACGCGATCCCCGCGGCCACCAGCACGACGCCGTCGATCGCCCAGTACCAGGTGTTGATGCCGTTGGCCTCGGAGGTCGAGAAGCCGAAGATGGTCGTCAGGTAGATGGTGAAGAAGGCGACCGCGCTGTAGTAGATCAGCAGGAAGATCGAGATGCCCAGCGCCGGCGCGACGATGTCGCGGCCCATCATCTGGCGCCACGGGTGGGACACCTCCGCCGTGTGGTCCTTGGCCCGCGCCTCGATGACCGCCCGGTCGCGCACGCTGACCATGACCTGGTCGCGCAGCCCGGGGGACAGCTCGCGCAGGCCGAAGAAGGCGACGGCGAACATCACCAGGCCGACCACGCCGACGATGTGGAACTGGCTCTGCCAGGCCTGCAGGCGGGTGAGCGTGGCGCCGGCCACGGCGCTCACCACAAGGCTGCCGGCCACCGGCCCGAGCGTCCAGAACCCCATGGCGGTGGCCCGGCCGAGCTGCGGGGAGAAGTCCCTGACCAGGGCGGGCGTGGCGACCAGGATCACCCCCTCGACGACCCCGACCACGACGCTCAGCGCCGCGAAGACGAGCGTGTTGGGCGCGCTGGGCACCGCGAACATCAGCAGCCCGGTCAGCAGCAGCCCGTAGGTGACCAGGTTGGCCCGCCCCCAGCGGTCGGCGAGCCCGGCGGCCAGCGAGCCGAACGCGCCGACCAGGTTGGACACGACCAGGATGTTGACGTAGTACGTGAACGACATCTTGTAGTGGGCCAGGATCAGCGGCGCCACGCCGCCGCCCACGTAGAGCTCGTAGTACAGCACGACGGTGGCGAGCACGGCGACGAGGAGGTATCCCATGCGGGGCCCGGTGTCGGGATAACCGTCCAGCCTCCGGTTCCACAGCCGGGCGGAGAGGGACGGGTTCGGCTGGGACGTCGTGACCATGGTGCTCCCCACCAGCCTCGCCGACGTGCCGGCAGGGCCTTACTGCGTAGGTAAACAAGCGTTCATACAGTGGTACGCCCGCCCGGATGCAGCGTCAAGAGGGGCTGATGAGCCAGACTTGGCGTATGTCCGCGACCCCGCCCGCCCGGCTGCTGGCGGCCGCCGCCGTCGACCTGTTCTACCGTCAGGGCGCCACGGCGACGACGGTCAGGGAGATCACCCAGGCCTGCGGGCTCACCGCGGGAGCCCTGTACAACCACTTCTCCTCCAAGGAGGAACTGCTCTACACCGTCGTCCGCGACATGCACCTCGCCCTGGAACGGGAGGTCGGGCGGGCGCAGTCCGCCGCCTCGGGGCCGGTCGCCGAGCTCGTCGCGATCGTCCGGGTCTACGTGGACCAGCACGCGCGGCACCGCAAGTCCTCCCGGGTGGCCAACCAGGAGTACACCCTGCTCACCCCGGAGCGGCGGGCCGAGATCGTCGGGATCCGCAGGCGCCTGCGCGACCGGCTCACCGGCGTGCTCGTCGCGGGCCGTGAAGCGGGGGACTTCGACCTCGGCGGCGGGGACCAGGGCGCGGCGACCGTGGTGGCCACGGCCGTGCTGGACATGTGCGTGCACGTCAGCGCGTGGTTCCACGAGGGCGGGGCGCTGAGCACGGCGGAGCTGCAGGACCGGTACGTCCTGCTCGCGCTGCGCATGGCCGGGGCCGCGCGGGCCGGCTGAACGGCCGTGCGGGCAGGCGAACGGCCGTGCGGGCAGGCGAACGGCCGTGCGAGCAGGCCGGACAAGAGAGGGAGAGCGCTCTCCATGTCCGAGACTGCATCCGCGCGCCGTTGATGTCAAGGTTCCGCGGCCGGATGTTCGAAACGGGCTGCTCACGCGGGGGAAGGCGGCCCGTGGGAGACGTCTCCCCAGGCGGGGGCCGCTTCAGGAGGGTGTGACGGGAGCCGCCGCCGCGATCGGCGGGTCCGCCCCTCGTTTCAATGGCGTGAACAGGACGTTTCGGATTGAGGGCGTCAGGCGTCTTGACAAGCACTGACTCTGGCATCCAGTCTCATTGGAGAGCGCTCTCCCACCGTCGTACCCCCCACGGCGGACACCCCCCACCTGAAGGAGAGGCCGTGCACCCGTCTCCACATCCAGGCCGGTTCCGCATAGGACTGGTCACCGCCATCCTGGTCGCGCTGGTCGCGGCCGGTCTGGCGATCATCGCCCCCGCGATGGCGGCCGACGCCCTGCTGTCGCAGGGCAGGCCCGCCTCGGCCTCCTCCGTCGAGGGAGGCGGAACCGCTCCGGGGGCCGCGTTCGACGGCAGCCTCACCACGCGCTGGGCCAGCGCGTACAGCGACCCGCAGTGGATCCAGACCGATCTCGGCGGCGCGGCCACCATCTCCCAGGTCGTCCTGGCCTGGGAGGGCGCGTACGCGAAGTCCTTCAAGATCCAGACCTCGGCCAACGGCACCTCGTGGACCGACATCTACTCCACCACCACAGGGACCGGCGGCACCCAGACGCTCAACGTGACCGGCAGCGGCAGGTACGTCCGCATGTACGGCACCGCCCGCGCCACCGGATACGGCTACTCGCTGTGGGAGTTCAAGGTGTACGGCACGGGCGGGTCGGGATCGACCCCGAACCCGAGCCCGACGTTCACCGACGAGGTGACGCACCACGAGTTCCAGGCCAACTGCTCGTTCACGCAGAACCGGCCCGACGACCCGATCGTGTACCCGGGCCTGCCCGGCGCCTCGCACATGCACACCTTCGTCGGCAACACCACGACCAACGCGAGCAGCTCCCCGGCCTCGCTCCTGGCCGGCGGCACCTCCTGCACCAACCCGCACGACCGGTCGGCGTACTGGTTCCCGAGCTTCTACAACGGCAACACCCTGGTCCAGCCGACCGGCAACCAGGTCATCTACTACAAGTCCGGCATCCTGGAGTACTGGCGGGTGCAGAACTTCCCGCAGGGCCTGCGCTACGTCGTCGGCAGCCCCACCTCGACGCTGGAGCAGTTCCGCGACCACCCGGGCGCGGTCGAGGGCTTCGAGTGCGGGAACATCTCCAAGAGCTGGGACATCCCCACCGCGTGTCCCGCGGGCACGCAGGTGAACGTCCGCTTCCAGGCGCCGAGCTGCTGGGACGGCGTGCACCTCGACAGCGCCGACCACAAGAGCCACATGGCCTACCCGGCCGGCGGCTACTGCCCGGCCACCCACCCGGTCGCGGTGCCGATGCTCGAATTCAAGATCGCGTTCCCGGCCAGCGGTGACCTGTCGCAGGCGCGGCTCGCCAGCGGGCGCGGCTACACCTGGCACTACGACTTCTTCAACGCCTGGGACAACACCGCCATCCTCCAGGCCCTGGTGACGCACTGCATCAACGGCGGCCTGCAGTGCAACCCCCGAGGATACGACCTGTACAAGCCGTGGCGCGGCGCCGCCCTCACGGAGAACTTCGAGCTCCCCTAGCCGCGTGCGCCCGGCCCCGGCCTGAGGCGGGGCCGGGCACACGCCTCGCGTACGGCGCCCGCGGCGGTCCGCGGGTTCCGTACGCTGGGGGCGTGACTGAGCCTCTCGGCGCCGGCATGTTCGCCGGATGCGCCGCCCATGGTCCCTCGCCGATCCGCTTCGGCGGCAAGTGGACCGCGAAGATCATCAGATGCCTGGAGGGAGGGCGCCGGCGCTTCTCCGAGCTCCAGGTGCCCCTTCGCGGCATCACCCCGAAGGTGCTCACCGAGACCCTGCGCGTCATGGAACGCGACGGCCTGGTCTCCCGCCACTACCATCCCGAGATCCCGCCGAGGGTGGAGTACGAGCTGACCCCCCTCGGCCGCACCCTTCTCCAGCCCATGGACGCCTGCTGCGCGTGGGCCGAGGCCCACCTGCCGGCCGTGATCGACGCGCGCGACGCGCACGAGAACGGCGCCCGAGCCGCGGGCGTCTGACACGCGCCGGGGGCCCGCGCGCGAACACGCGGGCCCCCGGGTGGTGCGGAAAAGGGTCAGGGCCTGGTGATCTGCCCGGGCGGCGTGCCCTTGGGCTTGGGCACGCGGATGGTGCTGCTGGGCTTGGAGCCCTTCCTGCGGGCCTCGGCGGTGAGGTAGCAGTCGTAGTAGCAGTAGAAGGCGTCGCAGTAGCGCAGGAAGCAGATGATCCCCTTCGCGGTGTCACCGGTCGCCTGCGCGCAGGTGGCGGCCGGCGCCGTCGCCGGCGTCGCGGCGTGCGCCGAGGTCGCGGGAAGCGCCACCAGCAGGCCGGCCGCTCCCGCCAGGACGGCACTCGCCAGGGCGGTGCCGGCCCGGCGCGTGACCGCTCCCCGGCGCGGGCGCGGAACCGCGCCGGTGACCCCGGAGGCGCGCGTGTGGTGTGACATCGGATGTCCTTCCGCCCGTCTGGCGGAGATCCCGAACACTCCGCCCGTGACGCACACGTTAAAATCCATCACGCTCCGATGTCAATCACTTACGTACGGTGATGACGATCCTCTGACGTGCGCGGGCGTCGCCCGCGGGCCTCAGCGCGCGGGCGCGGCGCCCGGGCGGGCCGGAGGACCGAAGCGCACGGGCACGCCCGGCGAGTACAGCACGCTCGCCGGCTCGCCCGAGGGCGCGGGCAGGCCCGCCGCCGCCACCAGGTCCTCGTCGCACTCCACCAGGGTGGCCCGGCGCAGCGGCCAGCGCGGGTGGGTGTTCGGCAGGTACATCGGCCGCCCGAAGGTCGTGTTGTGCATGCCCCAGCGCGCGGTCAGGAAGTGCTCCAGCTCGGTGGGTGCCTCGATGGGCCCGCCGACCCGGACGGTGAGGCGGCTGTGCGCGCCGCGCGGCCCCGGCCAGCGGCGCCTACTGGTGTAGGTGAGGGTGTCGCCGTCGCGGCGCACGGCCATGCGGGACCACACGTACGACAGCCCGAAGCCGGCCCGCGCGACCAGCACCGGGACCAGCCGCGCGGCGTCCAGCGAGCGGAACACCACCCCGCGCCGTCCGTGCCCGTCCACCGAGTACAGGCGGACGTTGGTCTCGGGGAAGCTGCCGAGGTAGGGGATGCCGGGCAGGCGGAACCACCCGATGCGGTGCATCCGGAAGGCGACGAGGCCGACGTAGGTGACGCCGCCGAGGGTGTCCGGCACCACCCCGGCCGGCAGCAGCGGCGCCACGTCGGCCGGGTCGGCGGCCCAGTGCACGAACGTCGAGTCCAGCCACGACTGGGTGAGCAGCGGGCGCGGGGTGGCGCGCGGCGGCTCGGCCGTGACCGGTTCCGGCGCGATGGGCGTGGACGGCACCCCGCCAGCATCGCAGACCGGTGGACCGGCCTTCCAGCGTCCCCGCCCGCGCCGGTGACCGCGGCGTCACCGGCGCGGGCGGGGAAGATCAGCCGTCGATGCGGTGGGTGGTCCAGAACGACGCCAGGTTCACCGTGGTCGCGGCCTGGGCGGCGGCCTTGAAGTCCGCCGTGGTCGAGATGCCGAACCAGTGGGAGGCGGCGTAGTTCCTCAGCAGGTTCTGCATCGCGGTGGTGCCGATGGCGCGCCGCAGGTCGTGCAGCGCGCATTTGCCGTAGGTGTAGACGACGGTGCCGTACCTGCTCGAATGCGCGTCCCAGTAGGCCATCGAATTACTGATCTTCTCCGCCGACGACTGCCAGGAGACGTTGTTCCAGCAGTTGGTGCCGGAGATGTTGTTGTAAAGGTCGGTGGAGTAGTCGGCGAACGACTCGTCCAGCCACGGGCTGGTGTATTCGTCGTCGCCGACGATGCCGTACCACCACTGGTGGGCCAGTTCGTGCGCCAGCGCCGTGGAACTGATCACGTCGAGCACGAAGCCGGGATACTCCATGCCGCCGAACCAGAAGTTGTTGTCCAGCACCACGTCCGCCTCGCTGTAGGGGAAGGCCCCGAACCGGCCGGCGTGCGCGACGAGCGCGTTCTTCGCGGTGGTCATCATCGAGGACGCGCTGCTCGAGCTGATGGCGCTCACCCGGTACACGTTCACCACGACGCCGGTGGTGGTCGTGCTGGTGGTCTTCACGAACGGGCCGGCCGCCCAGGCGAACTCGCGCACGTTGGTCGCGGTGGCCTTGGTGACCGTGCGGCCCGAGGTCCCGGGGGTGTCGACCGAGGAGCCGGTGGCGGGCACGAGCACCGAGGTGGGGTGGTCGAGCGTGACCGAGTAGTTGCTGATCAGCCCGTAGAAGGACTCGCCGTTGTTGGTGTACGGGTCCAGGTGCCAGCCCGCAGCGTCGCGGACCGCGAGCACCGGCAGCGCGTTGCCGATGAAGTTGTAGGACCCGTCGTGGCCGAACCGGTCGGCGCCGCTGGGCACCACGATGCCCAGGTCGAACCCGATCGTGGCGCTCTGGTTCTGGTTGAGCGGCGCGGGCAGGGTGATCCGCAGCGCGGTGCAGGCGACCGACAGCGGGGAGGCGGTGCCCCCGGTCACGTTGGTGACGGTGACCGGTGTGGACGGGCAGCTCCCGTGGTAGTTGTCCCACAGGCGCAGGTAGACCTCGGGCAGCGGGTCCGCGGACGGGTTGGTGAAGGTGACGCTCTCGTGCCCGGTCCAGGTGCCGCCCGACGCGTTGCCGGTCAGCGTGACCGTGTACGAGGGGGAGGACGGGGTGCGGGTGCCGTCGGCCGCGAAGGCGGCCGGTGGGACGCCGTACACCAGGAGGACGACGGTTGCCGCGATGGACATGAGGACTCGTCGCACCATGAGACGGCCTTCCCTTCGATCACCGGGACCCGCTATGCCGACGTAATGTAACTTTTTGATATAAGCCGGTCAACGACCCCGGGACCGGGCGTCAGCGCGTCGCGAGCGCCGCGTAGTCCTTGAGCGGCAGGGACTCGGGCGCGTCCTCGGTCGGCGCGCCGGCCATCGCGTCGATCATCTCCTGGGTGAGCGGCTCGAACAGCGTGACCGCCGCGTCCCGGCCGAGCTTCTGGTTGGCCTCGACGTGGTCGCGCAGTCCGGCCTCGTAGGCGGCGAACGCCTTCTCGTGGTCGCCACCGGCCTCCGCGAGCTCGCCCGCAAGGACGTAGGCGCCGATCAGGGCCTGCGAGGTGCCCCGGCCGGAGGTGGGCGCCGCGCAGTAGCCCGCGTCGCCCACCAGCGTGACGCGGCCGGCCGACCACCGGTCGAGGTGGACCTGGCCGGAGGAGTCGAAGTAGAAGTCGGGCGCCCGGCGCATGGCCTCGAGCAGGCGGGGGATCTCCCAGCCGTCGCCGGCGAAGCGCTCCTCGACGATGCGCGCCTGCGCCGCCTCGTCGTGCCGGTCGTACTCCAGCGGGCCGGAGGCGAACGACAGGCCGACCCGGGTCTCGGTGTCGCCGCGCGCGGTGAAGACGTAGCCCATCTTGCCGGGCGCGTTGTACAGCCGGGAGCTGTGCTCAAGCCCGAGGAAGTTGGGCGTGGTGAACAGCGCGCCGTAGATGCCGAGGTGGTGGAGGCGGACGGCGGCGGGGTCGAACGCCAGGCGCCGGGTCGCCGAGTGCATGCCGTCGGCGCCGACCACGAGGTCGAACGTGCGCCGGCCGCCTTGGGCGAAGGTGACACGCACGCCGTCCGCGTCCTGGTCAAGGGCGATGATCGAGTCCCCGAAGAGGTACTCCACGTCGCGTTCCGTCGCCGTATACAGCACGCGCGTCAGGTCCTCCTTGAGGATCTCCAGCTCGCCGCCGAAGGCGGCCGCGGGCAGCTTGGCGAACTCGTGTCCGGTGGCGTCCACCAGCACCCCCTCGCCCATGCGGGTGCGGTGCCGGCGCACCTCGTCGAGGATCCCCATCGACTCCAGCACGCCGATCGCCGATCCGCGCACGTCGATGGCCGCGCCGCCGGCCCGGGGGGCGGCGGCCAGTTCCACGACGGTGGGGGTGAAGCCGTACCGCCACAGCCAGTGCGCCAGGGCGGGACCGGCCACGCCGGCACCGGAGATCAAAACGCTGTTGTTCTTCATTGGGGCCTCCAGGCCGCCGGGAACGGTCGTGCGCCGTTCTCTGGGCGGAACCATATCCACGGTTTGCCCATATGGTCAATACAAGTGTATTGACCATATGGGCAAACCAGCCTGCAGACGTCGCCGATCGTTAGGATCACCAGGATGGGAAACCGTGAAGACCTGCTCGCCGGAGCGCGCCGCTGCCTGGTCGAGAAGGGGTGGGGGCAGACGACCGTCCGCGACATCGCCCAGGCCTCGGGCGGCGTCAGCCACGCGGCCATCGGCTACCACTTCGGGTCCAGGGAGGCGCTGCTCACCGAAGCGCTGGTCCAGGCCACCGCGGAGTGGGGTTCGGAGTTCGAGCGCGTGGTCGCCGCGGCCATGGACTCGCCGCCGGCCGAGCAGTTCGCGGCGATGTGGACGCACATCATCACCTCGTTCGACCGGCACCGCCCGCTGTGGGTCGCCACCTTCGAGGCCTTCGCCCAGGCCGAGCGGTCCCCGGAGGTGCGCGAGCATCTGGTCGCCGGCCAGCGCGAGGGACGCAGGGGGCTGGCCGCCCTGCTGACCGGTGTCGAGGAGGACACCATTCCCGACGGCCTGGTGCGCGGCGTCGGCTCGGTGCAGGTCGCCCTGCTGTGCGGGGTGATGATGCAGTGGCTCAACGATCCGGGCCACGCGCCGTCCAGTGAGGACCTGGTGGCGGGAATCCGCGCCATCGCCGCGCGGCTCGGCCCCGCAGGGCCGGAAACCGCCTGAGCGGGCGGGACGGCGGCGCCGCCGGTGAACCTCGGCGGGCATGGCGGTAAGCGGAGAACCCCCGCAGGCGCGGCCGGCGAATGTGATCACGGGAAAGCGGAATTCCACGCGGCCGGGCGTGGAGTATGACCGGTCACGCCGGATGAGGCCGATTCCGGCGCCCACGCGTGCGGGACGGTGACGACCGTGCTTTTCAATCGGGCCGGGGATAGAACTCCCACCGGCGGGATTGAACTCCCGGAACACCCTATAGAAGCGCGAGGGTGCGCGGGGCGGGTTCTGCGGAACTTACGGAAGGTGACGGGCAAGGACGCGAGGATCCGTGCGCGTGGCGTAACGAAACGGTGATCTGAGAAGTCACCGCCGGCCGGGCTCACCGGCCCGGGCCGTGGCGGACGCGGTCAACGCCGGTCGGGGTCCGGGCGGCGGACATCCGAAACCGGAGAGGGATTTCCGCCCCCTCCGGCCCCGGCTTTCTGCCCTCTCATGGCCGGCCGCAGCACTCAGCGAGCCGCTTCGTACTGCTGCACAATGTGAGCGGCGATCCGGCCGCGCTCGCTCACGTTCAATCCCTGGGTCTTGGCCCAGGCCCTGATCTCCGCGCTTTTGTCACGGGCGGTCGGCTGGCTGCCGCCGCGCTTGCGTCCCCTGGTGGGAGCGCCTTCGGCGCGCCGCGCGCCGGAAACGAATGGGGTCAGCGCCTCGCGCAGCCTCGTCGCGTTTTCGTCGCTCAGGTCGATTTCGTAGCCGGTGCCGTCAATGGCGAAGGTGACGGTCTGCTCCGCCGCTCCGCCGTCGAGGTCGTCGATGAGCAGCTTCTGGATCTGGGTGGCCATCTCAAAGTCCTTTGTTCGGCCATGTTTTGACGCTCAAAATATATTGGTTTTCCGAATTTGGCAATTCAGCCATGCCGCCCGGCCTGCCGGTACCTGAATGGCGCCGTGCAATCGAGGGCGCTCTCCGTGGCCGATCCATTGCGAAGAGCGGGCATCGGCGGCGCGGCCTTGGCGACCATAGACTATGACCGGCCCGGCCGCATGGGATACCGGCCGGGAGGCGGCGGGGGCCGGGCCGACAACGCGGCCGGGAGGCATAGGCGCCGGTTAGGGCGGGCCGCCGGTAAGAAGGCTTTCCTGTTTCCCGCCGCCACGCGGGACATTCTCCCGCCCTATGCGCGCCCGGGGCGGCTACTCGCCCGGGGCTATACGACTCGACGGTACTCGCTGATTGTGCCGTCGCGCATGGTCTTCCGCCTCGGCGAGCGTGACAAGAAGGCGGGCGGCCTCGGGCGTGCGGTGGCGGGCGAACATCTCGGCGACGGCGCGCCAGCCGGGGGGCGCGGGCGTGGCGGCGCCCGGCCGCGCGTGGGCCAGGCCGAGCACGGCGCAGGCCAGCCGGTGCTCGCCGGGCGCGTGCCCGTCGACCAGGGTGGGGATCACGGTGCGGGGGACCACGACGTTGGTGCCGGGCAGGGCCTGGACGAGCCTGCCGGTCCGGTGCCCGGCGAGGTCCTCGACGTGGCTGGTCCCCGAGGGCGCGTCCACCCGCGCGTGCCCCGGGCCGGCGGCGTGCCGGAACGGGGCGTCCCGGTCGACCGCGAACCCGCCCTCGGCCGACTTCAGCGCCCGTCCGGTGCTGAGGCGGTGCACCCGGACGTGCCAGGGGGCGCAGGGGATCAGCCAGGTCTCGACCTCCACGTCCGGCCAGGGCGACCACCGCAGGTGGAGCAGTCCCTCCGACGCCGTGGCGGACCGGGGCACCTCGCACGGCAGCCAGTGCACCCCGTCCTCGCTGAACCCCAGCGTGCTGTCGAGCGCGGCCTGCTCCAGCCCCCACGAACCGCCGGGCACGCTGAAGCCGAAGGAGGTGGAGTAGGCGAACTTGGCGTACTTCGCGGCGCCGTTGCGCACCCAGGTGTGGTGCTGGCGGGCGCTCAGCATGACGACCTGCCGCCCCTCCTCGCAGCGCATCAGCGCGACGCCCGCCTCGGGCTGGACGCTGACCTCGGGCAGCGGCGGCGCGTCCTGTTCCGGCGAGGTCCAGAAGGGGTGGCCGGCGGGCACGGCCAGGGGCAGGAACGCCTTGAACGCCCAGTAGGGGGAGCCGGGCCCGTTGTACTGCTCGGCGAGGGCCGGCTGCGCGTAGCCGTACCCGAGGGTGAGCAGGCCGCCGGGGTCGCGGATCGGCCGCGCCATCCACCAGCGCAGGTGGCGCATCAGGTGGCCCTTCACCTCCCCCCACGGCAGGGCCTCGACGTCGGCGAACGCCAGCGCGCCCCAGAAGGCGCCCTGCGCGAAGCGGTAGGTGAGGCTCCGCCCGAACGGCACGGCCGCGCCGTCGCGGGTGAACCAGTGCTGGAAGTCCAGGGCGAAGGCGGCGGCGCGCTCACGGAAGCGGCCGGCGCGGCCGGGGTCGCGCCCGCCGGCGAGTGCGGCGTAGATGAGGCCGTAGTAGTGCATCGCGAACGGGACGTAGTAGTCGCGCTGGGCGGTGGGGCCGTCGCTGTACCAGCCGCGTCCCAGGTCGAAGGACTCCAGCCGGTCCAGGCGGGCGGCGTTCGGCGCGCGGTCGTACGCCACGCCGACGCGGTCGAGGCCGAGCCCCACCATCACCGGGAAGAACTGCCAGTTGTTGTCGACGGGCTCGGCGGTCATGGATGCGAGCAGCCACGCGCTGAGCCCGTCGCGTTCCCGCCCGCTCAGCGGGTCCCAGACCGCCTCGGGCGCCAGGGCGAGCGCGAGCCCGATGGCGGCGGTCTCCACCAGCCGCTGGTCGACGCCGGTGACCGGCCCCCAGTACTCCGCGTGGCCGGGGTCGGTGCCGGCCGCCAGGCCCCGGCGCCACGGCTCCCAGTGCGCGAAGTCGCCCCCGCCCGCCGCCAGCGGCGCAAGGCCCCACAGCGGGCGGGCGAACGCCTCCAGCTCGGCGGCCTCGTCGCCGTAGTGGGCGGCGTTGGCGCCGAGCCGCAGCCGCGCGCCGCCGGGGCTGAAGTGGGGGAGCAGCGGCCCGGTCAGCGTGCGCACCAGCCGGCGCAGGTCCTCGCGGTCACGCGGCACGGGGGGCGGGTCGCCCTCCGTCCCGTGGTTCTCCATCTGAGTGAACACCGGCATCCCTGTCCGAATGAGCGTGCTCCGCTCCCGATCGTTGTCGATACTTAGTTTAAGAGCACGATGAAAGGGGGGACAAATCAGGTGAATCATGATGTCTCGTACTTAATTTCGGCATAAATCCAAGCAGAGGATTGCTTTGTGCATGCTCACCCGGACGCCAGAGGCCCGCGGGGAACGGCGGAGGAGGGCCGGTGACGGCCGTCGAGATCGCCATGTACCCCGAGCTGCCCCCCCGGCTGTTCCCCCCCGAGGTCGCCGCCCGCCTCCGCGCGGCCGCGCGGGTCGACCTGGCCGCGCCGCTGACCGAGTTCCGCTCCCGCCGGGCCCGTGACCGCCTGCGCGGGGCCAGGGTCCTGCTGACCGGGTGGGGCAGCCCGCCCCTGGACGAGGAGGCCCTGGCCGACGCCCCGCTGCTGGAGGCCGTCGTGCACGCCGCCGGCACCGTCAAGGGGCACCTCGGCCCCGCCGTGTTCGCCCGCGGCGTCCAGGTCAGCTCGGCCGCCTCGGCCAACGCCGTCCCGGTGGCCGAGTACACCGTCGCGATGATCCTGCTGGCCGGCAAGGCCGTCCCCGCCCTGGCCCGCGAGTACCGGGCCACACGCGCCGACCTCGGCCTGATCCGGCGCCACCCCCGCGCGGGCAACCACGGCGGGGTGGTCGGGGTCGTCGGCGCCTCGCGGGTCGGCAGGCGGGTGCTGGAACTGCTGCGCCCGTTCGACCTGCGCCCGCTGCTCGCCGACCCGTACGTGGACGCCGCGGCGGCGGAGGCGATGGGCGCCGGGCTCGCCGGGCTCGACGAGATCTTCGAGCGCAGCGGCATCGTCTCCCTGCACGCCCCCGCCACCCCGGCCACCCGGGGCATGGTGACCGCGCGGCGCCTGGCGGCGATGCCCGACGGCGCGACCCTGATCAACACCGCGCGGGGCTCCCTGGTCGACCAGGAGGCGCTGGTCGCCGAACTGGTCACCGGCCGGCTGTCGGCCGTCCTCGACGTGACCGAGCCGGAGGTGCCGCCCGCCGGGTCGCCCCTGTGGGAGCTGCCCAACGTCGTCCTCACCCCGCAC
Source organism: Sphaerisporangium corydalis (assembly GCF_025506355.1). GTDB lineage: Bacteria > Actinomycetota > Actinomycetes > Streptosporangiales > Streptosporangiaceae > Sphaerisporangium > Sphaerisporangium corydalis. The sequence goes on from NZ_JANZYP010000060.1 coordinate 32,612, forward strand.
GTCGCGGGGTCGCTGGGCAACGAGCTGTCCCGGCTCGGCGGGGCCGCGGTGGACGAGGTGCTCAGGCACCTCGCCGGCCGGCCAATGCTGCACCGGGTCGACCCCGCGACGCTCGCCGTGACCGCCTGAGACGCGGGGCGGCGCCGGGGGCACGGCCCGGAGCCGCCCGCGTCAGCTCTTCAGCCCGCTGAAGGCGATCCCCTCCATGATCCGCCGCTGGAACACCATCAGGACGATGATCACCGGGACGACGGCCAGCGCCGCGCCGGCCATGATGTAGTAGGCGCGCCCGGACTCGCTGCTGGCGAGCTGCTGCAGGGCCAGCGGCAGCGTGTACAGGTCGGGGTCGTTCAGCACGACCAGCGGCCAGACCAGGTCGTTCCAGTGGAAGATGAAGCTGGTGATCGTGACGACCGCCAGCACCGGCTTGGACAGCGGCACGATGATCCGCCAGAAGATCTGCATCCGCCCCGCGCCGTCGATCAGCGCGGCCTCCTCCAGCTCGCGGGGCAGCGACAGGAAGAACTGCCGCAGCAGGAAGATGTCCAGCACCGAGGCCACGTTCGGCAGGATCAGGCCCCACCCGGAGTCGAACATGCCGAGCTCCTGGGTGACGTGGATGCGCGGCACCAGCAGGGTGATCGTCGGCACCATCATGCCGGCGAGCAGCAGGGCGAACAGCCGGTCCCTGCCGGGGAAGGGGATGCGGGCGAAGGCGTAGGCCGCCAGGGCGTCCACCAGGAGCTTGGCCGGCACCAGGACCAGGCAGACCCACACGCTGTTGAGGAACGCGCGGCCCAGGCCGCCGATCCCGACGACGTGCTCGTAGTTCTCCAGGGTGGGCGACCACTCGCCGGTCCTGCGGTCCAGCGGGAGCAGGCTCGGCACCTTGGTGTAGACGTCGGGCCCGTGCTTGAAGGAGGTGGCCAGCATCCACAGGAACGGGACGACCGACACCAGCGTCAGCACCACCAGGATGGCGTAGACGGGCGCGAGCCTGATCCTGCTCACGAGGCCTCCTGCCTGACCAGCCGGAACTCCAGCGCGGTGATGATCATGATGAAGACGAGCAGGATGAACGACATCGCGCAGGCGGCGCCCATCGCGTCGTACCGGAACGCGAACAGGTACAGATGCAGCACGTAGGTCAGGCCCGCCTGCTCGGGGCCGCCGGTGACGCTCCTGCCCCCGCCGCCCGAGAAGATCACATAGACCAGCCCGAAGACCTGGAGCGCCGCGATCACGCCGGTGACCAGCAGGTAGAACGTCGTGGGCCGCAGCATCGGCACCACGATCCTGCGGAACCGCTGCACCGGGCCCGCGCCGTCGATGATCGCGGCCTCGCGGATCGACGCCGGGATGCCCTTCAGCCCGGCCAGATAGATGATCATGGAGATGCCGCACTGCCACGCGGCGATGAACGCCAGGGCCGGGATGACCAGCCCCGGGGTGTTGAGCCAGTTCTGCCGGGGGATGCCCGCCAGCCCGAGCACCACGTTGACCAGCCCGTACTGCGGGTCGTAGAGCCAGCGCCAGATCGCGCCGACGGCCGCCTCGGCGGTGACCACCGGCAGGAAGAGCAGCAGCCGGAAGACCCCCGAGCCCCTGCGGATCGCGTTAAGGAGCAGGGCCTGGCACAGCGCGGTGCCCATGGTCAGTGGCACCGCGATCAGCGTGTACAGCAGGGTGACCCGCACCGACTGCCAGAAGTGCGGGTACTTGGCGCCGTCGAACAGCAGGTCGGTGTAGTTGGCCAGGCCCACCCAGTTCGGCGCGGTGCGCAGGTCCCAGTCGGTGAAGCTGTAGTAGAGGGCGGCGAGCGCCGGATAGAGCAGGAACACGATGAAGTACGCCATCGCCGGCGCGATCAGGAGCCACCCCACGAGATGGTCGCGCCGCCACCGGCCCGGGCGGCCGAGGAGCCGCCCGGGCCGGGGCGTGTCGGTGGGCCTCTCGGCCACCGGAACCGCCACGGTCGGTCTCCCTCCGGTCAGCCGGTCCAGCCGAGCAGGGTCCTGGTCTTGTCCGCGGCGCCGGTCAGGGCCTGCTGCGCGGTGGCCTTGCCGCTGAGCGCCGACTCGATCGCCGGGGCGATGATCTCGTCGTTGATCTGGATCCACTGCGGCACGGCCGGGCGCGCCCGCGCCACCTTGAGCTGCTCCAGGAAGGCCGCCTGGTCGGGCCCGAAGGTGGCCGCGTCCCGCTCGGCGGCGGCGATGGTGGAGGGGAACCCGCCCAGGGCCTGGGCGAGCTGGGTGTTGTTGGCCGGGTCGGTGAGGTACTTCAGCCACTTCCAGGCCAGGTCGGGGTTCTTGCCCTTGCTGAACACCACCGCGTTCTCGCCGCCGATGTTCCCGGCGGGCTCGGTCTTGTACGGCAGCGGCGCGACGCTGAATTGCAGGTCGGGGAACTGGTCCTTGATGTTGGCGACGTCCCAGGGGCCGGAGATCATCATGCCGGCCAGGCCGTTCTCGAACGGCTTGTCGGAGTCGGTGATCTCCCTCGGGGACGACTTGAGCAGGTCCACCCACAACTGGAGGGCCTCGACGGCGGGCGGCTGGTCGAACAGGACCTTCTTGTCCTTCACGCTGGCCATCTCGCCGCCCGCGCCCGCCACGAAGCCGGGCCACATCCACCCGCCGTAGCCGTCGCCCTTGGGCACCACGATGCCGGCGATCTTCGGGTCCTTCTGGTGGATCTCGGCGGTGACCCGCTTGAGCTCGTCCCACGTCTTCGGCGGCACCGGGACCAGCGTCTTGTTGTAGAACAGCCCGACCGTGGTGTGGTCCTGCGGCAGGCCGTACAGCTTGCCGTCGACGCGGTTGGTGGTGAGCGCCCCCTCGTAGAACGCCTTCTCGTCGACCGTGCCCGCCGGCACCTCCTTTATCGTGCCGTCCAGCGCGAAGCGCGCCACGAGCGGCTGGTCCAGCGTGCCCGCGTCCGGGACCGAGCCGGTGGCCAGGGCGGTGCCGAGCTTGGTGTTGTAGTCGTCCTTGGGGATCTTGACGATCTTGACCGCGACGCCCTTGTTGGCCGCCTCGAAGCCGGCGCGGAGCTTCTCGACAACCTGTCCGGCCTGGGGCGTGCGGTCGGCGAACATCCAGTAGGTCAGGGTCGTGGCCGCCGCGGCGTCCTTGGAGCCGCCGCACGCGGCCAGCCCGGCGAGCAGGGCCAGGGCCGCGGCCGTACTTGTCACTCTCCTGATCATTTCGATCTCCTTATCGGGGGGTTTCACAGAAGATAATGTAAGCTGCGAAAAAAGGTCAGCCCCCGCGAGAAACGCTTTGGTAACACGAAGGTGCGCCCCGCCCCGGGGTGTCGCCCGCCGCCGGTGACCCGATGATTTCGGTGCCTGAACTAACATTGCCGTGAACCCCGGGGAGGCAGGTCATGGCAAGGCCCGAGCGCAGGACCATGCGGGACGTCCGCAGGAACAACCAGGCGATGCTGCTGCGCACGCTCTACTTCGCCGGGCCCGCGAGCCGCCTCGAACTCACCGGGCTCACCGGGCTCAGCGCCGCCACGGTCAGCAGCATGACCGGCGACCTGCTGGGCGAGAACATCATCATCGGGGCCGGCCAGGTCGACTCCGACGGCGGGCGCCCGCGCGCCCTGCTGCGCGTCAACCCCCTGTACGGCTACGCCATCGGCGTCGACGTCTCCGAGACCCACGTCCGGGTGGAGCTGTTCGACCTGGCGATGCACGAGCGCGCCAAGGTCGAGTACGTCCTGCGGCCCGCCCGCCACGACCCCGAGCTCGTCGCCCGGCACATCCTGGCCGGCGTCGACGTGGTGCTCTCCGACGCCGGCGTCCCGCCCGAGCAGGTGCTCGGCGTCGGGGTCGGCGTCCCCGGCATCGTCGAGCGCGGCGACGGCGGGCTCATCCACGCCAGGTCGTTCGGCTGGGACGGTGTGCCCCTGGCGGCCCTGCTGCGCGCGGGCACCTCCCTGCCGCTGCACGTCGAGAACGGCGCCAAGGCGATGGCGCAGGCCGAGCTGTGGTTCGGGTCCGGCCGGGGCACGGGCAACGCCGTCATCGTGCTCATCGGTGCGGGCGTCGGGGCCACCGTCGTCGCCGAGGGCGCCACCCTGCACGGCGTGACCCGCAGCGCGGGCGAGTGGGGCCACACCAAGATCGTCGTCGGCGGGCGGCCGTGCCGGTGCGGAGGACGCGGGTGCCTGGAGGCCTACATCGGGGCCGAGGCCATCCTCGAACGCGCCGGCGCCCCCACCCACACCGCGGGGTGGCAGGAGGAGCTGGCCGGCGTGCTGGCGTCGGACTCGCCGGTGGTCGCCGAGACCCTCACCTACCTCGGCGTCGGCCTGGCCAACCTGATCAACCTGCTCAACCCCGAGCAGATCGTCGTCGGCGGCTGGGTCGGCCACCTCCTCGGCGAGCGGCTGCTGCCCGCCGTCCGCGCGGCGGTCGCCGAGAACTCCCTGGCCCAGCCGTACGCCGCGACCTCCATCGTGCTCGGCAACCTCGGGCCCGACGCCGTGGCGCTCGGCGCCGCCACGCTGGTGCTGGAGGAGTTCCTCAGCGCCGCCCCGGCCGCCCGGATGACCGCCGCCGTCTGACCCGCGCGGTCAGCCGAGGATGCCCCGCTCATAGGCGACCGCGACCGCCGCGGCCCGGTCCTTGACCCCGAGCTTGCCGTAGATGTGGGTGAGGTGGGTCTTGACCGTCGCCTCGCTGATGAACAGCAGGGCGGCGATGTCGCGGTTGGAGGTGCCCTTGGCGACCAGTGCGAGCACCTCGCGCTCCCGGGCGCTGAGCGGCTCGTTGCCCGGCGCCCGCACGCGCGAGACCAGCCGGGAGGCGACGGCCGGCGACAGCACCGTACGGCCCTCGGCCGCCGCGCGCACGGCGGTGAACAGCTCGTCGCGCGGCGCGTCCTTCAGCAGGTAGCCCGTGGCGCCGGCCTCGATCGCCTGGAGGGTGTCGGAGTCGGTGTCGTAGGTGGTCAGCACCAGCACCTGGCAGCGCGACCCGCGCCGGGCCAGCTCGGAGATCGCGGCCACCCCGCCGCCGCCCGGCATGCGCAGGTCCATCAGCACCACGTCGGGGTCCAGGCGGGCGGCGAGCGCCACCGCCTCCACCCCGTCGGCGGCCTCGCCGAGCACCTCGAAGCCGGGGGAGGCGGCGAACATGCCGCGCAGCCCGTCGCGGACGACGGGGTGGTCGTCCACGATCAGCACGGTGATGGCCCGCTCAGCCATGGCGCACCAGCGGCACGCGGGCCGACACCGCCGTGCCGCGCCCCGGTTCCGACTCCACCTCAAGGCGGCCGGCGATGCGCTCGGCGCGGGCCCGCATGCCGCCGAGCCCGAACCCCCGCGTGCTCTCGCGCGGGGGCAGCGCGCGCGGGTCGAACCCCCGGCCGTCGTCGCGCACGTCCAGGCTCACCTCGTCCTCCATGTACGAAAGCGTGACGCCGAGCCGGGTGGCGCCGGCGTGCCGCCCGGAGTTGGCGAGCGCCTCCTGGGCGATGCGCAGCACGGTCGCCTCGACCTCGGCGTGCAGCGGCTCGGCGGTGCCGGTGACGGTGAACTCCGCCCGCACGCCCGTCGACGCCGACCACGCCGTCACGACCTTCGCGAGGGCCTCGGGCAGGGCGTCGTGCTCCAGCGCGCCGGGGCCGAGGTCCTGGACCGAACGGCGGGCCTCGCCGAGACTGTGCCGGGCCAGCGCCGCCGCGCGCTCCACGTGGTCGCCCGCGACCTCGGGGTCGCCGCTGTCGGCTGCGGCCTGGAGCTGGGTGATGATGCCGGCCAGGCCCTGCGCGATCGTGTCGTGGATCTCGGCGGCCAGCCGCCGCCGCTCGTCGCCGATCCCGGCCTCGCGGGCCTGCACCAGGAGCTGGGCGTGCAGCCCCGCGTTCTCCCGCAGGGCCTGCTCCAGCCGGGCGTTGGCCCGCTCCAGCTCGCCGATGACGGCGTTCTGCGCCACGGCGTCGTCGGCCTCCTGGGTGCCGAGGTGGCTGAACAGCAGGGCCAGCGAGGAGTTGAGCGCCATGAGCGCGCCGAAGGCGATCCACTGCGGGCCGTCCACCGGCGGCAGGCCGCCGGACTGCGAGCCGGCCATGGTCAGGGCGGTGAACAGCAGCCCGGTCCGCAGCCAGCGGCGCGGCAGCAGGTGGGCCGCGTCGAAGTAGCCGATCGTCGTGAAGATGGCGAAGAACGGGTTCAGCCAGGTGAGCGCGAAGGCCAGCGCCGACCGCGCCCAGTAGTAGACCTGACTCATGCCGGAGGAGGCGGAGGTGAGGTCATCGGGGGCGTAGGGGCCCTTCCCCGGCGGGCGCTGACCGGTCCGCCTCCACCACACCAGCAGGGCCAGGGAGATCGGGACGAGCGCCGCGACCACGTACCACTCGCGGGGGGTGGTCAGCAGGGTCCCGCTCGCGGCGGAGATCGCGGTGGCCGCGGCGAGCAGGACGAACGGGCCGTCGCGGAAGAACCGCTCCCATCGCCGCGAGATCGGGATCCGGGCTGACATGGATACGGCGTTCCCTTCTCACTACTCCCAGCGGAACCAGCGCGCCGCGGCGCCGATCAGGGCCACCGCCCACAATGCCATGATGCCGAGGTGGGACCAGCCGGGCCAGTCGCCGGCCGCCGCCTGGTTCAGCGCCTGCGAGGCCGCCCCGAACGGGGTGAGCTGCACGATGCGCCGCAGCAGGTCGGGCATGACCTGCACGGGCACCCACACGCCCGCCGCGAACATCATCGGGAAGAAGACGGCCGAGCCGATCGCGTTGGAGATCTTGGTCGTGCGGGAGGCGGCCGCGACGGTCGCCCCGAGCGCGAGCGCGCTCAGCGTGGCCAGGAGCAGCGCCAGCACGTACCCGAAGGGCTGCCCGGGGAGCCGCACCCCGAAGGCGAGCCGGCCCACGGCCAGCGCCAGGACCGCCGAGCCCAGCGCCGCCGCCCCGTGCAGCACGATCTGCGCCCCCAGCAGCGACGCGGGCCGCACCGGCGTGGTCGACATGCGGCGCAGGATGCCGCGTTCGCGGTAGCCGGTGAGCACGGGCGGCATCGCCTGGATCCCCGCCGCGATCATGGCGAGGAGCACCGCCACCGGCACGTACAGGTCGACGACCCGCAGGCCGCCGAGCGCGGGGTCGGGCTCGCGGAACGACGGGATCAGGCCGAGGATCGTCAGCAGGATCGAGGGGAAGGCGACGATCCAGAACATCGGTCCCGGCTCCCGGGCGAACAGCCGGGTCTCCGATCGCAGCACGGCGGCGGACGCGGCCATCTCAGGCCTCCTTCTCTTCGAGCACGGCGGTCAGGTCGAGGAACGCGTCGTCCAAGGTGGCGTCGGCGACGCGGAGCCGGTGGGCGGTGACGCGGTGCCGGGCCAGCAGCGAGATCACCGCGTCGACGGTCTCGTCGGTCCCGTTGATGACCAGCCGGCCGTCCTTGCGCTCGAGCGACGCGACGGCGGGCAGGGCCGCCAGGTCGGCGTCGTCCAGCGGGCGCGAGGGCGTAAGCGAGATGACGGTCGAGCTCGCCGCCCGGCCGATGAGCCCCTGCGGGGTGTCCAGGGCGGCGACCCTGCCCGCGTGGATCACGGCCACGCGGTCGCACAGGTGCTGGGCCTCCTCCATGAAGTGGGTGACCAGCAGCACCGTCACCCCCGAGTCCCGCACGTCCTCGATCAGCTTCCAGGTGTCGCGGCGCCCGCGCGGGTCCAGGCCCGTGGTCAGCTCGTCCAGCACCACGACCCGGGGGTCGCCGATGAGGGCCAGGGCGATGAACAGCCGCTGCCGCTGCCCGCCCGACAGCTTGCCGAACCGGGTGGTGAGCACGCCGTCCAGGCCGAGCCGCTCGGCGAGCGGCCGCCAGTCGGCCGGCCTCGGGTAGAAGGCGCTGTAGAGCTCCAGCGCCTCCCGCACGGTGAGCTTGGCCTGGAGCTCGCTCTCCTGGAGCTGCGCGCCGAGCAGCGGCGTCACCCGCTCGTGGTCGGCGACCGGGTCCAGGCCCGCCACCCGGACGGTGCCGCCGTCGGGGACGCGCAGCCCCTCCACGCACTCCACGGTCGTCGTCTTTCCGGCGCCGTTCGGGCCGAGGATCCCGAAGATCTCGCCCTCCTCCACGGCGAACGACACCCCGTCCACGACGGGCCGGCCCCCGTAGGCCTTGCGCAGCCCGTTGACTTCGATAATCGCCATGTGCCGAGGATCCCGGCCGGGGCGGCCCGCCGCATCGCCCATCCCGCTGCCAAGCGGATCATCCGATCGGATGATGGCCCGGTACGACCCCGTTGTGCTGCGGCTTTTCAATTGGTCAGCGAGCGGCTGAATGGACCCCTCATGAGCGGGTAGACGCGCCCCCTGAGGAGGAACCATGGCGAGCACTCGCAAGTCAGCGCAGCGGCCGGATTCTTCGTCCGGCGTCGTCCTTCCCGCGCGGAAGGAAGGGCCGGCCGAGCCGGACGGTGGGCCGGGGGCGAGCCAGCGGCGGAACACTCCGCCGCGCGTCTCCGAGGGTCCCGGCGACAACCGCCTCCCGGTGGTCCTGGCCGCGGGCTGGTACTGACCGCTCGGCGGCCCGCCCGCGCGCGCCCGGGCCACCTGCCGGACGCGCCCGGGCGGGCCGTCAGTGGCGGAACGAATACGACACCGGTAGCGGACGAATGCGACGCCGGTGGCGGATGAGGGCGACGCCGGGGGTGGGTGACGGCGACGCCAGTGGTGGACGAATGCGACGCCGGTGGTGGGTGAAGGCGACGCCGGTGACGGACGAGGGCGACGCCCCGCGACGAACGCGACGAGCCGTCACAAGGCCGTTACGCGCGCGAAATTAGCACCCGGTGGCCGGCGCGTACATTGACGGCATCCGTTGAGCGACCACGTAACGACCGCCGCCGCCAAGTGATCTCCTGAGCGCCACACAGCGGCCCCGCACGGCCCGTGGCCCCGTCGACAACGCCATCCCCGCCGGCCCTCTCGCCGGCCCTTCGACAACCCCGCGCCCCCCACCTCGGCATGCCCGCACGCGGGACATCCAGTTCCCGCGCGTCACCCCCGGAGCTGAAATGACCGAACACAGCGCACCCTCCCAGCCGAAACCCCACGATCTCGTCGAGGCGGCGGGCATGCCCGTCGGCGCCGGCCTCATCAAGCCCGGCTACGACCCCCGGCTGGCGAACGAGGACCTGGCCCCGCTCCGCAAGCAGAGCTGGACCTCCTACAACATCTTCGCGTTCTGGATGTCCGACGTGCACAGCGTCGGCGGCTACGTCACGGCCGGCAGCCTGTTCGCCCTCGGGCTCGCGAGCTGGCAGGTCCTGTTCGCCCTGCTCGCGGGCATCGTCATCGTGAACGTGTTCTGCAACCTGGTCGCCAAGCCCAGCCAGGTGACCGGCGTGCCGTACCCGGTCATCAACCGGGCGATCTTCGGGGTGCGCGGCGCCAACATCCCCGCCATCATCCGCGGCCTCATCGCGATCGCCTGGTACGGCGTGCAGACCTACCTGGCCTCCCAGTCGCTGATCATCATCTTCCTCAAGTTCTGGCCCGCGACGGCCGCGCTGAACGAGGGCGGCCTCCTCGGCCTGCCCCCGCTCGGCTACATCTGCTACGCCATCCTGTGGGTCGCCCAGGCCGCGGTGTTCTGGAAGGGCATGGAGGCGATCCGCCGGTTCATCGACTGGGCCGGGCCCGCCGTGTACGTCGTCATGGTCGTGCTCGCCGTCTACCTGGTGAGCAAGGCCGGCTGGTCCAACATCAGCCTGGACCTCTCCTCGGGTCCCCAGCTCGACTTCGGCGCGTCGATCCCGGTCATGCTCGGCGCGATCGCGCTGGTCGTGTCCTACTTCTCCGGCCCGATGCTGAACTTCGGTGACTTCTCCCGCTACGGGAAGTCGTTCGGCTCGGTGAAGAGGGGGAACCTGCTCGGCCTGCCGGTCAACTTCCTGTTCTTCTCGCTGCTCACCGTGATCACGGCCTCGGCGACCGTGCCGGTGTTCGGCGAGCTGATCACCGACCCCATCCACACGGTCCAGCGCATCGACACCCCGTTCGCGGTGCTGCTCGGCGGGCTCACCTTCGTCATCGCGACCGTCGGCATCAACATCGTCGCCAACTTCATCTCCCCGGCGTTCGACTTCTCCAACGTGAACCCGCAGAAGATCAGCTGGCGCACCGGCGGCATGATCGCCGCGGTCGGGTCGGTGCTGCTCACCCCGTGGAACTGGTACGGCAACCCGGACGCCATCCAGTACACCCTCGGCATCCTCGGCGCGCTGATCGGGCCGCTGTTCGGGATCCTGATCTCCGGCTACTACATCGTGAGCCGCCAGCGGGTGTGGGTGGACGACCTGTTCACCATGGACCCGGCCGGCCGCTACTGGTTCAGGAACGGCTACAACCCCAACGCGGTCTACGCGGTGCTGTTCAGCGGCGTGCCCACGGTCGCGTCGGTGCTGGTGCCCACGCTGCTGGCCGACCTGGAGCTCACGACCGTCGACCTGGCCTGGATCGGCCACTACAGCTGGTTCGTCGGCTGCGCACTCGGGTTCGCGGCGTTCACCCTGCTGGAACGCGCCTCGCCGCGCATCGGCGGCCTCGACCGGGACGCGGAACTGGTGACGGACGGCACGGCCCAGGCCGGCTGATGGCCCGCATCCGGGTGATCAACCCCAACACCTCCCGGGCGATGACCGAGAGCATCGGCCGGTGCGCCCGGGCGGTGGCGGAACCCGCCACCGTCGTCACGGCGGTCAACCCGGCCATGGGCCCGGAGTCGATCGAGAGCCACTACGACGAGGCGCTGGCCGTGCCCGGACTGCTCGCGGAGATCGCGGCGGGCGAGGCGGCCGGCGCCGACGCGTATGTCATCGCGTGCTTCGGCGACCCCGGGCTCGACGCCGCGCGCGAGCTGGCGACGGGCCCGGTGGTCGGGATCGCCGAGGCCGCCATGCACGCGGCCACCCTGCTCGGGCGCGGCTTCAGCGTCGTGACGACGCTGGCCAGGACCACCGGGCGCGCCTGGGACCTCGCCGCGCGGTACGGCTTCTCGGGCGCGTGCCGGGGGGTGCACGCCTGCGACATCCCGGTGCTGGAGCTGGACGACCCCGCCTCCGGCGCCCGCGCGGTGGTGGCGGACCTGTGCGCGGAGGCCCTGGCCAGGGACGGGTGCGACTCGATCGTGCTCGGCTGCGCGGGCATGGCCCCGTTCTGCGCGGACATCTCCCGCCGCCTCGGCGTCCCAGTGATCGACGGCGTGGCCGTGGCGACCAAGCTCGCCGAGTCGCTGGTGTCCCTCGGCCTGCGGACCGGCGCCCGGGGCGAGTACGCCCCGCCGGGGCCCAAGAAGTACACGGGCCTGCTCGGCGGCTTCTCCATCTGACCCCGGACGCCACCCCGGCCACCCGTCCCGCCGGGCTTGTGCCAGACTGCTCTGACCCCGGCGGGCGGTGCCGGACGGGCCGGTGACGCGAGGGGCGGACGGGGCCCCCGGGGCGCGTTTATATCTCGTTTATCTATCATCAACATGCATGTCTTACGATCACGCCTCATGACTAGTCAGCAGATGTCCGCTGAGCGCGAATATGTACCCCCGAGCCACGCACCCCAACCCCCGGTGGAGGAAGAGGAGAGGGGCGGGGTCCTCGGGCTGCTGGAGCGCATCGGCTCGGTCGTGGTCCCGATCGGCGTCGGACTGTACGCGCTGCTCTACCTCGGCGTCGAGCAGATGTACGGGATCTTCGGCATCAACCCGCAGCAGGCCGGCATCGACCAGTCGGTCCTGCTCGGCCGGCTCATGGGCACGCTGATCCTGCTCCTGCTGATCCTGATCCCGGCTCTCGGCCTCATCGTCGCCCTCGGCTGGGTGATCGACAAGGTGACCGGCGGCGCGGCCGGCCGGCTCGTGCAGGGCATCCGGCGGCGGCCGTGGATCGTCGCCCTGATCGCGGCCCTGTGGAGCGGGGCCACCTACGTCGCCCTCATGCAGCTCCTGACCGATTGGACCGTCGCGTTCCAGGTCATCGTCGCGGTGGGGCTCGGCGTGCTGGCCTTCCTGGTGCCGTACCGGCTGCTGCGCCGCCGCTCGGTCGGGCGCGCGGGCATGAAGGTGGTCGTCGGCGCCCTCACGGGCATCGGCCTCGGCTTCATCCTGATCTTCGGCCTGGTCAAGGGCGCCGTCGACGTGCAGGAGACCGGCAAGGCCAACGACCTGCTGAGCTACGTCGGCTTCCAGGACCAGTGGGCCATCATCCGCAGCGCCGACAACGACAAACCGCTGTACGACGGCCGCTGGATGATGCTCCTCGGCGAGAGCGACGGCACCTACATCTTCTACGACTGCGACAAACTGGAGACCTTCCGCCGCCCGATGGAGACGACCAACCTCGGGAGCCTCCAGCTCGACCCCGAGCGCGAGAAGGGCTTCACCTGCGGCGACCTGGTCAAGGACGAGGCCGCCAAGGATCCGGCGGCCAAGGATGGGGGTGAGTAGCCATGTCCCGTGAGCGACTGCGCTACTGGTTCGACAACACGATGTCCAAGGGGACCCCGGCCCTGATCGGCTGGCTGGCGGTCGCCTCCGCACTGCTCATCGCCTTCGTCACCGTGCTCGCTTACCCCTTCAGCGGGGAGCACGGCAGCGCGCTCAAGATCGCCTGGATGAGCCTGCTGCGCACGCTCGACCCCGGCACCATGGGCGGCGACGACGGCAACGAGTTCTTCGTCTTCATGATGCTCTTCGTCACGATCGGCGGCCTGTTCATCGTCAGCGCCCTGGTCGGCGTCCTCACCACCGGCCTCGAGGCCAAGCTCGACGGCCTGCGCAAGGGCAGGTCCCGGGTCGTCGAGGAGGGGCACACCGTCCTGCTCGGCTGGTCCGACGACATCTTCGCCATCATCTCCGAGCTGGTGACCGCCAAGGAGAGCGAGAAGCGCTCAGTGATCGCCGTCCTCGCCGACCGCGACAAGGTGGAGATGGAGGAGGACCTGCGCGCCCGCCTCGGCGACACCGGCCGCACGCGCATCGTCTGCCGCACCGGCGACCCCTCCGAGCGCTCCGCCCTGGACAGCGTCAGCCCCGGCGCCGCGAGCTCGATCCTGGTGCTGCCCGCCGACGACTCCCAGCTCATCAAGACGCTGCTCGCGCTCGGCAACCGCCAGTGGCCCGCCACCCGCCCGCCCGTCGTGGCCGCGGTGACCGACAGCGGCAACCTCGGCGCGGCGCGCATCGCCGGCGGGGAGCACGTCGAGGTGGTCGACTCCGAGGAGATCGCCGCCCGCCTGGTCGTGCAGTCGTGCCGGCAGTCCGGGCTGTCGGCGGTCTACAGCGACCTGCTCGACTTCGACGGCGACGAGATCTACATCAGGTCCGAGCCGTCCCTGGCCGGCCGCACCTACGGCGACGCGCTCCTGGCCTACGCCACCGCGGCGCCGCTCGGCCTGCGGCGCCAGGACGGCACCGTCGAGATCAACCCGCCCTCCTCCACCCTGATCCGGCCGGGCGACCAGGTGATCCTGATCGCCGCCGACGACTCCGAGATCCGGCTGGCCACCTCGGCGCCCGCGATCCGGCACGACGCGATCAGGGAGCCGGGCGTCGCCAAGGTCAGCCCGTCACGGACGCTCATCCTCGGCTCCAACATCCGCAGGGCGCGGATCCTGCGCGAGCTCGGGCACTACCTGCCGGCCGGCTCCGAGATCCACCTGGCCGGCCCCGAGTCCGACGAGGCCGCCCCCGCCCCGGGCGTGCTGGTGACCTCCAAGGAGTGCGACACCACCAGCCGCACCGCGCTGGAGTCGCTCGGCGTGCGCACCTACGACCACGTCATCGTGCTGTCCGACGACGCCTACGAGGCCCAGAAGGCCGACGCGCGCACGCTGGTCACCCTGCTGCACCTGCGGGACATGAAGGCCGGCAGCGCGATCGTCAGCGAGATGAACGACGAGCGCAACCGGCTGCTCGCCCAGGTGGCCGAGGCCGACGACTTCGTGGTCGGCGGCAAGCTCGTCAGCCTGCTGCTCACCCAGCTCGCCGAGAACCGGCACCTGGCCCAGGTGTTCGACCAGCTCTTCAGCCACCTCGGCTCGGAGATCTACCTCAAGCCCGCCGGGGACTACGTGGCCACCGGCGTGCCGGTCAACTTCGTGACCGTGATCGAGGCGGCGCGGTCGCGGGGCGAGACCGCGATCGGGTACCGGCGGGCCGGCGACTCCGGCACACCGCCCCGGTACGGCGTGCGGCTCAACCCCGGCAAGGAGGCGCCGCTCACGCTGGAGCCCGGCGACCGGGTGATCGTGCTCTCCGAGAGCTGACCCCGCGGGCACCGGGCGGGGCCGTCGCCCCCGGCGGCGGCCCGGCCGCCGGGGCCCGGGTCAGCGGATCGAGGGCTGGGCCAGGCTTCCGATCGCGTGGGACAGCAGCAGCAGGTCGGCCACCGGCTCGGGCCGCCGGGCGGAAGGGCCGGCCGCAGCCCCGGACCGGGCGGCGGGGGAGAGGTTCCCGGTCCGCACGTGGAAGTCGATCAGCCTGCTGATCGCGGCCTGGCACGCCGCCACCCCGTCCTCGGTCACGGCGCGGCGGCGGGCGTAGGCCCGGACCGGGGCGAGGTAGGAGTACCTGCCGGGGGAGCCGGTCTCCATCAGGTGCACGTCCACCAGGGACTCCAGCAGCGGCCGCGCCATCTCGCCGGGCAGCCGCAGGACCGACGCGGCCGCGAGGTCGGTGACCTCCGGCTCCTCCGACATCGCGACCAGCCGGAACGCGCGCGCCTGCTCGGCGTCCAGCCTCCGGTAGCCGCGGTCGAGCGGGGCGTCGGCGGCCAGGCAGTCCGAGCGCCGGTCGGTCAGGCGGCGCATCTCCTCGCGCACGAGGCGCTCGACGGCCGCCACCGACCAGCCCGGCCGCGTGGCCAGCCGCGCCCCGGCGAGCCGCACCGACAGCGGGATCCCCGCGCACGCTTCGGCGAGCCCCCGGGCGGCCCTCGGCTCGGCCCCGACGCGCGCGGCGCCGGCGACGTGCCCGAGCAGCGCCACCGCCTCGTCGGGCGCGAAGGGGTCCAGCTTGAGCCAGCGCGCCCCGGGCAGGTCGAGCATCCGCTGCCGGCCGGTGACGATGACGGCGCTGCCGGGGGCGGCGGGCAGCAGCTCGCGGATCTGGGCGCTGTCGCGGGCGTCGTCCAGGACGATCAGCACCCGCCGGCCCGACAGGGTGGTGCGCCACAGGGCGGCGCGCTCGCGGGTGGTGACCGGTATGGCGTGGCCGGGGACGCCGAAGGAGCGCAGGAACGCGGCGAGGACCTCGCCCGGCTCGGACGGCTCGCCCGTGGCCGCGAGGTCGACGTACAGCTGCCCGCCCGGGAACGCCTCCCGTGCGGCGTGCGCGGCGTGCACGGCCAGGGCCGTCTTGCCGATGCCGCCGAGCCCGACGATGCCGACCAGCGGCACGCCGGGCTGGGCCAGCGCCTCGGCCACCTCGCGCAGCCCGGTGGACCTGCCGGTGAAGTCGGCGAGGTCGGCGGGGAGCTGCGCGGGCGCGGGCGGCGGCGGGGCGGCCGGCCATCCCCGCGCGGAGGGCCCGAGCAGGCGCGGGTCGGCGGCCAGGATGCGCCGGTGCATCTCCCGCAGGCCGGGCCCGGGGTCAAGGCCGAGCTCCGCGGCCAGCAGGCGGCGGCACTCACGGAAGCTCTCCAGCGCCTCCGACTGGCGCCCGGCGCGGTACAGGGCCAGCATCAGCAGCTCGCGGGAGCGCTCCCGCAGCGGGTGCGCGCCGACCATGGCCGCCAGCTCGGTGACCACCCCGATGTCGAGGCCAAGCTCCAGGTCGATGGCGAACCTGTCCTCGGCGGCGGCCAGGCGGAGCCGGTCCAGCCGGGTGCGCTGGGCCTCGGCGTAGGTGCCGGGGACGCCGGTCAGCGGGGAGCCCTTCCACAGGCCGAGCGCGTCCCCGAGCGCGGCGGCCGCCGCGGGGGCGTCCCCTTCGCGCCGGGCGGTCCGCGCCCGGGTCACCAGGTCCTGGAACAGGGTCAGGTCCAGCCGGCCGGGCCCGGCGCGCAGGGCGTACCCGCCTCTGGCCGAGGCGATGAGGCCGGGGCCGAGCGCGCGGCGCAGCCGGGAGACGTAGGTGCGGACGGTGCTGACGGCGGACTGCGGGGGCGCGTCCTCCCACATGATGTCGACGAGGTCCGTGAGGCTCACCGGGGCGCCCTCGTGCAGGAGCAGGATCGCCA
This sequence comes from Sphaerisporangium corydalis, assembly GCF_025506355.1. Taxonomy (GTDB): domain Bacteria; phylum Actinomycetota; class Actinomycetes; order Streptosporangiales; family Streptosporangiaceae; genus Sphaerisporangium; species Sphaerisporangium corydalis. The sequence continues at coordinate 48,810 of NZ_JANZYP010000060.1, forward strand.
GGGCGGTGCGCTGCTGCGGGGTGCCGAGGTCCACCTCGGCGCCGTCGCGCCAGGCGCGGACCGGGCCCAGCACCGCGAAACGGGCGCCTGACCCGGGCCCGGGCGCCCGCCGGTCGCCTTCGGCGGCGTGGCCGGCACCGCCGCCGGTCGTGCCGAGGAGCGGAGGGGGCTGGCGCATACGTATCGGCGTTCCTTCGCGATGATCATGATGTCCGCCCGGGGGGACGGCATCCGGGACCACCGGTCGTCGTTTCGGCCGGTCGCCGCCGGAAACCTGTAGCCTAACCGCCCGCGCCGGGCGCCGGTAACGGTTCGGCGCCGGGCCCTGGCACACCGGGGGCGAAAAGGGGCGGCGGGCCGGGGGAGCGTGACCCTTGACAAGGTCCGCGACAGGGGCTGCCAGGCTATTTACTCTTAGTAAAGTTTCCTTTATATTCCTGGCATCCCCCCAGCCATGGAGCACCGCATGCGCAAAACGATCATGATAGTCAGCACCGCGCTGATGACCGCCGCGATCACCGTCCTGTCCGCGTCCCCCGCCCTGGCCCACGGGTACATCTCCTCGCCCCCGAGCCGCCAGGCCATGTGCGCCCAGGGCCGCGTGGCCAACTGCGGCGACATCATCTACGAGCCGCAGAGCGTCGAGGGCCCCAAGGGACAGCGCAGCTGCAACGGCGGCGTCGCCCGGTTCGCCCAGCTCGCCGACGAGAGCAAGCCGTGGCCGGCCACCTCGGTCGGCACCACGGTCACCTTCAACTGGGTGCTCACCGCGCGGCACTCCACCAGCCTGTGGGAGTACTACATCGGCGGCACCCGGGTCGCGGTGTTCGACGACCAGGGCCGCCAGCCCGGCGCCACGGTCTCCCACACCGTGAACCTGTCGGGCTTCAGCGGCCGGCAGCGGGTCCTGGCCATCTGGAACATCGCCGACACCGTCAACGCCTTCTACTCGTGCGTCGACCTGCAGATCGGCGGCGGTGGCGGCAACCCGACCCCCACCCCGACGCCCACGCCCACCCCCCGGCCGACCCCGACCCCGACGCCGACCGTGACCGTCCCCGGCGGGACGTGGGCCGCGGGCACCTCCTACGCGGTGGGCGCCCAGGTCACCTACGCCGGCCTGCGCTACCGGTGCCTCCAGGCGCACACGGCCATCGCCGGCTGGGAGCCGCCGAACGTCCCCGCCCTGTGGCAGCGGATCTGACCTCCTGACGGGCGCCGCGTCCACGCGGGCGCGGCGCCCGGATGCCCGCGCGAACCGGCCGAGAGAGGCGGAACACATGAGACGCGCCACACTGGCCCTGGTCCTCGCCGTGAGCCTGCCGGCGCTGCCCGCCTGCGCCGCGACGTCCGCCCAAGGGACGACCGCTCAAGGGACGTCGGCCCAAGGGACGTCCGCCTCGAGGGCCGCCGCCCCGGAAACGGCCGCCGCCGCCCCGGCGCCCGCCGCGACCGGGCCCGTCAACGCGGCGGACGTGATGTTCCTGCAGATGATGATCCCGCACAACCGCCAGGGGATGGAGATGGCCGCCCTGGCCAGGACCCGCGCCGTGCGCGCCGAGGTGAAGGCGCTCGCGGCGGCGATCGAGTCCACCCAGCGCGACGAGGCGCGCACCATGACCGGGTGGCTGCTCGGCTGGGGGCGCTCCCTGACCGCCGACCCCGCCGCGCACGGCGCCCACGGCGGGCTGCACGTCACCGACCCCGCCGACATCGCCGCCCTGCGGACGCTGACCGGCGCCGGCTTCGAGACCCGGTTCCTCAATGTGCTACTGGCCCACCAGCACAACGCCATCGACATGGCGCGCACCGAGGCCGGCACCGGGTCCAGCCCCGAGGTCAAGGACCTCGCGGGCCGGATCGACCGGTCCCGCACGGCCGAGGTCGGGCAGCTCCTGCGGGAGCTGAGCTGACCGCGCCGGCCGTGCGGGACGGTTCCCGTCCTAGACGGGGGTGACGGTGTAGGTCGACCCCGCCTGGGTGGCGAAGGTCACGACGTCCCCGCTGACGCTCGGGGCGACGGTCCCGCCGCCCACGCGGGCGATCGTCACCGACCGGCCCGGCCACGGGTTGACGAACCGGACGGTCTTGCCGGCCTCGCTGGTGATGTCCACGTACCCCACCTGCGAGCCGCTCCGCGAACTGGAGACGACCAGGCCGTCCTTCGCGCGCAGCTTCACGAACGAGCCGCTCTTACCCGACGGCCACACCGGGAAGAACCGCAGGATCCCGCCGTCGCTCTGCAGGAGCATGTCGTTCACCGCCTCGACGGCGCCCGCCTTCTCCAGCCCGTGGTTCGGGTCGGTCATCCGCAGGTTGGGCGCCATCCGCCCGTTGATCTGTCCCTTCAGCCGGTCGACGAGGCTCTGCGCTGGGTAGCCCACGCGGGCCGCCTGGGTGAACACCTTCGGGAAGCTGTTGTCCTGCCCCCAGGAGTTCATGGCGTCCAGCGTGGTGATGGCCACCTGCCGGTCGGCGGCCGGCGAGTTGATGCCGAGCACCTCGCCCGGGTGGATGAACTCCAGGTTGACGGTGTTGTCGCCCGGGTGGATGTCCCGGGTGTCGCCGCCGCTGATGGTGCCGGGGTCGGCCAGGGCGTACACGGTCTGGCCGTTGTAGGTGGACCGGGGGATGGGCGCCAGGCGCGTCAGGATGTTCTGCCAGGTCGTGCGGAGCGAGGCGTCCACGTTCAGCTCGGTGCTCGCGCTGATCAGCGAGGTCAGCAGGTGCTTGAGCATGCCGAGGTCAGGGCTGGAGTTCCGGCCCCACAGGCCCTCGTGCGGCCCGGACCACAGCGTGTAGCGCTGGGCCCCGGAGTCGAACTCCAGGTAGTTCTGGAAGAACGCGGCCACCTCCTTCATGAAGGGGTAGGCCTTGCCCGACAGGAAGTTCCGGTCCTGGGTGTACTCGTAGTAGGAGATGTACTGCGTGACGGTGAACAGCGAGTTGCCCACCTGCTGGTGGTAGTTGTCGTCGGCGGTCGCGCCGAACGGGGCGATGCCGACGGGGAACAGCACCCCGCTCGGCACCCCGCCGCTGGGGAACCGCCTGCTGATGTAGTCGGGCTTGACCCGGTTGAGGTCCTGCTGTGCGCGCCGCCTGGCCTCGGGCAGGTAGGCCGCCACCAGGTCGTAGTACGGCAGGGCCAGCTCGGGCCGGTTGCTGGAGTAGGCGCTGTAGAAGTTGGCCATCCAGTTGTAGTTGAGGTGCATGTCGCCGTTGAACTGCGGGAAGTCGGTCGTCGCCCACAGGCCGTACAGCCCCGGTGCGGTCTTGCCGGCGCGGCTGGCCGAGCCGAGCAGGTAGAGCGCTCCGTAGTAGTACTTCTCGAGCACGTCGTCGTCGAGGTCGACGTAGGACTTCAGCCAGTACTGCTTCCACCACTCGACATGGCTGGTGTACAGCGTGTCGAGCGACCCGGCGTTCTGCGCCTCGGCCACGGTCCTGGCCGAGGGGGCCGGGTCGGCCGGGTTCTGGCCGCCGCCGGCGACGCCGGTGACGACGCTCACCGTCTGCCCGGCCGGCAGGTCGAAGACGATCTTCCCGGCGGCGCCGCTCGCGGTCGGCGTGCCCACCTGGGCGCCGCCGACGATGCGGGTGGCCAGCGAGGCGCGGGACACCCACCGCGAACCGGCCGCCGTCTGGCGGGTCGCCCATACGGTGTTGCCCGAGACGCCGGAGGTGCTGGTGAAGCCCGAGCGCGGGTCGGGCGAGCCGGTTGAGGTCTGCGCCTGCAGCCGCACGGTGGCCGAGCCGAGCGACCGGATCCGCGTCACGATCACGTTGGAGGTGGGCGCGGTCCAGGTGCTCATCGACACCGGGGTGCCGCCGATCGTCATCGAGGTGTCGACGTCACCCTTGAGGATGTTCTGCTCCTCGGTGAAGGACCCGGACGGCGGGGTGGTGGTGCCGCCCGCGTACAGCTCGAACTGGCCGATGCGCGCGCGGGGGTTGCTGACGGAGTCGGAGGTGGTGCCCTGGGTGGGCTCGGTGAGGGTCAGCCGGACGTACCGGACGTTCTGCGAGCCGATGGTGCGGTCGGTGACGTTCGCGGTGTTGTTGCTCACCGTGTCCACCGTGGTCCAGGTGGAGTTGTTGGAACTGACCGCCAGGGAGAAGTTCTTGCTGTTGTTGGCGGTCTCGGCCGGCCGGGCGGCGGCGTCGTGCCGCAGGACGTACCGGGTGAAGGTCTTGGCGGTGCCGAGGTCCAGGGTGAGGGTCTGCGGCTTGCCGATGGCGGAGACCCACCCCTCGTAACCGCTTCCCCACTGGCCGTTGACGGCCCGGGACGGCGGGAAGTTGCCGTCGGAGCTGGAGGCGGTCGCGGTCGCGCCGAGCGCCAGGTTGGACGACGAGCCGGTGCCCCCGGCCGGGGTGATGGACACCGCGCCGAGCGACACAAGCGAGGGACCGGGGTTGCCGGTCCAGAAGTCGCCCTTGGAGACGTAGAAGGTCTTGTACCCGTCTCCGCCGCCCGAGGTGACGCCGATGTCGCCGTTGCCGAGCAGCGCGGTGTCGGGCATCGTGCGGCTGACCGAGTTGGTGTACGCCTGGTTGGTCCACCGGCCCTTGATCGCGCCGACGAGCTGCTGCACCTGCGTCCACTGCTGGTCCGGTGTCGGGGTGGCGGCGGAGGCGGGTGGCGCGGTCAGCAGGCCGCCGGCGAGCGCGGCGGCCAGCGCCGCCGCGAGGATGGTGCGTCGGGGGGGTTTCATGGATGCCTTTCCGTGGGCTGAGGGGGATGGCCCGAGGTGGCAGATAGGGGAGCGTGCCGGCTATCCCTTGACGGCTCCTCCGGTCAGGCCCTTCACGAAGTTCTTCTGAAGGACCAGGTAGAACAGCAGGATCGGCAGCGTGGCCAGGAACATGAACGCGAACACGGAGCCGAAGTCGGATTGGTACTGGCCGATCGCCCGGTAGACGCCGACCGTCACGGTGGTGCCGCTGTCAGGGCCGAGGATGATCAGCGGCGTCAGGAAGTCGTTCCAGATCCACACTCCCAGGAAGATCAGGACGCTGGCCGACGCGGGGCGCAGCAGGGGGAAGACCACCTGCCAGAACACCCGCATCTTGCCCGCGCCGTCCAGTTCGGCGGCCTCCTCCAGCTCCAGCGGGACGCTCCGGACGAACCCCATGAACAGCAGGACGCCGAAGGGCACGTAGTAGCCGACGTTGACCAGGACCAGGCCTTGCAGGGTCGTCATCAGGCCGAGCGACTTGAGGACGATCGTGATCGGCGCCAGGATCACCGGCGCCGGGATCATGAGCCCGCACAGCAGCGTCACCAGGGTGATCTTGGCGAGCACGTGCCGCGACCGGGCCAGGTAGTGGCCGAGCATCGCAGAAAGGACGGTCAGGACGGTGATGGACAGGGCCGTCACCGCGACGCTGTTGATCAGGCCGTAGGTGAACAGGTGGTCGGGCCGCGACAGCACCGCCGAGATGTTGTCCAGCGTCGGGGGCAGGGGCAGCGCCGCCGGGTGCGGGACGATGTCGGCGCCCGGCTTGAAGACGTTGACCAGCACCAGGTAGAGCGGCAGGAAGAACACCGCCCCGACGAACACCGCGACCAGCGGCCGCAGCCAGGCGTGCGTCCTGGCGTCGATCATCGCGTCACCTCGCGTCGCTGCAGCGTCCTGAGCACGGCCACCGAGACGCTCGCGACCAGCAGGAGCATCACCATCGCCATCGCCGAGGAGTAGCCGACGTGGTTGCCGTTGAAGGCGGTCTGGACGACGTGGAAGGCCATGGTCGCGGTGGTGCCGGTCCCCGGGCCGCCGTTGGTGATGACCTGGATCTGGTCGTAGGCCTTGAAGCCGGTGATCAGCAGCATCACCGTGTTGATCGTCAGCGCCGGGGCGATCATGGGCCAGGTGACGTTGCGGAACCGTGCCATCGGGCCGCACCCGTCGATGGCCGCCGCCTCCTGCAGCTCGCGCGGCACGCCCTGCAGCGCGGCGAGGTACACCACGACGCAGAACCCCAGCATCTGCCAGGTGATGATCCAGGCGATCGAGTACAGCGCGATGCCGGGATCCGACAGCCACCCGGGCGGACGCTCGACGCCGAGTCCGCGCAGCGCGGAGTTCAGCAGGCCGTCGTCGCGGAGCACGGCCTGCCAGATCACGCTGATCACCACCGAGCTGAGCACCACCGGGGTGAAGAACATCCCGCGCAGGGTGAGGTACAGCGCCGTCGCCCGGTCGAGCAGCATGGCGATCAGCAGGCCGCCGGCGTTGGCCAGCAGCGTCACGATCACGGTGATCACCAGCGTGTTGCCGAGCGACTGCAGGAACTCCGGGTCGGTGGCCAGCTCGGTGTAGTTGCGCAGGCCCACCCACCGCGTCGGCGGGTTGAACGGGTTGCGGTTGGTGAAGCCGTAGTACGCCGTCATGACGATCGGGATCAGGACGAACAGCACGTAGGCCAGCAGGCCGGGGAGGACGAACAGGGCCAGCCGCCCCAGCTTCGGGCCGAGGCGCGCCCTGCGGGAGGGGCGCCCCCGCCCAGCGGCACGGGCGCCGCCGCGCGGGGGAGGGGTCGCGGCGCGGGCGCGTACCCGGTGTTCGATGTCGGTCATGGATGCGTGCCCGGCCCTACTGGGTGGCCTTGGTCCACTGGTCGTCGAGGTAGGCCGAGAACTCGGCGGCCGACTTCTTGCCGGTGATCAGGTCCTGGACGGCGAGCGCGGCCTTGTCGGCCAGGCCGGGCGGCAGCGAGCCGTCGCCGGTCTCCTGCGAGAAGGCGTTCACGATGGAGCCGTCCTTCATGCCCTGCTGGTAGATGGCGACGGTCGCGTTGTAGACCGGGCCCATGTCCGAGGGCGGGACGTAGCCCTTGATCGCCGGGATGGAGCCGTCGGCCTTGACGAAGGCGTCGTTGTTCTCCTTGTCCTCGTCGAAGGCCAGCGCCCACTTCTTGGCCAGGTCCACGTCGGCCGCCTTGGCGCTGACCGAGGTGCCGCCGCCGGTGAAGGTCGGGGTGACGGGCGCGCCGTCGTCGGACGGCCAGGGGAAGGCGCCGATCTCGAACGGGGGCTTGGTGTTGTCGGCGGAGGTCGCGAACCACGAGCCCATGGGGTACATGGCGCCCTTGGCGTCGCGGAAGGCCTGCTCGGAGTCGGCGTAGGACCGGCTCAGGCCCGCCGGGTCGATGTAGCCCTGCTCGGCCAGGTCGGCGACCTTCTGGGCGGCCTTGGTGAAGTCGGCGTCCTTGAAGGCGACGCTGCCGGCGGCGCGCCGGGTCAGCCAGTCGGGGGTCTTGCTGTACACGTCGGTGGCGATCGTGCCGGTCAGCGGGTACATGTCGGCCCAGGTGTCGGCGCCGCCGCCGCCGACCACGAACGGGGTGACGCCCTTGGCCTTGAGCTTGGCGCTGACGTCCAGCAGTTCCTTGTACGTCTTGGGCGTCGCGGTGATCCCCGCCTTGGCGAAGGCGTCCTTGTTGTAGTAGATCACCGGGATGACCTGCGTGTTGTACGGCAACTGGTAGATCTTGCCGTCGACGGCGCCCGCCGTCGGCGCGATGAAGTTCTTCAGCTCCTCACCGGTGAAAGCGGCCAGCTTGCCCGCCTGGGCGAAACCGGCGGGGTTGACCGACTGCAGGATGTCGGGGAGGTTGCCCGAGGCGTCGAGCTGCTTGGCGTAGCCCGTGCGGTCGACGTTGGGGGTCACCAGCTTCTTGATGGTCACCCCGGGCACCTTGGCCGAGGCCCTGGCGATGGCGGCGTCCCAGAACTTCGCGTCCAGGTTCGGCGTCTCGAACACGAGGAACGTCAGCGTCACCTTGCCGCCCGCCGAAGGGGCGGCGGCCGGTTCGGCGCCCACCCCGCACCCGGTCGCGGCCAGCGTCGCGACCAGGCAGAAAATCATGGATCTGCGCACGGCACAGCCTCCTTCGCGCCAGTTTTCGGCTACCCGAAGCTGGACTGAGATAACGTTATCCCGAAGGTAGAGTGTTACCGCCAGGTTTCAAGAGCGAGGTAGGCAACAAATGGGTCACGGCGTCGGCAGCACCCCCCGCTGGCCAGGAGCGGCGCTCCCGCCGGAGACGACCTCACAGGGGGGATGGTGACCCGGCGCCCCCGCCGCCCGACGATGGTCGACGTCGCGCGCGAGGCGGGGGTGGCGCTGCGCACGGTGTCGCGCGTCGTCAACGACGACGCGACCGTGGGCGCCGAGCTCGCCGAACGGGTGCGCGCCGCCATCGCCGCCCTGGACTACCGCCCCGACGAGCGCGCGCGCCACCTGCGGCTCGGCGTCACCGGCACCCTCGGCGCCGCCGTCCGGCAGCTCTCCCACGTCAACCCCGTGCTGCGGGCCGTCGAGCGGGCCGCGCGCGCGGCCGGGCTGATGGTGCTGGCCGCCTCCACCGAGGACGACGAGGTGCTCGAACGGCACGTCGTGGAGTCCATGTGCCGGCGGCGCTTCGACGGCATCATCCTGGAACCGATCGGCGAGGACCACGGCTATCTGCTCCCCGAGCTGGCGGCGGGCCTGTCCCTGGTCGCGGTCGACCGGCCCGTCCTCGGGCTCGACGTCGACTGCGTGATCTCCGACAACGTCGCCGGGATAAGGACCGCCTTCGCCCACCTTGTGGCGCACGGGCACGACCGCGTCGCCTACATCGGCGACGACGAGCGCATCTACACCGCGCACGAGCGCGCGACGGCGTTCCGCGCCTGCGCCGCCGCGCACGGGGGGCCGGTCGACGCGATGGTGCACACCGGCCGCATCGAGCCCGGCCGGATCACCTCGGCCGTGCGCGCCGCCCTCGCCGGCCCGGCCCCGGCGACCGCGATCGTCACCGGCAACGCGAGCATCAGCGTGGAGGTGCTGCGGCGGCTCGGGGCCGACTCGCGGAAGGTCGCCATCGTCGGGTTCGACGACTCCGAGCTGGCCACCCTGCTGCGCCCGGACCTCACCGTGGTGGCCCAGGACGACACGGCGATCGGCGGCACCGCGATCGACCTGCTGCGCGCCCGCATCGCCGACCCCGCGCGCCCGGTCAGCCGGGTGACCGTCCCGGTGGAGCTGGTCCGGCGAGGCTCCGGCGAGCTGCCCCCCATCTCCTGACCCGCCTCCGCCCTGCCAGGGCTGCGGCGAGACGCCTGCCGCCCCTGTGCGTCCGGCCCACCCGGGGCGCGGTGAGACGCCTGCCGTCCCCGCGCCTCCGGCCTGCTGGGGTCTGCCGCCGCCCCGGGCCGCCCCGCGCGTCCGGCCTACCGGGGGATCGGGCGGCGGCGATACGATGGGACGCTCGCCGATCCGTCCGTTCGCCTCGCGGAAGGTGTTCTCGTGACCACCGCAGTCCAGCTCGATCCCCACCCCGACGACACGCTCCCGCGCACGCTCATCGTCGCGCTGAGCGGGGAGCTGGACTACACCAACGCCGAGCAGCTGCGGCAGCAGGCCGTGTCCCATCTCACCCCCGACCACCGCAACATGGTGCTCGACCTGGCCGGCCTGACCTTCTGCGACTCCACCGGCATCCGCATCTTCCTGGCCCTGCGCACGCTGATCACCGACCGGGGCGGCGTGATCTCCCTGACCGACCTGCATCCCCGCCTGTCCCGGGTCTTCCAGACGACCGGCCTGGTGAAGTTCTTCGCCGTGCAGCCCACCCGCGCCGACGCGCTGGCCGAGCTGCGCGCCCAGCCGTCCCCCCGCTAGGGCGGCGCCCGCCGGGCGTCCGATGGTTAACGCGGGCACACCGGGTAGGGCTCAGGGTGTAGCTTCTCTGCAACCGCCCTGTTTCTGGTAGGCGAGTCGGTAGCCCCCCGGTGAGATCCAGATACGGCATTCACCCCAAGGGAAAACGCGTGAGCGACGACCAACGAGGCCACTGGCCGATCACGGCCGACCTGACCCTGCTGCGGCAGCGGCTCCTGCGTCACGCGGCCCGCGCGGGCCTGAGCGGGCCCCGGTTGGACGACCTGCTCATCGCCGCCAACGAGGCCGCGATCAACGTCCTGGAGCACGGCGGGGGCGACGGCACGCTGACCATCTGGCACGACGAGGCCGACCTGACCGTGGACGTGGTCGACACCTCCGGGCGGCTCACGCCCTCCGACGTGCACCGCCGCCGCCCCCCCGGCCCCACCGACCGGGGCTTCGGGCTGTGGCTGATGGCCCAGCTCTGCGACGAGTTCACCATCCGCCAGCTCAGCGGCCGCTCCCGCGTACGCCTGCGCATGCGCCTGTCCCCCGCCGTCTAGGGGGCCCGGCCGGGGTGGCCGGGCCCTGCTGAGGAGGGTCAGGAGGCGTAGGCCTCCAGTTCGTACAGTCGCGCGGCGGGGTCGGTGTCGCTGGTCGGGGCGAGGATGTTGACGCGCACGTACCGGGCGGCGACCGGGGTGAACGTGTGCGTGGTGATGCTCGCGGTGTTGCCTCTGGGCGAGGCGACCGTGGTCCAGGTCGTGCCGTTCGTGCTCACCTGGACGTCGAAGTCGCGGGTGTTCCAGGTCGTCTTCTCACCGCCCGCCCCCGAGTGCTTCAGGACGACGCGGCCGACCGTGGTCGAGGCGCCGAGGTCGACGCGGATCCACTTGCTCGAGCCGAGGGAGCACCACTTGTCGGTGTTGCCGCCCGTCACGCTGCCGTTGACCGCCTTGGCCGGCGCCTCGTTGGCCGCGCACTGGCTGTCGGCGGTGGCGGTCTTGTTGAGCGCGAGGTTGGTGCCGCCGGTCGTGCTCGGCGTGTAGAGGCGGATGTCGGTCAGGCTGGCGCTGCCCTCGTAGACGTTGGTGTACAGGTCGCCGATGACGAAGTAGTCCGGGTACGCCGAGCCCGACGGCCACTGGTTCGGCCAGGTCGTGCTGCCGTGCGCGTCGTTCTGCACGAGGTTGCCGTTGAACCGGCCGTCGTACTCCGAGGCCTTGACGTTGTAGTGCCAGATCGGGTCGTTGCCGACGACGAAGTTGCGGTGGAACCGCAGCGTCCGCTGCCCGGCCCGCGCGAAGTTGCCGCTGGCCTCCAGCGTGTAGCCGGTGGCGTCGCGCTCGATCGCGAAGGTGTAGGACGAATTGGGCATGAGCTCGGGCTGGAGCTCGGCGGCCGAGGAGAGCTGCTGCTCGGCGACGCCGCCCGAGCAGCTCGTCATGAACCACTGGGAGTTGCCGGGCAGCCCGCCGGGGCCGGGGGCGTAGTTCGGCATCCCGCTGATCCACATGTTCACCGTGTTGAAGCTGCTGTCACGGTAGTTGTAGTACGTGTTGTTCGAGGCGTCGCAGACGCGCCCGCCCGTGCCCGAGCCCACCCGGTCGGGGTGCTGGGAGAAGGCGTCCATCAGCACCTTGCGGTGGTAGTGCCAGAAGTGGTTGTTGCGGGGCGCCGGGTTGGCGAAGTCCACGATCGACAGGAAGTGGTACCCGTTGTACCCGTAGGTGCCCTCCCGCACGTTCTGCCACTCGCAGTACGGCACCGACGCGTCCCCGGTCCAGCCGGGCGACCGCGAGCCCTCGCCCCACGGGTGCTGCGTCTTGCAGCCCGCCGTGCCGTACCCGTTGATCCGGCCGCCGTAGTTGATCGTGCCGTTGCGCTTGCCGCCGAAGTCGAGGGTCTTCAGCTTGTACTCGATGCGGTACTGGTCGGGCAGCTTGCTGGTGGGCCGGAAGACCGCGCCGCCGGTGGACTCCGGCACGTTGAGCACCGCGACGTGCTCGCTGCCGAGCGCCTGGGTGGTGATCGACGGCGGGGACTCGATGACGCCGTCCTTGTTGAAGTCACGCGCCGACAGCGACGCCGTCAGCCAGCCGTTCTGGCCGACCGTGAACTCCTTGCGGTAGGTGGAGAAGGAGTTGAAGGCGGTCGTCCACGCCGGGCCGTAGTCGTTCTTGTACCACTGCCCGGCGTCGTCGGTGATCGTGTCGAACGGGGTGGTGTAGTTCTCCTTGACCCACGGGGCGTTCCCGGTGTTGATCGGCGCCGAGAAGTCCTCGTTGTAGAGCAGGTTCCAACCGGGGCGGGTCGGGTCGTCGGCCGCCGCGGCCTTGGGGGCAGGAGGCTTGGCGGTCGCGCCGGTCGCGGGCGTGCCCGCCGCCAGCGATCCGGCGATGACGAGACTCGAGGTGACCGCGGCGAGGGCCGCCCCGCGCACGACGCGTCGTACGGTGTGTGGCATCAGGTGTGTCCTCCAATGGACGATGGAGCCTTGGCCGAGCACGCGTGACGCGGGTTCGCGTCACGCGCCGGGCCCGGTGGCGTCGCCGCCCGCCACCTGACCAGCGGTTGGGGACCTCCTCAGAAGGCGCCGTTGGGGTCGTAGTACTGGGACGCGTTCTCCTTGGTGACCCGGGGGGAGGGGACGACCGTGTCCTTCTCCACCTTGGTGCCCTTGAGGATGTCGACCGCCCTGTCCAGGCCCTGGCTGCCGATGATGTCGGCGTCGTTCAGGCCCGTCACGGCGTAGTTGGTGCCGTCGAGGATCGCCTTGAGCGCCTCGGCCTGCCCGTCGACGCCGGCGATGATGATCTGCTTGGTCTTCTTGGCGTCCGCGATGGCGCGCTGGGCGCCCAGGCACATCGCGTCGTTCTCGCAGAACACCGCCTTGAGGTCGGCGTTGGACGCCAGCAGGCTCTCCATCACCGACAACCCGCCGTCGGACCCCCAGTTGCCGAAGTCGGGGGCCTCGACCAGCGTGAACGACGGCTTGGCCGAGAGCACCGACTTGACCCCGTTGGTGCGGGCCAGACCGATGCTGTTGTCGGCGGGGCCGCCCTTGATGATGGCGACCTTGCCTCCGTCGGGTAGCTTCTCGGCGAGGAACTCGCCGTCCTGCTTGCCGATCGCCTCGTTGTCCGGGCCGATCCAGCTCGTGTACTCGCCGGTCTGGAACTTGCGGTCCACCAGGACGACGGGCTTGCCCGCCGCCTTGATGGCGTTCAGCGCGGCGGGCGCCGACTCCAGGGGGCCGCCGGAGATGATGACGGCGTCGACGTTCTTGCTCAGCAGGTCCTCCACGTTGGAGGCCAGCTTGGCCGCGTCGCCGTTGGCGTCGGTGCTGATGATCTCGACGTTGCCCTTCTTCTTGGCCTGGGCGGCGATCGCCTTGTCCATGCCGCTGAAGTAGGGGCCGCTGAGCATGAAGTTGGCGACGCCGATCGTGTAGCTCCCGTCGCCGGACGCCGACGCCGACGCCGACCCGGCCGGGGCCGGGTCACCCGACCCGGACGAGCAGGCGGTCAGGCCGGCGGCCAGCAGGCCGGTGAACAGGATGCCGCGCAGCCTCTTCGCGTTCATAAGGGGGACCTCCGATAGGTGAGGTGTGGTGTCAGGTACGCACCCGGTTGGTGCGCTGGACGAGGATCACGGCGATGATGATCAATCCCTTGAGCACCTGCTGCCAGAAGCTCTGCACGCCGTACAGGTTGAGCAGGTTGTTGATCAGGACCAGGACCAGCACGCCGCCGAAGGTGGCCCGCGTGGAGCCGCGCCCGCCGGCGAGGCTCGCCCCGCCGATGACGCACGCGGCGATCGCGTCGAGCTCGAAGGCGACCCCGACGCTCGGCTGGGCGATGCCGACCCGGCTGGCCAGGATGACGCCCGCCAGGCCCGCGCAGGCGCCGCTGATGGTGTACGCGAGGGCGACGTGCCGGCGCACGTTGATGCCGGCCAGCCGCACGGTCTCGGCGTTGCCGCCGATCGCGACGATCGACCGGCCCGCCGGCGTGCGGGTCAGGAAGATCCCGCCGGCCAGGAACACCGCGAGCATGATGAGCGTGCTCACCGGGATCGGGCCGGCCAGCGCCGAGCCGAGCGTGAAGAACGCCGGGTCCTCAGGGGCGATGGGCACCTCGGAGTACACGAACGCCAGCCCCCGGATGGTCGTCAGCGCCGCCAGCGTCACCACGAACGGCGCCAGCCCGAACCGGGCGACCAGCACCCCGTTGACCAGCCCGAACCCGATGCCCGTCGCGACGCCGACCGCCATGGCCAGCGGGATCGGGAGCCCGGCGACCAGGCCCGCGGTGACGATGCCGGAGAAGGCCACCACCGACCCCACCGACAGGTCGATGCCGCCGGTCAGGATGACCACCAGCATGCCGAACGCCAGCAGGCCCGTCGTGACCATCTGCTTGAGCAGGTTGGTGAGGTTGGCCGGGGTCAGGAACACGTCCGAGGTGAGCGCGGCGGTCGCGACCAGCAGCACGATGAGGGTGACGAACGCGGCCTGCACGGTGAGGTCGCGCCCGCCCACCACCAGCCGGGGCAGCCGCCTCCCGCGCGCCGTCGTCGTGGCCGGCGCGGGTCCGGCGAGCTGGTCGGTCATGCGGTCCTTCCGATCGCGTAGGTGAGGACCTCGTCCTCGGTGACCGCGTCCGACCGGGCCTCGCCGGTGATGCGGCCCTGGTTCATGACCAGCACCCGGTCGGTGGCGCCGAGGACCTCGGTCAGGTCCGAGGAGATGAGCAGGACGCTGAGTCCCTCGCGCGCGAGGTCGTCGATCATCCGGTAGATCTCGACCCGGGTGGCCATGTCCACGCCCCGGGTCGGCTCGTCGAGGATCAGCACCCGTGGCCCGGTCAGCAGCCACTTGGCCAGGACGGCCTTCTGCTGGTTGCCGCCGCTGAGGTGGAGCGTCGTCATGGACGCGCAGTGCGCCGGCCGGATGTCCAGCCGCTCGACCATCTCGGCGACCTTGCGCCGCCGCCGCCCGAAGTCGATCAGCGGGCCCCGCGTGGTCGCGCGCAGCGTCGCGAGCATGATGTTGTCGGCGACGGTCATCCCGAGCACCAGCCCGCTGCCCTTGCGGTCCTCGGTGACGAGCGCGAGCCCGGCGGCGATCGCCTGCCCCGGCGTGCGGAAGCCGCCGGGGCCGCCCGCGACGCGCACCTCGCCCGCGCTCGCGGGCTCGGCGCCGAAGACGCACAGGGCCAGCTCGCTGCGGCCCGAGCCCACCAGGCCGAACAACCCGACGATCTCGCCCGCGTGCAGGGTGAACGAGACGTCCTCGAACTCGCCGCCGCGGCTCAGCCCGGACACGTGCAGCGCCGGCTCGCCGCGGTCCGCGCGCCGGGCCGGGTAGATCTGCTCCAGCCGCCGGCCCGCCATCAGGCCGATCAGCTCGTTCTCGCTGGTCCGCGACGGCTCGGTGGAGCCGATCACCCGGCCGTCCTTGATCACCACGATCGAGTCGGCCAGCTCCAGCACCTCGGCGAGCCGGTGGGAGACGTACACGACCAGGACGCCCCGGTCCCGCAGCCGGCGGATCAGCGCGAACAGCGCTTCCAGGTCGGTGCCGGCCAGCACCGCCGACGGCTCGTCCAGCACCAGCACGCGCGGCTCGTCCACCAGCGCCTTGGCGATCTCGACCATCTGCTGCCGGGCCACCGACAGGCGGCCGGCGATCGTGCGCGGGTCGATCGCCCCGAAACCGATGCTCTCCAGCAGCTCCCGGGCGCGGGCGTGCGCCGCCGGCCAGTCGATCAGCCCGCCGCGGCGGCGGGGGAAGCCGCCCATCAGCAGGTTCTCGGTGACCGACAACCCCGGCACCAGCGACATCTCCTGGTACACGGTCCGGATGCCCCGGGCGTGGGCGTCGTGCGGCGAGCGCATCTCGACCCGCTCGCCGTCCATCCGCATCTCGCCCTCGCTCATCGGCTGGGCACCGGCAAGGATCTTGATCAGGGTGGACTTGCCCGCCCCGTTCGCGCCGACCACCGCCAGCACCTCGCCGCGGCGGCCCACGAGGTCCACCCCGTGCAGCACCTGGACGCCGGCGTAGTCCTTGCGGACGCCCCGGAGTTCCAGGATCATCCGAAGGCCCCCATCAGCACGATCGTCTTCTGGCGGGTGAAGTCCAGGACCGTCTCGTGCAGGCCCTCGCGGTGGCCCCCCGTGTCCTTGGTGCCGCCGAACGGCAGGTTCTCGGCGCGCATCGCGGTCGACCCGTTGATCATCACCGCGCCGACGTCCAGCAGCTTCGCGACGCTGAACGCCCGGTTCACGTCCCGGGTGAACACCGCCGCGTGCAGGCCGTACGGGGACTCGTTGGCCATCCGCACGGCGTCCGCCGGGTCGGCGAAGCTGGCCACCGGCGCCACCGGCCCGAAGATCTCCTCGGCGAACGCCTCACTGCTCGCCGGGACGTCCACCAGCACCACCGGGTCGACGAACGCCGCGCGCCTGCCGCCCCCGGCGACCAGCCGGGCGCCGTCCGCCACCAGCCGCCCGACGGCCGCCTCGACGCGCTCCGCGGCCTCCTCGGCGATCAGCGGGCCGACGTCGGTCGACTCCAGGAGCTGGTCGCCCACCGACAGCTTGGCGGTCTGGCCGAGCAGCGACTCCACGAACGCGTCATGCACGCCGTCCTGCACGTACACCCGCTTGACCGCGCAGCAGATCTGCCCGTTGCCGCGCGCCAGCCGGCCGAGCACCACCGCCTGCGCGGCGGCGTCCACGTCGGCGTCGTCGCACACGATGAGCGCGTCGTTGCCGCCGAGCTCGAGGAACACCTTCTTCAGCGTCCCCGACCCCAGGCGGGCGATCTCCCGGCCGGCGGCCGTGCTCCCGGTGAGGCTCACCGCCGCGATCCCCGGCGACTCGGCGAGCGCCTGGGACACCGCCACCCCGCCGGTGACCACCTGGTGGGCGTGCGCGGGCGCGCCCGCCCGGTCGACCAGCTCGGCGACGCGCAGCAGGGCCAGCGGGCAGCGCGCGGGCGGCTGCACGACGACCGCGTTGCCCGCGGCGAGCGCGGCGGCCGCCTTGTGCGCGTACAGCTCGACCGGGTAGTTGAACGGGACGAGCGCCGCGACCACGCCGAGCGGCTCGCGGATCGTGACGGCGAGGTGCCGCTCCAGGCCCGGCACGGCGTCCATCGGGATCTGCCGCCCGAACAGCCGGGTGGCCTCCCCGGCGTACCCGCGGAAGATCCGCACCGCGGCCTCGACCTCGCCGCGGCACTGGGGGAGCGGCTTGCCGTTCTCCCCGGCCAGCAGCAGGGCGAGGCTCTCGGTCTCCGCCTCAACCAGGTCGGCCACCCGGCGCAGCAGCTCGGCCCGCTCGTGGGCCGGCATGGCGGACATCGCCCGCTGGCCCTCCGCCGCGGCCTCGACGACCTCGGCCACGCGGCGGGCGTCCATGGCCTCCACCTCCCCGAGGCGCTCGCCCGTGCCGGGGTTGCGTACGACGATGACGTGGGCGTCAGGCGATAGGGCGGCGGACATCCGTTTCGACTCCTCGGGTGGTTCGGTCTTCGGTCTTCGGTGGGGGTGCCGCTCGGGCGGCCGGTTCACTGTTCGGGTGGCTGCGTGGGGGCGGCTTCGCTGTTCGGGGACCGGCGTGGGGGCCGGTCCGTTGTTCGGGCGACCGGCGTAGGGGCCGGTCTTGTGCTGGGGGGCTGGTCGGGCGGGCGGTCCGCCTCAGATGGCGGATACGTGGCCGGTCATCCGCGCGGGTGGCGGTCAGGGGTCTCTGGCCTCCGCGAACGGGCCGCCGCCCGCGCGTGTCCTCGGGCGGCTCGCGGAGAACGTCGTGTCGCGGGTGGCCGCGTAGCCGATGCGGCGGCTGATCTCCTCCGCCATCGCCAGCGCGGACGGCGCCAGGCGGTGGCAGTCGTCGATGCTGAACCGGTTGGCGGGCGCCGACACGCTGAACGCGGCGACCGGCTGGCCCGAGGCGTTCATGATCGGCAGGCCGACGCAGCGGACCCCGTCCTCGTTCTCCTCGTCGTCGATCGCGAACCCCTGGCCCCGGATGACGGCCAGCTCGGCGGCCAGGGCGCTGCCGGTGAGGGTGCGCGGGGTGCGGCGGTCGAGGGGACCGGCGAGCACCTCCTCGGTGTACCGCCCGTCCAGCAGGGCGAGCACGGCCTTGCCCATCGCGCTGCAGTGCAGGGGGATGCGGCTGCCGATGCGCGAGACCAGCCGCACCGACTTGGCGCTCTCGACCTTGTCGATGTAGACGATCTGGTCACCGACGGGGACGCCGAGGTGGACCGTCTCGCCGCTGAGCTCGACCAGCTCGACCAGGTACGGCCGCGCCGCCGCCCGCAGGCCGTCCTCCTCCAGGTACTGCCCGGCGAGCGCGACCAGGGTGACCCCGAGGTGGTACGAGCCGGCCGCGTCCCGGTCGAGCACGCCGAGTTCGAGCAGCGACGTGACGTACCTGTGGGCGGTGCTGACGGCTACGCCCGCTTGGCGCGCGAGCTCGCCAAGCGTGACGCCCGTCCGGCCCGTCTCGGAGACCGCGCGGATGAGTTCGAACGCCTTGTCGACGCTCGATGACTTTCGACCACCTTGCATTCGAGTTACTCGAATCCATTTTCATAGTTCTGCAATTTTTTGCGATGGTTACATCGGATGAGATGGGTGTCAAGCCCTCTGCTGCGGCCTCATTCTTCTAGCCTTCGCGAGGTTTATCCACTAGAAGTACCGTTTGTCCGTTGTTACCGCTAAAGATAGATAGGATGAGTCCGCCGAAACGGTCATTTGATGATGATCTTCCCGATGTCCTCACATGCGCGCTTCGGCCAATGAAGCATCGTTATTTGCTCGATACAATCCACTTCTTGCGCCCAGCCCCCACTCGTACCAGAATCAACCCCCAGCCCGCCCCGGCCCCCGGCCACCGAGCGAGGCTCCCCATCCCAGCGCCGACGCGACGGGCGGGGTATCCTCGGGCCGCTGTTGTGCTCGTGTACGGGGGCGCCGACGCGGCGGGACGAGGTTCGGTGATTCCGGCGCCTGATACGGTGCCGCGCCCGGCGGAGAAGGTCCTCGCCTTCGGCTCGGGCAGTGTTTTTGGCCTACCGGCCCTGCCGCCCCCCCAACCCCGCCCTCCGCACCCCCGACCTCCACACCCGGACCTCCGCCCTCCTGGCCCGCGCGGCTCGTATCCCGGCCGCCGTCGTGCTCGTGTACCGGGCGCCGACCGAGGTACTGTCGGCCGCTGTTGTGCTCGTGTACGGGGGCGCCGACGCGGTGGGACGGGGTGCGGTGGTTCCGGCGCCTGATACGGCGCCGGGCCCGGCGGAAAGGTCCTCGCCTTCGGCTCGGGCAGTGTTTTTGGCCTAGCGGCTCTGCCGTCCCCCCGTTCGCCCTGGGAGCCGTCCCCTTCGTTCGCTCTGGGATTTGAGTCCTCTGCGTCGCCAGCGGGGGTCTGTTGCTCGGTGCTGACGCGGTGGGGTGGGGTTCGGCGATGGTGGCGTCTTGTGTGGCGGGTTCGGGATGGTGGCGGGTTCGGGGCGGTGGTGGGTTCGGGGTGGCGGGTTTGGGGTGGTGTCCGGTTTTGGGCAAGGGGTTTTGGGTCCCCTATTGATCGTTTTGGGTGGGTGGGTGT
>NZ_JANZYP010000061.1 GCF_025506355.1 Sphaerisporangium corydalis
GGCGGGCGGGAACATGGTCCGTGACTGGTGGGGCGGTGGAGGCGAGGTGGGCGCATGGGACGGAAGGCTCATATCGACCGGGATGAGCTGCGGCGGCTCGTCGGGAAGGGGCGGTCCAACGCGGAGCTGGCCGCGCACTTCGGGGTGACCGAGTCCGGGATCCTGCAGGCGAAACGGACGGCCGGGCTGGCCAAGCCGATGCTCGACCACGGCAGGGCCATCCCGTGGAAGCTGAACCGGGCTCACAACCAGACGGGGCCGGCGACCAACCTGCGGAACCTGTCGGCGATCGCCCAGGGTGGGGACGTACCCCCGACGAAGGTCAACACGGCTCTGCGCTGGGCGCGGCGGCTGGTGGACGGGGGTCTGGACATCGCCTACGACCACGAGACCGGGTTCCACGAGACGCCCGCCGCCGAGACCTCCCACGTGCGGTCCGTCCTCGAAGACGCTCTTGAGGCGTTGCGCGAGAGAGAACCCCAGTAAACGGCCAACCGGGCGCGTGGTCCTGTGGGTGGGTCGAAGCCTTGTGGATGACCGGGCCGGTGCTGGGTCGCAGGTGGTTTGAGGCTTGGGGTGGAGGGAGGGGGTGGTGGGGGTTTGACCAAACGTGTGCCTGGTTGCTGTTTTGGGGTCGTCATCCAGGGCAGTCGGCCAATTACAAAGGCACACATAACCGGAGGCAGACATGACCATCACCTGGGTGGCCGTCGTTGTAGCCGCGGTGGTGGCGATCTTGGCCGTCGGCTACCTCGTGACGCAGCAACAGCGCAGGCGCCGGCTTCAGGAGCGCTTCGGCCCCGAGTACGAGCGGACCGTGGGTGAACGCGAGAACCGTCGTGCGGCGGAGCAGGAGCTGCGCGAGCGAGAGCAGCGTCACGCCACGCTGGACATCAAGACGCTCGCCCCGGAGGTCCGATCTACCTATACGAAGAAGTGGGCCGAGGTCCAGGAGCGGTTCGTCGACGCTCCGGGCTTCGCCGTGACCGAGGCCGACCACCTCGTGACCGCCGTCATGGCGGACCGGGGTTACCCGACCGAGGGGTTCGAGCAGCAGGTGTCCGACCTGTCTGTCTCCTACGCTCCGACGCTGGACCACTACCGCAAGGCGCACGAGATCAGCAGCCGCGCGGCCAGGCAGGAGGCGTCGACCGAGGAGCTGCGGCAGGCGATGGTGCACTACCGCGCCCTGTTCGAGGAGCTGCTCGAGGACACCACCGGCTCCGGCCGTGAGCGGGAGAACGGCCACGGGCGGCACGACCACACGGAGTCCGTGAACGACGACGATGGCCGGACGGCGACCGACGACGGGCGGACCGTGACCCACGACGGGCGGACCGTGACCGATGACGGGCGGACGCTGACCGACGATGGGCGGACCGTGGGCGGCTCTGGCCGCGGGACGATTACCGGGCCTGAGGGTACGGCCGCCGTCGACACCGGTCGGGGAACGGTCAGCGGGCCTGAGGGTTCGGCGGCCGTGGACACCGGTCGAGGGGTCGCTGAGCCGGATCGCCGGTCTGTGGTGGACCCGGATGGGGCGGTCGTGGACCCGGAGCGCCGGGCCGCTGTGGACGCTGAACGTGAAGAGACCGTGGACCCCGATCGACGGGGACCCGTGAACAACGATGACGCTCGTCTGGCCGAGGACCGTACCTCGCGTCGCAACACCCAGGGAGGCTGACCCGCGATGGAATCCTATCGCCGCGACACCGATGGCGAACCGCTCCGTGACCCGGAGACGGGCGAGGTGCTCCGGGACCCGGAGACCGGTGAGGTGGTGCAGGGCCAGGACGCCGATGGCGTGGCCCGGGACCCCGAGACCGGTGAGGCAGTGCACGGACGGGACACCGGCGACGTGGTCCTGAACCCGGAGACGGGCGACGTGGTGCACGGACCGGATGAGCGTGATGTGCTGCACGGAACGAACGACGGTGACGTGGTCCACGGATCGGACGAGCGTGACGTTGCGCGCGGAACGGACGACGGTGACGTGCTCAGGGATCCGGACACCGGCGCTGTGGTTCATGGTCAGGACACCGATGCGGTGGTTCATGGTCAGGACACCGGCGGGGTGCTGGGCTCCCCCGGCGGCGAGCGGCCGGGATTCGGGCGGCCGGGGTTCGGGCGGGATGATCTGAATCATGCCGACCCGGATGACGCCGCGGCCCGCGAGCGGGACGAGAACGGCGTGGGCGGGCTCACCGCGACCCCCGATGTGGCGCACACCTCAGGCACGCTGGGCTCTCCGGACGCCTCCGAGCCGATCCACGCCGCCGATCCCCTGCACTCCGCCGAGCGGGACGACCTGCGGGACGACCTGTCCGACGGGGACGAGCGGGACGGGGCGGCCGAGCGGGTCAAGGCGGACGAGCAGTCGGACCTCATCGTGTACCCGGAGGAAGCGGACTACCCGACCCGGTCGAGTGACGATTCGAGCCTGACGGCCGGCGTCCCCGGCCTGGAGCCGGAGCCCGTGCTCGCCACGAACGACCACCACAACGACGTGCTCGCCACGAACGACCACGACGTGCCCGGCACCACGA
The DNA here is from genome assembly GCF_025506355.1 of Sphaerisporangium corydalis. GTDB lineage: Bacteria > Actinomycetota > Actinomycetes > Streptosporangiales > Streptosporangiaceae > Sphaerisporangium > Sphaerisporangium corydalis. Next base: position 2,547 of record NZ_JANZYP010000061.1, read on the forward strand.
CCGGCGAGGACGCCGGTTCGATCGACTACCAGCAGCGCTGGCGCGAGGTGCAGGCCGGGTTCGTGGACGACCCGAGGGACGCCGTCGAGCAGGCCGACCAGCTCGTCGAGGAGGCCGTGACGGCCCTCACGACCCGCAGGCAGGCGCTCGTCGACCGCTGGAAGAACAGCGACCACGGCGACACCGAGCAGCTCCGGCTGGCGCTGCGCGACTACCGTTCCCTGCTCCAGGAGCTCGTGGGACTCTCCTACGCCACCCCCGGGCACGAGAGCTTCTCGGCTCGAAACGAAACGAGGTAATCGATGCTCGCCATCGCCGCGGCGATCGTTTTCGGGATCGCCTTCCTGTTCAGTCTCATCGGCACCAGTATCGGCATCTCGACCACGGCGCTGCTCGCGCTCGGCCTGTGCCTGCTCGCCCTGCACCAGGGCGGGATCGGCACCAGGAGTGTCAGCGGCGGCAACTGGCGCAGCAGCCGGCGTACGCGCCGCTGAGCCTGCGGCCCGGCGGAGAACGAGAAGGGGTGTCCACGATGAGCCAGAAGGTCCGCGACGTCATGACGCACCGGCCGATCTGCCTGCCGGCCGACGCGTCGGTGGCCAAGGCGGCTCGCCTCATGCGCGACCAGGCCATCGGGGACGTGCTGGTGACCAAGGACGACCGGCTGTGCGGTGTGGTCACCGACCGCGACATCGTCGTGCGCGCGGTCGCCGAGGGCCGGGACGCCGAGTCGACGCCCCTCGGATCGCTCTGCAGTTCCGATCTGTTCACCGTCCGGCCCGATCAGAGCGCCGACGAGGTCGTCCGTCTGATGCGGGAGAAGGCGGTCCGCCGGGTCCCGGTCGTCGAGGACGGCCGGCCCGTCGGCATCGTCTCCCTGGGGGACATGGCGCTCGAACGCGAGCCCATGTCGCCCCTGTCCGAGATCAGCGGGGCTCCGCCGAACGGCTGAGCCGGTTCGTACGCGGCCCCGCCGGGGATCCGCGGGGACCGGGCGGCCGGGAGCTCCACCAGACGCCGTGTGCGCCCCCTCGGGCCTCGGGTCCACACGGTTTTGAGAGAGAGGGGGGCGGGCCCCCCGGCCGGCGGCCGCGCCCCAGCGCGGGGGCCCCCCCTCGGCCCTGGGGTCCCCCCGGTTTGGATCGCGCGGGCGCCGCCCCCCCGGGCGGGCGCCCTCTCGCATGCCGGAGTCCCCCAGGACGTGCGAAACCCCCTGGGAGGTAGTCCCCCAGGACGCGCGAAACCCCCTGGGAGGTGTGCACCAGGGGGCGAGGGTCAGAGGGGGAAGCGCATGGTCACGTTCGTACCGGACAGGCCGGTGCGCAGGCTCAGCGCGCTGGCCAGGCGGCGGGCCACCCATAGGCCCATGCCGCTGGTCGAGTAGTCATGGGGGGCGATCATGCCCTGGGGGCCGTCCGGCGCCCACTGGCCGTCGTCGTGGACGTCGACCATGAGGTCGCCGCGGTCGGACCACACGCGCAGCCGCGCCTTGGCCGCTCCGTGGGTCACCGCGTTGGTGGCGACCTCGTTCACGGCGACGAGGTAGTCGCCGATCTCCGCCTCCGCCATGCCGGCCCTGCGGGCCTGGAGTGCGGCGAAGTCCCGGACGTCCGGGAGGTCGCCCACGCAGAAGGTCATCTCCCTGACGGCCGCCCCGGGCGAGAGCGGCAGCCCGGCGGACAGGGTCGCGGCGGGGTCGCCCGCGCTGGACGAGAGCGGCACGGAGCCGCTCCCGTCCGTGAGGAAGCGGGGAGGAGGGACTTCGTCCTCTTTCACCCGATAACCGCCTCCAAGAGCGATCAGCCGTTGAGGATGCACCCTGCACCTGGGCTGCCGATTTACACCGATGAAGATACCCCGGGTTGCCGGTTCGTGAGGGAAGTGGCCCCTGCACGTAACATCTGCTCCGCGGTTGAGTGCCCCAGGAGGGGCGGCTTAATCAGCATGTCGCGACGAGCTGGTCCCGGAGCTGGTCGAGAACCTTGCGCAGGATGCGGGATACGTGCATCTGGGAGATGCCGAACTCGGCGGCGATCTCGGCCTGGGTCATGTTGCCGTAGTAGCGCAGGAGGAGGATGTTGCGCTCCCGCTCGGGAAGCTGGTCGATGAGCGGCTTGATGGCCTCGCGGTCCACCAGCGTGGCCAGCTCGTCGTCCTCGTCGGGGATCAGGTCGCCCAGCGCGGCCGCGTCGTCGTCGGCGCCCATCGGGGCGTCCAGCGACAGGGTGCTGTAGGCGGCGGAGGCGTCCATGGTGAGGAGCATGTCCTCCTCGGAGATGCCCATCCGCTTGGCCAGCTCGGCGACGGTGGGGAACCGGCCGAGCTCCTGGGTGAAGTCGGCGACCAGACGGTTGAGCTCGGAGCGCCGCTCCTGGTAGAGGCGCGGGACCCTGACCGCCCAGGTCCTGTCGCGGAAGTGCCGCTTCACCTCGCCGGTCATGGTCACCATGGCATAGCCTCTGAAGCTGTGCCCAAGCTCGGCGTCGAATCCGTTGATCGCCTTCATCAGGCCGACGTACGCGGCCTGGAGCAGGTCCTCCATGGGCTCGCCCCGGTGGAGGTACCGGCGGGAGATCTCCCGGGCCATGGGGAGGTGCATCTCGACGATCATCTCGCGAAGTCGTGCGCGCCTGGCCTCGGTGGTGCCGGCCTCGGCGAGCTCACGCAGAAGGTCCTCGGCGGTGAGGTCGGTCTGGGGGAAAGTACGGTCCTCGGCAGCCATTGCTGCTCCCTCGTATGCCTTGCAAGCGAGGCGGAACCGGCAATGCGCATGCAGAGCCGCCACGCCTCGCGTACTACTGTCGAGACGAGGCCCTCTGCTGGACCTCGGCTCCAGTATTCCCCAGAAATCAAGAGTATTGCTACCCCCCAGGCAACAGTAATGTTGCGAATGACCCCCCGATGGGGTTGGCGCCATGCGCCAGGGATGCGGCGAGGAGGCGCGTGGTGACCGTTCCAGATAGGGCAGATTCGGCCCTGACCCTTACTTCGGCGGTTGCCGAAGGAGTGCCGGTCGTGCGCGTGGGAGGCATCCTCGATGCCACCACGCGGCAGCAGTTCACCGACCGGCTCGCCGAGATCGCCGATGATCATGGCCCTGACCTGGTACTCGACCTGGCAGAGGTCACCTTCATGGACTCACGGGCGCTCGGGCTGATCGTGCACCACTGGCAGCGCACGATGGCGGCGCAGGGCCATTTCGCCCTGGTCGGGGTGCAGTACTCCAACTCCAAGGTGATGTGGGTGACCGGGCTGGCGCAGCGGCTCCCCCTGTACGACACCCTCGACGAGGCGCTCGCGGCCTTCAACGCCTGACCCGCCGCCGGGGACGCGCCCCGGAACCAGAAACCCGCCCCGGACGCGAAGCCGGGACCCGAACCCAGGACCCAGACCCGAACCAGGACCCAGACCCGAACCCAGGTCCCGGACCCGGACACGCCCCGGATCGCCCGCCGCCCCGCCGCTACCGCTAGAGTCCTGCGGACTATGGACAAGCTCGTGGCGGCGGACCCGCCGGTCAGGACGGCGCGGCACCGCCGTGTTTGCTCTGGTGCTCGCTGACCAGCAGGCGCGCCAGATCGGCGACCTTGACCTGGTGGTGCTGCGACAGCCGGCGCAGCTCGTCGAACGCCGCCTCGGCCGAGCAGCCGCTCGCGTGCATGATGATGCCCTTGGCCTGGTCGATCACCGCGCGGCCCGCGAAGGCCTCCTGGAGCTGCGCGGCGTCGGTGAGCACGTCGTCGTAGTCGGAGATGTTGGCGAGCGCGACGGTGAGCTGCTCGGTCAGCAGGGTGGCCAGGGCGTCGGCCGAGCCGCCGGAGAACGCGCCCGGCCGCACGGCGTACAGGCCGAGGACGAGCGTGGCGCCCTCGATGGCGATCGGCAGCACCAGCGTGGAGCGCACCCCGTGCTTGACGGCGGTGGCGGCGTAGCGGGGCCAGCGGGCGTCGAGCAGCACGTCGGTGACCAGCACGTTCCTGCCGGTGGCCAGCGCCTCGGACGAGGGCCCCTCGCCGAGGGCCTGCTCGCGGTCGACCAGGGCGATCAGGTCGCTGTGGGAGGCGGACAGCATCAGCCGCTCCTCGCCCCGCCGCAGCTCGACCGTGCCGCCCGCGCATCCGGGCACGCCGACCGCGACGGCGCCGGTGATGCCGCGCAGCACGCTCTCCATCGAGGTGCCCTCGTGGACGCGGCCGAGGGCCGCGAGGTCCCGCGCGAGCGCGGGGCTGAACATGCTCATCGTCTCCATATGGACCTTCCGCTGCCCTTGATTGCCAGGTTAATTCCAACTACGAGGTGCTCATCCTTGGGGAGCGCCTTCTTGACGTACGGTCTAGCAAGGGGAACTCACGTTCTCCTCGGCCATCCGAAGGACCTCAATTGACCGACCCCAATGATGTCCCCGCGCTCGAACAGGCGCTGAGCGGGCTCACGGCCCGCATCTCGTCCCTGCGCGACGCCCGCTCGGGGTATCCCGGCGACCCGGGGCCGACGCTGGACGCCGCCCTGGTGGAGCTGGAGACCGCCCGCGACCTGCTGCGGGCCTCGATCGGCGAGCTGAGCAAGTCGCGCCGCAGGTCGGGCGGCAAGGAGAGCAGCTCCAACCGCGAGCTCAAGCTGCTGCGCACGATCTACCGTACGATGCCGGTCCCGGTGATCGTGCTGGACACGGCCGGCACGGTGCGCCGCGTGAACGCCGAGGCATCCCGCCTGCTCGGCAGCCCGGACGGGTACCTGACCGGCCGCGCGTTCCCCCTGCTGGTGGACGTCTCCCGGCGGGCCGCCTTCCGGTCCCACCTGACCTCGGTGCTGCACACCGGCGAGACGGCGGCCTTCCCGACGCGGCTGGCCCACCAGGGCCGGGCCCACAACGTGCGGCTGGTGCTGACCCAGCTCCGCATGCCCGGCGAGCCGCAGGAGATGATCGCCGCGGTGGCGCTCCCCGTCGAGGTGCGCGTGCCGGAGACCGAGCAGGAGGCGGCGCCGGAGTCCGCGCCCGAAGAGTCGATCGTCATGGGCACCGCCCGCCGCCAGGAGCTGATGTCGCAGCTCACCCGCCTGCTGCTGGACGAGGAGAGCCTGAGCGAGCCGGTCGCCCTGATCCGGGCCGGGCGCCTGCTGGCCTCGCGGACCGCCGACTGGGTGTTCGCCGACGTCGTGCGGGACGGCAGGGCGCAGCGGTCCCTGGTGATCGGGCCCACCAACCAGCCGGTGTCCCGCCTGCTGCAGACCCTGGAGCGCATGGACCCCTCGGCGGCCCCGCTGGTCGCGCGGGTGCTCGCGGGCACGGGCGGCGTGGTGCACGAGATGGTCGAGGACGACTCGCTGCTCGGCGTCCTGCCCGACGGCTCCGCCGTCCTGCACGCGACGCGCGCCGGGTCGGTGCTGAGCGTCCCCATCCAGTCAGGCGAGGAGACCCACGGGGCCCTGACCCTGCTGCGGCTGCGTGAGCGGCCCCCGTTCGGCATGGCCGACCTGGCGCTCCTGGAGGACGCCGGCGCCCACATCGGGCTGGCGCTGCGGGCCCAGCGGATCTTCCAGGGCCGTTCCCAGACCGCCGACACCCTGCAGACCGGCGTCCTGCCGCGCACGCTGCCGGAGGTCCCGGGGTACGACACCGCGGCGGCCTACCACACCGGGGCGGGGCCGAGGGCGATCGGCGGCGAGTTCTACGACGTCTTCCGGGTGAAGGACGGCTGGGGGTTCGCCGTCGGCGGGGTGGTCGGCCAGGGCGAGGAGGCCGCGTCGGTGACCGCCATGGTGCGCGGCGGCCTGCGCACGCTCAGCGTGTGGGAGGACGACCCCGGCCAGGTGGTGGCCAAGCTCAACGACGCCCTGGTGATGCAGGACACCGGCATGTTCGTCATGGTGGCCGCCGGGTTCCTCACCCCCGGCAGGCGCGGGGGCCGCGTCCGGCTGGCGTCGGCGGGCAACCATCCGCCCGCGCTGCTGAGGGCGGACGGCGGGGTGCGCTTCACCTCCGGCGGCGGCATGCCGCTCGGCATCGAGACCGGCGCGGAGGTCCCCGTCGAGGAGATCAGCGTCGCCCTGGGCGAGACCCTGGTGCTGTACTCCGACGGGCTGGCGGGGTCGCGGGGCCGGTCGGGGCAGGCCGAGCTGGCGTACGGCGAGGGCCGGCTCACCGAGGTCCTGGCGCGCTGCACGGGCCAGTCGGCCACGGCGGTGGTCAAGGCGGTCGAGGAGGATCACCAGGCTTTCAGCGGCGGCCGCGTGCTGGACGAGACCACGATCCTGGCGCTGCGCCGCACCCGATGAAGCTGTGACGCACCCGATGAGGCTGTGGGGCACCCGATAAGGCTGTGGGGCACCCGGTGAAGCTGCGGCGCACCCGGTGAGACGGTCGTGACCTGCGGCTGTCCATGAGGCATGGTTGTGTTTCACAATGGCACCGAGGGCCGCCCGCCGTTCCCGGCGGGCTCCGCCGGAGACATCACGCCGCCGAGGAAGAGACCATATGGACCTCGAGTCCGACGGTGCGAGCCTGAGCGTTCGCCGCATCGCCGACCCGCCCGGCCTTCGCGTCGGCGGGGAGGTCGACACGACGACCGCCGGCGAGTTCGGTGAGGCGCTCGCGGCCGTGGTGCGGTGCTGCGACGGCGACGTCCGCGTGGACCTGGCGGGCGTGACGTTCATCGACCTCGCGGGGCTGCGGGTGCTGGCGGACACGGCGGCGGAGCTGGGGCCGGGCCGCGCCCTGGTCCTCGGCCCGATGGCCGGCCATGTCGAGCACCTCATCCGCCTCGTGGGCTGGGACACCGCGCCAGGACTGCGGCTCGCCGGGTAGGGCGGACGGTCGCCTGGGTCACGGCTTGGCAGGCTGATGCGAACGCTCGGCGGGGACCTGGATCGCGGCTCGGCGGGTGAGGTGGACGCTCGGCGGGGACCTGGATCGCGGCTCGGCGGGTGATGTGGACGGTCGCCGGAGGCCTGGATCGCGGCTCGCGGGGTAGGGCGGATGGTGACCGGCCGTGGCCGTCACGCCGGATTTTTGACCATATGGGGAGGCATTCCACCACGACTTGTTCCCTGGGCCGCCCGAGATCGCCCAGGTCAGGGGCTGGTGAACGGCTCCGGTACAAGCTTGTTTAAGATTTCTTTGCCCCAAGGGGTTTCCCTGGTTCGTCAGGTCGGTACACTCAGTTACAGATCCCGTGCCTAAGACGCAGGCACAACTCAGTACGTCTTTGGGCCCTTTCGTGGCCCGACTCCCCTGAGGTGTGCCATGAACATCGCCATCGTCTCCGTGCACGAACTTCCCGCCGACCTTCCGGCCATCGCCCGTGAGTTGAGCGGTACCCACCGAGTAACGGTCTACACCCGTCGCAACGCCGCCGACCGCAAGCCCAAGGTCAAGGTGGCCACCGGCGTGACGATCGAGTACCTCACGGCGGGCCCGGCCGAGTCGCTGGCGGAGAACGAGCTCATGCCGCACATCGCCGAGTTCAGTGAGCAGCTCAAGCAGCGGTGGGGCAAGGACCGCCCCGACGTCGTCCACGCGCACTCCTGGACCGGCGGCCTGGCCGCGATCGCCGGGGCCGCCGACCTCGACGACGTGCCGATCGTCCAGACCTTCCACAACCTCGGCTCCTCCCGCATCCGCCCCGGCGCCGACCAGGGCCGTGCGGCCAGGATCCGGCTGGAGCGCGCGATCGGCCGCAGGGCCGACGCGGTCATCGCCTCCTGCGACGACGAGGCCGACGAGCTGATCCGCATGGGCGTGCCGCGCAAGAAGATCGCGGTGGTCCCGCACGGCGTCGACGTCGAGCGCTTCCGCCGCCAGGGCCCGTCCCTCCCCCGCACCGACCGCCCGCGCCTGGTCCACGTCGGCCACATCACGCCCGGCGGCGGCGCGTACACCGCGATCCGCGCCCTGGACGGCATCCCCGGCGCCGAGCTGCTGATCGCCGGCGGCCCGGTCGCGGGCTCCCCGGACACCGAGGCCGACCTCGAGCGCCTGCGCATCGTGGCCAAGGAGGCCGGTGTCGAGGACCGCGTCACGCTGCTCGGCCACGTCCCGCACAACTCGATCGCCAAGCTGATGCGCAGCGCGGACATCGTGCTGTCGCTGCCGGTGGCCGTCCCCAACGGCAAGGTGGCCCTGGAGGCCATGGCCTGCGGCACCCCGGTGATCGCCTCCGCCGTCGGCGCCCACATCGACTCGGTGGTGGACGGGGTGACCGGCCTGCTGGTCCGGTCCGACAACGCCGCCGCGCTCGCCCTGCGCACCCGCCAGCTCCTCGGCGACCTGACCCGCAGGACCGCGCTCGGCTTCGCCGCCGCCGACCGTGCCAGCTCCCGCTACTCCATGGAGCGCATCAGCCGCGAGCTGGTCCGCGTGTACGACAACGTGACCGGCCGCCTGCAGCCGGTGGAGGCCGAGGAGTCCGAGGCCGAAGCCGCCTGAGCCCCGCTCACCAGGCCCCGAGCCCGTGCCGCCTCCGGTGGCACGGGCTCTCGCCATTCCTGACGAAAGTTCGCCCGAGGGGGTGGCCGGAGGCGTGTTGAGTGTTCATGAACGCTGCCAGTACCCTGATCTTTGTCTCATGTCCGGCGAACCCGCCGTTCAGGGGACAAAGGCGGCATCGGGGACGATCGGCGGGTGGCGGGACGTCGTCCGATCTCCGTGAGCCAGGGGAGCCTGGGAAGGATGCACGGTGCCAGAACAGACCGACGGAGTCGTCGAATGGTCTCCGGGTGATCTGCGGCGAGCCGCCGCGGAACTCGACGGAGTGACCCGCCAGGTCGGCGGGATGGCCGGCGGCGACCGCTGGACGGGCGCGGCGGAGTTCGGCGACGACCTGCTGGGGACGCTGATGCGCACCCTCTACGAGCGTAAGGCGGGGCACCTCGCCGACGACCTGACCTGTCTGACGGCGGCGGTGAGCGATCACACCGACGGCCTGCTGACGATGGCCGCACGGCAGGTCACCACCGAGGACGCCGTCCTCGCGGACGTCGATGACGTCCGACGCCACCTTCGCGCGTAGGTACGGGCCGGGACGGGGATTCGACATGGTGGAGCTGACGGGGAACGCCCTGGCCTCACTCCTGCTCACCTACTGGCCGACGGCGGACGTGCCCCGGCTGGAGGAACGGGAGACCCAGGTGCGGGCGCACGCGGAGTCGCTGCGCCGCGCGGCGGACGCGGTCCAGAACGCGGCACGCACGGCGGTGTCCGGCAACAGCGGGCCCGCGGCGCGTACCGTGCAGCAGGTGTCGGCCGGCTCGGGAGGGCACGCCGAGAACCTGCTGCACGCCGCCGCACGGGCCGACCGGCTCGCCAACGGCCTCCGGTTGCACGCGAACGCGGTGCGCGCGATCAGGGCGGTCGTGCTGGTCGGCACCACCGCCGTGGTCGCGGCCAGTTTCCTCGGCCCGGGAGCGGGCGTCGCACGGCTGCTCGCCTTCCAGACCCGGGCCAGCGGGATGACCAACGCCGCCGCCAAGCGGCTGGCCCATCTTCTCGGCGGGGCCGAGAAACCCGGCAACGCCCTCATGACCATGGGCAAGAAGGACGGCTGGGTCGCCAAGAAGGGTGAACCGAGCGCGACGGCCAAGGGCGTCGCGGACCAGGTGGCCCTTTACGACCAGGGGCAGGCCGCGGTGCGGGCCCGCAAGCTGGAGGAGGCCGCCCGCAGGGAGGTCAGCGAGCAGGCCGCGCGGCAGAGGCGCGCGGAGGCCGAACTGAAGAGGACCGGCCAGGAGAACTGAGCCGGCGGGACGTACCCCGCGCCGGCGGGGTACGTCGCCGCCCGGGCGGTCATTCGGCGAAGCGGGCCATGCGGCGGATCTTGTTCATGGCGTCCAGCGCCGCGACCTTGTAGGACTCGGCCAGGGTCGGGTAGTTGAACACCGCGTCGACCAGGTAGTCCACGGTGCCGCCGCAGCCGATGACCGCCTGGCCGATGTGGATCAGCTCGGTGGCCCCGGTGCCGAAGACGTGCACCCCGAGCAGGGCGCGGTCCTCGGGTGACACCAGCAGCTTGAGCATGCCGTAGGTGTCGCCGATGATCTGGCCCCTGGCCAGCTCGCGGTAGCGGGAGATCCCCACCTCGAACGGGATGAGCGACTTGGTGAGCTCGTCCTCGGTCTTCCCGATGAAACTGATCTCCGGGATGGTGTAGATGCCGATGGGCTGGAGGTGCGACATGGCGTGCAGCGGCTCGTCGCAGGCGTGGTGCGCGGCGATGCGCCCCTGCTCCATGGAGGTCGCGGCCAGGGACGGGAAGCCGATGACGTCGCCCACCGCGTAGATGTGCGGCGCCGCCGTCCGGTAGTGCTCGTCGACGGGGATGCGGCCCCGGTCGTCGGCGGACAGGCCGGCCGCCGCGAGTTCGAGGCCCTCGGTGACGCCGTGCCGGCCCGCCGAGTACATGACGGTCTCGGCGGGGATCTTCTTGCCGCTCTCCAGCACCGTGACGCAGCCGCGCGCCCGGCGCTCGACGGCGGCGACGGTCTCGCCGAACCGGAAGGTGACCGCGAGGTCGCGAAGGTGGTACTTCAGGGCCTCGACGACCTCCAGGTCGCAGAAGTCCAGCATGCGCTCGCGGCGCTCGACCACGGTGACCTTGGTGCCGAGCGCGGCGAACATGGAGGCGTACTCGATGCCGATCACCCCGGCGCCGACCACGACCATCGAGTCGGGCACGCGCTCCAGCCGGATCATGCCGTCGGAGTCGATGACGGTGCGGTCGTCGAACTCGACGGTGGCCGGGCGGGCGGGGCGGGTCCCCGTGGCGATGATGACCTTGTCTGCGGTGACCTTGGTGCCCTTGCCGTGCTCGTCGACGACCTCGATGGTGTGCGGGTCGAGGAAGCGGCCGAGCCCGGTCAGCACCGTGACGTGGTTGCGGGAGAGCTGGCTCCTGATCACGTCGACCTCGCGCCCCACCACGTGGGAGGTGCGCATGGTGAGGTCGGCGACGGTGACGTCCTCCTTGAGCCGGTAGCTCTGGCCGTACATCTCGCGCTGGTTCAGGCCCGTGAGGTAGAGCACGGCCTCGCGCATGGTCTTGGAGGGGATCGTGCCGGTGTTGATGCACACCCCGCCGATCATGTTGCGGCGTTCGACGATCGCCACGCGGCGTTCCATCTTGGCGGCCGCGATGGCGGCCTTCTGGCCACCGGGCCCGGAACCGAGAACAAGAAGCTCATAATCCGACACAACGCCAAGTGTGCAGCTAACAGGCGGATCCGTGAAGCGGTGCGAGAGGCCGGGGACGCCAAATCGCTATAACCCTGTGAACCGCGCACGATGCTTGCTTTCATGGGCGCATGTCGATTCGTAACGCATACATGATCGTAGCGGCGACGACGTTAGGCCTGTGTCCCGGCCCGGGGCACGACGGCCGCCCCAGCGCCGAGGCGCGCCCGCCCGGCGTGCACGCCGGCGCCTCCCCGTCGGCCGGGGCCCAGGGCTACCCTCCGCACGCCGGCCCGGTCTCCAGCCGGCCGCCCGGCGCGGGCCCGTACGGGCGCGGGGACGCCCCCGCGGTCCCGCCGCCGCCGGTCTACGACCACCGTTACGGGCGCGTCTCCCCCTCCCCGACCGGCGACGGCACGTCCTTCGGTCCCGGCTCGCCCCCGCCCCCGGGCGGCCGTACGCCCGTCCCGCCCTCGGGCCAGGGCACCCCGCCCGCCCCGCCCTCGGATGACCGGACGCCGCCCGCCGCGAGCGAGCCGCCGGCGTCCCGGCCCGGGGCCACGCCCTCGGCGCTCACCGCGCCCGACGCGCGCTGGGGCACCCCGGTGCTGGTGGAGGACTTCGACGGCACCCAGATCGACCGGGGCAAGTGGGAGGTGTACGACTCCCCCGACGCCCAGGTGAACCCGCGCACCGCCCAGGCCACCACGGTCCACGACGGCATGCTCCACATGAAGGGCGGCTTCTACGGCGGCAAGGACCTGTCCGGCGGCGTCGCCAGTCACCTGTCCCAGGCCTACGGCCGGTGGGAGGTGCGGTTCCGTGGCGAGAAGGGCGCCGGGTACTCACTGGTCACGCTGCTGTGGCCGAGCAGCCAGGCCGGCGAGTACGCCGAGGTCGACTTCGCCGAGGTGATCGACGCGACCCGGCAGACCGGCGGCATCTACATCCACCGTGGCGAGGCCGAGCAGGCGCAGAGCCAGATGCGCGCCGACTTCACCCAGTGGCACACCGTGGCCGTCGACTGGCTGCCCGGACGACTGACGTTCTGGCTCGACGGCAAGCAGACCTGGGACTACACCGGGCCGCGCGTCCCCTCCAGCCGGCCGATGCACCTGACGTTGCAGAACGACGTGGTGTGCAACCAGTGGTCGCCGTGCCGTAACGCCTCGACGCCCGCCACGGTGTCGATGTTCATCGACTGGGTCAAGATCTACCGGGCGCCCTGACCTCCTCCGGGAGGCCGCAGGAGCTCGGCCGCCTTCAGCCCGAGGTGCAGCGCGAGGCGGCTCTCGCCGTCGGCGAGGTCGAGCCCGGTGAGCCGCCCGGCCTTGGCCAGCCGGTAGTAGAGCGTCTGGCGGTGCACGCCGAGCCGTGCGGCGGTCTCGCGTGCCTGGCCGCCCCGGTCGAGGTAGGTCTCGACGGTGCGGGACAGTTCCGCGTCCAGCGCGGACACCTCGGCGGCGAGGTCGGCCAGCTCGGCGGCCGACAGCCGCACCAGCAGGCGGTACGCGCCGAGCGCGGACCAGTCGGCGACCGGGGCGAACCTCGGCACCCGCTGGGCGGCGCGCAGGGCCAGCGTGGCCTCCCGCCAGCTTCGCCACGCCTCGCCCGGGTCCTCCCGCGCGCCCCCGACGCCGGCGGCCGTGCCGTACATCTCCTGGACGCGGGTGGCGACGGACCTGGCCTGGGCGGCGGGGGCCAGGACGGCGGTGAGCGGGTCGCCCGCGCCGGCGAGCACGCCGCGCGGCAGCGTCCACAGGGGCACGACCTGGCCCGAGGCGCTCTGGACGGCGATCGCCGCGACCGGGCCCGGCAGGTCGAGGCCGGCCCCCGCGCGGACCTCGGGGTCGGCCGACAGCAGGTCGCGCAGCCGCGCGCCGAGGTCCTGGCGGCTGCGCGCCTCCTGGGCGAGCGCGGTGGCGGCCCGGCCGACCAGAGGGGCCACGGTCGCGAGGCGCCCGTCGTCCAGGTCGCCCGAGTCGAGCAGCCACAGGTACCCGTAGGTCACCTCGCGGTGCCGGAGCGGGACGCAGACCCGGGCCAGCACGCCGAGGCCGTCGTCGGCGGGGATGCGGACCGGGCCGGTGGCCGTGGCGATGCCGTAGCCCTCGAAGTAGGAGCGGACCTCGTCGGAGGCGCGGCGGCGCAGGATCGACTCGCGGCGGACCGTGTCGATGTCGCCGCTCTGCGCCGCGTAGGCCAGGAGCTGGAAGGTCCGGTCCTCCAGGGTGGCCGAGGCGTCCAGGACGCGGGCGATGTCGTCGACGATTTCCTGCAGGTCCACCCGCTCATTGTCATACATCTGTATGAAGGGGGTAGCCGTAGGCCGTGGCGGATGTCCATGGAAGCCACTGAACTGCGGATTTATGGTGGTGAACATGCTCGGTTCTGTACTTCTCGCGGTGTCGCGAAGCCCGCTCGCGCGCCGTACCGTCTCCGGTTTCCCGGTGACCCGGCACGTGGTCGACCGGTTCGTCGCCGGTGAGGACGCCGGGGACGCGCTGTCGGCCGTCCAGCGCCTCACCGACGCCCGGCTCGCGGTCACCCTCGACCACCTGGGCGAGGAGACCAAGGACGCCAGGGCCGCCGCCGCGACCGTCAAGGCGTACGTGACGATGCTCGACGCGCTGCGCCCCCTCGGGCTCGGCGGGCGCGCCGAGGTATCGGTCAAGCTGTCGGCGGTCGGCCAGGTGCTCGGCCACGACATCGCCCTGGAGCACGCGCGGGAGATCTGCGCCGCCGCGCGGGACGCGGGCACGACCGTGACCCTGGACATGGAGGACCACACCACGGTCGACTCCACGCTGAAGATCCTTCGCGAGCTGCGCGGCGACTTCCCCTCGACGGGCGTCGCCGTCCAGGCCTACCTGTTCCGCAGCGAGTCCGACCTGCGGGACCTGTCCGACGAGGGGTCCCGGGTCCGCCTGGTCAAGGGCGCGTACGCCGAGCCGGCCTCGGTGGCCCACCAGAGCAGGGGCGAGGTGGACAAGGCGTACGTGCGGTGCCTGCGGATCCTCATGGAGGGGAAGGGGTACCCCATGGTGGCCACGCACGACGACCGGCTGATCTCCATCACCGAGGCGCTGGCCGGGCGCACCGGGCGCGGGAGCGACACCTTCGAGTTCCAGATGCTCTACGGCATCAGGACCGACAAGCAGGAGGCGCTCGCCCGCGCCGGATCCTCGGTCCGCGTCTACGTTCCCTACGGTGACGACTGGTACGGCTACTTCATGCGCCGCCTCGCCGAGCGCCCGGCCAACGTCGCCTTCTTCCTGCGTTCACTCCGCTCCAAGTGAGGTCTTGTATGGATGCCGTCAGCAACGTCCCGGTCCCGGCCAACGAGCCGGTGCACGGCTACGCCCCCGGCAGCGCCGAGCGGTCGGCGCTGGAGGCCCGCGTCAAGGAGCTGTCCGGCCCGGCGATCGACCTGACCATGACGATCGGCGGCGAGCGGCGCATGGCGTCCGGCGCCTCGATCGACGTGGTGCAGCCGCACAACCACGCCCACGTGCTCGGCCGTACGGCGGACGCCTCGGCGGGCGACGTGCGGGCGGCCATCGACGCGGCGCTGCGTGCCGCGCCGGCGTGGCGGGCGCTGCCGTTCGACGAGCGGGCCGCGATCTTCCTGCGGGCCGCCGACCTGCTCGCGGGGCCGTACCGCGCGACGCTGAACGCGGCCACGATCCTCGGGCAGTCGAAGTCGGCGCAGCAGGCCGAGATCGACGCGGCGTGCGAGCTGATCGACTTCCTGCGTTTCAACGTGTCCTTCGCCCGCCAGCTGCTGACCGAGCAGCCGGTGTCCTCGCCCGGGGTGTGGAACCGGATGGAGTACCGGCCGCTGGAAGGCTTCGTGCTGGCGATCACCCCGTTCAACTTCACCGCCATCGCCGGAAATTTGCCGACTTCTGCGGCTTTGATGGGGAATGTCGTGGTGTGGAAGCCGTCGCCGACGCAGCAGCTCGCGGCGCACTTCACCATGCGGCTGCTGGAGGAGGCCGGGCTGCCGCCGGGCGTCATCAACATGGTGACCGGCAACGGGACCGCCGTGTCCGACGTCGCGCTGGCCGACCCGCACCTCGCCGGCATCCACTTCACCGGTTCCACCGCTACCTTCCAGCACCTGTGGAGCACGGTCGGCGCCAACATCGGCACCTACCGGGGCTACCCCCGGCTGGTCGGCGAGACCGGCGGCAAGGACTTCGTGCTCGCCCACCCCTCCGCCGACCCGGCCGTGCTGACGACGGCGCTGATCCGCGGCGCGTTCGAGTACCAGGGGCAGAAGTGCTCGGCGGCCTCCCGCGCGTACGTCCCGCGCTCGGTCTGGTCGGCGATCCGCGACGACCTGGTGTCCACCGCCGAGTCGCTGACCGTGGGCGACGTGTCCGCCGACCTGTCGACGTTCATGGGCGCCGTCATCGACGCCCGCGCCTTCGCCAAGCACAGGGACGCCATCGACCGGGCGCGCGCCACCGGCTCGATCGACGTGCTCACCGGCTCCTGCGACGACTCCACCGGCTACTTCGTCAGGCCGACGATCCTCGAAGGCTCCGACCCGGCCGACGAGATCTTCGTCAAGGAGTACTTCGGCCCGATCCTGGCGGTGCACGTCTACGACGACAACCGCTTCGACACGGTGCTCGACCAGATGGAGAGCGTGTCACCGTACGCCCTGACCGGCTCGATCATCGCGCGCGACCGGTACGCCATCGCCTCGGCCACCGAGAAGCTGCGCTTCGCCGCCGGCAACTTCTACATCAACGACAAGCCGACCGGCGCCGTCGTCGGCCAGCAGCCCTTCGGCGGCGCCCGCGCCTCCGGCACCGACGACAAGGCCGGCTCCATCCTCAACCTGATCCGCTGGGTCACCGCCCGCACCATCAAGGAGACCTTCGTCCCCCCCACCGACCACCGCTACCCCCACATGGGCTGACATTGGCCGGACCTTTGGCCGGTATTCCGGCCAGAGGGTAGCCTGGTGTCATGGAGCTCATACCGATCAGCGAAGCCAAGGACCGGCTGACCGAGCTGGCCGACCGGGCCGCCCGGGAGCATGACCATTTCACCCTGACCCGTAACGGCCGGCCGCACGCCGTCATCCTGTCCGTGGCCGAGTGGGACTCCCTGCAGGAGACGCTGGAGATCCTCACCGACCCGGAGATGCGCGCCGACCTGGTCGAGGCCGCCGCGGCCGAGGCGCGCGGCGACGTGACCACCGAGGAGGAGATGGCGGCCGCGATCGCCGCCCGCTTCGGCAAGGCGAGCGCGTGAGCGAGCGCGAAAGCGACCGCCACACCGTCCTGCTCGCCCCTCCCGCGCGCCGCGCGCTGGCGTCCGGCCTGCCCGAGGCCGTCGCCGCGGCGGCCTGGGAGCTGATCACCGGCGCGCTCGCCCGCGATCCGTGGCGGGTGGGGAAACCCCTCAGCGAGCCGTACGAGGGACTGCACGTCGCCCGGCGCGGCACCTACCGCGTGGTCTACCGCATCGACGACGACAAGTACACCGTGACGGTTCTGACGGTGAAGCATCGGCGGGACGCGTACCGGCCTTAGTCGCCGCGGGGGCCGGGGGTGTCGAGGGTGGTGGCCTGGGTGGGGGTGGGGGCGGTGCCGCCGAGGTGGGCGGGGTGCCACCATGCGCCTTCGCCGGGGTCGGGGTAGCTTCGCTGGACGGCGTCGAGTCGTTCCGACATCCGGGCGCGCAGAGTCGCCGTCAGCTCGGCGATGTCCTGGCCGGGTTTGGGGAACAGGGGCTCGCCGACGTCGATCGTGACGGGCACGTGCCGCTGGGTCAGGCGGCGGGGACGGCCCTTGGTCCACATGCGTTGCGTGCCCCAGACGGTGACCGGGATCAGCGGCACCTCGGCCTCGGCGGCCATGCGCACGGCGCCGTTCTTGATCTCCTTGATGGTGAAGGACCGGCTGATGGTGGCCTCGGCGAACACGCCGACCACCTCCCCCGCCCGCAGGTCGGCCACCGCCCTGTCGTACGCCCCCGAGCCCGCCGACCGGTCCACCGGGATGTGGCGCATGCCCCGCATCAGCGGCCCGGAGACCGGGTGGGCGAACACCTCGTGCTTGGCCATGAACCGCACCTTGCGGCGCGACGCGTAGGCGCCGTAGCCGACGAAGACGAAGTCGAGGTAGCTGACGTGGTTGCTCACGAGCACGGCGCCGCCGGTGACGGGCACCCGCGCGGACCCGCGCACGTCGAGCCGGATGTCGAGCGCCTTGAACAGCCCGCGCGCGGTCGCGATCACCAGCGGATACACGATCTCAGCCATGCCAGCACCGTAACCCGCGCGGAGACGACGCGCGCGGCCCAAGGAGCGACGGCCGGAACGCGAGCGCCGCTTCGCGCGCGACCAGGCTCGTGGCGCCTCACCCGCCGGTCACCGGTCAGTGGCCGTGGAAGGCTTCTTCCAGCCACCAGGAGCCGTGGTCGGCGGTCACCTTGGCGTGGACGAGGAGCGGGCGGTCGCGCGGGCCGTCCAGCCAGGTGGACACCGCCGCGAGGTCGGCGCGTTCGCGCACGGTCACCGCCGCGCAGCCGAACCCCCGCCCGATCGCGGCGATGTCGACGGGCGGGAACCTCACCTGGTCCAGCGGGTACCCGCCCGGTTGGAAATGGTGCACCTCGGCGCCGTACGCCTCGTCGTCGTAGACCACGATCACCATGGGCAGGCCGAGGCGGACGACGGTCTCCAGCTCGGCGGCGGCCATGAGCGCGCCGCCGTCCCCGAGGGCCGCCACGGGCAGCCGGCCGGGCTGGGCCAGGGCGGCGCCGACGGCGGTGGCGAGGCCGAGCCCGACGGACTGGAAGCCCTGGGTGAAACAGAAGCCGTACTCGTCGGGCACCGACAGGAACATCGCCGGGTAGCCGAGGAAGTTGCCGGAGTCGACGCTGACGACGCGCTCGGCGGGCAGCAGGTCGTCCAGCCCGATGGACAGCGTGCGCGGGTCGACGCGCCCGCCGCCGGACTCGTCGGTGTACGGCACGTCCCGCCAGGCGATCTCGCGCGCGATCCGGTCCGCCGTCTCGGGGGTGCGCCTGCCGGGCGACGGGGCCGCCTGGGTGGCGGCGAGCAGGCCGGTGACCTCGCGGGCGACGGCCGCGGTGTCGCCGACGACGCCGAGGCCGACGGGGCGGTGCGCGCCGATGGCGCCGGCCTCCAGGTCAACCTGGACGACGGTGGTGGACGGGCCGATCAGCGCGCCGTGCCGCATGGTCCACATGTTGAGCGCGCACCCCCAGCCGACCAGGACGTCGGACTCGCGGATCAGCTCGGCGGCCAGTGGGGAGGCGAACCCGCCGCTGACGTCCAGATCCCACGGCGAGCCACGGAACAGGCCTCGGGCGACGGCGGAGGTGGCCAGGAGCGCGCCGCAGCGGCCGGCGAGCGCCTCCAGTTCCGCGCGCGCGTGCCGTGCGCCGCGCCCGGCGACGAAGATGGGCCGCCGCGCCCCGCCGAGCACCTCTGCCAGCTCGGCGATCGTCCCGGCGGCCACCCGCGAAGCGGTCCCGGGGCCGGGCAGGGAGGCCACACCGGGGACGGGCCTGGCGCTCGCCTGGGAAGCGGGCTCGGGCGAGGTCGTGGCGGCGGTCGCCAGGAGGAGGGGAAAGTCGGTTTCGAGGGGCTGGTTCTGGACGGCCAGGGGAAGGTTGAGCAGGACGGTGCGCCGGTCGCGGGTGGCCAGGTGGAAGGCCCGTACGGTGTCGGCGACGGCGGTGGCGGCCGACTCCACGCGCATCGCGACCGCGCCCACCGCCACGGCCAGCGCCGCCTGGTCGATGTGGAAGTTGGAGAGGGGCTCCGCCGCCTCCCCCGCCAGGACGATCATCGGCGTGCGGCTCTTGGCGGCCTCGGTGATCCCGGTCATCGCGTTGGTCAGGCCGGGCCCCTGGTGGACGCTGAGCACGCCGACCGTGCCGCCCATCCGGGCGTAGGCGTCGGCCATGGTGGCGGCGCCGCCCTCGTGGCGGGCGGCGACGAACCGCACGCCGTGCTCCACCAGGGCGTTGGTGACGTGGAAGTTGCCACTGCCGACCACGCCGAACGCGACGCGCGCGCCGAGCTCGGCGAGGGCCCTGCCGACGGCCTGGGCGACGATCATCGCTCGACGAGCGCGAGCACGCGGACCGGGCTGCCGGAACCGCCCACGATGGGCAGCGGCGGGGCGACCAGGACGGCCCCGGTGGCGGGGAGCCGGTCGAGGTTGCGGAGCTGGGTGAGCCCGTACTTGCCGGCGCCGAGCAGGAAGGAGTGGCAGGGGAAGGCGGGGTCGAAGGAGTGCGCGGTCCCGGCGTCGGTGCCGACGGTCTCCACGCCGAGGCCGAGGATCGGCGCCTCCTCGGCCAGCCACCGGGCGCATTCGACGGAGATGCCCGGCGTGTGCGGCCCGGTCTCGTCGGCGTTGAGGAAGCTCGCCTGGTCGGGGGCGCGCGCGTCCCACCCGGTGCGGTACAGCAGCCACCCGCCGCCGGGCAGCGGGCCGTTCGCCTTCTGCCACTCCTCGACGTGCTCGATCTGGAGCAGGAAGTCGGGGTCCGCGGCGGCGCGGGCGGCGAAGTCGAGCACGACGGCGGGGCCGATCAGGCTGGTGGCGGGCACCTGGGAGACGTCCTCGCCGTCGCGCCCGGTGACCCAGTGGACCGGGGCGTCGAAGTGGGTGCCGGTGTGCTCGCCGGTGGTGATGTCGTTCCAGTACCAGGCCGGGCCCCGGTCGTCGTACCGGCTGATCTCGGTGAGCCGGAACGGCACGGTGTTCCCGAACGGCTCGGGGAGCATCAGGATCGGCGTCTCGGCGCTCAGCGGCGCGGTGAGGTCGATCACCTCGATCGCCCCGTTCCGGATGCTCTCGACCAGACTGCTCAACACCGACATCGGACGCCTCCCGCTCATGGTGGTTCGGACAGATCCTCCCGCCCTGGGGCGCCGGGCGCCATCTCCGGTGTCACTTCAGCCTCGAGAAACCCATCGTCCCGCGATCACTTCAGCGCCGAGAAACCCAGCGTCCCGTGTCACTTCAGCGCCGAGAAACCCAGCGTCCCGTGTCACTTCAGCCCCGAGAAACTCATGGTGGCCACGAAGTGCCGCTGGGCCACCAGGAAGACGAGCACCAGGGGCAGGGTGGCGACCAGGTTCCCGGCCATCAGCGCCGACCACTCGGTGTGCCGCGCCCCGGCGAAGGTGGCCAGCCCCATCTGGATCGTGTAGGTGTCCTCTGAGCTGATGGCGATCAGCGGCCAGATCAGGTCGTTCCACGCGCCGAGCAGCGTGAACACCGTGAGCGTCGCCAGGGCCGGCCGGGCGAGCGGGAGCACGATGCGGAAGAACACCCCGAGGCGCGAGCACCCGTCGATGGTCGCGGCCTCCTCCAGTTCGCGCGGCAGCGACAGGAAGAACTGCCGCATCAGGAAGACGCCGAACGCCGAGGCCAGCCAGGGGACGAACGCGGCGCCGAGGGTGTCGATCAGCCCGAGGTTACGGAACATCAGGAAGGTCGGGATCATCAGCACCTGGGTGGGCACCATGACCGTCGCCATGACGAGGGCGAACGTCAGCGTCCTGCCCCGGAACCGCAGGCGGGCGAAGCCGTACCCGGCCAGCGAGCACAGGACGAGGTGCCCGGCCAGGGCGACGGCCGAGACGATGACCGTGTTCGCCAGCCAGCGGGGGTAGTTGTCCTCGGTGAAGATGCGGACGAACCCGTCGAGCGTGAAGTGCGAGGGCCACAGGCGGGGCGGGTAGCGGTTGATGTCGGTGTCCGGCATGAACGCCGTCAGCGTCATCCACACCAGCGGCGCGGCGAAGACCAGCGCGGTGGGCATCAGGATGAGGTGGGCCAGCCACGGCCGCTTCGGCCCTCCCGACACGCCGGCCGTCCTCGGCCTGGGCGCCTTCGGCCGCCCGGTCGTGTCGCCGGCCGGCGGCGCGCCGGTCACGGTGGACAGGGTCATGCGGTCGCCTCCCCTCGGCGCGAGTACCACAGGGTGATCGACGAGACCACGAGCGTCAGGATGAAGAGCCCGTACGCCACCGCCGCGCCGTATCCGGAGTGGAAGAGCTGGAACGCCTGCTGGTACAGGTAGTAGACGATCACCGTGGTGGAGTCGAGCGGCTGGCCCTTGGTGGTGGTGTAGACGAGGTCGAACAGCTGCAGGGCCTCGATCGTCTGCCAGATCACCAGGAAGGCCGTGGCCGGGCGGAGCTGCGGCACGATGACGTGCCGGAAGACGTGCCACCCCGACGCCCCGTCCACCCGGGCGGCCTCGGTCAGCTCGCGCGGGATGTCCTGCAGCGCGGCGAGGTAGACCACGGCGGGGAGGCCGACGCCGCCCCACAGCGAGATGACGACGAGCACGATCATCGCCTGGCCGGGTTCCTGGAGGAAGCCCAGCCGGGGCAGCCCGACCGCCTGGAGCAGCGTGTTCGCGACGCCGAACTGCGGGTCGAAGACGAAGTTGGCCAGGATGCCGGTCGCGGCGGCCGACACCACGTACGGGACGAAGATGCAGGTCCGGTAGAAGCCGATGAGGCGGATCGGCTGGTTGAGCGCGAGGGCCAGCGGCAGCCCGATGACCACAGAGCCGGGGACGAACAGGACCGTGTAGAGCAGGGTGTGCCCGGTGGCGGAGAGCAGGTCCGGGTCGTCCAGCATGTCCCGGTAGTTCTGCAGGCCCACGAACGCGCCGCCGGTGATCAGGTCGCCGTCGCGCAGGGACAGCAGCAGCGCCCAGACCGCAGGGAACAGCGACAGCCCGACGATCACCAGCGTGGCCGGCAGGACGAACCCCCAGCCGGTGAGGTCGGGGAGCAGCCGGCGCCGGCGTGCGGCGGGCGCCCGCCGCACGCCCAGGGACACGGTCAACGCGACCTCGCGAGCACCCGGTCGCCGTCCTTGACCGCCTGGTCCAGCGCCTGCTGGACGGGGGCGCCGGCGATCAGCACGTGGGCGATGGCGTCGCCGACCTTCTCGGAGAACTCCGGGTAGGCCTCCAGCGCCGGGCGGGCCTGCTTGGCGTTGTCGAGGTTGGCGGTGAAGACGTCCACGTCGGGGAAGTCCTGGACGAACTTCTTGTACGCCGGGAGCGCCATCGTGGCCTTGCGCACGGGCAGGTTGCCGAGGCCGAGCGTCCAGCGGGCGTCCTGCTCGGGCCGGGTGAGCCAGGTCAGGAAGTCGGTGGCGGCCTTGGAGCGGCGCGCCCCGTTGTCGAAGACCACCCAGTTGTCGGGGCCGGCGATGGTCTCGTGGTTGCCGCCGTACCCGGGCAGGACCTGCACGCCGTAGTCGATCTTGTGGTCGATGAAGTCGAAGAGCGCCCACGGCCCGGCGATGACCATGCCGGTCTTCCCGCTCTGGAACAGCGGGAGGAACTTCTCCCCGTTCTGGTCGAGGTAGACGGACTTGTCCTCGCGGGCCATCTGCTGCCACAGGGTCAGCGCCTGCGCGGCCTGCGGGGTGTCGAATGCGGACTTCTTGCCGTCGGGGGACACGATCGCGCCGCCCTGCTGCCACAGCATGGGCCAGAACCGCCAGACGGTGTCCTCGCTCCCGGTGACCGGGTACGAGGTGCCGTACACGCCCTTCTCCGGCGAGGTCAGCTTCTTGGCGGCGGCGCGGAAGTCGTCCCACGTCCAGTCCTTGGACGGGTACGCGAGGCCGGCCGCGTCGAACAGCTTCTTGTTGTAGACCACCGCCAGGTTGTCCACGATCGCGGGGATGCCGATGACCTTGCCGTTCACCTCGGCCACGGCGCGCTCGGAGGGCCAGAAGTCGTCCCAGCCGAACGCCGGGTCCTTCACGATCTTGGTGAGGTCGACGACCTTGGGGCTCTTGGCCAGGTGCGCCGACCACGAGCCGTACATGTAGGCGATGTCGGGGGCGTCCCCGCCGGCCAGCGCCGCCTGCACCTTCTGCAGCATGTCGTCCACGTTCGTGGTGCCGACCGCCGGGACGACCTGCACGCCGGGGTGGGTGCGGTTGTAGTCGGCGACCAGGTTCTGGATCACCTTGGCCTGGTTCTCCACCTGGCCGTGCCACCAGACCACCTTCACCGGGCCGGTGGCCTCCTCGGCCTTGCCACCGCCGCAGGCCGTGAGCCCGGCGAGCGCGGCCACCAGCGCCGCCGCCGCGGCGTACCTCGCCCCTCGCGAGCGGGCCCGCCTCACCGGGCACTCCTCGGTTCGCTCACGGCGACCTTCCTCGTCGGCTCGCTCAACGGGACCTCCTCGATGACTCGTTCACACTGCGCCGCTCATATGACCCGTTCACACCGGGCTCCTCAGCGATTCGGGAAGCAGGTCGCCGTGCGCCCGCACCATGTCGTCGCACAGCGCCCAGATCTGCTCGACCGTCAGCGTCGCGGAGGCGTTGGGGTCGGCCATCACGGCGTGCCGGATGTGCTCGGGCCGCCCCTCGACGGCGGCGCGCACGGTCAGCTCGTTGACGGCGACGTACGCGCGGTTCAGCGCGGCGAGCTGGGGCGGCAGGTCGGGCACGGCCATCGGCGTCACGCCGAGCGCGTCGGCCACGCACGGCACCTCGACCACGCACCCGGGCGGGAGGTTGCCGATCAGGCCGCGGTTCACGACGTTGCCGTGGATCACCCGCCGGGTGCCGGTGGCGACGCTGTGGATGATCTGCGGCGCGTACTCCATGGTGGCCTCGACGGGGATGGGACGCCCGGCGCGCAGCGCGTCGCGGGTCTCCTCGTACCGGCGCACGTTGTCCTCGCTGATGCCGATGTAGTCGCCCACCGGGATGCGCAGGCGCTCGATCTCCGCGTCGCTGTGCAGGTACCAGGGGACGTACTCCGAGGAGTGCTCGCTGCTCTCGGTCGGGAAGACGCCGAGCCGCCGGTACATGTCGACGCGCACCCGCCGCAGCAGGCCGGGGTCCCGCTCGATGGCCGCGTCCAGCAGGGGGTACAGGCTCTCGCCCGCCCGCTCGAACCGCAGCACCCACGCCTGGTGGTTGACCCCGGCGGCCAGGAACGACACCTCGTCCATCGGCACGCCGACCAGCTCCGACAGGTCGTGGATGGTCCAGTGCACCGAGTGGCACAGCCCGACGACGTTCTTGACCGGGGTGGCCGCGCTGAGGTACCAGACGTTCATGGCCATCGGGTTGGTGTAGTTGAGCAGCCAGGCGTCGGGGCACACCTCCGCGATGTCCCGGCCGATCGCCTCCAGCACCGGGAAGGTGCGCAGGGCACGGAAGATCCCGCCGACCCCGAGGGTGTCGCCGATCGTCTGGCGCAGGCCGTACCGGGCGGGGATCTCGAAGTCGGTGCGGGTGGCGCCGATCATCCCGACCTGGATGATGTTGATGACGAAGGCGGCGCCCTCCAGGGCGGGCCGCCGCTCCAGGTGCGCCGTGATCTTCACCGGTCCGGCGCCCTGGCCGGTCCCGGCGATGTAGTGCGCGGCCGCCTCGGCCGTGCGCAGGCGCTCGGGGTCGATGTCGTGGAGCGCGATCTCCAGCCCGCCGGCCTCGCGAAGCTCGGGGAAGCCGAGCAGGTCGGCCAGCAGCCCCTGGGTGAACTCGACGCTCCCGGCGCCGAGAAATGTGATCTTCACGGGGTTCGTACCTCGTTCCAGGTGGGCTGGGCGGCGGTTCCGCCCGGCGCACGGGTCGACAGGGATCCGCAGGCCACGGCGACCCCGAGGCTGCGCGCGAGGTCAAGGCCGCGCAGCCGGGCCGCGATGAACCCGGCGTTGAAGGAGTCGCCGGCGCCGACGGTGTCGGCGAACTCGGCGGCGGGCGCGGGGGGCGGGGATACCCGTACGACAGTACCGTTCTCCCAGGTCAGAGCACCGGCGGCGCCGTCTTTGACCACGGGCAGCACGCCCCGCGCGGCCAGGGCGCGTACCGCGCGCTCGATGCCGGGCTCACCGGTGATCGCCATCGCCTCGGCGGCGTTCGGCAGCAGCACGCCGGCCTCCTTGAGCACCTCGTCCAGCCCGCGCCACTCCCCCGCCGGGTCGTCGTTGGTGTCCAGGGAGGTCGTGGCGCCCGCCTGGCGCGCCTCGCGGAACAGGGCGGGGAGGCCGGCGGCCAGGCCGGGCTGGAGGAAGTACGACGACACGTGCACGTGCCGGGAGGCCTGGACGAGCGCGGCGGGGACGTCGCCGGCCGTGAGGTAGGGCAGGCAGCCCGGGGCGGTGAGGATGGCCCGCCCGCCGCCGCCGGTCGCGTCGCCGTCGTCCACCAGGACCACGGTCAGCGCCGTCGGGCGCTCATCGATGACGCAGTGGCGGGTGTCCACGCCGCGCTCGGCGAGCATCCCGAGTACCAGGCGCCCGGCCGCGTCGTCGCCGACCCGGCCGGCGAACGCCGTACGCAGCCCGAGGCGCGCGGCGCCGCACGCGGTGATCGCGCCGGACCCGCCGAGGACCAGCTCGCCCCGGTCGACCAGTTCCTCGCGCTGGCCGTACGCCGGCCGGCGCGGGGCTCCGGAGATCACCACGTCGGGGTTGGCGTCACCGACGACGAGCAGGTCGTAGTCAGGCGTCATGAGGCGTGACCCGGCAAAAGGGAGGACGCATGGACGAGGTCTCCTTCCCTGGACCACCGCGAACGGGTTCAGACTTGCGCGTTTCTGCGCGAAGTTCAACCTTTTCGCGCATTAAGAGTCGATTACGCAGGACCTGGGGTCGGCGTCCGCTTGCGCGCGCCCGCGAAGGGGGAGAGATTGGGGACCATCACCTCCGACCGAGGAGCGGCCGTGAAGAAGCTCATCAACAGCGCCGACTCCGTCGTGACCGACGCGCTCGCCGGAATGGCGGAAGCCCACCCCAGCCTTCGGGTGGACGTGGACAACAAGATCATTTATCGGAGGTCCGCGCCGGTCGCGGGCAAGGTCGGGCTGGTGTCCGGCGGCGGTTCCGGCCACGAGCCGCTGCACGGCGGCTTCGTCGGCCACGGGATGCTCGACGCGGCCTGCCCGGGCGAGATCTTCACCTCCCCCGTCCCCGACCAGGTCATCGAGGCCACCAAGGGCGTCGACGGCGGCGCCGGGGTGCTGCACATCGTGAAGAACTACACCGGCGACGTGCTGAACTTCGAGATGGCGGCCGAGCTGTGCGCCGAGGAGGGCATCGAGGTCGCCGTCGTGCTCGTCAACGACGACGTGGCCGTCAAGGACTCGCTGTACACGGCCGGCCGCAGGGGCACCGGCGCGACCGTCTTCGTGGAGAAGATCGCCGGGGCGCTCGCCGAGACCGGGGCACCGCTCGCGGAGGTCGTGCGCGTCGGCACCGAGGTCAACGCCCGCAGCAGGTCGTTCGGCGTGGCACTGTCCCCGGGCACCGTACCGGCGGCCGGGAAGCCGAACTTCGACCTCGCCGACGACGAGATCGAGCTGGGCATCGGCATCCACGGCGAACCCGGGCGCACCCGCGCGCCCGCCGCGCCCGCCCGCGAGATCGCGCGCATCGCCATGGACGCCGTCCACGCCGACATGCCGCTCACCGGCGACGTCCTGGTGATGGTCAACGGCATGGGCGGCACCCCGCTCATCGAGCTGTACGTGGTCTTCGCCGAGGTCGCCGCCTACGTCCGCGACAAGGGCGCGACGCTCACGCGCAGCCTGGTGGGGAACTACGTCACCAGCCTCGACATGCAGGGGTTCTCGGTGACGGTCTGCGCCCTGACCGACGAACTCACCCGCCTGTGGGACGCCCCCGTGGAGACCCCCGGCCTACGCTGGGGCCGCTGACCCCGGCAGCCCCACCGGCCCGCACCGTGATCATCGAGGAGCCGTAGCCTCATGGACGTCCAGTTCTTCACCGCGTGGATCGAGGAGATCGCGCGTGCCGTCGCCGACGGCCGCGATCACCTGACGCGGCTCGACGCCGCGATCGGGGACGCCGACCACGGCTCCAACCTCGACCGGGGCTTCACCGCCGTCCTCGCGGCCCTGGCCGCCACGCCGCCGGAGACCCCGGGGGCCGTACTCACGCTCACCGGCACGACGCTGATCCGCAAGGTCGGCGGCGCCTCCGGCCCCCTGTACGGCACCGCGTTCCGCCGGATGGGCGCGGCCCTCGGCCAGGGCGACGCCGACGTCACCCTGGCGGGGCTGGCGGCGGCCCTGGACGAGGCCCTCGCCGGGGTGCGCAAGCTCGGCGGCGCCACCGAGGGCGACAAGACCATGGTCGACGCCCTCGGCCCCGCGACGCGCGCGCTCGCGGAGGCGGCGGACAAGGGGATGGACGCCGAGGAGGCGCTCGACGCCGCCCGCGACGCCGCCGAGGAGGGTGCCAGGGCGACGATCCCGCTCCAGGCACGCAAGGGGCGCGCCAGCTACCTCGGCGAACGCAGCGTCGGCCACGAGGACCCTGGCGCCGCGTCCACCGCCCTGATGTTCCGCGCCCTGCGCGCGGTGGCCGGCCGATGACCCGGGCGACCCGCTCAGGCCCGCACGGCCCCCGCCGGGCCCCGTCACCGAGCACCGCGATGGTGCGCTGATGACCGAGCCGGGGGCGCTCGTCGGCATCGTCCTGATCTCGCACAGCGACGCGCTGGCGAGGGAGGCGGTGGCACTCGCCGTCCAGATCGCCGGGGCGGACGTACGGGTGGCCGCCGCGGGCGGGACCGACGACGGGGGGCTCGGCACCAGCGTGGACAAGGTCTCCTCGGCCGTCGAGGCCGTGGACCAGGGGGCGGGGGTCGTCCTCATCCCCGACCTGGGCAGCTCGGTGCTCACCGCGCGCCTGCTCGAAGAGCCCGGCTCGGTGGTGATCGCCGACGTGCCGTTCGTCGAGGGCGCCATCGCGGCGGCCGTGGCGGCGGGCATGGGCGCCACCCTCCAGGGCGTCCTGGACGCCGCCGAAGACGCCAGGACCTACCGCAAACTCTGACCTCCCGCGAAACTCCGTCTCCCGGCCCGGACACCGGCCCGCCACCCAGCCCGGACGCTGGCCTGTACCCGGACATCGGCCTCTATCAGCCTGGACGCCGGTCTCTCGCTCAGCCGGGTGGGCGGTCCAGGAGTTCGGCCAGGTGCAGGGATGGTGTGCCCGCGAGCTGGGCGAGTTGCGTGCGGCAGGAGAAGCCGTCGGCGAGGACGATGGTGCCCTCGCGGGCCCGCCGTACCGCGGGCAGGAGCCGGGTCTCCGCGACCGCCACCGACACCTCGTAGTGTCCGCGCTCGACACCGAAGTTCCCGGCCAGGCCGCAGCAGCCGCCGACCGAGGTGACCGTGGCGCCCGCGCGGGCGAGCAGCTCCCGGTCGGTCTCCCAGCCCATCACAGCGTGGTGGTGGCAGTGCGGCTGCGCCAGCACCTCCACGCCGGCCAGGCCGGGCGGCGTCCAGTCCGGCAGCCCGGTCAGGAACTCGGCGAGCGTGCGGACGGACCCGGCGACCCGCTTCGCCGCGCGGTCGTCGTCGCCGAGCAGTTCGACGGCGTCGGAGCGGAGCACGGCGGCGCAGGACGGCTCCAGCGCGACGATCGGTGTCCCCGCCTCGGCGTGCGCGGCCAGCGCGTCCACGGTCCGCCGGAGCCTGCGCCTGGCCGCGTCGAGCTGACCGGTGGAGATCCACGTCAGCCCGCAGCACAGGGCGGCGGGCGGGAAGGTCACCGAGAACCCGGCCCTGGTCAGCACCCGCACCGCGGCCCGCGCGACATCAGGCGAGAAGTACCCGGTGAACGTGTCCACCCAAAGCACGACATCCCGCGATCCTCCGGCGCCGACACCCGCACCGGGAACCGACCCCGGGCCCACCCCGGCACTCATCGCTGCCCCCGGGACCCCAGTCACGTCCTTTGCCGCGCCCAGGGTCGTGATGGTGTCCGGGGTCGTGGGGGTGGTGTGGAAGGGGTGGGGGGCGAAGGGTGGGAGGGGGCGGCGGGGGTCGATGCCGCCCAGGCGCTTGACCAGCGCGGCCACCAGTCCGATCCGCAGCGCCGCGTTGACGGCGCGGGGCGCCAGGGCGGCCAGCCGGGCCCAGCGCGGCAGCCAACCGAGCGAGTAGTGCGCCACGGGACGCGGACGGCGGCGGTAGGTCTGGTGGAGCACCTCGGCCTTGTAGGTGGCCATGTCGACCCCGGTGGGACAGTCGGACCGGCACCCCTTGCAGGACAGGCACAGGTCCAGCGCCTCGCGTACCTCCGGCGCGCGCAGTCCGCCGGGCAGCGACCCGTTCACCGCCTCCTGGAGCACCCGGGCCCGGCCCCGGGTCGAGTCCTTCTCGTCGCGCGTCGCCAGGTACGACGGGCACATGACGGTGTCGCTGCCGGGCACGTCGGACCGGCACCGCGCGACGCCGGTGCAGCGGTGCACGGCGGCCGTGAGGTCGCCGCCGTCGTGCGGGTAGCGGAAGGCCGTACCCCTGGTGACCGGCGGCGGAGGCTGGAGCCGCAGGTCGGCGTCCACCGCGGCGGGTCGTACGATCACGCCGGGGTTGAGCACCCCGCCGGGGTCGAACACCGCCTTGGCGGCGGCGAAGGCCGCCAGCGCGGCGGGTGAGTACATCAGCGGCAGCAGCTCGCCGCGCGCCCGCCCGTCCCCGTGCTCCCCCGACATCGAGCCCCCGTGCGAGGCGACCAGGCGGGCGGCGTCCAGCAGGAAGCGCCGGAAGACCTTCGCGCCGTCGTCGCGCCCGAAGGGGAAGTCGACGCGGACGTGCAGGCACCCGTCCCCGAAGTGCCCGTACGGAACGCCGGTCAGCCCGTGGGCGGCCAGGAGTGCCTCGAAGTCGCGCAGGTAGGCGCCGAGCCGCTCGGGCGGGACGGCCGCGTCCTCCCAGCCCGCGTGCGCGGGCGCGCCCGCGACCGTGCGCGCGACCAGCCCGGCGCCGTCCTCCCTGATCCGCCAGACGGCGGCGGCGTGGGCCGGGTCGGTGACCAGCAGACTCGCGACCGCACCCGAGTCCGCCACCAACGCGCCCGCCGCCGCCACCAGTTCCGCCGCCGACACCGATCTCGCCGCCGGGCCGCTGCCGAGTTCGGCGAGGAGCCAGCCGCCGCCCGCCGGGAGGGGCGGCACGCGGGCCGTCCCGTGCCTGGCGCGCACCACGTCCACCATGCGCGCGTCGATGCCTTCGAGCGTGATCGGCCGGTGCGGCAGCAGAGCGGGGACGGCGTCGGCCGCCGCGGCCATGTCCGGGTAGCCGAGCACGACCAGCAGGGTGCGCGCGGGCGTCTCGACGAGGCGGACCCCCGCCTCCAGCAGCACGCCCCACGTGCCCTCGGTCCCGACGGTGGCCCTGGCCACGTCGAAGCCGTGCTCGGGGAGCAGGTGCTCCAGCGAGTATCCCGAGATCTGGCGCCGGAACCGTCCCATTTCGGTCCGGATCACCGCGAGGTTGTCCTGGACCACCTGCCGCAAAGCGACGAGCGTCGGCGACCCGCCTCCCGTCCCGGCGAAAAGATCCCGGCCGCCCCTGGTCACGAGGCGTTCGCCGGTCCCGGTCAGCATGTCGAGTGTGAGGACGTTGTCGGCGGTGCGGCCGTAGGCGAGGGCGCGGGATCCGCAGGCGTTGTTGCCGATCATCCCGCCGATGGTGCACCGGCTGTGCGTGGAGGGATCGGGGCCGAAGCGCAGCCCGTACGGCGCCGCCTGACGCTGGAGCGCGTCGAGCACGACCCCGGGCTGGACGGAGGCGGTGCGGGCCTCCGGGTCCAGCGAGATGATCTGTCCCATGTGACGGGAGAAGTCCAGCACGAGGCCCGGCCCGACGGCGTTGCCCGCGATGGAGGTCCCCGCCCCCCGCGCGGTCAGGGCGACCCCCTCGGACCGGCAGAGCGCGAGTGCGGCGGCGACCTCCTCCCCGTCGCGGGGGAAGGCGACCGCCGCCGGCGGCACCCGGTAGAGCGAGGCGTCGGAGGAGTACTCGGCCCGGCGCCTCGGCGAGGCGTCGACGTCGCGTACCCCGGCCCGGCGCAGCGCGTCGGCGAGCTCGGACGGTCTCAGGACACCCCCTCCCCACCCGCACGACCATGCCCGTGGCCGGGAGCCGAGGGCGGCGGGGAGGGGTCGCCCGCGCGCAAGGGCGCGTCCTCGTAGCGGCCCTCGTGGGCGAGGATCGGTCTGCGGTCGCCCGCCAGTTCGGGGTGGCGTTCCTCCAGGTCGCGCCGGGCCTCGGCCGTGCGTCGCAGCGCGGTGACGTACTCGCGGTCGGCCCCGTACGTCCCCCGCCAGGTCTGCGGCATCATGTCCGAGGGCGGCGGCGTGGCCGCCCGTCCCGACAGCGCGAACCTGCTGGGGATCTTGCCGGTCTCGGTGCCGCACCGGGGGCAGGCGGGCAGGGGCGCGGTGAAGGACTGGACGACCTCGAAACGATGTCCCTCGCGGCAGCGCAGTTCGTATATCGCCACGTTCTCACCTCACCACAGCCGGATGGATCGGGTCAGGATGCCGGCGACGTCGTCCTCGGTGACCGGCCGGGGCGCGGTGGCGAGCAGGCGCCGCTGCTTCATCGCGCCCTCCACCAGCCCGGGGACGTCGGCCTCGCCGTACCCGACGCCGCCGATGCCGTTGGGGATGCCGATGTCCCGCATCAGCCTCAGCAGCACGCGGGGCAGGAACCCGGCGAGGTCGTCCGGCCGGCCGGCGGCGGGGTCGAGCAGTTCGGCGGCCCGCAGGTGCCGCTCCGGCCCGGCCTCGAAGGTGAAGCGGAACGCCTCGGGGGCGGTCAGCGCGACGGCCATGCCGTGCGGCACCATCGGCTCGTCCTTCGGGTACCCCTCGGGGTGGAAGTCCCTGACCCGCCCGGCGATGGGATAAGCGTTGGCGTGCGGGATGTGGACGCCGGCGTTGCCGAACCCGAGCCCGGCGAACGTCGCCGCCAGCGCCATCTCCCCCCTGGCCCCGGCGTCGTCCCCGTGCCGCACCGCCCTGCGGAACGACCGCGAGAGCAGGTGCAGGGCGCGCTCGGAGAACATGTCGGCCACGGGGTTGGCGCCGCAGTACGGCACCCGTTCCTCGGGCCGTTTGCGCTCGTAGGAGGCGTACGGCCGGGCGGTGTAGCTCTCCAGGGCGTGGCACAGGATGTCCATCCCGGCGGCGGCGGTCACCCCGGCGGGCTGGGTGAGGGTGAGATCGGGGTCGACGACGGCGAGGACCGGGCGCAGCCGTACGTGGCTGATCCCGGTCTTGACCTTCTGGTCCAGCACGTCGAGGACGCAGATCGTGGTGCTCTCCGCGCCGGTGCCCGTGGTCGTGGGCACCGCGACCAGCGGCTTGAGCGGCGCGTTGGGGGCCAGGCCGCCGCCCACCGGGGCGTTGACGTAGTCCATCAGCTCGCCGGGGTTGGTGGTGAGCAGGTTGACCGCCTTGGCGGTGTCGATGCTCGACCCGCCGCCGACGGCGACGAAGGCGTCCCACGGGCCGGTGGCGCGGGCGTGCTCGATGGCCGCGAGCAGGCTGGCGTCGGTCGGCTCGACGTGCGCGCCGTCGTACACGGCCGCCTCCATGCCGTACCCGGCGAGGTGCGCGGCGATCCGCTCGGGGGCGCCGGTGGCCGCCACCCCGGGGTCGGTGATGACCAGGACGCGATGGACGCCGTACTGGGCGAGGTCGAAGCCGATCTCGGCCGAGGCGCCAGGGCCGAACTTCAGCGCCGGGGCCCCGTAGGTGAAGACGGATTCGGGATTGCTCGGGGCGGTGTACACGGTCGCCCGCCTCTCACTCGTAGAAACCGTCGGGGGCGGTGCGCATGGACCTCAGCTGGGCCGCGTCGTGCCCGAAGACCACGTTCGCGCCGGACCGTTCCGCGATCGCGCGGATCTTCTCGACGGAGCCGTACCAGGCGCTCAGGTCGTTCACGATCGAGGCGGGGGTGGCGGGCGGGCCGTAGGAGTCGCCCAGGTAGACGGCGTCGGAGGTGAAGATCATGGTGCCGGACTCGGGCAGGTCGACGCGCATGGCCATCGTGCCGGGGGTGTGGCCGGGCGCCTCGATGAGGGTGACCCCCGGGAGGATCTCGGTGTCGCCGGAGACGGTCTCGAAGTCGAGGCCCTCGTAGTCGGCCTTGAGATGCGCCCCGGCGAACTCCCCCTCGAACCCGAAGGCGAACTCCTTCTCCTTGTCGTTGCACACCAGCCGGGCGCCGGTGCCGGCGAACTGCCGAACGTTGCCGGCGTGGTCGAAGTGCAGGTGGGAGAGCACCACGTAGTCGAGGTTCTCCGGGCTCACGCCGAGCCGACCGAGCTGGTTGTCGAGGTACTGCTCCTCGGTCACCTGGTCGTAGGGGAAGAACTCCTGCAGGCCGGTCGGGATCCAGCGGGTCTCCCAGTCGCGCGGGCAGCTCGTGTCCCACAGCAGGGTGCCCTCGCCGGTCTCCACCAGGACGGCGTGCGTCGTGCACGGGTACCACTCGACGGGCCTGTCCCGCTCGGACCTGGGCCTGATGGTGCGTCCCGGCTTCAGCAGCAGCCAGGTCAGGTCGCAGCTCATCGCCCCGCAGTCGAGGACGTGCAACTTCATGGCCATTCCTCCCTCTCACCCCCGGCCGACGGCAGATTTCAGAATCTGGCATGTAGCATGCTGCATGTCAACGATCGGCGAGCAGGCGTCCCCCCGGCGATAGGGTCCTCTCAGTCAAGGTCGATTCCGAAAACCCGCCCCCCACCGGGCCGCCGGGTCCACAGGAATCCAGGTCTCGGGAATCCAAGCGAGGGGAGACCCACGATGCGAGCGGTCGGCGGCGCGTCCAGCCTGACGGAACAGGTCATCGAGGCCGTCCGCGAGGCCATCCACTCGGGCGAGCTCCGCCCCGGAGAGCTCTACTCGGTGTACCAGCTCTCCGCCCAGCTCAACGTGTCCCGCACCCCGGTACGGGAGGCCATGCTGCGGCTGGCCGAGGCCGGAATGGTGCGGTTCGAGCGCAGCCGGGGCTTCCGTGTGCTGCGGAGCGACCCCAAGGAGATCGCCGAGGTGTTCCAGCTCCGGCTCCTGCTGGAGGTGCCCGCCGCCCGCGTGGCCGCCCGCCGGGCCGGTCCCGCGCTGGTCGAGGCGATGCGCGCCGAGCTCGAGGCCATGCGCGGGGCCGCCAAGGAGCACGACGAGCGCGCCTTCATGCGCCACGACCGCGCCTTCCACGGCCTGCTCCTCGCCGCGGGCGCCAACCGCAAGCTCGTCGGCATCGTCGGCAACCTGCGCGACGCCACCACCACCCTGGGCGCCTCCACCGTCGACCGCTCCCGCTCCCTGGCCGACATCGCCGCCGAGCACGAGCCCATCCTCACCGCCGTGGAGTCCGGCGACCCGGCCGCCGCCGCCGAGGCCATGCGCACCCACATCGCCCACACCGGCGAACTCCTCCTCACCCAGTCCGCCACCGAGAACGGCACCACCCCCACCCCCGAGGACCTGAGCCTCATCCACGGCCTCTGACCCCCGTCGCGCTTGCTGGTCCGCGACGCGGGAGGCGACGGGCGTCTTTCGATGATCTGTGATGAACGCCATGGTCAGGGAGTAGACACGGCATGTATACGTGGTGTGTATAGTCTCTGGCATGTCAGTCGGACAGGCGTTTCTGGGGCTTCTCGAATCGGGGCCCCGGCATGGGTACGACCTCAAGAAGACCTACGACGATCGGTTCGGGCACGCCCGGCCGTTGCACTACGGGCAGGTGTACGCGACGTTGTCGCGGCTGCTGAAGGACGGGCTCGTCGAGCTGGACGGGGTCGAGCCGGGCGGGGGTCCTGAGCGCAAGCGGTACGCGGTCACCTCCGCCGGGGTGACCGACGTGGAGAAGTGGCTCGGGAGCGCGGAGAAGCCCGAGCCGTACCTGCAGAACACCCTGTACACCAAGGTCGTGCTCGCGGTGCTGACCGGGCGGCCCGCCGCCGGCCTGCTGGACGTCCAGCGCGCCGAGCACCTCCGGCTCATGCGCGAGCTGACCCAGCGCAAGATCACCGGCGACCTCGCCGAACAGCTCATCTGCGACCACGCGCTCTTCCACCTCGAGGCGGACCTCCGCTGGCTCGAACTGACCGCCGCCCGCCTCGACGACCTGGCGAAGGTCGTGCGCCCATGACCGCGCCGCACACGCCTGCCGGCGGGACGCCGTTGCTGGTGGGTGAGGGGTTGTGCAAGGCGTTCGGGCCTACGGCGGCGCTCGATGGGGCTTCGGTGGCGATTCGGGCCGGGGAGGTGGTCGCGATCATGGGGCCGTCGGGGTCGGGGAAGTCGACGTTGCTCCACTGCCTGGCCGGGATCACGCGGCCGGACTCCGGTCGCGTGCTCTACCAGGGCCAGGAGGTGTCGGCGATGTCGGACTCCGAGCGCAGCGCCCTGCGCCGTACGCGGTTCGGGTTCGTCTTCCAGTTCGGCCAGCTCGTCCCCGAGCTGACCTGCCTGGAGAACGTGGCGCTGCCGTTGCGCCTGGAGCGGGTCCGCAGGCGCGAGGCGGAGCGGCGGGCCGCCGAATGGCTGGAGCGGCTGGAGGTGACCGACGTGGCCGGGAAGCGGCCCGGCGAGATCTCCGGCGGCCAGGGGCAGCGGGTCGCCGTGGCCCGGGCCCTGGTCACCGGCCCGCAGGTGGTGTTCGCCGACGAGCCGACCGGCGCGCTGGACTCGCTCAACGGCGAGCGGGTGATGCGCCTGCTCACCCAGGCGGCCCGCGAGACCCGCGCCGCCGTCGCGCTGGTCACCCACGAGGCCCGGGTGGCGGGCTACTCCGACCGCGAGGTCGTGGTCCGCGACGGCCGCACCCGCCACATGGAGCACACCCGATGAGCGAGAAGCACACGGATCGGGCGGACATGACCGCGCGCCGGGATGACGTGGCGCGGGATGGCGGGAGGCGCAGGGAATTCCCGGAGAGCGCGGATGCGATGCCCGGGAAGCGGCGGGGGGTTTCGCGGGGGGCGGACCTGGTGCTGGGGGCGCGGCTGGCGTTCGCCGGGGGGCGGGACGGGTGGACGCGTACGGTGCTCACGGCCGTCGGGGTGGGGATCGGGGTGGCGCTGCTGCTGCTCGCCGCCGCCGTACCCGGCGCGTTGCAGGCACGGCACGACAGAGGGGACGCCCGCGACGACACCCGGTTCAGCGCGCCGCCGCTCCACGCGGGCCCCGGCACCGTACTGGTCGCACAGGTCGACACCTCCTTCCGCGGCACGCCGGTCCGGGGACGCCTCGTGCGCGCGGAGGGGCCGAAGGCGCCGGTCCCTCCGGGTGTCGCGGCGCTTCCCTTGCCCGGTGAGGTGGTCGTCTCCCCGGCGCTGAGGGACCTGCTCGGCTCCCCCGACGGCCGCCTGCTGGCCCCACGGCTGGGCGGCGCGCGCGTCAGCGGGACGATCGGGGACGCGGGCCTGGCCGGCCCGAACGAGCTCGCGTACTACCTCGGCAGCGGCACACTGCCCGCCGGCCGGGCGACCCGGATCGACGCGTTCGGCGGGGGCGGCTCCCCCAGCAGCGAGTACGGGCCCGTGCTCGACGTCCTCATCGTGATCATCTTCGTCGTGCTCCTGCTGCCCATCGCGATCTTCCTCGGCGCGGCCGTGCGGTTCGGCGGTGAGCGCCGCGACCGGCGGCTCGCGGCCCTGCGGCTGGTCGGCGCCGACCGGCGGATGACCCGGCGCATCGCCGCCGGGGAGGCGGCGGTGGGCGCGGTACTCGGGCTCGCCGTCGGCGGCGCGCTGTTCCTCGCCGGCCGCCGGCTGGTGCCGCTGGTGACCCTCTGGAACCTCAGCGTGTTCGCCGGCGACGTGCGCCCCGCCCTCCCGCTCGTCGTGGTGATCATGCTGGCGGTGCCGGCGCTCGCGGTCGTGGTGAGCCTGGCCACGTTGCGCGGCGTCGCGGTCGAGCCGCTGGGCGTGACCCGGCGGGCCGTGGCGCCCCGCCGCCGGCTCTGGTGGCGGCTGGTCCTGCCCGGCGCCGGCCTGGCCCTGCTCCTCCCGCTGCTCGGCGGGCTCCGCCAGGACGGCGCCGCGCGGATCGACTACCAGGTCGCCGCGGGTGCCGTCCTGCTGCTCGTGGGCGCGGTCACGCTGCTGCCGTGGCTGATCGAGCTGGTCGTCGGCCGGATCCACGGGGGCCCGGTCGGCTGGCAGCTCGCCATCCGCCGGTTGCAACTCGACAGCGCCACCTCGGCCCGCCTGGTCAACGGCATCGCCGTCGCGGTCGCGGGCACGATCGGCCTGCAGATGCTGTTCGCGGGGGCGCAGGACCTGTCCACCTCGGCGACCGGGCACGACGTCTCCCGGGCGCAGGTGATGGTGCACGCGCGCCCGTCCTCCGGCGCGGCGCCGATGGCCGGCCTGCTGCGGACGACCCCGGGGGTGGCGGGCGCCGCCGGGACGCTCCAGGCGCAGGCGACCACGAAGTCCCCGTCCGCCGGGGAGCCGGTCTACACGGATCTGCGGATCGGCGACTGCGCCTCACTGGCCGAGTTCGGCACCCTCGGCAGGTGCGCCGACGGCGACGTGTTCCTCACGCGCGCCGGGGACGGCGACGCGGCGGCGCGGGACGCCTTCCGTCCGGGCACGCGGGTGTCGGTCGGGGACGGCGGCCCTCGGTGGGCGCTGCCGCGCGGCACCCGGACGGTCGCGGCCCGCGAGGACGCCTCCGGCTCGATCGGGGACGCCATCCTGGTCACTCCGGGGGCGATCGACGCGGCCGGGCTGCCCGATCTCACCTCTGTCACGTTCGTCCGGCTCGACCCCAAGGACACCGACGCGGTGGAGCGGGTGCGCAACACGGTGGCGCGGGCCGATCCGCTCGCGTCCGTCAGCACCCTGAGCGCCACCGAGGAGGCGACCAGGTTCACCGGCATCCGGCGCGGCCTGTACGCGGGGATCGTGGTGACCCTGCTGCTGATCAGCGCGAGCATGCTGGTCGGGATCCTGGAGCAGCTCCGCGAGCAGCGCAGGCTGCTGGCGATGCTCGTCGCGGTCGGCACCCGCCGCGGTTCGCTGACCTGGTCGGTGATCTGGCAGACCGTCATCCCGGTGCTGATCGGCCTGGTGCTCGCCGTGGTCTTCGGGCTGGGCCTGGGGCTGGTGCTGCTGCGCGTGGTCTCGATGCCGTTGTCGGTCGACTGGACGGTGGTCGGCCTGTCGGCGGGGATCGGCGCGGCGGTGGTGCTGCTGGTCACCGGGCTGAGCCTGCCGGCCCTGTGGCGCCTGACCCGCCCGGACGGCCTGCGCGCCGAGTGACACCGGACGCTGGGAGCGGCGCCGCCGGCCGGGCAGGAAGAACGGCGCCGTCAGGGCGTCATTCCATGCCCTTCTTGCCGGGGGTCCAGAAGGGCTTGGTGAGCACCAAGCGGCGGGGCCAGCCGCGCTCGCGTACCAGGTGCTCGCGGACGGCCTGGACGGTCCGCGCCTCCCCCGCCACGTACGCGGTGCCGGGCTCGTCCGGCAGTCTCAGGGCGCGCACCGCCTCGACGAGCGACGCCGAGGAGGCCGCAGGCGCGCCGTCGCGGTGGCGCCAGGTGAGGTCCAGGGGCAGCCGGTCCGCCGGGCCGTCCACCTCGACGACGCCGTACACCGGGGCCTCGCCGACCGCCCGGATCATCGGGCCGAAGGCCACGGCGGCGGTCTCCTCACCGGCGAAAAGGTGGTAGGAGGAGGGCCGGGTCACGAAGGAGCCCTCGGGCTTCCTGAAGGCCACCTCCTGGCCGGGCCGCACGTCGCGGGCCCAGCGGGCGCCCGGCCCGTCCCCGTGGTCGAGGACGCACAGACGCAGCACCGACCCGTCGTACTCCCAGATCGAGTACGTGCGGCGGGTCATCGGCCCGTCCACGGCGACGCGGACCTGCTGGCCGGGCGTCCAGGACAGCCCCGGCGCGGTGATCGCGATCATGCGTGTGCGCGGGGTGAGGTGCCCGACCTCCTCGACCACGCCGTGGACGAACAGGCGGTCGATCATGGTCCTGCCGATGGTGCGTGCCCGTGCGGTGGCCATCCCACCCTCCCTTTCACGATATATCGCGATTGTAGGGTGTTTCCCGGACGGAAAGGAAGCGGGTGATCCTCTCGGGGATCAGGGTGGGCGGGAGGCGGCGGGATCGGGAGCGCGCGGGCCGGGTCAGGGGGTGCGGTACAGGCGGGTGGCGTATTCGGGGCCGTAGTAGCGTTCGAGCTGCTCCAGGCTCTCCTCGGTCTCCTGGACGCTCTTCACGATCTGCGCGTGGGACGGCAGCGCCTCGGGGTTCCAGGTCTCCGGCTTCCACAGGGCCGACCGCAGGAACGACTTGCCGCAGTGGAAGAAGATCTGCTCGATCTCCACGAGCAGGGCCAGCACGGGCCGGTGGCCCTTGACGATCATCTGGTCGAAGAACGGCGCCTCGCGCACCAGCCGGGCCCTGCCGTTGATCCGCAGCGTCTCGGTGCGCCCGGGGACGACGTACACGAGCCCGACGTGCGGGTTCTCCAGGACGTTGCGGAAGCCGTCCACGCGGCGGTTGCCGGGCCGGTCGGGGATGGCGATCGTGACCTCGTCCACGACGTGGGTGAACCCGGGCGGGTCGCCCTTGGGCGAGACGTCGCACGAGCCGTCCGCGCCGGAGGTGGCGATGAGGCAGAACGGCGAGGACGCGAGCCACTCCCGGTCGCGGTCGTGCAGCACCACCCGCTCCTTGGACAGCGCCCTCGGCATCGGCGCGCCGAGCAGTTCACGCAGTTCGTCCTTGGAAGTGATCTCCACCAGGTCCGCCATCTCCGGGTCTCCTCACCGTCACACGCCCACGTCCGCCGCCGTCCAGCGTAACCGGCGCCTTTCCGGCCCGCCCCCGCCGGTGCCATCCCAGGTGCCGGCCGCGATCGCCGGACCCGCCGCATAAGCTGACCTGGTGAGTGAGACATTCCATCGTCAGCGTCTGTCGTTCGGGGCGGCCGCGGACGCCTACGAGAAGGTCCGGCCGTCCTACCCGGTGCGGGCGCTGGAGTGGTCGCTGGGCGTCTCGCCCCTCAAGGTCGTCGACCTGGGCGCGGGGACCGGGCTGCTGACCCGCCTGCTGGCCGAGGCGGGTCATGAGGTGACGGCCGTCGAGCCCGATCCGCTGATGCGGGAGAAGCTGGCGGAGCGGCTGCCGGGACGCGTCGTCGTCGCGGGGTCGGCGGAGGAGATCCCCCTGGCCGCCGGCGAGGCGGACGCCGTCGTCGCCGGTCAGGCCTATCACTGGTTCGATCCCGAGCCCGCGCACGCCGAGATCGCCCGGGTGCTCAGGCCCGGTGGCGTGTTCGCGCCGCTGTGGAACCTCCGCGACGAGTCCGTCGCCTGGGTGGCCCGGCTCTCCCGGCTCGTCGACGAGTATCGGGACGGGTCCACGATGGGCGCCGTCCTGTCGGACACGGCGTTCGGCGACGCCTTCGGCCCGGTCGAACGCCGCGAGTTCCGGCACAGCCAGCCCCACACGGCGTCCTCGCTGCTCGCCCTCGTGCACTCCCGATCCTGGTACCTCACCGCGGAGCAGGACCGCCGCCGGGAGATCGACGACG
This sequence comes from Sphaerisporangium corydalis, assembly GCF_025506355.1. Taxonomy (GTDB): domain Bacteria; phylum Actinomycetota; class Actinomycetes; order Streptosporangiales; family Streptosporangiaceae; genus Sphaerisporangium; species Sphaerisporangium corydalis. The sequence goes on from NZ_JANZYP010000061.1 coordinate 43,109, forward strand.
CCGTCCGGTCGATCACCGATGACCTCCCGCCGTCCTTCGACCTGCCGTACGTCGCCAGGGTCTACCGCGCGCGTCGCCGCTGAGCGGGGGCCGGCGTCAGGCGAGAGGCCGGGTTAGGGGGGTACGGCCGCAGGCAGGCCGGGCGCCCGCCTCACTTGTAGCGGAAATAGACGAACAGGCGGCCGTGGTTCTTGGCGTCCTTGTCGATGCGGTGGTAAAGCGCCTTGATTTCCTTCTGGTCGAGGAAGCGCAGGACCTTCTTCTTGAGCTGGCCCGATCCCTTGCCGGGAATGATCTCCACCTCGGTCGCCTTCTTCTGCAGCGCCTCCTGGATGATCCCGCGCAGCGCCTTGTCGATCTCGCCGCCCTTGTTGTAGATGTCGTGGAGATCCAATTTCAGCTTCACGCCCGCGATTGTACGTCCCTGGAGTTTGGAACGTTCTCCTAACTGCGGCGATCACACCAATTAACCGGATCGGGTCTGTATTTGGTCACATATTGCCGCAGATCCAAGCATGGACCGATCTAGGCGGACCTGTAGTCCGCGCCTAGACTCCGTCTGTGTTTGGTCACCCCGACACGGGTGATCAGGCACGTGTCGCCCAACGGGGAGGGTGGGGTCCCTTCCCGTGCGCCTCGGCGGGTGACGCGGCTCCTCCATGCCCGCTGGGCGGCCGTCCACGTGGTTCTTCTGGAGGTGTCGTGCCAAGTAAGCCCCCGCCCACCCTCTTATCCCGAGCGCGCCGCATCGCGGCGGTCGGCGCGAGTCTCGCGGTCATCAGTGTGATGAGTCCCGCCGTCCCCGCGTCCGCGGCCCCCACTCCCTCCCCCGCGACCGGCTCGACCAGCAAGTGGAAGGCGACCCCCCTCACCGTCGCCGGCCGCGTCCAGGGGGCCAAGTCCCCGAGCGGCAAGCTGGCCAAGAGCGACGAGGCGCTTTTCAAGGCGACGACCGGCAAGCCCGTCAACGTGGTCGTCAAGCTCGACTACGACTCGCTCGCGGCCTACAAGGGCGGGCTCACGGGGCTCCCGGGCACCAGCCCGCAGGTCACCGGCAAGAGCCTCGACGTCACCAGCGCGCCCGCCAAGCAGTACACCAAGCACATCGAGGGCATCGAGAACACCTTCCTCGGTGAGCTGGCCAAGCGGATCCCCGGCGCCAAGGCGGGCCAGAAGCTCCGCACGGTCTACGGCGGCATCGCCCTCAGCCTGCCCGCCGACAAGGCGGCGGAGCTGCTCAAGCTGCCGGGAGTGGCCGCCGTCCAGGAGGACAAGCTCCAGCAGCCGCTCACCGACGCGAGCTCGGACTTCATCGGCGCCCCCACGATCTACAACCAGCTCGGCGGCAGCTCCTCCTCGGGCAAGGGCGTGATCTTCGGCAGCCTCGACTCGGGCGTCTGGCCCGAGCACCCCTCCTTCGCCGACCCGGGCAACCTGCCCGCTCCCCCGCCGACCACAGACGGCAGCCCCCGCGTGTGCAACTTCGGGGACAACCCGCTGACGCCCGCGAGCGACACGTTCGTGTGCAACCGCAAGCTGGTGGGCGGCCAGCCGTTCCTCGCGACGTACAACGTCGTGTTCGGCGGCGAGGTCTACCCCGACAGCGCCCGTGACTCCAACGGGCACGGCACCCACACCGCGTCCACCTCCGCCGGCGGCCCGGTGGCCGACGCCAACCCGCTCGGCATCAGCCGGGGACCGATCCACGGCATCGCCCCGGCGGCCGCCGTGTCGGTGTACAAGGTCTGCGGCGCCGAGGGCTGCTTCCCCTCCGACTCCGCCGCCGCCGTCGCCCGCGCGATCATCGACGGCGTTCGCGTGATCAACTTCTCGATCTCGGGCGGCAGCGACCCCTACAGCGACCCGGTCGAGCTGGCCTTCCTCGACGCGTACGCGGCGGGCGTGTTCGTGTCGGCGTCGGCGGGCAACTCCGGCCCCGGCGCCGCCACCACCGACCACCGCAGCCCGTGGGTGACGACCGTCGCCGCCTCCACCCAGACCCGTACGTTCCGCTCGACCGTGACGCTGACCGGGACCGGCGGCGCCACCGCCACCGTCTCGGGCGCCTCGATCACGGCGGGCATCGCCTCGCCGCTGCCGGTGGTGTCGGCCGCCGCCCCGCCGTACTCCGACCCGCTGTGCGTGAACCCGGCCCCCCCTGGCCTGTTCGCCGGCAAGATCGTCGTCTGCCAGCGCGGCCCCAACCGCGTGCTGAAGGGCTTCGCCGTCAAGCAGGGCGGCGCGGCGGGCATGATCCTTTACAACGCGACGCCGCTCGACGTGATGACCGACAACCACTGGCTCCCCACGGTCCACATCGATCAGCCCGACAGCACGACCCTGCTGAACTTCCTCACCGCCAACCCGGGCGCCAAGGCGAAGTTCACCCAGGGCACCAAGACGACCTGGCAGGGCGACGCCATGACCTCGTTCTCCTCGCGGGGACCGGGCGGCGACTTCCTCAAGCCGGACGTCACCGCGCCCGGCCTGCACATCCTGGCGGGCCAGACCCCGACGCCCGAGTCCCCCCTGGAAGGCCCTCCGGGCAACCTCTACCAGGTGATCGCCGGCACGTCGATGTCCTCACCGCACGTGGCCGGGGCCGGCGCGCTGCTGTTCGCGCTGCACCCGACCTGGTCGCCCGGCCAGGTCAAGTCGGCGCTGGAGACCACGGCCAAGACCTCGGTCACCAAGGAGGACCGGGTCACCCCGGCCGACCCGTTCGACTACGGCGGCGGCCGGATCGACCTCACCAAGGCGGGCGACCCGGGGCTCACCCTGGACGAGACCGCCGCGAACTACCTCGCCTCCGCGACCGACCCGCTGAACCGGATCGACCTCAACATCCCGTCGGTGAACGCGCCGACCATGCCGGGGATCATCACGGCCAAGCGCACCTTCACCAACGTCACCAGCAAGACGCTCACCTACACCGCCACCGGGACCGCGCCCAGCGGGGCCGGCATCGCGGTGCTGCCCCCGATCTTCAGCGTCAAGGCGGGCAAGAGCGTCAAGCTGACCATCGTGATCACCGCGCCGGAGCTGCCCGACGGTCAGTACTTCGGCCAGGTGAACCTGAAGCAGACCGGCGGCAGCCACAACCTGCACCTGCCCGTCGCGTTCTTCCGCCAGGAGGGCGCGGTGCCGGTCGACCAGACCTGCACGCCGAGCACGATCGTCAAGAACACCGGTGAGTCCACCTGCACGGTCTCGGTGGAGAACACGACCCTGAAGGACGCCGAGGTCACCGCGCTCACCACGCTCGACGGCAGGCTGCGGCTCAACAGCGTGACCGGGGCCACCAAGATCGGCACCCAGATCGCGACGACCAAGACCACGCTGGCCGCGCGCCAGCCCGACAAGCCGGGCATCGCCCCGGGCACCGGCCCCGCGGGCTACCTGCCGCTGGACGCCTTCGGCATCACGCCGACCCCGATCGGCGACGAGGAGTCGGTCAACTTCACCGTCCCCGCCTTCACCTACGCCGGCAAGAGCTACACCCGGATCGGCATCGTCTCCGACGGCTACAGCGTCGTGGGCGGGACCAACGGGTCGGCCGACGTCAACTTCCAGCCGCAGACGCTGCCGGACGTGGACCCGCCCAACAACGTCCTGGCCGGTTACTGGACGGACCTGGACGGCACCGGGGCGCCGGGCATCTACGCCAGTACGCTCACCGATGGCGTGGACACCTGGCTCGTCATCGAGTGGCGTGTGCACCTGTTCGGCGAGACCGGGCTGAAGGTGTTCCAGCAGTGGATCGGCGTCAACGGCGCCGAGGACATCACCTACGCCTACGACCCGTCCAACCTGCCCGGTGACCCGGGGCCCTCGTTCGGGCTGACCGTGGGCGCGGAGAACGCCGACGGCACCGCCGGCGGCCAGATCTCCGGGCCGCCGACCCAGGACTACCGCGTGAGCAGCACCCCGGGCGCGCCCGGCGGCAAGCTCACCTACACCCTGAAACTCAAGGGGGTCAGCACGGGGACCGGCTCGGTCACCACGGCCACCTCGACCCCTGAGGTGAAGGGCATCACCATCGAGGTGGACAAGATCACCGTCCAGTGATCCCGATCCGCCTCACGACCGTGAACTGATCAACGGGCCGTCCGGTACCCATCCGGACGGCCCGCCGGCTACGCCGTGACCTGAAACCAGACCGTCCTGCCCATTTCCCCGTCGTGACGCGACCCCCACGCGGTCGCGATCATGTCGACCAGCCACAGGCCCCTGCCGCCGTCGCTGTCGGCCGCCGCGATGCCGGCGACCGGCGCGCTCGTGGCCGACCCGGCGTCGGCGACCTCCACGTGGACCGCGCGGGAGGCGCAGGCCACCCATATGGTCACCTGCCCGCCCGCCGCCCGCCCCGACGTCGAGTGCGCCACCGCGTTGGTCACCACTTCGCACAACAGGAGCTGGACGTCGTCGAGGGCAGCGCCCGCGACGTGCCCGGCTAACAACTCGCGCACCCAGGCCCGGGCCGCCGGTACGGAGGCGGCCTCCCCGGGGAACCGCCGGCGCCATTCGCCCGAGGGCGGCTCACCGTGCCGTGGCGCGTGCTCGTCCGATCTCGTCTGGCCGCCGCCCGAGACGACCGCCCGCCGCAGGCTTTCGGGGTACGACGGGCCCCCACCCGGCACCACCATTCGGTACAGGCCTCCCGGCTGTGGAGGGCCGCCGCTTCGATCACGCATTACTCGTCCCCGTCCGTGGAATTATGGACCAGCCACTTTCTTTTCGGCCTGCCAGAGAAACCAGGCACGTGCTGATATCGCCCCCGTGACCGAGTGCTCTTCGACCGGTCCGGCAACCCGGAAGATGACCGGTAAATGACAGGCACTGGTTTATCGATACCCGTGACCGGCATTACCGAACAAGGTAAAAAGCCCGTTTCAATTTTTTTCTCGCGGGACGCGATGGGCACCGGGCCTTCGCCCGGTTCATGATCCCGCGCGCGCTCCGGTGCCGGGACGTCCGCCCGCGGGAGCGGCGGACCTCTTTCCGACCACCATGACCCCCCGGCGGGCCGGTCCTCCACCCCTACCGGCCCCCGGTCCACGGCACGGGGGCCGTTCAGGCGAGATGTTCCGGGCGGTCCTCCCGGACGGCGGTGACCCCGGGCAGGGCCCACAGGGCGCGGGCCTGCGACCGGGATCCGAGCACGACGACCACAGCGTGGCGCGGCAGCTCCTGGACCAGGACCGCGCCGGGGATCGCGGCGAGCCGCTCCCGGAACTCCTCGGCGGGGACCGATATCGACACGATGTAGGCCCGCCCGCCGGGACCGGTGTTCCTCTCGGGGCCGATGGGGGGTTACCTGTGCAGGTAGTCGACGAGGGCCGCCTTCTCGGTCTCCAGTTCCTCGATGGCGCTCTTGACCACGTCGCCGATGCTGACGATGCCCGCCAGCCGCCCCTCGCTGACGACGGGCAGGTGCCGGATCCGGTGGTCGGTCATGGTCCTGCGCAGGTCCTCGACGTCGGCGTCGGGCGGGCAGGTCCGCACGGCCGTGGTCATGATCGTGGACACCGGCTCGTCGAGGACGCCGGGGCCGCGCAGGTGCAACTGGCGGACCACGTCGCGTTCGGAGGCGATGCCGACGATGGTCATCCCGTCCTCGGACACCACGACGGCGCCGACGTTGTGCTTGGACAGAGCCGCCAGCAGCTCGGTCACGGTGGCCTGCGGCCGGACCGTGGCCACCGTTGTTCCCTTACCTCGCAGGATCGCGCTGATGAGCATCGACACCACCTCGTCAAACTCGGAGGCCGGGCTAGAGTACCTCTGACTTCCCCACCTAACGCCGCCGCTAAGCACATGTAGCGATAAAGACCGTTTTGATCAGAGACGGCCGGGCGGGCGGTTCCGTGCCGGGAGGCGATGAGTAGCATGCCTCAGGCCACTTCCCCGCACGAGGACCGCGATGCGCCACGAACTGAACACCGGAAGCCACGACCTGCCCGTCTCCGAGGCCCTGGCCGCGTTCATGAAGGACGGCTGGGAGGACACCCCCCTCCCCGCCCCGGCACGGCCGCCGCTGGCCGCCTACACCGCCGAGCGCCGGGCCGCGCTCGTCCGGCGCTTCCCCGGGGAGCGGCTCGTCGTCCCCTCGGGGACGCTCAAGACGCGCAGCAACGACTCCGACCACCGCTTCCGCGCCCACAGCGCCTTCGCCTACCTCACCGGGGCCAGGGAGCCTGACGACGTGCTCGTCATCGCCCCCTCGGGCGAGGCCACACTGTTCACCCGCCCCCGCTCGCCCCGCTCGGCCGAGGGCACCGCCGGGCAGGAGTTCTACCGCGACCGCAGGTACGGCGAGTTCTGGGTGGGCGCCCGGCCCACGCTGGAGGAGGCCGAGGCGCTCTACCAGATCGGGTGCGCCCCGATCGGCCGCCTGCCGGAGGCGCTCACCGGCCCGGCGCGGGTGCTGCGGGGCGTCGACGCCACGGTGGACGCCCTGATGGCCCCGCACGACGGCGACGACGAGCTCGCCTCGTTCCTGTCGGAGACGCGGCTGGTCAAGGACGAGTGGGAGATCGCCGAGCTCCAGCACGCGGTGGACGCGACCGCGCGCGGCTTCGAGGACGTGGTGCGGGCCCTCCCGCAGGCCCTGGCGCACCCCCGTGGCGAGCGGTACGTCGAGGGGATCTTCGGGCTGCGGGCCCGGCTGGAGGGGAACGCGACCGGCTACGACTCGATCGCCGCCTCCGGGGCGCACGCCTGCGTGCTGCACTGGATCCGCAACGACGGCCGCCTGTCCCCCGGCGAGATGCTGCTGCTCGACGCGGGCGTGGAGAGCGACGGCCTGTACACCGCCGACGTCACCCGCACCCTGCCGGTCTCCGGCCGGTTCGGCCCGATCCACCGGCAGGTCTACGAGCTGGTGTACGAGGCGCAGACGGCCGCCATCGCCACCCTGCGCCCCGGGGCCCGGTTCCGCGACTTCCACCGGGCCGCGATGGCCGTGATCGCCGAAGGACTGCGCGAGTGGGGGGTGCTGAAGTCCACCGGCGACGACCTGCACCGCCGCTACACGCTGTGCAGCAGCGGGCACATGCTCGGCCTGGACGTGCACGACTGCGCCAAGGCCCGCTCGTCGGTCTACCTCGACGGCGTCCTCGCGGCCGGCCAGGTGCTCACCGTCGAGCCCGGCCTGTACCTCCAGCCGGACGACCTCACGCTGCCGCCGGAGTTCCGGGGCATCGGCGTGCGCATCGAGGACGACCTGGTCGTCACCGAGGACGGCGCCCGGCTCATGTCGTCGGCCCTGCCTCGCCGTCCCGGCGAGGTCGAGTCGTGGATGGGCGGCCTGCTGGGCTGACCTCGGGCGGCCCGCCGTTCGCCCGCCCCGCGTCGCGCCCGGGGGTGGGGTCGAGGAACACGTGGGAGATCTCCGGGAAGCGCTCGGTGAGCCGGTGTTCGATCTGGTCGGCCACCTGCTCCAGCCGCTCGCCGGTGCACTCGTCCACGAAGTCGACCTTCGCGGCCACCAGCACGTCGTTGGGGCCGAGCATCATGGTCAGCAGCTCCTCGACCCCGCTGACCTCCGGGCGGGACTCCAGCTCCTCGCGCACCTCGCGCTGGATGACCGGCGGCGCCGCCTGGCCGATGAGCAGCGAGGCGTTCGCGGCGATCAGGTGCAGGGCGACGCCGAGCAGCAGCACGCCGATCAGCACCGACGCCACCCCGTCCCACAGCGGCGAGCCGGTGAGCTGGAAGCCCAGGAGCCCGAACGCGGCGATGACGATGCCCACCAGGGCCGCGGAGTCCTCGAAGACGACCGCCTTGACCGCCGTGTCGGGCGTGTGGGCGACGTACCGCCGCGGGGTGACGCTCCAGCGCCTGGCCTCGGCGCGCACCTGGTGGACCGCGCGGAAGAACGAGATGCCCTCCAGCACGAAGGAGATCGCCAGGACGATGTAGGAGACGACGAGGTCGCCCAGCTCCTCCCCGTTCCTGATGGTCTGCACGCCGTGGGTGATCGAGAAGCCGGCGCCGATCACCAGCGTCGCGCCCGCCGCCATCAGCGCCCAGAAGAACCCGGCCTTGCCGTACCCGAAGGGGTGCCGGCCGTCGGCGGGCTGCTCGCCGCGCTTGACGGCGACCAGCAGCAGCACCTCGGTCACCGTGTCGGCGGCGGAGTGCGCCGCCTCGGACAGCATCGCGGAGGAGCCGCTGAGCAGCCCGGCCACCAGCTTGGCCATCGCTATCGCGAGATTGATCCCGGCCGCCACCAGAACCGTGAGGAAGCTGCCGCCCCCGTCACCCGCCTCCGCCTTGTCGCTCATTCCGCCCGTCTTCCCTCCCATGCCCTTCCGTACCAGTTGTACGGGGGAAAGTTTGTTCCCGGACATATCCCGGCAATCACGGCGTTTGGCCAGCGGGATGCACGTGGTTGACCTCCGGGAGATATAGATTCACATGCATGAGCACGGCTGAATCCGACGACCTCGACCCCAACTGGCTGAGCAGCGGTGAGCAGCGTGCCTGGCGTGCCCACCTGGCCTCGCACAAACTGCTGGAGCACCGGCTCGACCGCGAGCTCCAGGAGTTCGGGTTGTCGCTGAACGACTACGAGATCCTGGTCAACCTGTCCGAGAGCCCCGGGCACCGCCTGCGGATGAGCGATCTCGCCGAGGCGACGATCCAGTCACGCAGCCGGCTGTCCCACCAGATCGCCCGCATGGAGGCCACCCGCCTGGTGAGCCGGGAGAGCTGCTCCGACGACCGCCGGGGCACCTTCGCCGTGCTGACCGAGCACGGCTGGGAGACCATCCAGCGGGTCGCCCCCATGCACGTCGCCAACGTCCGCTACCACTTCATCGACCGGCTGGCCCCCGAGCTGATCGACGCGCTGGAGACGGCGTACGCGCCCGTCGTGGACCACCTCATGCGCCTGCGGGCCGAGGAACGGGCCTAGCCCTCCGGTGAGGGCGGACGCCGAGGCCCTGGCGGGGGACGACCCCAAACCGATACCCGGAACAGTGCTGCGGCCCGGCCAACGGTCGCTAGCATCCGGGCTGTGGTGAAAAGGTCGCTCCCCTCGTGGCTGCCCCGCTTCCGCCTACCCGTTACGGGAATGCCCCGTTCCCGGGTGCCGTGGATCCTCGCGCAGCTCCTCGTCCCCCTCTGCGTCGTCGTGGCGTGCACCTCCGCGCCCGGCGCGGCGGCCCTGCCCGGCGGGCCGGACCTGATGAAAAGGTCCGCGGAGGCGACACGGGCGGTCAAGACCGTCGCCTTCACGATCGCGACCGAGGGCAAGCCCCCCGTGCCGGTCAAGCACGCAGAAGGCTCCCTCACCCGGCAGGCCGACGCCAAGGGCACCATCCAGATCGACGTCCTCGGCAGCCTCCAGGAGCTCGCCTTCGTCCTGACCGGTGACACCGTCTACTTCAAGGGCCCCACCGGCGGCTACCAGACGATGACCCGCAAGGAACTGGCCGCCATCTACGACCCCTCGGCCATCCTGGACCCCGACCGGGGGGTGGCGCGGCTGCTGTCCAGCGCCTCCGAGGCCAAGACCGAGGCCGAGGAGGCCGTCGGCGGCGTGGACGCCTACCGCGTCGCGGTCACCCTGCCCCAGCAGGTCGTCGTCACCCTGGTGCCGGGGGTGAACCAGGGGGTGAACGGCAAGGTGTGGGTCGACAAGGCGACCGCTCGCCTGCTGAAGGCCAGCCTGCCCCTCGGAGGCGGCGCCAACAGCGGCACGGTGATCGTCACCTTCGCCGACTACGACGCGCCCGTGACGATCACCGCCCCGGCGAAGTGAGCCCGATGACCGCGTCCGGCCGCACCGGCCCCTCCGACCGGACCGCCGCGCCCGTCCGCTCCCCGGAGGCCGCCCGGCGGGTGGCGCTGGGCGTCGGCGGCACCGCCGTGCTGCTGGCCGCGCTGGACGCCTACGTCGTGGTCACAGTCCTGATCGACATCGCCGAGGACGTGGGGGTGCCGCTCAACCACCTCGAACGGGCCACCCCGATCGTCACCGGCTTCCTGCTCGGCTACATCGCGGCGATGCCGCTGCTCGGCCAGCTCTCCGACCGGTACGGCCGCCGCCCGCTGATCCACGCGTGCCTGGCCGGCTTCGCGGCCGGCTCGGCGCTGACCGCGGTCGCCGCGTCCGTCCCGATGCTCACCGCCGGCCGCACCCTCCAGGGCATCGCGGGCGGCGCCCTGCTGCCCATCACGATGGCCCTGGTAGGGGACCTGTGGGACGAGCACGCCCGCCCGGTGGCCCTCGGGGCGGTGGGGGCCGCGCAGGAGCTGGGAAGCGTCCTTGGGCCCCTGTACGGGGCCGGGGTGGCCGCCCTCGTCGGCTGGCGCGGCATCTTCTGGGTGAACATCCCGCTCGCACTGCTCGCCGCGGTCGCCGTCCACCGGACGGTGCCGCCCAAGGCGCCGGGGGACGGCCCACGGGCGCGCGTCGACGTCGTGGGCGGGCTGCTGCTCGCGCTGGCGCTCGGCCTGCTGGTGGCCGGGCTGTACAACCCCGAGCCCGACAAGGCGGTCCTGCCCGCCTGGGGCGTGCCCGCCCTCGCGGCCGGAGTGGTGGCGATCGTGGTGTTCGTCCTGTGGGAGCGGCGCTCGCCGACGCGGCTGATGGACATGACCGGCGTGCGCAGGGGCCCGTTCGCCGCGTCGCTGACCGCCGCCTTCCTCACCGGCGCCGCGCTGCTGGTCACCCTGGTCGACGTGCAGTTCACCGCGCAGACGCTGCTCGGGAAGGACACCGTGGGCGGGGCGCTGGTGCTGTCGAGGTTCCTGGTGGCGCTGGCCGTCGCGGCGTTCGCCGGCGGCGTGCTGGCCCGACGTCTCGGCGAGCGCGCCGTCGCGGTCGCCGGCCTGGCGCTCGCCTTCGCCGGGTACCTGCTGATCTCGCGCTGGCCCCTCGACCTGGCCTCGGCCACCTACCCGCTGGGCATCCCCCGCGTGGACGCCGACCTGATCATCGCCGGGCTCGGCCTCGGCGCCGTCATCGCGCCGATCTCCTCGGCCGTGCTGCGCGTGACCCCGCCCGACCGGCACGGGGTGAGCTCGGCCTCGGTCGTGGTGGCGCGCATGATGGGCATGCTGCTCGGGCTGGCCGGGCTCTCGGCCTGGGGCTTCCACCGCTTCCAGTCGCTGACCGCCCACCTGGACACCCCGCTGCCGTTCGGCGTGGAGCCCGCGGAGTACGCGCGGCTCCTGGCCGCGTACACCGCCAAGGTCAGCGCGGCGCTGCACACCGAGTACACCGAGATCTTCCTGCTGACGGCGATCCTGTGCGCCGCCGGCGCCGTCGTCGCCCTGGCGCTCCCCGGACGCGCGGCCCCGCCCGCGTCCTGACCCCCCGGGGACCCGGGGCGGTCATCGCGCGGCGGGCCGTGCGGTCACTTCCTCTTCGGGGCGCCGCGCTTCTCGCGGATCCGCATCGTGACCTCGACCGGGGACCCGGCGAAGCCCCACTCCTCGCGGATGCGGCGCTCGATGAAGCGGCGGTAGGGCTCCTCAAGGAAGCCCGAGGTGAACAGCACGAACTTCGGCGGCTCGGTCGACGCCTGCGTCGCGAAAAGGATCTTGGGCTGCTTGCCGCTGCGGACCGGCGGCGGGGTGGCCGCGACCAGCTCGGCGAGGAAGGTGTTCAGCCGCGCGGTCGGCACACGGGTGCTCCACGAGTCCAGGGCGCGCTCGATCGCCGGGACCAGCCGGTCGACGTGCCGCCCGGTCTTGGCGGAGATGTTGACCCGCAGCGCCCACGGGACGCGGACGAGCTGGCGGTCGATCTCGCGCTCCAGGTAGTAGCGCCGGTCCTCGTCGACCAGGTCCCACTTGTTGAACGCCACCACCATGGAACGGCCCGACTCGATCACCATGCTGATGATCCGCAGGTCCTGCTCGGTGAGCACGTCGGAGGCGTCGATGAGCACGACGGCCACCTCGGAGCGCTCGAGCGCGGCCTTGGTGCGCATGCCGGCGTAGAAGTCGGCGCCCTGCAGCACGCGCTCGCGGCGCCGGATACCGGCGGTGTCCACGAAACGCCAGGGTTTGCCGCCCAGCTCGATCAGCTCGTCGACCGGGTCGCGGGTGGTGCCGGCCATGGGGTCGACCAGCACCCGCTCCTCGCCCGCCAGCTTGTTCAGCAGGGAGGACTTACCGACGTTGGGCTTGCCGACCAGCGCGATCCTGCGGGGGCCGCGCTCGACGCCGAACCGCTGCGGCGGCGCCTCGGGCATGATGTTCAGCAGGATGTCGAGCAGGTCGCCGCTGGAACGGCCGTGCAGGGCCGAGACCGGCTGCGGCTCGCCGAGGCCGAGTGACCAGAGGCTGGCGGCCTCCAGTTCCATGCGCTGGTCGTCCACCTTGTTGGCGGCCAGCACCAGCGGCTTGCCCGAGCGGCGCAGCACGGCCGCCACGGTCTCGTCGGCGTCGGTGACCCCGACCGTCGCGTCCACGACGAAAAGGATCACGTCGGCCAGCTCGACCGCGACCTGGGCCTGCTCGGCGATGCGCAGCGCCATGCCCGTGGCGTCGGGGTCCCACCCGCCGGTGTCGACCAGGGTGAACCGGCGGCCCCGCCAGGTGCCCTCGTAGGTGACGCGGTCGCGGGTCACGCCCGGCACGTCCTCCACGACCGCCTCGCGGCGGCCGATGATGCGGTTGACCAGCGTGGACTTGCCCACGTTGGGCCGGCCGACGACGGCGACCACCGGCAGCGGGCCGGAGTCCGGCTCCTCTTCCAGGGCCGCCCCGTCGTCGTCGAATTCCGCGATGTGGGCCTCGATCCAGCCGGCCTCGTCGCCGTAGTCCCCCGTCACGTCACGCACGTCCGTTTCCATTGGTGCCCACCCTTTCGGCGGCTCGGCGGGGTGGTGGCGTCTCCACCCGCCCCGCGGCGTCACCGATTCAGGTGCGCTTTTCCACAAATACCGGCACCCGGTTCAGGTGCGTTCTTTCACAAGTCTCAGCACTTCGGAGATCACCTCGTCGAGGTTGAGCTCCGTGGTGTCCAGCTCCACCGCGTCGGCCGCCATCACCAGGGGATCGGCCTTGCGCGTCGAGTCCAGCGTGTCACGGCGGGCCATCTCGGCCCGCTGCGCCTCGACGGTGGTGCCGGCCAGCTCGGCGTTGCGCCGCCGGGCGCGGGCCTCGGGGCTCGCGGTGAGGTAGACCTTGACCGGCGCGCCGGGGGCCACCACCGTGCCGATGTCGCGGCCCTCCACCACTATGTCACCGTCGCCGATGAGCGCGCGCTGCTCGGCGACCAGCCGGGCGCGGACCTCGGGGACGGCGCTCACCGCGGACACCGCGGAGGTCACCTCGCGGGTGCGGATCGCGGCGGCCACGTCGGTGCCGCCGACGGAGACGCCCGGGGCATCGGGGTCGGTGCCGATGGCCAGCACGGGCTCGCCGGCGCGGCCGGCGATCGCGGCGGGGTCGGCCAGGTCGACGCCCTGCTCCAGCATCCACCACGTGATCGCGCGGTACATCGCCCCGGTGTCGAGATAGCGGAAGCCCAGCGCGCGCGCCACTCCGCGCGACGCACTCGACTTGCCCGACCCCGAAGGGCCGTCCATGGCGACGACCAGTGCGGTCACGGCATCTCCCTCTTGCGTCCCGATTGAGTTGTCCGCAAAAGGGTACCGGGAATCCTCGACCACCCGGGCATCGACGGCCTAAGGCACGTGCCATCCGTGCGCGCGGAGGGCCTCGGCGAGGACCTCGGCCGCCTCGGGCTGGACGTACAGGTCGGCGGCGCCCAGCGGCAGGCCCGGGGTGTGCTCCAGGCGGACGTCCTCGATGTTGACCCCGGCGTCCTTGGCCACCTGGAACAGGCGGGCCAGCTCGCCGGGACGGTCGCCCACCAGAACCTGGACCACGGCGTACGCCCGGGGCGGGCCGCCGTGCTTGCCGGGGATCCTGCTCTGGCCGGCGTTGCCCCGCGTGAGCAGGTCGGTGACCCGGCCGATGGCCGCGCCGTCGACCGACACCGCGCGCAGGGCGGCGGCGACGGTGGACAGGTCGTCGGCGACCGCCTCAAGGATCTCCGCCACGGGGCGGGCGTTACCCGACAGGATGGCGGTCCACATGCCAGGATCGCCGCCGGCGACGCGGGTGACGTCCCGCACGCCGGGCCCGGCCAGGCCGAGCGCGGTCTCCGAGGCGCCCGCCAGGCGGGCGGCCATGGCCGAGGCCGCAACGTGCGGGGCGTGCGAGACCAGGGCCACCGCCTCGTCGTGCACGACCGGGTCGACCTGGACGGCGTTGCCGCCGCACAGATCGATCAGGGAGAGCACGGCCGCGACCGCCCCGCCGGAGGTCTCCGGCCCCGGGCAGTACGCCCAGGAGCGGCCGAGGAAGACGTCGGCGCGGGCGGCGGCAGGACCTGACCGCTCGCGACCGGCGAGCGGGTGTCCGGCGACGTAGGTGGTCATGTCGCAGCCGAGCTGGGCGGCCTGGGCGATGGGCAGCGCCTTGACGCTGGCCACGTCGGTGTAGAACCGGGCGGCCTCGGTCTTCTGCAGGTCGAGCAGCCACTGCGCCACGAACTGGGGCGGCACGGCGATCACGGCGAGGTCGACGCGGGCGCCGCCCGGCGCCCACTCCTCGCCGGCGCCGAGCTCCCGCGCCAGCCGCACGGCACCGGGGTCCTGGTCGGCGATCATGACGGTCACGCCGTGCCCGCGCAGGGCCAGGGCGACCGAGGTGCCGATCAGGCCGGTGCCGACGACCAGGACGCTCCCGAGGCCGGCTGGCTGCCCGCTCACTGGGCGATGTCCACCCTCAGGGCCGCCGCCCCGCGCAGGTAGACGTGGTGGACGTCCTGGCGGGGCCGATCGGTGTCGACATGGGCCATCAGGCGCACCACGCGCGGGAGCGCGCCCGGGACGTCGATCTCGCTCGCGCAGATCAGCGGCACGTCGTGGAAGCCGAGCTTGCGGGCGGCGAGGGCGGGGAACTCCGCGGTGAGGTCGGGCGTGGACGTGAAGATCACGCTGATCACGTCGTCGGTGGTCAGCCTGTTCCGCTCCATGACCTCGCCGACCAGCTCGGTCACCCCTGCGAGGATCGCCTCCCGATCGTTCGAGTCGATCTGGGTGGCGCCCCGGATGGCCCGCACCATGTCATCCCCTTTTCACCGTGCCGCCCGGTCCGCTTGTGCCTCTGGCCAGGTTACATTCCCACGACGGCGTAAAGGTCGCCGACCTCCTTGAGCGTGAGCGTGCGCACCGTGCCCGGCTTGAGCCGCCCGAGCTTGACCGGCCCGAACTCGATGCGGGCCAGGTCGATCACGGAGTGCCCCTCCTGCTCCAGCATCCGCCGGACGACGTGCTTGCGGCCCTCGTGGATCACGATCTCCACCAGCGCCTGCTGGCCGTGCTCCTGGACGACCTTGAAGTCGTCGGCCTTGACGGTGCCGTCCTCCAGCTCGACGCCCTTCTTCAGGCGCCGGGGCAGGTCGCGCGGAATCGGGCCGGGGACCTTGGCCCAGTACTTCTTCTGCACGCCGAAACTCGGGTGGGTCAGCCGGTGGGCCAGCTCACCGTCGTTGGTCAGGATGATCAGGCCCTCGGTCTCGGTGTCGAGCCGCCCGACGTGGAACAGCCGCTCGGTGCGGTCGGCCACGTAGTCCGACAGGGCGGGCCGCCCCTCGGGGTCGGACATCGTGCTGACGACGCCGATCGGCTTGTTGATCGCGAAGTAGACGAGGTCGGGCGCGGTCGGGATGCGCTTGCCGTCGACGTGGATGACCTGCTTGGCGGGGTCGACCCGGGCGCCGAACCTGCGCACCACCTGGCCGTCCACCGTCACGCGGCCCTCGCCGATCAGCTCCTCGCACGTGCGGCGCGCCGCCACGCCGGCGGCGGCGAGCACCTTCTGCAGCCGGACGCCGTCCGGCACTTCGGTGGTGTCGCGCTCGTCCGCGTAGTCGGAGGGGAAGAACGCGGGGTCGCGCACCGGCTGGCGGGAGGTCTTGAACGCCCCGCCGGTCTTGATCGCCCCGCCGGGTCCGGTGGCCGGGCCCTGCGTCCCGGAGCCGCCACGGCTCGCGGGGGCCCCGCTTCGGCCCGCGAAGCCGCCACGGCCCGCGGAGGCTCCGCCACGGCCCGCCGGAGCTCCGCCACGCGTCACCTTGCCACGGCCCGCCGGGGCGCCGCCACGGCCGGCCCTGGCGTCCGGACGGCCCTGCTCGGGCCTGCCGTACCGGCTGCGGGAGTCGCCGCCGGTCACCTCGCCGATGGTCTGCACCTCGTCGCTCCGGTCGCCGCGCCCGAAGCCGCCACGGGGGCCACGGTCGTCGCGGGCCGGGCGGCCGGAGTCGTCCCTGCCGTACCGCTCACGGGAACCGCCGCCCCGGAACGCGCCACCCTCACGGGAGGCGCCCCGGTCGTCACGGGAGGACCCGCGATCGGCACGGAAGGGGGCGCGGTCGTCGCGGGAAGGCCCGCGGTCGTCGCGGAACGAGCTCCCGCGGTCGTCACGGGAAGGGCCCCGGTCGTCGCGGAAGGAGTCCCGCGTGTCACGGGCGGGGCCGCGGTCATAGGAGCCGCGGTCGTCACGCGAGGGACCGCGATCGTCACGGAACCCCCGGTCGTCGCGCGAAGGCCCGCGATCGTCGCGGGAAGGGGCGCGGTCGTAGGAGCCGCGCGTGTCGCGGGCGGGGCCACGGCGGTCGCCGGAAGGCCCGCCACGGTAGGAGCCGCCACGGTCGCCGCCCGCCGAGCCCGTGCGGGACGAACCCGGGCGGTCGCCACGGAACCCACCCGGACGGTCGCCGCGAGGCGCGCCCGCGCGGTCGGAGCGGAACGAGCCACCACGGTCGTCGCGGGGACCCCGGGCGCCGGCGCGGAAGGAGGAACCCCGGTCGCCGCCGGAGAAGGAGCCCCGGTCGTCACGGGAGGAGGACCGGTCGTCACGGGGGGCGCCGCGGCGGTCGTCGCCGCCTGGGCGCTCGAAGCGGTCGCGTGTTCCGCCCCGGCCGGCGCGGAAGGAGGAACCCCGGTCGCCGCCGGAGAACGAGCCCCGGTCGTCGCGGGACGGGCCGCCCGGCCTGCCCTGCCGGCCCCGGGAGGCGTCAGAGGAGCCTCCGGAGCCGCGGTAGCCGCCGGAGTCGGCGCGGTATCCGCCGCGCGAGCCGCTCGGGGACTCTCCACGGGAGCCGCCCTCGGCGCCTCCTCGCGAGCCCTGCCGGAAACCTCCGGAACCACTGGAACCACTGGAACCGCCGGACCCTCCGGATCGGAAACCGCCGGAGCCGCCGGAACGGAAGCCCCCTGAACCGCCGGAGCCGCCGCTGCCGCCGGAACGGAAGCCTCCGGAGCCGCCACGGGCTCCAGAGCCGCCGCGCGAGGAGCCTGAGGCTCCGCCCGCGGCGCCGCCGCGTCCTCGACCGCGTCCATCACCGGACGGGGTACCACGCCTGTTGTTCACTTCTGTTGCTCCTCTAGGGTTTCCACGTCGTCGGGGAGGAAGGGGGCGAGCGCGGGGAGCTCTTCGAGACTCCGCAGCCCCAGCCTCTCCAGGAAGTACGAACTCGTGCGGTAGAGCACCGCCTGGCTCTCGGGATCGGTGCCGGCCTCTTCGACCAGCCCGCGCGCCGTGAGCGTGCGCATGACGCCGTCACTGTTGACGCCCCGCACGGCGGCGACCCTGGCCCGGCTCACCGGCTGGCGGTAGGCCACGACGGCCAAGGTCTCCAGAGCGGCCTGCGTCAGCCTGGCCTGCTGCCCGTCACGGACGAAGCGCTCCACGAGGGCGGCGCACTCGGCCCGCGTGTATAGACGCCAGCCGCCGGCCACCTCTCGCAGATCGAAACCCCGCCCGGCCTCGGTGTATTCCGCCGACAGGCCCGCCAGCGCCTCGGCGATCTTCCGCGAGGGACGTTCCAGCACCTGGGCCAGGGTGACCTCGGCCACCGGTTCGTCGACGATGAGCAGGATCGCCTCCAGCGCCGCCCGCAGGCTCGGCTCGGACCCGGCGGTCACGCCCGTGTCCTCAGGACTGGTCTGCTGCATGTTCGCTCTCTCGGCTGTCGGCGCCCGGTGGGCTGTCACGGCTCTCCGGCGCGTCGTCGCCCGGGGAGCCCTCGTCGTAGTCGTCGGCCACCGCGACGTCTCCGTCGTCGGCGCCGGTCCAGGTCACGTGCAGGTCCCCGAGCGGCTCGATCTGCTCGAAGGACACCGCGCCCTCCCGGAACAGCTCCAGGACGGCCAGGAAGCGTGCGATGACCTCGAAAGTGCCGGCGCAGTCGGCGGTCAGGGCCCTGAACGTCGCCCTGCGCATGCGCCGGAGCCGTGCGACAAGGATAACCGCTTGTTCACGGACGTTGGCGACCGGCTGGTAAATGTGCGCGGTGGAGACGGTGGGCGGGAGCTTCGGGGTGAAAGCCCTGGCGGCGATGAGGGCGAAGCGCTCGGGGCCGACGCCGAGCACCAGCTCGGGCAGCAGCCCCGCGAACCGCGGCTCCATCGGGACCACGCGGGGGAAGCGCAGCGCCTCCTCCGCCATGCGCCCGGCGAAGACCTTCGCCACCTCCTTGTAGGCGCGGTACTGCAGCAGGCGGGCGAACAGCAGGTCACGCGCCTCCAGCAGGGCCAGGTCCTCCTCGTCCTCCACCTCGCCGGTGGGCAGCAGCCGGGCGGCCTTCAGGTCCAGCAGGGTGGCGGCGACGAGCAGGAAGTGGCTGGCCAGGTCGAGGTCCCACTCGGGACCCCGGCCCCGGATGTGCGCGATGAACTCGTCGGTCACCTGGTGCAGGGACACCTCGGTGATGTCGAGCTTGTGCTTGGAGATGAGCCCGAGCAGCAGGTCGAACGGGCCCTCGAAGACCTCCAGGTGCACCTGGAAGACGTCGGAGGCGGGCTGGTCGGTCACCGCCCCATTGTCGCGCACCCCGAACGCGGTCAGTCGCCGAGCGACCACCGTGCGAGCACCTCGCGGGCCAGCTCGCGGTAGGCGGTCGCACCCATGGACGCGGAGTCGAACTGGGTGATCGGCTCACCGGCCAGGGTGGCGTCGGGGAACCGGACGGTGCGGTTGATGACGGTGTGGAACACCTTGTCGCCGAACCCCTGCATGATCGTCTGAAGGACCTCCCGCGCGTGCAGCGTGCGCGGGTCGTACATCGTGGCGAGGATGCCGTCGATCTCGAGGTTCTTGTTGAGGCGCTCCTGCACCTTGGTGATCGACTCCATCAGCAGCGCGACGCCGCGCAGCGCGAAGAACTCGCACTCCAGCGGCACCATGACGCTGTGGGCGCAGGTCAGCGCGTTCACGGCCAGCAGGCCGAGGGACGGCTGGCAGTCGATCAGGCAGATGTCGTAGTGCGGCAGCAGGGGCTCAAGCGAGCGGCCCAGGGCGTACTCCCTGGCCACCTCGTTGACGAGCCGGATCTCCGCGCCGGACAGGAAGATGTTGCTGGGGAGCAGGTCCATGCCCTCGACGCTGGTGCTCAGCAGGACGTCCTCCGCCGCGACGTCGGACTCCTCCATGATCAGGTCGTAGACGGTCGACTCCAGCGGGCGCGGGTCGATGCCGAGGCCCACCGACAGGGCGCCCTGCGGGTCGAAGTCGACGAGCAGCACCCGCTGCCCGCACTCCGCCAGCGAGGCCCCGAGGTTGATCGTGGTGGTCGTCTTGCCGACGCCGCCCTTCTGGTTGACCATCGCGACGACCCGTGCGGGGCCGTGCGTGGTCGGCGGGATCGGATCGGGGAAGACGGGACGCGGACGCCCGGTGGGACCCAGAATGCCCTCGCTCCTGGTCTCGCCCCAGGGGCCGTCGGGCGCACCAGGAACCTCCCGAATGGAAGCGTCTGTGGTCGCAGTCACCAGTTGAACCTCCCTGACGGCCCCGAACCGGACCGTCCGGACGGACACTATGGGGTCGGCACGTATGCGGCAAGGCGACGCGCCCTAGAGCTATGAAGTTGGATGCCTGGCCCCTGAACGGGCCGCCGCGTACGCCTCTCGGAGCCTGTCGACGCTGACCGAGGTGTAGACCTGGGTGGTCGACACCGAGGCGTGTCCGAGCAGTTCCTGGACAACCCTAACGTCCGCCCCTCCGTCGAGGAGGTGAGTTGCGAACGAATGGCGCAACATGTGCGGGGAGACCCCGGCCAGCCCGGCGCGCTCGGCGGCGGACCTGAGGACCTCCCAGGCCCCCTGGCGGGTGAGGCGCCCGCCCCTGGCGTTGAGGAACAGGGCGGCGGTGCCCCGGCCGTGCGCGGAGATGACCGGGCGGGCGCCGGCCAGGTACGCCCCGAGCGCCTCACGGGCGAAGCGGCCGAGCGGGACGACCCTGGACCTGCCCTGGCCGCGCAGCCGGACCTGCCCGGCCTCGACGTCGTCCACGGTGAGCCCCACGGCCTCGGAGATCCGCGCCCCCGTGCCGTACAGCACCTCGAGCAGGGCCCGGTTGCGGTGGGTCAGCGGCGCGCCCTCGGGGCCCGAGGCGGCGATGAGCCGCTCCACCTCGGCCACGCCGATGGCCTTCGGCAGGTGGCGCAGGCGGGTGGGCGGGTGCACCTCGTGGGCGGGGTCGTGGGCGGCGAAGCCCTCGCGCACCGCGAACCGGTGCAGGCCGCGCACGGCGGACACGGCCCTGGCGGCCGAGCTGGCCACCAGGGCCGGATGCTGTTCGTCGCCCTGCCCCAGCGCGGTCAGGAACGCCAGGACGTCGGCCTCCGACACCTCGGCGAAGGACGGGCATCCGCGCGAGCGCAGGTGGAGGAGGTAGCGGCTGAGGTCACGCCGGTAGGAGGCGAGCGTGTTGGCCGCCAGCCCCCGCTCCACCGCGAGGTGGGCGAGGTAACCGGCGAGCACGGCCTCGATGTCGGCGTGGGGGCTCAGGACGGGGACCTCCTGTCAGGCCTCCTCAGCGTCGGCGGGACGCAGGGCGGAGAAACCGTCCGACAAAGCGGCGTACGCGGCGAGAATACCCGCGACGGCCGGTGAATTGTGGATCATTCCGCCCAGCACCCTGTTCACCCCATCCGCCAGGGGCACCCACACCACGGGCATGTCGATCTCCTCGTGCCGGCGCACGAAGCCGTTCTCCTCGTCGGGGATCGGCGTCAGGTCGCGGGCCAGGAAGATGCGGATGCGCTCGTCGGTCATGCCGGGCGAGCTGAAGATGTCGATCAGCGTGTGCCAGGTCCCGGCCCGGTAGCCCGCCTCCTCGGCCAGCTCGCGCGCGGCGCAGTCGACCAGCGGCTCGTCCGCCACGTCGCGGATGCCCGCCGGCAGTTCCCACAGCAGCCGGCGCGCCGGGTGGCGGTACTGCCGCAGCAGCAGCACCCTGCCGTCGTCGTCGAGCGCGACCACCGCGACCGAGCCGGGGTGCACGATGTAGTCGCGGTCGGCGACCTCGTCCCCCGGCATGCGCACGGTGTCGGTGCGCACCGAGATCACGTAGGCGTCGAACCGCTCCTTGGAGTCGAGCACCTCCCACGACGCCGGGACGTCGCGCACGTCCTCCGAGGTCAGACCCCCCGTGGAGCCGTTGCCGCTCACGCGCCCCGCCCCGCCTTCGTGACGCTCTCGCGCACTTCGGCGTAGTCCAGGGCGGCCTCGATGAGGCCCCTGAACAGCGGGTGCGGGCGGGTCGGCCGGGACCGGAACTCCGGGTGGGCCTGGGTGCCGACGAAGAACGGGTGGACGTCGGTGTCCAGCTCGGCGTACTCGACGAGCCGACCGTCGGGGGACAGCCCGGAGAAGACCATCCCCACCTGTTCGAGCCGCTCGCGGTAGGCGTTGCCGACCTCGTAGCGGTGCCGGTGGCGCTCGTCGGCGCTGGAGGCGCCGTACAGCCGCCGAACGATCGAGCCCTCCGACAGCCGGGCCGGGTAGAGGCCGAGCCGCATGGTGCCGCCCATGTCGCGCTCGCCGGCCACGACGTCCTCCTGGTCGGCCATGGTGGAGATCACCGGGTCGGCCGTGTTCGGGTCGAACTCGGTGCTGTTGGCCTCCTCGATGCCGGCGAGGTTCCGCGCGGCCTCGATGACCATGCACTGCATGCCGAGGCAGATGCCGAGCAGCGGGATCTGCCGCTCCCTGGCGTGCCTGATCGCGCCGACCTTGCCCTCGATGCCGCGCACCCCGAAGCCGCCGGGGATCAGCACGCCGTCCACGCCGTCCAGGTCGCGTGCGGCGCCCTCGACGGTCTCGCAGTCGTCGCTCTTGACCCAGCGGATGTTGACCCGGGCGTCGCACGCGAAACCGCCGGCGCGCAGCGCCTCGATCACCGAGAGGTAGGCGTCGGGCAGGTCGATGTACTTGCCGACCAGCGCGACCGTGACCTCCTTGGCCGGGCGGTGCACCCGGCGCAGGAGCTGGTCCCACTCGTGCCAGTCGACGTCGCGGAACGGCAGCCCGAGACGCCGTATCACGTAGGCGTCCAGGCCCTCGGAGTGCAGGACCCTCGGGATGTCGTAGATGCTCGGGGCGTCGATCGCCGACACGACCGCGTCCTCGTCCACGTCGCACATCAGGCTGATCTTGCGTTTCAGCGATGTGGTGATGGGGCGGTCGGAGCGGCAGACGATGGCGTCCGGCTGGATGCCGATGCTGCGCAGCGCCGCGACCGAGTGCTGGGTGGGCTTGGTCTTCAGCTCGCCGCTCGGGCCGATGTACGGCAGGAGCGAGACGTGCAGGAAGAACACGTTGTCGCGGCCGACCTCGTGGCGGACCTGGCGGACCGCCTCCAGGAAGGGCAGCGACTCGATGTCGCCCACGGTGCCGCCGACCTCGGTGATGACCACGTCCACGTCGGGACCGGCCATGCTCCGGATGCGGTCCTTGATCTCGTTGGTGATGTGCGGGATGACCTGCACCGTGTCGCCCAGGTACTCGCCGCGCCGCTCTTTGGCGATCACGTTGGAGTAGACCTGGCCGGTGGTGACGTTGGCCGAGCCGTGCAGCTCGGTGTCGAGGAAGCGTTCGTAGTGGCCGACGTCCAGATCGGTCTCGGCGCCGTCGTCTGTGACGAACACCTCACCGTGCTGGAACGGGTTCATCGTCCCGGGGTCGACGTTGAGGTAGGGGTCGAGCTTCTGCATGGTGACCCGGAGGCCGCGCAGCTTCAGCAGGCGCCCCAGACTCGAGGCTGTGAGCCCCTTGCCGAGACTGGAGGCGACGCCTCCGGTGACGAACAGATGCTTGGTGTTTGCGACGCTGCGCAAGGAGGGTCTCCCGTGGTCCGTTGCGATCCTGGCCGTCCCGACGGGCGACCACGTGTCCACGGGCTCTCAGAATATCAAAGGACGCTTGCGAAGTGCCCGAACATCCTCCGGGCGTCCGTTCCCAGCATCCTAACCAAGCGGTAACTTTTCCGGTTATGTCACCCCGTGATGCACTT
The DNA here is from genome assembly GCF_025506355.1 of Sphaerisporangium corydalis. Taxonomy (GTDB): domain Bacteria; phylum Actinomycetota; class Actinomycetes; order Streptosporangiales; family Streptosporangiaceae; genus Sphaerisporangium; species Sphaerisporangium corydalis. Next base: position 66,443 of record NZ_JANZYP010000061.1, read on the forward strand.
CGCCGGATCTTCAGCGGCCTCATCCACCGTGCTTGGGCCGCGGTCCGCGTGACCGGGGCGGTCACGCCGAAGACCCCGGCCGGGTACCGGTTCCGCCACCTCGGGACGGGTACGTGCCTGTCGTTCCCGCAGGGCGCGATCTTCGGTGAGGCGTGGATCGAGATCGGGGACCACACCCTGGTCGGCGAGCGGGTGTCCATCTCGGCGGGGATGGGGCCGGGCGTCGACCTCGGCCCCGACGCGATCGTCCGCATCGGCGGCGGCTGCTCGATCGGGCGGGGCAGCCACATCGTGGGACACCAGTCCATCGAGATCGGCGACGACGTCTTCACCGGGCCCTACGTCTACATCACCGACCAGAACCACGTCTACGACGACCCCGAGATCCCCATCGGGCGGCAGTGGCCGCGCAACAATCCCGTGGTCATCGGGGCCGGCTCCTGGCTCGGCGCGGGATCGATCATCCTTCCCGGGACGCGGCTCGGGCGGCAGTCGGTGGTCGCGGGCGGTGCGGTGGTCCGGGGCGAGTTCCCCGACCACTGCGTCATCGCCGGCGTCCCGGCCCGCGTCGTCCGCCTCTACTCCCCAACGGCCGGCTGGCACACCCCCCCATCCCTCGAACCAGACCCACCCCTCGACCCGAACCCGCCCTTCGAGACGAACCGGCCCTTCCCACCAGACCCGATCGAACCGGACCCGCCCCCGGACCCACCCCAGACCTCCCC
>NZ_JANZYP010000062.1 GCF_025506355.1 Sphaerisporangium corydalis
GTGGGGTTGGGGGGCGGTGTTGAGGGGGTGGGGGCGGCATATTCTTTTGGGCGATGAACATTACGATGGCGCTCCAGTTTTTGCTTCTGCCCGCTGGTGCGGTCACGGTCGCGTGGCTGGCTCGGTGGCGGGGCTGGTCGGTTCCCCTGATGCTGGTGCTCGCCGGTCTGGTGGTCGGGCTGATCGGGTCCCGCGTTCCCGGCATGCCCGCCTACGAGCTCGACCCCGAAGTGGTGCTGCTCGTCTTCCTGCCGCCCCTGCTGTACTCGGCGGCCCTGGAAAGCTCCTACCTGCGCCTGCGTGACTTCCGCAGGCCCGTCGTGATGCTGTCGGTCGGGCTGGTGCTGTTCACCGCCGCGGTGGTCGGCCTGCTGGCGCACGCCATGATCCCCGGCCTCCCGCTGGCCGCCGCGTTCGCGCTCGGTGCCATCGTCGCCCCGCCCGACGCGGTGGCCGCCGTCGCGGTGGCACGGCGCCTCGGCCTCCCGCGCAAGATCATCACCATCCTGGTGGGCGAGAGCCTGTTCAACGACGCCACCGCGCTCACCGTCTACCGCGTGGCCGCGGCGGCGGCCGTCGGCCAGGGGGTCAGCGGGATGGGCGGCTTCGAGCAGCTCGCCTCGGGCGTCGGGCAGTTCGTGTACGCCGCAGGCGGCGGCCTGGTCATCGGCCTGGTGCTGGCGTACCTGTTCGGCCGGCTGTTCGGCCTGATCGAGGACCCGCTGATCACGAACACGATCTCCCTGCTGATCCCGTTCGTGTCGTACCTGGCGGCCGAGGCGGTCCACGCCTCGGGGGTGCTGTCGGTCGTGGTGGTCGGGGTGTTCCTCGGGCACCGCATGAACCGCGCCAACTACGGCACCCGCGTGCTGTCGTACTCGATGTGGAAGGTGCTCGACTTCTTCCTGGAGATCATCGTCTTCGTGCTCATCGGGCTCCAGCTCCCGCTCATCCTCCAGGGGCTCAGCGGCAAGGACCCGCTGCGGGTCGCGGCCTACGCGGCGGCGGTGTTCGCGGCGGTCGTGGTCGCAAGGATCATCTGGGTGATCCCGGGCGTCTGGGGGCCGCGCCTGCTGTTCCGTAAGATCCGCGAGGGCGAGCCGAGGCCGCTGATGTCGCACGTCGCGGTGATCGGGTGGGCGGGCATGCGCGGCGTGGTCTCGCTGGCGGCGGCCTTCGCCCTGCCGGCCGGGTTCCCCGAGCGCGACCTGGTGCTGTTCCTGACGTTCACCGTGGTCATCGGCACGCTGCTGGTGCAGGGCATGTCGTTCCCCTGGCTGATCAGGAAGCTGGGCGTCACCAGCGACCAGGAGATCTACCGGGACAACCTCTCCGAGGCGGCGGCGCAGCAGGCCGCGGCCGGCGCGGCGCTCGCCCGGCTGGACGAGCTCACCGAGGACGGTGTCATCGAGACGCACGCCGAGGTCGTCGACCGGTTGCGCAACCAGGCCGAGCGCCGGGCGATGGGCGCCTGGGAGCGCCTCGGCGGCGGCGTCGGCCCCGAGGGCGAGGAGACGCCGAGCGCGCTGTATCGGAGGCTGCGGCGCGCGATGCTGGAGGCGGAGCGCACGGTGCTGGTGCGGATGCGGGACGAGCGCCGCATCGACGACGAGGTGCTGCGCCGGGTCACCCGCGAACTCGACTACGAGGAGGCCACACTCGCCCGAGAGTAGGCGACGCGCGTGAGCCGGTGAGGGTCCTCGGTCGTGGTGGTCGTCAGCCGACGGGGGTGGAGTGGCCGACGGTTTCGTGGATGAAGCACCAGAGCCAGCCCTCGCCGCTCTGGAACGACCGCATCACGGGGTGGCCCGTCTGGTGGTAGTGCTCGGTGGCGTGCCGGCCGGGCGAGGAGTCGCAGCAGCCGACGTGACCGCATTCGACGCACTTGCGTAGGTGGACGTACCGCCGGCCCTCGGCCAGGCACTCCTCGCAGCCGTCCGGCGTGCGCGGCTCGGCCTCCGTGTCGATGACCATGTCTTCGCAACCCACAGTGATCCCCCCTTCAGCGAGCATCGTAGTCGAGACGGCCGGGCGCCCGCCCCGAGCCGGGCCGGGGGGCGGGTGCGACGCCCTGCTCGCCGGCAGAGCATCATGCTCTAAAGTGCTTGATTAGCCTGATAAATCGGCACAAATAGGCAATGAAGGGCGACGACATGGAGCTGCGCATCGGGGTCGCGGGGTTCGGGCTGCGCCGGTCGGTCGCCGTGGAGGCGCACCGTCCAGGCCGGGGCAGCCGGGTCGTCGCGGTCTGCGACCCCAGCGAGCAGGCCCGCGCCGACGCGCGCCGCGACCTCGGTCCCGGGATCAGGACGACGGCTGACTTCGCCGATCTCCTCGCGGACGACGTCGACGCGGTGTTCGTGCTGACGCCCGACCACACCCACGCCGCGCTCGCCGTGCGCTCGCTGGAGTCGGGCAGGCCGACCTTCGTCGAGAAGCCCCTGGCGGTCACGCTCGCGGACTGCGACCTGATCCTGCGCACGGCCCGCGAGCGGCGCGCCCGGCTGTACGTGGGCCACAACATGCGGCACATGCCGGTGGTGCGCACGATGCGGCGGCTGATCGCCGAGGGGGCGATCGGGGAGGTCAAGGCGATCTGGTGCCGCCACTTCGTCGGGGACGGCGGCGACTACTACTTCAAGGACTGGCACGCCGACCGGCGCAACACCGGCGGGCTGCTGCTCCAGAAGGGCGCCCACGACATCGACGTGATCCACTGGCTGGCCGGCTCGCGGACCGCCCGCGTGACCGGCATGGGCGCGCTGACCGTGTACGGGGGGATCGCCGACCGCGCGCCGGGCCTGCCGGACGGCTGGTACGACCCGGCGCGCAACTGGCCGCCGCTCGCGCAGACGGGCCTGAACCCGGTGGTGGACGTCGAGGACCTGTCGATGATGCACATGCGGCTGGAGAACGGGGTCCTCGCCAGCTACCAGCAGTGCCACTTCACCCCGGACTACTGGCGCAACTACACCGTGATCGGCACCGAGGGCCGCCTGGAGAACTTCGGCGACACCGAGCCGGGCACCGTGGTCCGTGTGTGGAACGCCGGCCGGCGCGGCTTCGACCCCGAGGGCGACCTGAGCGTGCCGGTCCACGCGGGGGAGGGCGATCACGGCGGCGCGGACGAGGAGCTGGTCGGCGAGTTCCTGCGCTTCGCCCGCGAGGGCGGCGCCACCGACACCTCGCCGGTGGCGGCCAGGGACAGCGTCGCGGCGGGCCTGCTGGCCACCGAGTCGCTCCGCAACGGGTCGGTGCCGCTGGACGTGCCGCCGCTCGACCCCGATCTCGCGCTTTACTTCGCGGCGGGTCAGTGCTGAGGGAAGTTGGCTAGTGTGCTGGACATGCGATTCCTCCCCCTGGCCGCAGCGTCCGCCATCGGTCTTTCCGTGCTCCTATCGGGGTGCAGCACCGTCGACAAGGCCCAGGCCTGCATCGAGGCCAACAAGGTCATCGCCGAGACCGGCGCCAAGATCTCAGGTCTGGTCAACGACCCCAAGGCGATGGAGAAGGCCCTGAACGACGGGGCCGCGAAGCTGGAGGACGCGGCCGACACGGCGGGCAACACCACGCTGAACGAGGCACTGCAGAATCTGGCCGCCAGCCTCAAGAAGCTCGAAGTGAGCGATCCGAACGAGGCGGTGGACGCGGCGCAGAAGGTCGCGACCGACACCGCGAAGGCGATCAAGACGACCGCCGAGGAGTGCACCTGATCAACTAGGAAAAACCCGACATCTCTAGGGGGAAAGGGCATAAATTACCCTTTTCTTATGGATGTCGAGGGGAACGAGCCGGACCCCAGATTCACGCTCGCCAACGAGCGCACATTTCTGACGTGGCTCAGCACCTCGCTCGCGCTGAGCGCCGGCGGCGTGGCCATGGCCGCCGTCCCGAGGGACGTCTTCGTCCCCTGGGTGCGCACCGCACTCGCGGTCGTCCTGGTCCTGCTGTCGGCGCTGGCCGCGGCCATGGCCTACCCCCGCTGGCGCCTCGTGCAGCGGGCCCTGCGGCGCCAGGCGCCGATCCCGCCGCTCGCGCTGGCCCCGCTGTTCGGGTACGGCATCGCGGCGGTGGCCGTGCTCGCGCTCGTCCTCATCGTCCTGGCCCGGTGAACGCCGGCCCGCCGAGGCCGGCCGGGCTGCACGTGGAGCGCACCCTGCTGGCCTGGATCCGCACCGCCACCGCGCTGGCGGCGGGCGGGCTCGGCGCGGCGGGCATCGCCGGGCGGCACACGGGCAACGGCCTGATCGCGATCCCGTTCGTCCTCGCGGCCCTCTGCGGCGCCGTCCTGCTGGCCAGGAGCGGCGTGCGGCACCGGCGCGTCCAGAGCGCGCTGCGCGGGGAGGTTCCGCTGGACGACCAGGCCGACGCCACGCTCGCGTGGCTGGGCGTGGCCGCCCTCGCCACGGGCGCGCTCGTGTTCGTGCTCAGCTCGCCCTGACCCCGGCGTTACGGGCCTCGGCGTCCCCGGCCTCGGCGTCAGCGGCGTCGCCGGTGCCGAGGCCGATGGTCTGGGCGATCTCCTCGGCCCGCTCGGTGTGCTCGGCCGCGAAGCGCTCGGCGTCCAGCTTCTCGGCGATGTCCTCGTCCTGCTTCATCAGCTTGTCGAGGCTCTGCCCGGCCATCTCCAGCACGCCCATGTCCGCGTACGCCTTCTGCAGGCGCTCGCTCCACAACCCGATGTCCTTCACGCACGGCACGATGCGGCTGAACAGCAGCGAGCGGAAGAGCTTGAGGTACTCCGACTCGTCGACGGCCTTCATGGCCTGCTTGACCTCGTCGGGCGTCAGGCCCATGTTCTCCCACTGCTCGATGCCGCGCAGCCGGTCGCGCATGAGGTAGCAGCCCTCGATGACGAAGTCCTCGCGCTCGCGCAGCTCGGACTCCGACAGCTGCTTGTAGTAGTCGCGCAGGGCCATCCGGCCGAAGGCGACGTGCCTGGCCTCGTCCTGCATGACGTAGGAGAGGATCTGCCTCGGCAGGGGCTTGGTGGTGATGTCGCGCATCACGCCGAACGCGGCCAGGGCCAGTCCTTCGATGAGCACCTGCATGCCGAGGTAGGGCATGTCCCAGCGCGAGTCGCTGAGGGTGTCGTCGAGCAGGGACTTGAGGTACTTGTTGATCGGGTAGGCGATGCCCACCTTCTCCTGCAGGAAGCGCGCGTAGGTCTCGGCGTGCCGGGCCTCGTCCATCGTCTGCGTGGCGGCGTAGAACTTCGAGTCCAGGTCGGGCACCGACTCGACGATGCGGGCCGAGCAGATCATCGCGCCCTGTTCGCCGTGCAGGAACTGCGAGAACTGCCAGGAGGCGCCGTGCCGCCTGACCTCCTTGCGCGCCTTGTCGTCCATCTTGTGCCACAACGGGGTGTCGTAGATGGCGATGGACTGGTCGGGGATGCCGAGCACGTCGTAGGGGTCGACCTCAAGGCCCCAGTCGATACGTTTGACCGAGTCCCACTGCTTGTCCTTGCCCTTCTGGTACAGGGCGAGCATGCGGTCACGGCCCTCGTCGTACTCCCAGGTGAAGCGGGAGGAGCCGGCCATCCCCACGTCCCAGGTGGAGAGCTCGGCGGGGATCGTGTAGAGCTCGTGCGTCGACACAGAGGCCTCCAGGCGGGGAGAACGTACACCGTACGTACCATTGGAGGGTGGCACGTACGCTGTACGTGCGTCAATGCACCAGGAGATAATGACACTATGGCACCCCTATCCCGAGCACGGATCGTCGCCGCCGCCATCGACCTGATCGAGCGCGAGGGCGCGGACGCGATCTCGATGCGGCGGATCGCCGCCGACCTCGGCGTGGGCGTCATGTCGCTGTACAACCACGTGCCGAACAAGGCGGCCCTGCTGGACGCGGTCGCCGAGGCCGTGCTGTCGCAGATCTCCTTCGACGACGACCCCTCGGCCGAGTGGACCGAGCGGGTGCGCATCCAGGCGCGGGCGTTCCGGCAGATCGCCCACGGCTACCCGCGTTCCACCATGGTCGTGGTGAGCCGCCAGCTCAAGTCGCCGGCCGGGCTGTTCCCGGTGGAACGGGCGCTCGCGACGCTGCGCGACGCGGGCTTCGACGGCGAGGACGCGGTGCAGATCCTGCGCGCCTTCATCGCCTACATTATCGGGTCGCTGCTGCGCGAGGTCGGCGTGACGCCCACGTTCGCGCCCGGCAACCTGGGAGGCGCGGACCTGCCGCCCGACGTCGACACCACACTGTTCCCCGAGGTGAGCGCCGTGGCGACGCATCTGTGCGCGGGCGACCACGAGAAGTCGTTCGAGTACGGGCTGGACATGCTGATCCGGGCGATAGCGGTGCAGCTGCGCGAGTCCAAGGCCGCCGGACGGGGTGGCGCCCGGGGGTGAGCCCCCCGGGCGCCGGAGTGCGCCCTTCCCCTGGGCACTCCTGCCCGGCGTCAGTACCAGTTGTGCGACCGGAAGTGTCCCCATGCGCCGCACGGCGAGCCGTAGCGCCCCCGGATGTACTTCAGTCCCCAGCGGATCTGGGTCGCGGGATTCACCCGCCAGTCGTGGCCGACGCCGACCATCTTGGTCCCCGGAAGGGCCTGCGGGATGCCGTAGGCCCCTGACGAGGGGTTCTGCGCCCGGTGGTTCCAGTTGCTCTCCCTGGTCCACAGGCTGTCGAGGCAGCGGAACTGGGTCACCGGCCAGGATCTCTGGGTGACCAGGCGATACGCGATCGCCTTGTTCCTGCCCTTGGGCGTCGTGGGCGCCCATTTGCGGACGTTCGGACGTGCGGAGGTCCGCCATACGCGGCGGTGCACCCGGTAGGGCATCCTCCTGGCCGTCCTCGCCTCGCGGGTCGTTCTCCCTTTCCTGGCGGCCGCCCTCGTCCCGGTGAGGCCGCCGGCGAGCACCGTCAGGCCCGTACGGGTCCAGATCGGTGTCCCGGGCCGGGCCCGGGTCCAGGTGGCGCTCGCGGGCCGTGCGCGGAGCGGGAAGAGGGTCACCGGTGCGAGTGGCGTCTCCGCCGGACCGGTGCGGGCTTCGGCGGGTTCCGCCGTGCCGGTGATGGTGTCGGCCGTGCCCTCGGCCCCCGTGAGGGCCTGTGCCTCTCCCGCCGTCCCGTTGAGGGCGGCGGCGGCGATGACGGCCGCGACTGCGCCACAAAATGCGCGCTTACTGTCCAACTCTGTCCTATTCATCGGGCCGCGTGCGGGACGGCGGCCACCCGTAGGCGGCCGCCTCGTGCCGCGCCCGTGGCTCGGGCGCGGCACGTCCGCGTGGCCGTTCCGGAATCGGTTGAGGGCACTGGTGCCCCCCGGAAGGCGCCGCGACGGGTTCTAGGGCGGTTTCTAGTTGCCGATCCGCCCGGGATCCGTCATTCGCGACACGCCTGGGGGAGGTGTTTACCGGTCATGTGCGACATCTCTGCCGTCTCGCGGCGACGCGTTGGCGCGCGTCGTGCTGGGGGAGGTCACCGCGTGGAACGGAAATGGCGATGACTTGAGGTTTGGCGCGGGACCGCCCGTGGACACGGGACCGGGGCCCCGTCGTCACCGGCGAGCCGCACGGGACGCGAGCGCCTGATTAAGGTGGTTTCATGAGTCTTCGGGATATTCCGGTACGCACGCTGGCAGACGCACCCACCACGTTGGGACAGCTCGCCGGTGACAAGGCCACCCTGGTGGTCAACGTGGCCTCGAGATGCGGCCTCACCCCTCAGTACGCCGGGCTGGTCCGGCTCCAGGAACGGTTCGGCGAGCGCGGTTTCACCGTGGTCGGCGTGCCCTGCAACCAGTTCGCCGGACAGGAGCCGGGGTCGGCCGAGCAGATCCAGGACTTCTGCGTCACGACCTACGGCGTGGACTTCCCGTTGCTGGAGAAGGCCGACGTCAACGGGGAGGGACGCCACCCGCTGTACGCGTCGCTGGTGGAGGTCCCCGACGCCTCGGGTGACGCCGGCGACGTGCAGTGGAACTTCGAGAAGTTCCTGGTGGACCGCGAGGGGAACGTCGTAGCCCGGTTCCGGCCCCGCACCGACCCCGAGGACGCGGCCGTCGTCGAGGCCATCGAGAAGGCGGTCGGCTAGGACCGGCGCTCAGCGGCGCGGGCCGCAGCTCCCCCGGACGATCAGCTCGGTGGGCAGCATGACCGTGCGCGACCTGCGGCCCTCGCGCAGCACCAGTTCGGCGGCGCGGTAGCCCATGTCCTGGGCGGGCTGGGAGATCACCGTGAGCGGTGGGGAGCACAGCTCGGCCCAGGGCACGTCGTCGAACATGATCAGGGAGACGTCGCGCGGCACCCGGAAGTCCAGCTCCTTGGCGGCCAGGACCGCGGCCTCGCCGAGGATGTTCCCCCCGGCCAGCACCGCGGTGAGGTCGGGCCGGTGCTGGAAGAGCCCGGCGGCGGCGGCGTACGCCGAGTCGCGCGAGGCGTGGGCGTACACGATCAGCTCGTCGTCGACGGGCACCCGGAGCGCGGCCAGCGACTCGCGGAAGGCGCGCACGCGCTGCGCCTGCCCGTGCCTGGCCAGGAAGGCGATGCGCCGGTGCCCGAGCCCGGCGAGGTACTCGACCGCGGTGCGGACCCCCGTGCGGTCGTCGGTCACCACTGAGGGGACGTTCTCGCGCCCCTGGACCGGGCGCTCGGCGAAGACCACGCTGAGCCCGGCGCGGAAGGCCGGCCCCCACATCTCGCCGTCGCCGCACGGCACCGCGATCACCCGCTCGACGCTCTCCTCCAGCAGCGAGCCGATCAGCTCGGCCTCCCGCTCGGGGTCGTCGCCGGTGGTGCCGATCATCACCGGCTCGCCCGCCGACTGGGCGCAGGTGAGGACGCCGTCGGCGAGCCGCCCATAAAAGGTGTCTGTTATGTCGGGGATGAGAAGGCCGATGCCGCCCGTACGCTGCCGGCGCAGGTTGCGGCCCAGGGCGCTCGGGCGGTAGTCGAGCCGCGCCGCGGCCGCCATGACCTTCTCCCGCGTGGCCGGGCTGGAGGAGCCCGTTCCCGACAACACGCGCGACACGGTCGCGACCCCCACCTCCGCGGCCTCGGCCACGTCCTTGATCGTCGTACGGCGCTGCCCGTTCACCCTCATGGAAACGATTCCATCATGGATTCCACCGGGACGCCAAGCTCGGAGGGGTATCCGAAGTGCGTGATGAGCCTATATTTCGCAGGGGCTTGACAGACATGTCCGATTCAGATGAGATTCATGAAAACGTATCCACATCCGGCGGCACCCGGACGCACGAAGGACTGTCATGGCATCAATCATTCTGCGCAAAGTTGACAAGATCTATGCCGGCGGTGTGAAGGCGGTGAACGGCCTCGACCTGGAGATCCAGGACGGTGAGTTCATGGTCCTCGTCGGGCCGTCCGGTTGTGGTAAATCCACCGCGCTGCGGATGATCGCCGGCCTGGAGGACATCAGCGGCGGCGAGATCGCGATCGGCGACCGGGTGGTCAACCACCTGCCGCCGAAGGACCGCGACATCGCGATGGTGTTCCAGAACTACGCGCTCTACCCGCACATGACGGTCGAGGAGAACCTCGCCTTCGGCCTGAAGCTTCGCAAGATGCCCAAGGCCGAGATCTCCAAGCGGGTTCAGGAGGCCGCCAAGATGCTCGGCCTCGACCAGTACCTCAAGCGCAAGCCGGCCGCCCTGTCCGGTGGCCAGCGCCAGCGTGTCGCCATGGGCCGTGCCATCGTCCGCGAGCCGCAGGCGTTCCTCATGGACGAGCCGCTGTCCAACCTGGACGCCAAGCTCCGCGTCTCCATGCGCGCCTCGCTCAACCAGATGCACGAGCGCCTCGGTGTCACCACCGTCTACGTCACCCACGACCAGGTCGAGGCCATGACGCTGGGCGACCGGGTCTGCGTGCTCCGCGACGGCATCCTCCAGCAGGTGGACACCCCGACGAACCTCTACGACAGCCCGGTCAACCTGTTCGTCGCCGGGTTCATGGGCTCCCCGTCCATGAACTTCGTCAACGCCGAGCTGGTGCGCAACGACGGCGGCGCCGCCGTGGCGTTCGCGGGCCTGAAGCTGCCCGTGCCCGAATCGACGTTCGCCGAGAAGCCCGGCCTCGACCAGTACCTCGGCAAGAAGCTGATCCTCGGCATCCGGCCCTCCGACTTCGAGGACTCCTCCGCCGCCAACAGCAGCTCGGTCAACTGGGCCCGCATCCCGACCCGCGCCGAGGTCACCGAGGAGCTGGGCAGCGAGATCAACGTCCTGTTCCTCATCGACGCCCCGCCGGTCGAGCACAAGGACACCGTCGCCGCGCAGGACACCGGTGACGACGAGGAAGCGGCCGTGCTGCCCCTCATCGGCGACAAGTCGCTGTGGACCGCCCGCGTCAACGCCCGCAGCGCCGTCCGCCCCGGGCAGAACGTCGACCTGGTGGTCGACACCCAGAACCTCCACTTCTTCGACACCGACAGCGGCCTGGCCGTCGGCCACCCGGCCAACGTCGGCCGCTGAACCGGCACTTTCCTTTCCCCGAGAAGGCCCCCGCCGCGAACCCCTCCCGCGGCGGGGGCCTTTTCTTCGTTCAATTTAATGAAGATCAGTATGTGATCTTTCAGTAAAGGCGTGTGCCACACGGACGTTCTTGGCTCCATGTGCCGATACAACGGGGTTCGTCGTCATGTCGCCTGGCAAGTGGGCGAGCTTGCGTGAACCGAATCATCGCTCATTGGGAGTCCGGAATGGCTGGAAATAACATCGTACCTGTAGTCGTGGCGGTGATGGTCGCAGGTGGTCTGACGGTCGGAGCAGCCGGAGCGGCCACCGCACGATCCTTCTCGCCGGTGATCCACCTCTCACCGATGGCACAGCCCTATCCGCCCGCCCCCGACGTCGATCCCCCGACCCGGCCCCGCCACCTCATGATCGTCTCGGACGACGGCGACGACGTGGACTGGGAGGACGGCGACGACGACGGCGATGATTTCGAGGACGAAGGCGATATCGTCCTGGAATGGGATGCGGCCACCGATAATGTCGGAGTCGCCGCTTATGACATTTACGCCTCGCGTTCCCCGTTCCACCTCATCGCGAGCGTGTCAGGGGACGTCCTGACTTATACCGATGTTCAGCCTCTTCATGTTCGTGTGTCCTATTTCGTGAAGGCACGCGATGCAGCGGGCAATGTATCCCGCAGGAGTAATATCGTCACGCGATACGCCAGAAGGCCGCATCGCCCCAGTGGATACCATTCCGGGCATCACCGCGGAAATGGAAACGAAGAAATCATCCAAGCCGGGAAGAAAGTCCACGTCGAGGGATCGGCCGACCGCAGGCACGGCGGCGGGTACCACGACGGCTCCTCCTACTTCGGCGGGGCGCCCGGCGCGTCGTACGGCGAGCACGCGGCACCTCCTCGCGAGCATGCCGCGCCTCGCAACCTGCCGTTCACGGGCGCGCCGGTGGCCGCTCTGGCCGGTCTCGGCAGCGGCCTGCTGGTGCTGGGCGCGAGCACGGTGATCGTCGTGCGCCGCCGCAGGTCCTCGCGCGCCGGCTGAACAGGGGCGGCGAGACTTCTCCTGATACGTCCCGATAATTAGGTGATCTTTCGGCAAGGGCCGTGATCTGGGCAATTCGTTCACCCCGTGGTGGGGGATACAGGGATTCTGCGGACATGTCTGCTGTCGGGCGGCTGTCCGCGATGCCGAATCTTCGCCATCGGGGAGTCTGGAATGGTTGGAAAGTATGTGATGCCGGTGCTTCTCGCGATGACCGTCGCGGGCGGCGCGCTGCCCGGGTCCGCGGGGACCGCGACCGCCGCCACCGTCATGCCGGTGATCCCCCAGGCGCCGGAGGAGGCGCCGTACCCCCCCAGTCCCCAGCCGCCGCTCCCCCCGACCGACGCCGCGGGCACCCCGTCCGTCGACGGGACGTTCACTCTGACCTGGCAGGCGTCCACGAGCGTCGGGCTCGTGGTCGCCTACGACATCTACGCCAGCGGTTCGCCCTACCGGCTGATCGCGACCGTGCCCGCCAACGTCCTCACCTATGTCGACACCCGGACCGTCTGCGGGTTGATCTCCTACTACATCGTGGCGCGGAACGCCGCTGGCCTCAGCTCGCCGCCCAGCAATGTCGTCCCCCGCACGTCCGCGCCATGCCCCCCGTCCCCCTCCGCGACCTCGACGAACGGTTCCGCGGGTCAAGGCCGTCCCGGGGACCGGGGCCGGCCCGAGGGTCGCGGCGGGACCGGGCGGCCGGAGCTCGCGGACGGGTCTGTCGAACCGGCAGGCATCGGCCCGTCCGGGGAGCTGATCGAAGCCGGGACCGTCACCGTCGGCGAGGAGTCGACCGGCGGCGGGGGCCGAGGGGAACACGGGTCCCGGCACGGCGACCTCCACGCGCGGGCGCACGACGCCGGGGCGCCCCACGCCGGGGACGGCGCGCGGCCCCACCACGCTCCGGCCGCCGCCGCCCAGCCGGACACCCGCCCTCCGGGGGCGACGGCCGGCGCGGCCGAGGCGCGGAAGCCCTCGGCGCGCCTCCCGTTCACCGGCGCGCCCGTTGCCGCACTGCTCACGCTGGCCGCCGGCCTGCTCGCCGGGGGCACCGCCGTCCTGTTCGCCGCCCGATGGCGCCGCCGGTCGTGCCGTGGCCGGTAGCGGACGCCGCAAGATCCTTCTCACGCTCCCGCCGGCCGCCGGCGCGGGCCTGGTGCTGGCCGGCTGCTGGTCGGCCCACCTCGCGCTGAGCACCCGTGACCATCTCGAAGCGGTCAGGGACGGCCTGTTCCGGCTGCGCGCCACGATGACCTCGGGGGACGCCGGCCGGATGTCCGCCGCGATCGCCGATGCCCGGGCGCACGCGGCCGAGGCGCGCCGGCTCACCTCGGGCCCGGCCTGGTGGACGGTCGCGCGCCTTCCCGTCGTCGGCGACGCGGCGACGACCATGCGCGGGCTGGCCGTGAGCGCGGCGGAGCTGACCGGGGTGCTGGCCGACGTGCAGCGGGCCGGCGCGCCGTTCCTCACCATGAGGAAGCGCTCGCTCGGCGACATGCGCCGGCTGCTCGCCGACCTGGACGCGGCGGCCCCGGTCCTCACCGACGCGGCCTCCCGGCTCGGCCACGCGAGCGCCGTACTGGCCGCGACCCCGGCGGACACCGGAGCCGGTTCGCTGAACCAGGCGCGGAACACGGCGCTACGGGAGATCGACGGGCTGCGCGCCCGGCTCGGCGACGCGGCGACGGGCGCGGCCCTGCTGCCCCCGATGCTGGGCCACACCGGGGAACGGCGCTACTTCCTCGCCTTCCAGACCAACGCGGAGGCGCGGGGCACCGGCGGGCTGGTGGGCGCGTTCGGTCTGCTCACCGCCCGGCACGGGAAGATCAGGGTCACCGGGCTGTCGGCCAACACCGGGCTCGCGGTCAGTTCCGCTGCCGTGGCCGACCACGGGCCCGCCTACCTCGGCCGGTACGGCCCGAGCGCGACCAAGATGCTGTCCATCTCGAACCTCTCCCCGCACTTCCCCTACGCGGCCGTCACCTGGACGGGGTTGTGGGAGCGGGAGGCCCACCAGCGGCTGGACGGCGCCCTCGCGATCGACCCGGTCGGCATGGCCGGCCTTCTCGAAGTGATCGGGCCCGTCAGCCTTCCCGGCGGCGAGGCGGTGACCTCGGCGAACGTCGTCGACCTGACCGAGCGTGCCGCCTACGCGCGCTACAGCGACCCGATGGAGCGCAAACGCTTCCTCATCACGATCGCCGAGGCGGTCGCCAAGGCGATCCCCCGCACGTCCGCGACGCCTTCCCGCATCCTCCCGGTCCTCACGCGGATGGCGGGGGAGCGCAGGATCCAGATCTGGAGCCGCAGGGACGTGGAGGAGTCGCGTCTCGCGGGCACGCCTCTCGGCGGCGTGCTGCCGGAGCGGCAGGGGCCGTACGCGGGGCTGGTGGTCAACAACTCGGCCGGGGGAAAGCTCGACTACTACCTGGAGCGGGAGGTGGACTACCGGCTCGGCCCGTGCCGGGACGGGACGCGCGCCACGCGCGTGCGGATCCGGCTCACCAACGCCGTCCCGGGCGGGCCGCTCCCCGGCTACGTCACCGGCAGGCTCGACACGCCGTCGCATCCCCCCGCCGTCGGGTCCAACCGGTCGTGGGTGTCGCTGTACGCGTCGGTCGGGTCCCGGCTGAGCGAGGCGCGGATCGACGGAGAACGGACAAGGATGATCGAAGAGGTCGAGCGATCCCATCCGGTGTACTCCGCCGTGCTGGAGCTCGGGCCGAGGCGGTCGAGGACGATCGAGCTGGATCTCGTGGAACCCGACGCCGGTGGCGCGCCCTCGGTCCCCGTGCAGCCTCTGGTGCGTCCCCAGCGGGTCGGGGTCGTCGTGGACCCGCACGGCTGCGCCTCGTGACCTGGGGGAGTGCCGCGCCGGACCGTGCGGAAACGGTAAAAACCGCGCGTCGGACAGCGGACCGGCTGGGGGGAACACCTACCGTGGCGCCATGAAAGGTGCCTCCAAAACACCAATGATCAGCCTGATGAGTGACATATTCCTGCTCCGGCACCGGAGCGGTGCCGGGCCACCTTCGAACCACCTGTCCACGTCCGGGGCACCCGTGGACGCCGTGCCCGAGGAGCCGCCCCCGCCGGTCGCGCCGAGCTTCCGGCTCCTTTTCGTGTGCACGGGCAACATGTGCCGGTCGCCGATCGCCGAGCGGCTCATGGTGGCGGCGCTCGGCGGTGGTTCGCGGATCGTGGTGGAAAGCGCGGGGACCGCGGCGATGCCGGGGTCGAGGATGACGCCCGAGGCGGTTCGCGTGCTGGCGGAGAAGGGCGCCGGCCCGGGCGGGTTCACGGCTCGCCGGCTCACGTCGCAACTGGTCGGCGAGGCCGATCTGGTGCTGGCCGCGACCCGCGAGCACCGGGCCAGGGTCGTCTCGCTGTACCCTCCGGCGGCGGTGCGGGTCTTCACGATCGTGGAGTTCGGCACGCTGGCCGAGGCCGTGCGCCCCGGCAGGGTGACCCGGTACACCGATCCGGTGGAGCGGGCGCGCGGGCTGCTCGCGGAGGTGCACATGCTCCGCGGGCTGGTCCGGGTGGACCAGCCCGATGTCGCAGATCCGTACGGCTGCTCGATGCGCGCCTACCGGATCTCGGCCCGCCGGATCTCGGGCGCGCTGGCCGCGCCGCTGGACCTGCTGACCGCCGGGATCACACACCCACAAGAGTTGTGTTCTCCGGGTTGACGTTCGCCTCGTAGCCGGGGCGATGGGCGTATCCGTAGGTCTGTCCCGCCTTGGTCGACACGAAGTTCAGCACGGTGCCGACCAGATGGGCGTTGATCGAGGAGAGCAGTTCTCCGGCCCGCAGGACCTGCTCCTGCCGTGTCCTGCCGTACCTGGCGACCAGGAGCACGTCATCGCAGATGGCGGCGAGTGTGGCCGCGTCGGTGACGGGGAGCAGCGGCGGAGCGTCGATGATCACGATGTCGTAGTCGGCGGTGAAGCGGCCGATCAGTTCGCGCATCGACTGGGAGCCGAGCAGCTCGCTGGGGTTGGTGGGGATCTGCCCGCCCGGCAGGACGAAGAGGTCGTGCTTGCCCCAGCTCTGGATGACGTCGGGCGCCTTCGCCTGCCCGGTCAGCACGTCGGCGAGGCCGACGGACCCCTCGATGCCGAGGTACTTCGGGATGCGGGGGCGGCGCAGGTCGCCTTCCACGAGCATGACCCGCCAGCCGGCCTGCGCGAACGTGATCGACAGGTTGACGGCGACCGAGGTCTTGCCCTCCTCGGGCAGGCAGCTGGTGATGACCAGTGACCGGGCCCGCTTGTCGGTCCCCTGGAACTGCAGGTTGGTCCGCAGCGAGCGGAACGACTCCGCCCGTGATGACCTGCCGCCCTGCCGGACGATCAGCGGGTCGCGCCGGGCGCCGCTCTCGTATTCGATGATGCCGAGCGTGGGGCTCTTGGACAGCCGGTGCAGGGACTCGCTCGTCCTGATGCGGGTGTCGAGGCGGTCACGGACGGCGAGCCCGATGAGCCCGACGAGCAGTCCGATCAGCAGCGCGACCGCCATGTTGACCAGCGGCCGGGGGCTGACCGGCCGCTGGGGCACCTCTGCGCGGTCCACCACCGTCACCCTGACGGTGGACTGGCTCGCGTGACCTGGGCGTTCGATCTCGTCGATCACCCGGGCGAACGCCGTGCCCAGGCTGTTGGCCAGTTGCGCCGCGCGACGCGGGTCGACGTCGGTGACCGTGGCACGGAGCAGCATGGTCAGCGGGATGGCCTCGGACTTGATGCTGGACTGTACGGCGGCGATCTCCCTGCGCGGGACGATCTGGCCGACCACCCGGCGGCTGGCCATGAGGTTGGCGTAGGACTGCACCCTTTGCTGGGAGAGCGCCCCCGCCTGGAGCGCGGTCGCGAGGCTGCCCTGCTTGTCGTATCCGGACACGAGCATGGTCGTCATCGCCTGGTACTTCGGCGAGGTGTTCGCGGTCACCACCAGCGACGTCCCCATGGCCAGGATCAGTGACAGCACGATGGCGAACCAGTTCCGGCGCGCCAGCCGAACGTAATAGATGAGTTCCACAGGTCATTGCCTTTCGCTGATGTTCATCGAAGGAGTGTGGGACAGGCGTGGAGAGGAGACCGACACCCTCTGGGGCAGGCCGATCAGGAGGATCGCCGCGCCCAGCGCCCCGATCGTCGCGATCAGCGGGGACGCCAGCCCCAGGGCCATCGCGAGGTGCAGGCCTCCCGCCGCGGCCGTGACCGCGGCGAGCACCAGCGCCGTCCGCCTGGTGCCCATCCCGAGCCGGTGGAGGCGGTGGGACAGGTGGTCGGTGCCGCCCCGCATCAGCGGGCGGCCGGTCCACAGCCGGGACAGCAGCACGACACCGGTGTCGACGGTCGCGACGAAGGTGGGCAGGAGCAGGTTCGCCACCACCGCCTCGGTGGCCTGGTGGGTGGCCAGCGAGGCGGCGGACCCGGCGATGACGAAACCGATGAACAGCGACCCCGAGTCCCCCATGAACACCTTCGCGGGCGCCCAGTTGTGCGGCAGGAAACCGAGAGCGGCGAAGGCGAGCGTCACCAGCAGCAGACCGGTCGACGGGCTGCCGTGGACGAACGCGCCCGCCGCCAGGAGCCCGGCGCCGACCACCACCGTCGCGCCGAGGGCGCCGTCCATGTTGTCGAGAAGGTTGAACGAGTTGGTGATGACGACCATCCACAGCACGGTGACCAGGCCGTCCGGCCAGCCGCCGGTCAGCGGGATCTGCACGCCGCTCAGCACCACGCCGCTCGCCACCAGCGCCTCGACGCACAGCCGCGTGGCGGGGGTGAGGGCCACGATGTCGTCGACGAGGCCGAGCATCGCCACGACCGCGGCGCCGATGAGCAGGATGCCGACCTGGTCGTCGGCGAGCCCGAGGAAGACGGTGGCGGGGACCGCGGTCCCCGCGAGGATCGCGACGCCTCCGATGTAGGGCACGGGGCGGCCGTGGGCCTTGTACCCGCCCGGCCGGTCGGTCAGGTCGAAGCGGAGCGCCAGGCGGGTGAGCGGGTGGATGCCGGCCGTGGTGAGCAGCAGTGCCGCGACCCCGGCCATGGCGACGGCCGACGATCTCATCGGGCGGACGCCGTCATCTCGGTGCGCGCCTCGGCGATGGTCTCCTGGAGGATGTCGTCGAGAGAGCGGGTCGGCGCCCAGCCGGTGAGCCGGCGGAGCTTGGTGGTGTCGGGGACTCTGCGGGCCATGTCCTCGAACCCCTCCTCGTACGCCTCGGCGTACGGGATGTGCTCGATGCCGGCGACGGCACCGGTCTTGTCGATGATCGCCTTGGCCAGTTCCAGGATGCTCACCTCGGCGTTGGACCCGACGTTGAAGGTCTGGCCGACGGCCTCGTCGCTGTCGAGGAGCATGAGCAGGGCCTCGACCGCGTCGGCGACATGGGCGAAGCACCGCGTCTGGGTGCCGTCGCCGAAGACGCTGAGCGGCAGGCCGCCGACGGCCTGCCTGACCAGGCGGGGGACCACCATGCCGTACGAGGGGCTCTGCCGGGGTCCCACGGTGTTGAACAGCCGGACGATGATCGTCGGCAGGCCGCGTTCCTTGTGGTAGGCGTTGGCGAGGATCTCGTCCACGGCTTTGGCGGTGCTGTAGGCCCACCTGACGACGGCCGGGCTGCCGAGGATGCGGTCGGCGAGCTCCGACAGCGGGCCGTTGGAGTTCTTCCCGTAGATCTCGCTCGTGCTGGTGATGAGGATCTTCCGCCGGTAGCGGTGCGCGGCCTCGATGACGTTCTCCGAACCCCGGATGTTGGTCGTGAGCGACCGCAGAGGATGCTCGACGATCAGCTTGACCCCGACGGCGGCGGCCAGGTGGACGACGATGTCGCACCGGTGGACCAGTTCGTCGACCGTGAGCTCGTCCAGCACCGACCCCTGGACGAACTGCAGGCGCGGGTGGTCGAGGACGTGGGCGATGTTGGCCAGGCGCCCGGTCGAGAGGTTGTCCAGGACGACGACGAAGTCCCCGCGGGCGAGCAGGGAGTCGGTCAGATGGGAGCCGATGAACCCGCTCCCTCCGGTTATGAGGTACGTCTTCCTTGCCGAGTCGTTCACGGCTTCTCCTATTGGCGTGCGAGGACATGCTGGCTGGGCGGTGGCGGGTGACGGGTGCGCCGTCAGGCGCCCGCGTCGGGCTCCGCGCGGCGGCGCGCCCCTGAGCCCATCGTCATCTCGAACCAGGCCACCGTCCGGCGCAGCCCCTCGTCCAGCGGGACGGCGGCGGCGTCGGGGAACAGGTCGAGCAGCAGCCGCGGTGAGGACCGCGACTCGCGGATGTCGCCCCTGCGCGCGGGCAGGAACGAGGTCCGCACCGGGCGGTCCAGGACGGCGGCGAGCGCGTCGACGAGGTCGAGCAGCGACACCTTGGCCCCGAAGGCGAGGTTCACCGGCTTCGGGCTCGTCACCCGGCGCAGCACCGCGTCGGTCACCACGTCGGTCACCGACTGGACGTAGGTGAAGTCCCGGCACTGCTTGCCGTCACCGTGGATCGGCACCGGCTGCCCGAGCAGGGCCGCCGAGGTGAACGCCGGGACGACCGCCGCGTAGGCGTGGTCGGCCTGCTGCAGGGGCCCGAAGACGTTGAAGAACCGGAACGCGAGGACCGGGAGCCCGAAGCCGGCGGCGTA
Source organism: Sphaerisporangium corydalis (assembly GCF_025506355.1). Classification (GTDB taxonomy): domain Bacteria; phylum Actinomycetota; class Actinomycetes; order Streptosporangiales; family Streptosporangiaceae; genus Sphaerisporangium; species Sphaerisporangium corydalis. The sequence goes on from NZ_JANZYP010000062.1 coordinate 19,136, forward strand.
CGCCAGGGCGTAGGACTCGGCGGCGAGCTTGCTGGCGCCGTACGGGCTGAGCGGCCGGGTGGGCAGCTCCTCGTGCTTGCACGGTTCGATGACGTCGCCGTACACCGACGAGGAGGAGGCGATGATCACGTGCGGGGCGGTGGCCCGGCAGGCTTCGAGCACGTTCAGGGTGCCGGTGGCGTTGACGGTGTGCGAGGTCACCGGGTCGGCGAGGGAGCGGGGCACCGACGGCCGGGCGGCCAGGTGGATCACCGTCGTGGCGTCCGCGACCAGCTCCGCGAGCAGCGGGCGGTCCAGGATGCTGCCCAGCACGAAGTCGGCCCGTACGCCGCCGAGGTTCACCAGGTCCCCGCCGCTGAGGTCGTCCAGCACCGTCAGCCGCTCGATCTCTGGCCGGTCGGCGAGCGCCTTGCACAGGTTGGCGCCGATGAACCCCGCGCCTCCGGTCACCAGGACCCTCATCGGGCACCCCTGGCCGTTCTGGTGCGGAGACGGCGCCCGGCGCGCCGCCGCCGGTGCAGCGATCGGTAGAGGGACTCGGTGTCGGCCACCAGGCGCTCCACCGAGAACGAGGCCGTCGTCCAGGCGCGGGCCGCCTCGCCCAGCAGCCTCGCAAGGCACGGGTCGGTGAGCAGGCGGGCGACCTGGGCCGCCAGCTCGTCCGGGCCGGTGCCGGCGAGCAGGCCCGTCTCGCCGTCCTTGACGATCTCGGCGACGCTGCCGACCCGCGTGGACACCACCGGGGTCCCGGTCATGCCCGCCTCGACCAGGGTCAGCGGCATGCCCTCGTTGTCGGAGGTCAGCAGCACCACGTCCGCCGCGGAGTACACCGTCTCGGTGTCGCTGCGCCAGCCGAGCAGGTCGAAGGAGGCGCGGAAGGGGGCGATGTCGCGCTCGAGCTCGCCCAGCAGCGAGCCGCCTCCGCAGACGACGAAGCGGCAGCCGGGCACGCGGTCCAGCACGGCGCGCGCCGTGGCGGCGAGCCGGTCGGGCCGCTTGACCCGGGTCAGCCTGCCGACGTAGGCGACCACGGGGGCGTCGAGGGGGAGGCCCAGCGCCAGGCGCGCCTCCCTGCGGCCGGGGACCGGTCCGATGCGGACACCGGGCGGGACCACGGAGTACTGCTCGCGCCGGCCGATCCCGGCGTCCAGGAGGTCGTCGCGCACCTGTTCCCCCACGGCCACCAGCCGGTGCGACAGCGAGGCGAGGACCCGCTCGGAGCGTACGTAGGCCGAACGCCGCGCGCCGGTGAAGTACCCGTGCAGGAGGTGCCCGTGGAAGGTGTGCATCCGGGCCGGGCCGACACCGGAGGCGCAGGCGGCGACGCGCCCGAGTGCGCCGGCCTTGGCGGTGCGGGTGTGCACGACGTGCGGGCGGAACCGGCGCATCGCCCCGACCAGGTGGGCCAGCGCGCGCAGGTCGTCCCCGGGGCGGACCGTGCGGCCGAGCCCGGGGATCCGGTGGACGGGCAGCCGTTCCGCGGCGGGGACGTCCTCGCCGTGGGCGGCCTCGTCGCCCTCGACCTGTCCCGCGTACAACCGGTGGTCGAACTCCCGCCGGTCGAGCCGCTCGCTCAATCCGGTGATCTGTGTCGCCGGCCCGCCGACGTTCAACCGCGCGATGATCTCCATTACCCGTATTCGGCTGTCCGGCTTCACAAGGGCTCCTCGACGTTGGGCCTGGCCACGCTGACGAAACTAGCCCGCTATTCGATTCGGCCACCGGCACCGTAGCGGTCGCGGCAAAGTGTTTCCTCATTCGCTACTCGCTCATGATCAGATTGCGGTAGGGGAACCGTTTTCGTATCCGGCCCATCCGCCGTCAGGGGATTTACGCGAGGCACCCGATAGGCGGCCACAGGCGTGCCTCCGGGCCGGAACCCACTGGCGACACGCCGGGTTCGCCGGATTCGACGGCTCGTATCGCCGGTCGACAAGCCGACAAAAGCCGCATGTCACGGCACCCGATCAATGAGGCCGGAGTTCCGCCGCCATCCCGGCGCCGAAGCCGGGGCCGATCGAAAAGAATCCTCCAAGCACGGACAATCGTCAGGCCATCGCGCCGTCCCGGAGAGATGTCGTACCCCCGCCGACGTTAGCGTCACCGTCGCGGAGTCAATCGTCGTCGGCTCGGCTGGAGGCCGGCTTCAATGGAAATCGTCGTCGTCATCGCCGTTCTCGCGGCGCTCGTCTTTCTCGTGCACGCCAACTTGACGGAGAAGACCGCGCGACGTGTTCTGCCTGTTCTGCTCATCGCCTTCGCGCTCCGGCTCGTCGTCCACCTGACGCTGGAGCGCGGCGCGGCCATCGGTTACGGCGGCGACAACGTCTGGTACGAGCTGAAGGCCATCGACATCGCCGAGCAGTGGCGGCGTGAGGGCGTGCACGGCGGCCTCACGCCCGGTGACTCGGGTTCGCTGTCCGCCGTGGGCGTGGCCTGCCAGGTGTTCGCCTTCATCGTCCTCATCTGCGGAGGGCCGGCGCCGCTGGCCTGCACCGCCGTGGTCGCGCTGATCGCCTGCATGCTGTGCGTGGTCATGTACAGGTTCGCCCTGCTGGTCGGGGCCGACGACCGGGGGGCGTTCAAGCTCCTGGTGGTGACCGCGTTCATGCCGGGGTTCCTCCTGCACACCTCCGACACCTACAAGGACGGCTTCAACGCGTTCCTGGTCGTGGCGTCCCTGGGGATCGGCGTGTCGCTCGTCCGGCGGTTCGACCTGTTCCGGCTCCTGCTGCTGGGGCCGATGCTGTGGCTGCTGTGGTACGTGCGGCCGTACATGGTGTTCATGTGCGTGCTCCCGCTGCTGGTCGGCGTCACCGGCCTGAAGCGGATGCTCTCCCTGCGGACCCTGTTCCTCGCGACCGCGGGGCTGACGGCGATGCTGTTCGTGTCCGGTGCCGTGCTGAACAGCGCGCCCGCCGAGTCGATGCTGGCGCAGCTCGACCAGGGGCAGTCCGCCGGCGCCCGGCGCTCGAACTCCGGCTCCGGCTCCGGGGTGGTGTTCGAGGACGGCGGCGACCCGTGGAGCGCCTTGGGCGGCAAACTGCTGTACACCCTGTTCTCCCCGTTCCCCTGGACCGACGGCAGCACGTCCCTGCAGCTCGGCAAGATCGACTCACTGATCTGGTACGTCGTGCTGGTCTACGCGGTGAGCGGTGCGCGCCTGGTGTGGCGCAGGCGGCCCAGCACGTTGCTGATCCTGCTCCTGTTCATCGTCCCCGGCACGATCGCCTACGCCACGACGATGGCGAACATCGGGCTCATCTTCCGCCAGCGGATGCCGATCGTCATGGCGGTGAGCCTGCTGGCGGCGGTGGCCTGGACGAGACGCCCCCGCGATACCGGCCCGTCCGCGAGGCCGGGACGGCCGGAGACGACCGGCGGGCGCCCCTCTCCCGTGCCGCGCACATGAACCCGCCGCTGGAACGGGCCCTGCGCATGATGGCGAGCAGGGTGGTACGGCTGGTGCTCGCCATGATCACCGGACTGCTCATCGCGCACAACCTCCACCCCGAGGGCAGGGGCGGGTACGCCGTCGTCACGACGATCGCCTACGCGGCCATGGTGGTCGGCCACCTGTCCGTGGAGCAGACGCAGATCTCCCTGTGGGCCGGCGAGGCCACCCGCCACGCCCTCACCGTCAACGCCCTGATCCTCGGCGCGGTCCTCGGCACCCTCACCGCGGCCGCCGGGATCGCCCTCGCCTACGCCGGCATCCTGCCCGCGCCCCCGCAACTCGCCTGCCTGGCACTGCTCGGCGTGCCGTTCGGCGTCGTCACGGTCAACCTCACCGGCCTGGCGCTGCTGAGGTCGGGAACGCGCGTCGTCGGGAGGGCGTCGGTCGCGAGCGGGCTGACGCAGTGCCTGCCCGCCGTCGCCCTGGCCCTCGCCGGCGCGATGACGCTCTCACGGGCCGTCGCCTGCTGGACCGTGTCCATGATCGTCCCCTGCCTGGTCTTCCTCAGGGCGCTCCGCCCGTGGCCGCTGCGCGACGCCGACCTGTGCCTCGCGGTCCGGCAGCTCGCCCTCGGGGGCCGCTACCATCTGGGGCCGGTGGCGTTCCACCTCCTGCTGATCGTGGACGTCCTGCTCCTGCAGGATCTCGACTCGGTGGCCGCGGTCGGCCTCTACACCGTGGCCGTCGCCCTGCTGGACCAGACCCGGATCCCCGCGGAGGCGATCAGCCAGGTGGTCCTCCCCCGCCAGGCCGTGGGGGACCTGCGCGAGGCCGGTGAGATTACCGCGCACGCGATGCGCCTCAACCTGGTGGTGTCCACGGCGTTCATCGGAACGGTGGCGGCGGTGGCCCCCGTGCTGATCCCGCTGGTGTACGGCCGCTCGTTCACGGGGAGCGTCGCGCCTTTGGTCATCCTCGGCCCCGGCATGGTCGCGCTCACGCTCATGCGGCCCGTCGACCAGTACCTGGTACGCCTGGAGCGGCCGATGACCCTCACGGCGCTCGCCCTGGTCGCGCTGGCCGCCAACGTCCTGCTCAACCTGATGCTGATCCCGGTCCACGGCGCGGCGGGCGCGGCCCTGGTGTCGTCGCTGACCTACGTGGCGCTCACCATCGTGAAGGTGGCGTGGCTGGTCAGGTCGGCCGGGCTGCCCGTCTCGGCGCTCCTGCCGTGCAGGGCCGACCTGCGCGACGCGCTGGGACGGGTCAGGGTCCGGCCGGCCGGCCGCGAGGTGGTCCCGGAGAACATCCTGCGGTGAACCCCGGTCCACCGCGCCCGGCCCGCCGGATCACGGCCGGCGGGCGGCGGGCCGGGCGGCGTCCTCGTACAGGGCCTCGAACCAGTCCGCCGTGGCGGCGATGTCCGCGGGATCGGCCGCCGCCCGCGCCCCCTCGCGCAGCCGCGCGTGCACCTCGCCCCTCATCGCGCGCAGGATCCCGCCCGCGAGCGCCGTCGCGTCGCCAGGCCGGGTGAGCAGCCCGTTGCGCTCCGGCACGATCAGGTCGCGCAGGCCCCCGACGTCGGTGGCCACCACCGGGACGCCCGCAGCCAGCGCCTCCATGACGACGACGGGAAGGCCCTCGTAGGTGGAGGACAGGACCAGCAGGTCCGCGGCGGCGACCAGCCGCGACGCCTCGCGCACCGGCCCGAGCAGGCGGACGGTCCCGCCCAGGCCGAGGGCGGCGACCCGGTCGGCGGTCTCCCTGAACAGCGGGCCGGATCCCGCGAGCAGGAACAGGGCGCGCGGCGCGCGGGCGCTCACCTGCGCGGCGGCCCGCACCAGCAGGGCGTGGTTCTTCACCGGGCGGAAGCTCCCGGCGTGCACCACCAGGAAGGCGCCCGCGGGCACGTCCCACTCCCGGCGGATGCGCTCCGCGTCGGCGGCCCGCCGGCGCTGCCCGGCGACGTCGACGCCGTGGATCCGGGTGAGGGGGCGGCGGGCCCCCCAGACGGTGACGCTCCTGGCGACCTGCGGCGACACCGCGACGGTCCGGGTGTCCATCCACCCCGTGGCCCGGTCCAGGAGCAGGACGGGCAGGCGGTAGCGCACACTGTGCGCGGTCGAGATCACGGCGGGACGCGGGGTCCAGAGCCGGGAGGCCGGGCGGAGCACCGCCGCGGGCAGCGGGGAGTGGATGTTGAGGACGTCGGGCCGCAGCCGGCGCACCGTACGGGCGAGCGCGACCGGCCAGGCCGGGCCGCGGTGCCGGCTCAGGTCCACCACGGCGATCCCGGCCGTCCGCAACCGGTCGATCAGCTCCGGGGTCGAGGCCCGCATGCACACGACGGTGTAGCGCTTGCCGCCGCGCGCCGCGCGGAGCCTCTCGACGAGGAGCACCTCCGCGCCGCCGACGTCCAGCGACCTGATCACCTCGCAGACGTGCAGGACCATGGCGGGCCCCCTAAACCGGATCGGGAAGAGCGCCCGTCGCGTGTCCGTCCCTGGCGGCGAACTCCGCGCGGTACTCCGCGAGGGTGCGCCCCTGGAACCGGCCGGCGGCGGCCGAGAACAGGGACTCCATGTCGCGGTAGAGGGCCTCGACGCTCCGCGGGGTCCTGAAGCAGGGACTGCCGCCGGGCATGAGCTCCGAGGAGTGCAGCATGAACTCGACGTGGTCGCGGTCGTCCCGGAGCAGCGCCTCGGCCATGGCGCGGCGGTTGCGCCCGTCGGGCCGCATCCACACCGTCTCGGGGAACAGCAGCCGGGCGGCCCGCCGGGTCACCCGGCCCCGGCGCAGCAAGCGGCCCGCGCGCGCGGCCAGGGGCCCGTGCCGCCGGGGGACGATGGTCATGGGCACCTCCAGGAGCGGAGAGTCCCCGGCCCTGCCGATGTCGGCGGGGTGCAGGAAGTAGGGGCGCGCCGGGAAGGCCGAGTAGTCCCGCAGCCCCGCCCCGCCGGGGGCGCCCAGGGTCCCCGCCCAGGAGACGAGCGGCGTCACCGAGCAGTCGGCGAGGTACCCGTGCCCGACGAGGACGCGGGCGTAGGTCTCGTCGAGCGCCCACCGCCCCCCGCGGTGGCTGACCGGCGCGACGCCGAAGGTCTGCGTCAGGATCCGCGTCGCGGTCTCGACCTTCGCCGCCATGACGTCCTCGGGGTACTCGGTCAGGAACGGCTTGAACCGGTGGTCGGCGGCGGTCAGCGGCACCAGCGGCGGGGTGGTCCAGGCGTGCAGGTGCATCCCGATCTCGCCCGCGCCGCGTTCGGTCAGCGACCGGCCGAACCGCTGGAAGGCGGGGTCGCGCGCCATGGCCCAGTCCACCAGGTACGTCGGGCGGAGCCCGTACCGTTCGCACAGCGCCTGGAACCGTGGCAGGTGGGCGGCGTTGGCGGTGCGGATCGACGTCTGGTCCCCCCAGCAGTCGTCCGCCTCGACGTCGATCGTGATGATGAACGAGGGACGTCGCGCGGTCCTGGCCGCCGCGTCCCCTCCGGTCGGGGTCATCGGCCTGTGCTCCGCGCGGTCAGTCGCCGCAGCGGTACAGGAAGAGGAACTTGTCGTCCTGCCAGTCGTGACGCCGGTCGACCTGCAGCGCGAGCTCGTCGAAGAGCCGCTCGATCCTGCCCCGCTGGTCGGGGAACTCGTCCACCAGCAGGTGGCGGACCCGTTTGACGGCGAGCAGCGAGCGCATCTGGTCCCTGATCCAGTCGTCCGGCATGTAGTGGAACCAGCCGGTCATGATCAGCAGGTCGATGGCCTCGTGCTCGGAGCGGGCGAGCGCGTCGAAGCTGCCGACGGCGAACTCCGCCCTGGACCGGCCGAACCTCCGCAGGAACCGCGCCCAGGCGATGACGCCCCTGTCGATGTCGAACCCGAGCCGGTGCCGGGCCTCGACCCTGGTGAGGATGTCGCCGAGCCCGCAGCCGACCTCGGCCACCACCCCGGCGGGCGCCGCCACGGTGCCGGCCATCGCCACCGCCACCTTCTTGTAGTTGGTGGTGTGGTACCCCCGCAGGTGCCATCGCGTGCCGCCGAACACCATCATCAGGGGGAACTGCAGCGCCTTCCCCGCCAGGGCGATCGCCACCCTGTCGGCGCCGTGCCTCCTGGCCAGCGCTATCTTCCTGTTCAGGCTCTTCATGGCGTTCGGCATCGCGGTCCTTGACGAGGTCGGTGGGTCGGGCGATCAGATCGAGTAGCCGTGCTCGGTGAGATGTGCTCCGAGGGAGCGGTTCAGCAGGGCGACCTGCGCGGGGGAGAGGTCTTCCCGGAAGGCGCCGGTCCGGTCCAGGGTGATCGGCGTCCGGCCGAGCCTCCGCTCGAACTGGGCGGTCCACGGAAGCCCGAGGAAGGACAGGATCACGTCCGTGTGCTTGCGCGGATCGGCGACCAGGTCCTCGTAGCGGATGTCGAGCCACAGGTGGGAGGGCACGCTCGCCCTGGCGGCGCCGTAGGCGTCCATGAGCACCTTCCACCCGATGCCGGCCAGGTGCGTCATGGACCGGCCCTCACGGTCCCACTCCTCGGCGTAGGAGGCCGGCAGCGGGCCGTAGTCCCATCGGGAAGGCCCGAGGTCGCCGCGCCACCACGGCATCTGCGACCAGGAACTGGCCACCGCCCGGCCGTCCCGCAGGATGTGCACGAAGCGCGCGTCGGGGAACACCTCGTGCAGGAACGAGGCGCGCGGCCAGCCGGTGAACTTGTGCAGGTAGCGGTCGACCCGCTCCAGGGCGGCCCGTCCCTCGAAGAACGCCCGCGACCGTGCCGCCAGCCACGGCGTCACGTCCGCCGCCACCAGGTCGCGGAACGAATCGACGATCATCGGGGAGATGTCACGGGCGAGCGCGCTCTGCGCCTCGCTGGGCCGCACCCGCCTGGGGAGCGAGGGCGCCCGGCGGTAGGCCCCCGTCGCGAGCCGGCGGACCACGGCGGGAAGCCGTCCCCACCGCTCGTCCAGGTTGGTGGTGAACCCGGTGTGCGGATGGTGGGCCAGCATGTCGTACAGCAGGGTGGAACCGCAGCGGCCGGTGCCGATCAGGAAGATGAGCCCGGGCCTGCCGGAGGGGGAAGGCTCGGGAACCCGTACCTGGCGCGCAGGCCGTGGATCTCTCATGGCACTCCCCATATCGTCGAGGCGGTGGCGGTGGGTGGTCGCTCGATGCGGTCCGGGCGGCGGGACCTCACAGCGGGCGGTGCGCCCGGACCATGAGGGAGACCCCGGGAAGCGAGCCGACGGGCAGGTAACGCTCCGCCGCCACCACCGCGCCCAGGGTGGCGTTCACCACGGGCGGCAGCTCGGTGAGGTCGCTGCCGGTCTGGTTGCGCCGGCGCAGCGCGACGATCGGCCGCATCAGCACGTTCCAGCTCCACACGCGGTCGACCACCAGGCCGCCGCCGTTGAGCAGCGCGCACAGTCCCGTCCGCGTGTAGCGGCGGTGGTGACCGGCCGCCACGTCATGGGAGGACCACAGCGCCATGTCGCACGGGACCGCGATCAGCGCCACCGCTCCGGGCCTGAGCACCCGGACGATCTCGCAGAGGGCCCGGTGGTCGTTCTCGATGTGCTCCAGCACGTCGAAGGCCAGGACCAGGTCGAAGTCCCGGTCCGGCAGGGGCAGGTCGCAGGCGTCGGCCTGGACCGCCCGCAGTCCGCGTTCCCTGGCGAACTCGACCGCCGTCTCGGACTGGTCGGCGACCAGGGCGTCCCAGCCGTGCTCGATGAGCACGCGGGCGTTGCCGCCGCCCGCCCCGCCGAGGTCCAGGGCCCTGCCCGGTTCGAACCGGCGGAGCTGCCGGCCGACGATCGCCCGCCGCTCCCGGAACCACCAGTGCCGGTCTTCCAGCTCGACCGTGCGGCGAATCAGTGTCGCTTCCATGTGCCACCCCCCGGACCACAATGAGTACACCGGAAGGAGGCGTTTCCCTCGCGCGCCGAACGGACTTGCCGAACCCGACACCATGTTCATAAAGGTCGTTGACCAGCCGTCCTGCCCTCCTTTGTGCCACCCGGACCCGGTGGCCGGGCGCCGAAAGGTCCACATGGTTCACGGCTTGTCCAACGACTCGTCAAACGGCCGAGAGGCGCCGACGGGCGTGCCGGTGACCGGTGTTGGTTTGACGGGTGAGCCCAGCCAGCCTGACGCCGATTCCTTTCAACCGGCCCCACATCGCCGACAACCAGCTCGACTACCTCTCGGTCTCGGTACGGGAGGGGTTCACCAGCGGTGACGGGCCCTTCACCCGCCGGGCCACCCGGCTCCTGCGCGAGCTGACCGGGGCGCCGCACGCGATGCTGACCACGTCCTGCACGCACGCGCTGGAGATGTCGGCGCTCCTGCTCGGCCTGCGCCCCGGCGACGAGGTGATCACGCCGTCGTTCGCCTTCGTGTCCTCGGCGAGCGCCTTCGCGCTGCGCGGGGCGGTGCCGGTGTTCCTCGACTGCAGGCCCGACACCCTCAACATCGACGAGCACCGGATCGAGGCGGCGATCACCGGCCGCACGCGGGCCATCGTGGTCCTCCACTACGCGGGCGTCGCCTGCGAGATGGAGGTCATCGGGAAGATCGCGGAGCGGTACGGCCTCGCGGTCGTCGAGGACAACGCGCACGGGTTCGGCGGCTCCTACCGGGGCAGGCCGCTCGGCTCGTTCGGCGGCATGGCCACGCTGAGCTTCCACGCCACCAAGAACGTGCAGTGCGGCGAGGGCGGGGCGCTGCTGGTGGCCGACCCGGCCGTCGCCGAACGGGCGGAGATCATCCGGGAGAAGGGGACCGACCGGAGCCGGTACTTCCGCGGCCAGGTGGACAAGTACCGCTGGCTCGACATCGGGTCGAGCTACCTGCTCTCCGACGTGCTCGCGGCGCAGCTCACCGCCCAGCTCGAATCCTTCGGCCGGATCCAGGCCCGCCGCCACGCGGTGTGGGACGCCTACCACGAAGGGCTGGCCGACTGGGCCGCCGAGCACGGCGTGTCCCAGCCGGTCGTGCCGGAGGGGTGCGGGCATCCGGCCCACCTGTACTACCTGCTGCTCCCCGACCTGGCCAACCGCCAGGGCCTGATCACCCATCTCGCGGGCGCGGGCGTCCAGGCGGCCTTCCACTACCAGCCCCTGCACGCGGCCCCGGCGGGCCGGCGGTACGGGCGGACCGCCCCTGACGGCTGCCCGGTGACCGAGAACATCGCCGACCGGCTCGTACGGCTGCCGCTGTTCGCCGACCTGGACGAGGGCGCCGTGGCCCGCGTCGTCGAGGCCGTCACCGGCTACGTGGTGCGCTGATGGCCTGGCGCGACCTCAAGGAGTGCGGCACGGACGACGTGCGGGCCGTCGCCTCCCCGCTGGAGTCGGAGCGCTTCGGGCTGCGGGTCGAGCGACTCACCGTCTCCGGAGGGTCGCCGGAGACGTTCGAGGCCGTCCGCGAGGCCGTGCGCCGGTCGGCGGCCGACGTCCTCATCCTGCGCTACCCGGCCGCGTGCGTCGGGTGGTTCGCGCGGCTGACGGCCCTGGGCAGGACCGCCCTGTTCGCCGACTCCCTGGTCTACTGGCGCCTGGCCGCGGGGACGGGCAGGGCGCCGGGGTCCGCGCCCGGGGTGGGCGTCGGGGGACTGCGGGACCCGGTGACCGTGGACGCGCTGGTGTCGGGGGTGTTCGGCGGGTACGCGTGCCAGTACCACGCCAACCCGCTGTTCGGCGCGGCCGGCGCCCTGGCCGGATACCGGCAGTGGGCGCGCGGCTCCGCGGCCCAGGGCAGGTGCGTGGGCCTGTACGTGGAGGGCGGCCGGGCCGCCGGGCTCGCCACGTTCGCCGAGGACGGCCCGGTCACCGAGATCCTCCTCGCCGGGGTGGTCGCCGGGATGCGGGGGAGGGGCCTGTACCCCCACCTGCTCAAGGCCGTCGAGGACCGTGCCGTGGCCGGGGGCGCCGGCGAGGTCGTCATCCCCACCCAGGTGCACAACACCCGGGTGCAGAAGGCCTGGGCGCGGTACGGCTTCGAACCGGCCCGGGCGTTCCTGACCGTTCACCTGGTCAGGAAAGGGCTTCCGCTGGACCAGGGGACGGATCACCCCGCGGGCGGGGCCGCCGTCGGTTCCGGCCACGCGTGCGCCGGGAACGGCGACGCCGAGCCGGCCCGTTCCCTGATCACGTAGGTGGGGCGCCCCACCCCGCTGGCGTGGATGCGCCCGACGTACTCGCCGAGCACGCCGATCGCCATGAGCTGGGCCGAGGAGAAGATGGCCACCATCGAGGCGACGGTGGTGAACCCGGCCACCGTGGTGTTGCCGGACACGAAGCTCCAGAGCACCGTCCCCCCGAGGAGCATGCCGAAGACGCCGACCACGAAGCCGAGGTAGCTCGCCACCCGCAGCGGGACCGTGCTGTAGCCGAACAGCATGTTCACCGCGTGCTGGACGAGCGCCGCCAGGGTGTAGTTGGACCGCCCGTGCGTCCGCCGGCTCATGTGCACGCCGACCGCGCCGACCCGCGTGGTCGCCCAGGAGAGCGAGACGTCGACGGAGGCGTACGGGCCGGAGAAGTCGGCGAACGCGTTCCTCAGGTGGGTGCGGAAGGCACGGAAGGCGCCGGTCCTGCGGGTGGTCTGGACACCGGTCAGCCTGGACAGGACGAACTTCACCGTCCGCGAGGCCAGGCTGCGGGCCGCGCCGTGCTCCTCGTCGTGCGCGATGCCGTACACCAGGTCCAGTCGGTCGCCCTCCAGCGCGGCCAGGAGGAGCGGGATCTGCTCCGGCGGGTGCTGCAGGTCGTCGTCCATGGTGACGACCACGTCCATGGCGGCCTCCCTGATCCCGGCGACCAGCGCGTTGTGCTGGCCGTAGTTGCGGGACAGGTGCACGGCACGCACCGCCTCCACCCGCCCGGCGAGCCCCGAGGCGATCTTCCAGGTGTCGTCCGGGCTCCCGTCCACCACCAGGATCACCTCGTGGCGGACCGACATGCTCCGCAGCACCGCGACGAGCCTGGCCACCAGTTCGTCGAGCGTCGCCGCCGAGCGGTAACACGGAATGACGACCGACACTGACATCTGTTCCCCCCGTTGGTCGGTGTCCTTTCGCGTCAGGCCACCTAACATCCAGTTGATCAAGCAGTGCGACCAGGACCAGGGGAGCCGGACATGGCAGACGCGGAAGGCCGCCCCGCTGGTGGGGAGGACCCGCCTCGGGCACGGCGCGCGTTCACCGTCGTCCTTGGCGGTCACCTCATCACGTATCTGACCGGCGGCGCCCTCGCGGCCGTGCTCTACTACGCCATCATGATCACGGGATTACTGGTGGTTGGCGGCACGGTTCCCTACCTTTACGTGGTGGTGACCGCCCATTTCGCCACCGTGGTCATCGTCTACCCGTGGTACCGGCTGGTGGTGTTCCCCGCGTCCGGCGACTCCTGGCCCAGGGGCTACCTCCGCTTCTACACCGTCGGCCTGGGATTCCTCGCGTGCTCGCTCGCCGGCCTGCCGATCCTGGCCGGATGGGCGGGGATCCCGGTCCTGGTGGCGCAGGCGATCATCATCGTGGCCAACCTGGCGGTGAGCCACGCCGTCCACCGCGCGTGGACGTTCGGGAAGGCGCCGGCGTCTGGCCGGGGCAACGGGTCTCCCGCTCTTCGGCAAAGGGGGCGGCGGACGCGGGACCGCGACCGCGCCTCCGCGTAAATTGGCCCACGAGCTGGGAGCGGGCAGGTGGCCGCCGGGGCCAGGTGTCCCTCGCGGAAGGACGCGGTGGGCGATGAAGGCACTCGTGCTGGCGGGCGGCCGGGGGACGCGGTTGCGCCCGCTGACCCATACGTCGGCGAAGCAACTGGTACCCGTCGCGAACAAACCGGTCCTGTACTACGGGCTGGAGGCCATCCGGGACGCCGGCATCACCCACGCCGGGATCATCACCGGCGACACGGGCGCGGAGGTCCGGCGGGCGGTGGGGGACGGCTCGCGCTTCGGGCTGGAGGTCACCTACATCCCCCAGGAGGCGCCGCTCGGGCTGGCGCACTGCGTGCTGATCGCCCGCGAGTTCCTGGGCGAGGACCCCTTCGTCATGTACCTCGGCGACAACTTCCTGGTCGACGGCATCGCCGGGCTGGTGGAGTCGTTCGGGCGGCACGCCTGCGACGCGCGGATCCTGCTCACCAAGGTCGCCGAACCGAGGTTCTACGGCGTCGCGGAACTCGGCCAGGCCGGCGAGATCCTCCGGCTGGAGGAGAAGCCCGAGCACCCGAGAAGCGACCTCGCGATCGTGGGGGTCTACACGTTCTCGCCGTCGATCCACCGCGCCGTACGGGAGATCAGGCCCTCCGCGCGCGGGGAGCTGGAGATCACCGACGCGATCCAGTGGCTCATCGACAACGGCTACAGCGTCCGGTCCCACCTGGTGAGCGGCTACTGGCGGGACACCGGCAGGCTGCGCGACATCCTGGAGTGCAACCGCATCGTGCTGGAACGCGTCGAGACCCGCGTCGCCGGCACCGTCGACCACCTCACCGAGGTCAGCGGGCGCGTCGTCGTCGAGGCGGGCGCGGTGGTGGAGAACTCCGTGCTGCGCGGGCCGCTCGTCATCGGCGCCGACACCAAGATCGTGTCGTCGTACGTCGGCCCCTTCACCTCGATCGGTTCCGGCTGCGCCCTGCGGAACGCCGAGATCGAGTACTCGATCGTCCTGGACGGCTCGTCCGTCGAAGGGGTGTCGCGCATCGCGCACTCGCTCATCGGCCGCAACGTCGAGGTGAGCCGGGCGACCGGGGTGTCCAACACCCACGAACTCATGGTGGGCGACCACAGCAGAATTCAGGTGAGCACATGAAGGTCCTCGTCACCGGCGGCGCCGGATTCATCGGATCGCACTACGTGCGGTCGCTCCTGCTCGGGGCCTACCCCGGATGCGAGGACGCGCGCGTCACCGTCCTGGACAAACTGACCTACGCCGGCAACCTGGCCAACCTCGCGCAGGTGGCCGGGCATGACATGTTCGCGTTCGTCCAGGGGGACATCGCGGACGCCGGCCTGCTGGCGGGCGTGGTCCCCGGGCACGACCTGGTGGTGAACTTCGCCGCCGAGACCCACGTCGACCGGTCCATCACCGGTCCCGCCGGCTTCGTCAGGACCAACGTCCTCGGCACGCAGGCGCTCCTTCAGGCCGCGCTCGACGCCGGCGTCCGCACGGTCGTGCACGTCTCCACCGACGAGGTGTACGGCTCGGTCACCGAGGGCGCGTGGACCGAGGAGGAGCCGCTGCTGCCCAACTCGCCCTACTCCGCCGCCAAGGCGGGCGCCGACCTGCTGTGCCGCGCCTACCACCGGACCTACGGGCTCGACGTCCGGGTGACGCGCTGCTCCAACAACTACGGCCCCTACCAGCATCCCGAGAAGGTGATCCCGCTGTTCGTCACCAACCTGCTCGACGGGCGGCGGGTCCCGCTGTACGGCGACGGGCTGAACGTGCGCGAGTGGCTGCACGTCGACGACCACTGCCGGGCCGTCCAGCTCGTGCTGGACAAGGGGACGCCCGGGGAGGTCTACAACGTCGGCGGCGGCGTCGAGCTGACCAACCTCGCCCTGACCGGCTGGCTGCTCGCGGCGCTCGGCGTGGGCTGGGACGTCGTCGACCACGTGCCCGACCGCCCCGGCCACGACCTGCGGTACGCCGTGGACAGCTCCAAGCTGCGGGCCATCGGCTTCGAGCCCCGGACCGACTTCGGCCGGGGCCTGGACGAGGTGGTGCGGTGGTACCGCGACAACGAGGCGTGGTGGCGCCCGCTCAAGCCCGGCTCAGCTGCCCGGCCCGCCGGTTAGCCGGTAGACCGCGTAGTCGCCGTAACGGAGCTCCAGGCGCGCGAAGCGCCCGATCGGCGCCCGGGTGAGCCGTTCGTCGGCCACCAGCCACCGGACGCCGTACCGCTCGCGCAGCAGCGCGACCGAGGCCGCGGAGGGGGCCGAGAAGACCGCGTCGCCGGCCCGGACGCGGTCGCGGTCCCAGAACGGGAGCGTGGCGTAGGGGCGGCCAGGACGCCATCGGTCCAGGTTGGCGGCGGTGTAGGCCCAGCCTTCGACCAGGACGCGCCGTTCGGTGAGCGCCGACACCCAGAAGTGGCGCGCGTCGCACGGGTGCTCGTACCCCCAGCGGCAGTGCGCGTTCGTGGCGACCAGGTCGTCGGGGCCCGAATGCGCCCGCAGCCAGCGTGCCGCGGAGAGCGCGCCGCTCGGGATCAGCTCGGGGGCCGGGTGGTCGCCGGCGTTCAGGTTGCTGTCCGCGCCGTGCCGCAGGTGGGTCAGGACGCGGGCCTGCCACGCGGCGGGCGTGCCGGCGGCCATGACCATCGTGACGAACAGCGCCCAGAACCGCACGTGCCGCCTGGCCGCCACCAGGAGGCCGGCGGCCGACACCAGGACCACGAGCAGGACGGCGAAGGGCAGGTAGATGAGGACGTCCGGCTCGCCGAGGCGCAGGGGCACCTCGACGTCGCAGAGCACGCGCACGGCCAGGGCGACCGCGATCCCCGCCACGGCCGCGCAGACCAGCGCGACCGGCGCCGGCCGCTCCCGGCGCGCCACGACGAGCAGGCCGTACGCCGAGAGCACGGCCAGGTAGGGGTAACAGGCCTGCAGGAAGTACGGCTGGTTGAGGTCGTCCGGGCTGCCGAGCAGCAGCATCATGCCCGCGCCCGAGGCCGTCATGCCGAGCATGAGCGTCACCGGCGGCCGCAGGAGCAGGCGCGGCCGGGCGAGCAGCCCGAGCGTCCCGCACCACGTGACGCCCCAGCAGGCCACGTACACCAGCGTGAGGCCGAGCACCCAGCCGGCGGTGGGCCCCACCTGGTCGCCCACCCCGGCCAGCTCCTTCCACGTGGCCCGCACGACGGACAGCGGGGCGAGCGTCGTGCCCTGCCGGGCGTGGCCGAACAGCACGCTCTGCGCGAACGCCAGGCACGCCAGGGTCACCCCGAGCGCGGCCACCGCCGGCCAGGGAGCCCTCCGGCGCCTGAGCGTCTCGGCCGCCGCCACCGCCACCAGCCCGGCGGCCAGCAGCGGGAGGTAGGTGGCCTTGGCCCCCATGACCGCCACCACCAGGACCACCAGCAGGACCCACCTGCCGGGCGCGCCGCGCGGCCGGACCAGCAGATCCATCAGCACGAGCACGACGGGGGCGAACAGCAGCGCGCCGAACGTCTGGGTGGGGCTGTTCCACGGCACGTGCATGACGCCGGTCCACCGCAGCAGCCCGTTCGCGCCCGCGTACAGGCTGGGCGCCGCGACGAACAGCGTACCGGCGACCGCCAGCGCCGCGCCCACGCGCGAGCCGGTCACCCGCAGCCCGGTCACGCCGACGAGGACGGCGAAGGCCACCAGCATGGGGAGCATGCCCAGGCGCAGCAGCAGGGTGGCCGGTTCGATGCCGGTGATCCAGCTCGACGCGGCGAAGTGCGCGTAGACGAACCAGTGGTAGGACAGCGGCTCCCCGGCCACCATCGGGACGTCCGGCGGCATGTGGTGCCGCAGCTCGCCGATCAGGGCCAGGCTGAACGGCGTGTCGACGTGCGCCCACCCGGCCTCGGGCCAGGTCAGCGCGTTCACCCTGAAGCAGGTGAAGGCGCTCCACCCGGTCAGGTACACGACGGTGAGCCCGAGGAACCACGCCCAGGGCAGGGGTGTGGTGCGGGTGGGTCGGGTGGTGAGGTGGGGGCGGAGGCGGGGGTGGAGGAGGAAGGCGGTGTAGGTGGCGGCGGGCCAGAGGAGGGTGAGGAGGGGGTGGCCGGTGGCGCGGGCGGGGATGTAGGTGAGGATTTCGAGGGCGTAGCCGAGGGTGAGGCCGAGGGCGAGTTCTTCGGGGAGGGTGCGGGGTGCGGGGTGGAGTGCGCGGATGAGCAGGGTGCCGGGGAGGGTGAGGCAGGTCAGCAGGTAGATGGTGAACACGGTGACGTCTTTGGGGGAGACGTCGTAACGGACCAGCACGGCCACGGCGACGGCCAGGGCGACGGCGGCGGGGAGCCATCCCGAGGCGATCAGCCGCCCGCCCGTTCTCGCCGGCCGGTCCGGTTCCTCCTGGTAGGGCCCGCCCGCCGGGAGCGGCGCGGTGTCGGTCGTGGAGCCCGCCGGCCCCGGCGTGGAACCGCCGGTAGGAGTCGTGGTCATGCCGCAAGTCTCGCGATCCCGAGTCCCCGGCCGGTCGCCGAACGCCCGCCCTGGGCGATCTCATTGCGAGCCTTTGGTCCCGTGATCACCACCCGGTCCGGGTGCGGCCGGCAGCTCGTAGATCGAGTAGTCGCCCACGCGGAACCGCAGGCTCGCCACGCCGCCGATCCTGCCCGGCCGGTGGAGCAGCCGCCGGTCGGCGAGCAGCCAGCGCACCCCGTACCGCTCCCTCAGCACCCTGACCGCCCGCGCCGACGGCGCGGTGAACACGGCGTCGTTCGCCCGCAGCCGTTCGGCGTCCCAGAACGGGAGGCGCTCGATCGCCTCGCCCGGGCGCCATCCGGCCAGGTTCCTCGCCGTGTACGCCCAGCCCTCCACCAGCATGCGCCGTTCGGCCAGCGCCGCCATCCAGAGCTGCTGGGTGTCGCACGGGTCCTCGCACCCCCAGCGGCAGTGCGTGTTCGTGGCGACCAGGTCGTCCTCGGCCGAGTGGTCGCGCAGCCACCGCGCGGCCGCGAGCGTCGCCCGGGGGACGCTGCCGTCCTGGACCGGAGGGGCCACCCCGTCGACGCCGCCGCGCGCCGCCTTGCCCGCCGCGGAGATGACGTGGGCGTGCCCGCAGGCCGGTAGCGCGATCGCCGCCATCAGGGTGGTCACCACCGCGCCGGCCCGGAGCGCTCCCCCTCTGGCGGCCACCACGGCCGCGACCGCCGCGGCGACGGCCAGCAGCACCAGGTACGGCAGGTACAGCGGGAGATCGCCGCGGCCCGGGGCCAGGGGCACCTCGACCCCGGCCAGGAGCGGGACGAGGTACGCCGCCGCCAGCCCCGCGCACACCGCCCACACCGTCGTACGGGCGGGCATCCGTGCGCGGCGCGTGATGACGGTGATCCCGTACACCGTGACGATCACCAGGTACGGGTAGGCGGCGAACAGGAAGAAGAACTGGCTGAGGCCGGGGTGGGCGAACAGCAGCACGGCCCCGTGACCCGCCGCGCCCATGCCCAGCATGAGGACGACGGAGGGCCGGCCGAGCAGCCGACGCCTGGCCAGCAGGCCGAGCACCCCGCACCAGGTGATGGCCCAGCAGAGCAGGAACAACAGGGTGAAACCGGCCAGCGACCCGGCCGGGACCGTGAACCGGGTCGCGGTGTCGCTCAGCGGCGCCACGCCGCTCAGCTCCGCCCATCCCTGGCGCATGAACGCGAGCGGGGCGACCACCATGCCCTGCCGTGCCTGGCCGAACAGCACGAACTGGGCGTAGGCCAGGCAGGAGAGGGTCATCGCCAGCACGACGAGCGCGCGCCACGGCGCCCGGCGCCGCTGGAGGGCCGTCGTCACCGCGACCGCCGCGAGCCCGGTCGCCAGCAGCGGCAGGTAGGTGGCCTTGGAGCCCATGACCGTGACCAGGAGGACCACCAGCAGCGCCCATCGGCCGGGACCGAACCGCCGAGGCAGGAACAGGTCCATGAGCAGCAGGACGACGGGGGCGAACACCAGGGCGCCGAAGGTCTGGGTCGGGCTCACCCACGCGACGTCCTGCAGCCCTCCCCAGGCGAGCACGTCGTTGTGCCCCAGGTACAGGCTCGGCGCCCCCACGAAGATCGTGCCGGCCACGGCGGGCGCGACGCTCGCCCACGAGTTCGTCATCCGGCGCGCGGTCAGCCCGACCAGCACGACGAACGCGGCGAGGATCGGCAACATGGTCAGCCGGAACAGCAGCGTCACCGGTTCGACGCCGGTGATCCAGCTCGACGCGGCGAAGTGCGCGTAGACGAACCAGTGGTAGGACAGCGGCTCCCCGGCCACGTTGGGCATGGCGGGCGGCATGTGGTGCTTCAGCTCGCCGATCAGGGCGAGGTGGTACGGCATGTCGTAGTCGTTGGCGCCGAGCGCGGGCCACCTCAGCGCGTTGGTCCTGAAGAAGCGCACGGCGCCCCACGCGATCACCCCGGTGAAGGCCAGCGACAGCGACCACGCCCAGGGCAGGGGTGTGGTGCGGGTGGGTCGGGTGGTGAGGTGGGGGCGGAGCCGTGGGTGGAGGAGGAAGGCGGTGTAGGTGGCGGCGGGCCAGAGGAGGACCAGGAGGGGGTGGCCGGTGGCGCGGGCGGGGAGGTAGGTGAGGATTTCGAGGGCGTAGCCGAGGGTGAGGCCGAGGGCGAGTTCTTCGGGGAGGGTGCGGGGTGCGGGGTGGAGTGCGCGGATGAGCAGGGTGCCGGGGAGGGTGAGGCAGGTCAGCAGGTAGATGGTGAACAGGATGATGTCTCTGGGGGAGACGTCGTACCGCAGCAGCACGGCGACGGTGACGGCGAGCGCCGTGGCCGCCGGGAGGCACCGGGACACGACCGGCCACCCGCCCCGCCCGCGTGCACGCGGGACCGCCTCGCCCGCGCCGGGGCGGACGTCGGTTCCGCCGCGGATCAGAACCTGGGGAGACCCGGCGGAACCGGGCGCCGGTGGAAGTTCGGCCATAAGCCGATTCTGCTGGCGTCGCCGCTTTCTCCACGGGAACGCGAATGCCGCCGGGCGCACTCCTTGACAGTTCTTTGCGTATTCTCACGCAAGCCGGTTCCGCGGCCCTGAATGGGTCGGGAAACCCCGGGCGCGCGGCGGGCCCGCCGGTCCGTCAGATGCGTTCGACGTTGGCTCCCCGGCAGCGGTTCCGCGTGTCGAAGACGAGGGCGCTCGCCCGGGCCACCAGCTCGTAGTCGAAGCGGTCGTGGTCGGTGAGGATCAGCACCGCGTCCGCCCGCGCCAGCTCCGTCGCCGTCAGCTCGGCCATCTCGACGTCGAACGGCAGCGAGCACGTCTCGATGTGCGGGTCCGCCGCGCGCACGTCGGCGCCGAGCCGGCGCAGGGCCTTCACCACCCCGATCGCGGGCGACTCCCGCAGGTCACCGGTGTTCTTCTTGTAGGCCAGGCCGAGCACCAGGATCCGGCTGTCCTTCACCGGCTTGCGCCGCTCGTTCAGCGCGAGCGTCAGGCGGTGCACGACGTGGTCGGGCATGTGGTCGTTGATGTCGTTCGCCAGCTCGACGAACCTGAAGGTGTGCCCGAGGCTGCGCTTGACCTTCCACGACAGGTAGGACGGGTCGATCGGCAGGCAGTGCCCGCCGACGCCGGGTCCCGGCGTGAACCGCATGTAGCCGAAGGGCTTGGTCGAGGCCGCGTCGATGGCCTCCCACACGTCGATGCCGAGCTGCCCGGCGAAGATCGACAGCTCGTTGACCAGGGCCACGTTGACATGGCGGAACGTGTTCTCCAGGAGCTTGGACAGTTCGGCCACCCGGGGTGAGGAGACCGGGACCGCGTCGTCGACGATCCGCCCGTAGAACGCCTGGACCTTCGCCAGGGACGCGGCGTCCACCCCCGACACGATCTTCGGGGTGTTCTCCAGGCGCCAGCGCTCGTTGCCGGGGTCGATGCGCTCGGGGCTGTAGCCGAGGTGGAAGTCCCCCGGCGTGCGCAGCCCCGAGCCCTCCTCCAGCACCTGCCGCAGGTACTCCTCGGTGGTGCCGGGATAGGTGGTGGACTCCAGCACGACGGTGACGCCGGGCCGGATGAACGCGGCCAGCGACCGGCCCGCGTCCGCGACGTGCCGCAGGTCGGGCACCCCCTCGTGCAGCGGCGTCGGCACCGTGACCACACCCACGTCGAAGCCCTCGGCGTCCGCGTAGGCGGTGGTGGCGTGGTAGCGGCCGGTCCTGAGCGCGGCGTCGAGCGCCTCGTCGCCGACGTCCTCGATGTAGGTCTCGGCGGCGTTCAGCCGCTTCACCCGCCACGGGTCGACGTCGATCCCGACGACGGTGAAACCGGCCCGCACAGCGCGCATCGCCAGCGGAAGGCCGACATATCCCTGCCCGACGACGACAACCTTCTCGTCCATTCAATTCACTCGCGGCATCGACACATTCGCCGACTTTAGTTCCTGGGCCCGCTCGAAGCGCTCATTCGATCGCGGTCTCCGCGTGTCGGCCGGAATGGGCGCCGCGTTTATATGCCATGCTCCGGGAAAACCCGGAGAATTCCCGGCGTTCGGATATCGGCGAACCTTTCAGCGGCCGATGAGCGCCGACACCCGGGCGACCACACCGCGGGGAATGTACCTCGACACTCCCACGATCGCCTTGTATCGGGGATCCGGCACGCTGACCGGCAGCCCGCGTGCGAGGTCACGCATGGCGGCGCCGGCCACACGGTCGGCCGACAGCCACATGAACCCGGGGATGCCGGAGGTGTCGATCGCCGCCCGCTCGTGGAACTCCGTTCGCACGAAACCCGGGCACAGCGCCATGACCCGGACGCGTGGCTCCGGGACCTGGGCCGCCAGCGACTCGCTGAAGTTGACCACCCACGCCTTCGACGCGCTGTAGGTGCCGTGCGCGAAGAACGCCGCGACCGAGGCCACGTTGATCACACCGCCCCGGCCGCGCGCCCGCATGGCCGGCAGCGCCGCCATGGTCAGCCGGAGCACCGCCTCGCAGTGCACGCGCAGCATCGTGACCTCGTCCTCGACGGGCACGTCGAGCGCCGCGCCCGTGTGGGCGAAGCCCGCGTTGTTGACCAGCAGGTCGACGCCCTCACGCAACCGCTTCTCCACCGCCGCGACGCCCTCCTCGGCGGACAGGTCGGCGGCGAGCGCGTCGGCCCGCACGCCGTACCGGTGGTACAGCGTGTCGGCGGTCTCGACCAGGCGCTTCTCGTCGCGGGCGACCAGGACCAGGGAGAATCCGTCGGCCGCCAGTCTGCGGGCGAACGCGGCGCCGAGCCCGGCGGTCGCGCCCGTGATCAGTGCGGTAGGCATGCACGCAGACTAGCGACCCCGCCCGGCGCGCGCGCCCCGGGAGGAGTGCGGCAGGGGCGCCCGCGCCCGTGAGGCGCCGGCGCCGTCCGCCGCCGGGTCAGATGGTCTCGTCGCGGGTGGTGCGGTGCGGCATCCTCTCGGCCGGGACCACGCCCATGCGGCCCGCCTGGAAGTCCTCGAACGCCTGCACGATCTCGTTCCGGGTGTTCATCACGAACGGGCCGTACCGGGCGATCGGCTCCCTGATCGGCAGCCCGCCGAGCACGAGGATCTCCCAGCCCTGGGCGCTGGCCTGCGGCTGGGCGTCCGCCGCGCGCAGCGTCAGCGCCTCGCCGCGCGGCCCGAACACCGCGAGCTGCCCCTCGTCCAGCGCGGTGCCGGAAGGGCCGGCGGTGCCCCGGCCGCTGAGCACGTACACCAGGGCGTTGAAGTCGGCCGGCCACGGCAGGTCCAGCCGGGCCCCGGGGGCGACGGTGGCGTGCAGGTAGGTGATCGGCGTGTAGGTGACGCCCGGCCCCTCGTGCCCGGCGAGCGAGCCCGCGATGACGCGGACCAGCGAGGAGCCGTCCTCGCTGGAAAGCAGCTTCACGTCACCTCGATTGATGTCCTGATAGCGCGGCGGGACCCACTTCTGCGCCCGGGGGAGGTTGACCCAGAGCTGGACGCCGTGGAACAGGCCGCCCGAGGCGACCAGCTCCGGCGGCGGCTGCTCGATGTGCTGCAGCCCGGACCCGGCCGTCATCCACTGGGTGTCGCCGTCGGCGATCAGGCCGCCGCCGCCGGTGGTGTCATGGTGCTGGAAGGCGCCGTCGATGATGTAGGTCACCGTCTCGAAGCCGCGGTGCGGGTGCCAGGGGGTGCCCATGGCCTCGCCCGGCGCGTACTCCACGGCGCCCATGTGGTCGAGCAGGAGGAACGGGTCGGCCAGGGAGAGGTCCGCGCCGGGGAAGGGGCGCCGCACGGCGAAGCCCTCTCCCTCCAGGTGGTGCTCGGCCGTGATCACGCGGGCGACCGGCCGCCAGGCCGTGGTGGCCTCGGGCAGTCGCGGGAGCCTCGGCAGGGTGAGGGTGTCAGCGGTAACGGCCGGCATGGGGAGCCCTTCTTTCTGGCCTTGGTGCGCACCGCCGGGATGACCTCTCCGGCGCGGTGTGGCATCGTGGGTACGACGATACTCCGCACAACAGAAGTTGATGATTCAACTATTCCCGGGATGCCTCACCTCGGCGTGTGTAACAAGACGAGCCCATTTTCCGGCAAGATTTGGTCAAGATTTCCAAAATCGTTTGAGGTGGCCGGGCCTCCGAAAGCGGGCACAACAACCTTGTTGACCGCAAAGCGGAGGTAAGGCCCCTGTGGAGAGAGCGCGGGTGGGCTCTCGGCTGATCTCGGCGGCGATGACCGCTGTCATGGTCGCCGGGCTGGCCGGTTGTGGTGGTGCCGATTTCACGTACGTCATGGGCAACGACGGGCAGAGCTACTTCAAGGTGCCCGCCACCTGGCAGAAGGTGGACCAGAAGGCCCTGGATCAGAAGATCTTCGGCGACATGACCTCCGCCACCTCCCAGGTGCGAAAACAGCTCTCCTGGACGGTCGGCTACGACGGCTACGACAGGCCGTCCGCCGACCACCTGCTCGCCGCGGGCGGCGGGTCCGACGAGCCCTTCGCCTTCGCGATGGTCTCCACACTCACCGAGTCCGAGCAGAACTCGGTCTCCTTGGACGTCCTGCGCAACGCGGCGATGCTGCCGGTCGTGGTGGACCAGGACGTGCGCAAGCAGATGGAGGAGACCGCCGCCTATCCCTTCAAGTCATTCGAACTCCTCAGCGACGAGGTGCTGCCACCCAAGGACGGCGTGCGGGGCGTCCACGTGGTCTACAACTTCAAGGTCCTCGGAGGTCCGGTGCAGACCTTCGACCAGACCGCCTACCTCGCCGCGGACGGGACGCGCGTCTCCGTTCTCCTCATCCGATGCTCGGCCACGTGCTACCGGAGCCGGAGCGCGGAGCTCGACAGGATCGCGCAGTCCTTCAAGGTCAAGCGAATTCCCGGGTGACCGGGTGAGGAGCCTCGATGACACACGTCCCCGCGTCTGAGCGGCCGCCCGCGGGCCTGCGCGCTCCCGACTCCGGGCCCGACTCCACCACCAGGCGCACCATGGCGTTCTGGGACCGGATCAAGATCCTTATCGTCCTGCTGCTCGCGTTCTTCATTCTGGTCTGGCATGACATGGCGTCCTTCGAGGGGATCATGCCCTTCGGTGATGCCCTCAGGGAGATCACGGCCGGTCGCGCCGGTTCGATCATCCTGACGATCATCGTGCTGGAGGGGCTGCGGCAGCTCCACTTCCTGATGAGCGAGCGGTCCCCCTCCTACCACCGGTTCTGGAGCACGAAGGTCTTCGCCGGCTTCGAGGGGTGGACCCGGCGCAGGTTCAGCGACTGGAACCGCTACCGCATCGCCAGGGCGCTGAAGTGGGTGTTCTGGATCGCGCTGCTGGCGCTGGTCCTGGGGCAGATCCTCGACGTCTCGCCCCTGCTCGCCCTGTTCCAGGCGCCCGCGCTGCTCTGGCAGGTCCTGCCGTACGGGCTGCAGCTCGCGTTCGGGTTCTTCTTCGTCATCGTCCAGTTCGTCGGCCTGTTCTGGTTCATGTCCAGAGGCGGCGTCGAGACCTACTTCCCCGACGACATCAAGACCCGCTTCGACGACGTGTGGGGTCAGGACCACGTCGTCGAGCGCGTGAAGGAGAACATCGTCTTCCTGGAGAGGCCCGACGAGATCGAGGCCAAGGGCGGCTACGTGCCGAGCGGCCTGCTGCTGTGGGGCCCGCCCGGCACCGGCAAGACCCTCATGGCCGAGGCGGTCGCCGGCGAGACCGGGCGGCCGTACGTCTTCGTGGACCCCGGCGCCTTCGTCAACATGTTCATGGGCATCGGCATCCTGAAGGTGAAGTCGCTGTTCAGGAAACTGCGCAAACTGGCCCTGAGATACGGCGGGGTGATCGTCTTCTTCGACGAGGCCGACTCCCTCGGCAAGCGCGGCGCGCTCGCCCAGCAGGGCCCCCCGGGAGGCGGCGGGTTCGCGACGGGCGCCCCGTTCCACACCGACGGCTGCCACGGCTTCGGCTACCTGTCGGACGACACGCGCGCCGTGCTGACCCGGCGGGCGCTCGGCGCCGCACGCGCCGAGGCGCCCGGGGGAGTGCGCGACCGGGTCGTGTCCCCGATGGGCGGCATGATGGGCAGCGGCGACCAGGGCACCCTCCAGGCGCTGCTGACCGAGCTGTCCGGGCTGAAGAAGCCGCGCGGGTTCCTCAACCGGTACGTAAGGCGGCTCCTAGGCATGCGGCCCAAGCCGCCGCCGAAGTACCGGATCATGGTCATGATGGCCACCAACATGCCGAACTCGCTCGACGAGGCGCTGCTGCGGCCGGGCCGCATCGACCGCATCTACAAGGTCGGCTACCCCTCCAAGCCCGGCCGCGTCCGCACCTACCAGGGCTACTTCGACAAGGTCCGCCACGAGCTCACCGCCGCCCAGCTCGACAAGCTCGCCACCATCACGCCGTACGCCACGGGCGCCACCATCAAGGACCTGGTCAACGAGTCGCTCATCACCGCGATCCGCGCCGGGCACGAGGTCATCACCTGGGCCGACGTGATGACCGCCAAGCGGCTCAAGCAGCTCGGGCCGCCCGAGGACGTCGAGTACATCGAGCGGGAACGCCACGCCGTCGCCGTCCACGAGGCCTGCCACGCCGTCGCCGCCTACCGCACCCGCCAGCACCTCGAGATCGACATCGCGACCATCGAGAAGGGCGCCGACTACCTCGGCATGGTGTCCAGCATCAAGCCCGAGGACCAGTTCACCCGCTGGCGCAGCGAGTACGAGTCCGACATCATCGTCTCGCTCGCCTCCCTGGCCGGGGAGCGCATGTTCTTCGGCGAGGACAACTCCTCGGGCGTCTCCGGCGACCTGGAGAGCGCCACGATGGTCACCGGGCTCATGGAGGCCTACTGGGGCATGGGCATCGGCGTCGCGTCCCTGTCGGCGTTGCAGCAGCTCGGCATCCGCGACGGCAAGGCCGCCCCGCCGTCGCGCGGGCCCGGCGGCATCGGCTACACCCAGGAGCCGACCGCCCGCCGCGACCAGATGACCCCCGACATGCTGGCCGAGCGCATCGAGTTCAACCTCGCCCGCCTGCTGGAGAAGACCGAGGAACTGCTGCGGGAGAACCGGCGCGAGGTGCTGTCCGTCGCGCACGCGCTGGAGCAGTACAAGACGCTCAACGGCGACGACGTGATCGCGGTGATCGACAGGACGCGCGGGCCGCTGGTCGACGGGTCGATCTACGCCTCGGAGGAGTTCTACGAGGAGCTGGAGGCCTACCACGAGCTCGCCGCCGACGCGCACCGCACGCACAGCACCGTGACCTCCGGGCTGCCGCAGCCCCGGCCGGTCCGGCTTCCTGTGCCCGTCATCGCCGGCCAGGTCGTCCAGCAGCCCGGTCCGTACGGCGGCCCCACCTATGGCGCCCCGACCTACGGCAGCCCGTACTACCCCGGCCCCGAGGACGCCCCCACCACTCCCGGCGCATCTGGAACGCCCGGGTTCTCCGGCGCGCCCGAGTTCGTCAGCGCGCCTGGGACGGCCGGTGGGCCGGGGACGGCCGACTGGCCCGGGACCGCCGGTGGGCCCGGGACCGCCGGTGGGCCCGGGACGGCCGGTGGGCCCGGGACGGCCGGTGGGCCCGGGACGGCCGGTGGGCCGGGATTCGCTAACGGCTCGTCGGGGCTCGCCTCCGTGGACGGTCCCGCCGTCGGCGGTCCGGCTGTCAACGGGCCTTCCTTCAACGGTCCCGCTGTCAACGGTCCCGTGTCCAACGGACCCGCCTTCAACGAACCCGCCGACGCAGCCGCCGTCAACGGACCCGCCGGCGGTCCTGTTGTCAACGGTCCTGGGGCGGCGGTCGCCGGGAGCCCCGGGGGGCCGGTTCTCGTGTCCCCTTCCGCCAACGGGGGCACCGCGCCGGAGTTCATCCCGTGGAGTCCCGAACGCCCGCCGCCCGCGCAGGTGCCGCCGCCCGCGTACCCCGAGCCCGTCGTCCTGGAGCGCCCGTCGCGGCGGCCCCTGGTGATCGCGCTGGCGTCCGCCGCCGCCCTCGTGCTGTTCGTGCTCGTCGGGGTGGCCGTCTTCGGCGGCACCCCGGCCGAGGGGGCGGAGGCCGCGGCGACCCCGTCCACGGGCGGGATCGTGGCGCTGATCATCGTGGCGGCTCTGGTGCTGGTCGGCGGCTGCGTGGCCGTGGTCGCGATCAGGAACCAGCAGGCCGGGCGGAGCAGGGCCGAGGAGTCCCGGGACCGGGCCGTCGAACGGGCGCAACTGCTCGCCGCGGCCATGGACCCCGAGACGGCGATGCGCCTGCTCGGCTACGACGGCAGAAACGGCCGAAACGACCACCCCGCCCCCTGACCGAAGGGACCACGACCCCCGCTCTCCGGGGCGGGGCTCGGGTCGTCAGAGGCGGAACTCCAGGTCGGGGATGATCTCGGCGACGTCCATCTGGGCCTTCTGCAGGCGGCCCGAATAGTCCCAGTTCAGCGCCTGCCAGCGGGTGAACTGGTCGAGCACCCACACGCCGGACTGCCGGCTGCCGTTGCCCGACTTGCCGTTGCCGCCGAACGGGAGGTGCGCCTCGGCCCCCGAGGTGGAGTTGTTGACGCTGACCATGCCCGCCCCGATGCCGGCCCGGAACCGGAACGCCGCCTTGGGGTCGGTGGTGTAGATCGACGACGAGAGGCCGTAGCCGGGCCGGTTGGCCAGCTCGATGGCCTCGTCCAGGCTGCCGAACGGGGTGACGCCCACGATGGGGCCGAACGTCTCCTCCAGGAACAGCCGGTCCCGGGGGCGCACGTCGTCCACGATCACCGGGTGGTAGTACAGGCCGCCCGCGCCGTCGAAGCCGCCGCGCGGGTTGTCCCCGGTGATCCGGCCGGTCGGCCCGGTGAGCACGGTGTGGTGCGGCTCGATCCAGCCGAGGTAGTCCTCGAAGCGCTCGGCGAAGCGGTGGTCGAGCATCGGCCCGTACAGGACCTCGCCCACCGGGTCCCCGACCGTCGCCTCCCGCACGGCGCGCGCGTACCGGGCGGTGAACTCGTCGTGGACCGAGCGGTGCACGAGGACGGTGCCGAGTGAGGTGCAGCGCTGCCCGGCCGTGCCGAACCCCGAGAACAGCGCGCCCTCCACGGCCAGGTCGAGGTCGGCGTCGGGCATGACGACCATCGGGTTCTTGCCGCCCAGCTCAAGGCAGGGCGACTGGAGGTGCCGCCCGCACAGCGCGCCGATCTCCCGCCCGACGGCGGTCGAGCCGGTGAAGCCGACCTTCTGCACGTTCCCCTCGGCGAGCGCGGTGTCCAGCCCGGCGAAGGTCGACGGCCCGTCGGCGAACACGACGTTCAGCACCCCGTCCGGGAGCCCGGCCGCCGCGAACAGCCGGTACAGCGCGTGCGCGGACGCCGCCGCGTACTCGGCCGGCTTCCACACCACCGCGTTGCCGCACAGCAGCGCGGGCACCAGGTACCAGCTCGGCACCGCGACGGGGAAGTTCCCCGCCGTGATCACCGCGGCCACTCCGACGGGCACCCGGAAGGTGAACAGGTTCTTGTCCGGCATCTCCGACGGCACGGTCTGCCCGTACAGCCGCCGTCCCTCGCCGAGGAAGAAGTCGCAGGTGTCGACGATCTCCCTGACCTCGCCCAGCGCCTCGGCGTACGGCTTGCCGATCTCGTCGGTGACCAGCCGCGCGAGGGTCTCCGCGTTGGCCTCGACCAGCCGGCCGATCGACGCGATCACCCGGCCCCTGACCGGCGCGGGGACCCGCGCCCACTCGCGCTGGGCCGCCGCGGCCACACTGCACGCCCAGGCGAAGGAGGCGTCGCCCGCGAGCTGCACCCGGGCCACGGTCTCGGCCGTCCTCGCCGGATTGATCGAGTCGTAGGTCGAGGCGTTGGCGTCGTCGGCGGCCTTGCCACCGACGACGGAGACGATCTGGCGGGTCACCGTTGACCTCCTCGCATGGGCACTTGCCTGCATTCTTCCGCCTGAGCCGAGCTTTCCCCAACACGGGCCCCCGGCCACCTCCGGCCGCCCCGCGCGTCCTCGCCCGGCCCCGGCCCCGGCCGCCTCGCGCGTCCTCGCCCGGCCTTGCCCCCGGCCGCCCCGCTCCGTCCGTCCTGGGGCGGGATGTCCGCCGTCCGGTGCGGACTGCATCGAATCGATTGGTGTGGCTTGGCGCACGAAATCATCCGCCGGGCAGCCATATGCCGATTGTGTCGAACATGCACAATTGAATACCCCTTTTAGCGTTTGATTTTGTTCTTTCCTTGCTTCACCCGCACAACTCCTGATCAAGAAGCGGGTACGCACGCATCGATCGCTCCGATCACCGTGGAATCGAGCCCGCTTTCCGTGGGTGCCCGGTCGCGGGTCGCCGTGGAAACGGCGATATCTCGCCTCGGTGAAAAGGGCGGATCCCGTCAAAGGCGCCGTCTCTTGTGATTCGTCGAGCACGAGGCCGCCCCGCAATCCGGATTTGTGACTATCAGGAGGATCCATTGCGAAATTTTCGCCGACGCGCGTCGCTGATCGCCGCCATCGGCATCGTCACCGCTTCTCTGACCGGGGCCCCGGCCCAGGCCGGTGCCCGAGGGGCCGCCGGCCCGCCGACCGCCGCCGCGACGGCGACGGGAGCCGTGCGGGCATCAAGCGTCCCCGCCTGGTCCGCGGACGCTCACGCGCCTGCCGTCACGAAGCGTCACGATCCCGACGGGCCCGTCTGCGCCGCGCCCTACGTCAACGAGGACCAGCGGCTCGGGCCCAAGAACCTTCCGAAGGAGGGGGTGCTGGGCAGGATCCTGCGGGGCTACGTGCCGCTCGGCGGGATACCGCCGCAGAGGTTCCTCGACCGCTACTGGAACTGGGAGGCCGCCGCCTACCGCTATCCGCCCGACTTCGGGTTCGGCCACGCGGGCGGCTACTCGAACGGCAGGGTGCTGGTCGCCGGGATGACGCTTCGCGTCGGTGAGAAACTCGACCGCTTCGGGGGAGAGAACGGGTCGTTCCTGTCGCCGCTCGGCACCCCCTACGCCGAGCGCGCCATTCCCCCGACCAACCTCACCACCTTCCCCACCGCGCCGCAGTACCCCTGCGGCTACCACGCGTACAGGGTGATCAGGGAGTTCGCCGTCGACGTCGGCCCGAGCGCCGCGGCCTTCCAGCAGCCGGGCGGCGGCAACCAGTACCACCTGGTCAGCAGGTACGTCCCCGAGGCACCCCAGTCGCGTGACGAGGTATCGGTGATCTGGCTGGTCGACAACGGCTATCTGAGCCGCCTCAACTGACCGCCACCGCCGCCCCCGGACCGGCGGGCAGGGAGCCCACCCGTGCTCCCTGCCCGGCCCCCGCCGCCCAGGCGCGCCGGTGGCGGAGGACCGGGCTAGCTGTTGGAGTTCCCGCTGTAGGTGTTGGTGGTCTCGATCTTGTCCAGCAGACGGATGGAGATCTTCGCGGCGGGGGAGTCGGTCTCGCCCGATAGGTTCTGCGTCTTGTGCTCGGTGTCGTCCACGGTTTCCTTCTTTCCACCTGGTGCTCGGTGTGACCTATATGGGTGCGGCGGGAGTCCGGTCAGGGGGCGGTGGATCCCGCTCCTGGCCGGAGGTCCCCGCAGACGGGACAATCGGGGACGGCCGGGTGCCGCGCGTACACATGCTGGTCCGGGGCGACCAGGTTGACCCCGGTGACGTAGCCCCCGGGGACGGCCGGGATCCCCGTGACCAGCGAGATGATCGCCTGGGCCGTCAGATGGCCGGACACTCCGGCGGACGGGGCGATCACCCCGGGACCGCCCAGGTCGACGGGCACCCCGGGCGGCAGGGTCAGCTCGATGCCCGCGCTCAGGCACTCGTAGCAGGGACTGCCCGGGTCGAACACCCCCACACTGACCAGAGGGCCGCTGTACCCGCCGACCGCCCAGGGCACCTTGGCGGCCCGGCACGCCCGGTTGGCCCAGACCCGGATGCCGCCCCGGCCGCCGGGCTCGTCCGCGCACAGCGCGAGGGCGTCGAAGCCGCGCACCAGCTCCGCCAGGTCGTCCTGGCACTCGACGGTGCGCCGCTCGCCGGTGATGGCGAGCGAGGAGTTGACCTCGGCGAGCCTGGCGACGGTGATCTCGGCCTTGGCCCGCCCGATGTCGGACTCCCGGTACAGGACCTGCCGCGTGAGGTTGGACAGTTCCACCACGTCGCGGTCCACGCAGTGGATCCTGCCGACGCCGCAGGCCGCGAGCGCCCAGGCCACGTGGCTGCCGGTCCCGCCGAGGCCGAGGACGAGCACCCGGGAGTGCTTGAGCCGGACCTGCGCCTCCCAGTTGTGGGCGCGGGGGGTCAGGTCGACCCGGCGGAAGAAGGCGATGTTCCTGGAGTACCGCTCCTGCTCGGCCGTGCTGAATTCGTCCGGCGGCGCGGCCGCGGCGTCCTCGACGTATCCCGAATTCAGGAGGAGTTCCACCACCCCCGACGCGCTTACGGCGGTGAGTTCCGGGAACGTCTCGCGAAGTCGGTCGATGACTTCCGGCGGCGTGAGTGTGCCGTCCATGGCGACAAGTGCGGCCCAGGCCAATCCATCGGGATCGGCGATTTCGGCTGCGATCCCATAAATGGATCCGCCTATCCGTACCCTGCCGTCTCCGTATCTGTGGGGGTGATGCTCGACCTTCACTCGCGGCAACCGCACGGCGACCTCGGGTAATCAGAGCAGATCTGATACGAAGATAGTGAATGGAATGATTCGCTTATGTCAACGCTATTTTACGGTAGTACGTTCCATGGTGCGGGGTTTGATAAATATTTGTCACATTGTGTTCGAAAGCCTGGTCAGATGGCGGTGAAGTCGGCGAAGTCGAAACCGGGGGAGACCACGCAGCTCACCAGGACGCCCTCCGAACCCGCAGGATAGGCCGCCTGCCAGGTTCCCGCAGGTACGAGGGCCTGCGGCACCTGCCCGCCCTCCACATCCGGCCCGAGCGTGACCGTCGTCCCCGCGCCCTGCCCGCCCGGAAGGTCCGCATCGGGACGGTCGCCCGTGCCGCCGAGGAGGAGCGTCAGCGGGCCGCCACGGTGCCAGAACCACACCTCGTCGGACCTGACCACATGCCAGACCGACTCCTCGCCCGGCTGGAGCAGGAAGTAGATGCCCGTCGCGCTCTGCCGTTCCCCGCCGTACCCCGGGGGCTCGAAGCCGACGGCCGTCCGCCACGTCTCGCGGTACCAGCCGCCCTCGGGATGGGGGAGCAGCTCCAGCGCCTCCGCGACCACCGGGCGCCGCTGGACCGCCACGAACACCCCGCGCACGTCCCGCCGCAGGAACCTGAGCCGACCGTCGTCGTCCACGGCCACGACGGGCTCCGGCCCGGTGAACGCGGCGTTCGCGACGCGCAACGCCTCGGCGTCGTCGGTCGCGGGCAGAGACGGGCCCTCCGGGTAGGCGTCCAAGGTCATCAGCAGCACGCCGTCGATCCTAGTCACGGGCCGCCGGTGCTGGACGCGTCGCGGGCCGCCGGTGCCGGACGCGTCATGGGCCGCTGGTGCTGGACGCGTCACGGGTCGCCGGTGCCGGACGCGTCATGGGCCGCCGTCGTTCGCCCGGTACGGAGGCGAGATGGCGCACTCCCGGCACGGCGAGCACGACCGAGCTCGCGGCGACCTGCCAGACCGCACCCAGCCCCAGCAGGGTCGCGGTGCCCACCACGGAAGCCACCGGCCCCGCCGCCGCCAGCCCGGCCGGGCCGAGGACGAACGCCCCCACGGTCGTCAGCGAGGTGATCCGCGCGATGACCTCTGGCGGTACGTGCCGCTGGTTCGTCGTGGAGTAGAGCGCGCCGCAGACCGCCGAACCCACGCCCGCGACCAGCGCGGCGCACGCGATCGGCGCGGTGGGCAGTCCGGCGGCGATGGCACCCGACGGCAGCGCCCACCCGAACGTGGCGACGGTCGCGACGACCAGGGGACGGCGCGGCGTACGGCCGCCCATCATCGCCAGACCGCCCGCCACGGCGCCGGCCCCGTAACACGCCATGATCACGCCCCAGGCGCCCGCGCCGCCTAAACGCTCATGCGCGACGACCGGGCCGAGCACCAGGAACGGCGCCCACACGAGCATGTTGAACAACGCGAACTGCAGCGTCGTCACCCACAACCACGTCCTCCCCCGGAACTCCACCCACCCTTCCCAGACCGCCCTCACCCCACGCGCCCGGGTTCCGTCAGGCGGCAAGCGGTGAGGGCGGGCGTCCCCGGGGAGGCGCAGCAGGGCCAGCGCGACGACGCTCACCGCGTACGTGCCCGCGTCCAGGGCCACGACGAAGCCGGGCCCTGCCACGGCGACGGCCACGCCCGCGATCGCCGGCCCGGCCACCGACGCCGTCGACTGGGCCAGCCCGACCAGCGCGTTGGCGTCCTGGAGCCCTGCCTCACCAGAGGCGCCCCCGGCCGCCACCCTCGGGACCAGGGCGCCGCGCGCCGGCGCGTAGAACGCCTCGCCC
Source organism: Sphaerisporangium corydalis (assembly GCF_025506355.1). Taxonomy (GTDB): domain Bacteria; phylum Actinomycetota; class Actinomycetes; order Streptosporangiales; family Streptosporangiaceae; genus Sphaerisporangium; species Sphaerisporangium corydalis. The sequence continues at coordinate 53,063 of NZ_JANZYP010000062.1, forward strand.
GCTCCCCATATCGCGACGAGCACGACGAACACCCAGGTCGATGGCCGGCCGGTGAGCAGGGTGACCGCGAGGACCGACTGGGTCGCGAAGCGCAGCACGTCGGAGGCCAGCATGACCCGCCGGGGCCCCAGCCGGTCGGCGACCACACCGCCCACGAGCAGGAACACCACCATGGGGACGATGCGCGCCGCCATCGTGTAACCGAGCTCGGTCTGGCCGCCGCCCCCGTCCAGCACCGCGAACGCCACCGCCAGCGTCGCCATCGACGAGCCGAGCATCGACGTCGCCTCGCCGATGAAGAACAACCGCAGATCGCGATGCGACAGGGCGGCCACCCGCCGGGTCCACTTCCTCGTCATGGTCCACCACCTTGCGAGGTGGCGGGACGGCTTTCAATGCCACGACTGAGGAAAGTTGAGTCCCTTTACTGCAGGACGCCTTCCCAGGTCCGCAGAAGCCCTTCACCCCGTTCGCCTGCCCTTTCCCAGCAAGCTACACTCGACCACTGTGCAGTACCCCTCCCCTTTTACTGCGGCAACCCACCCCGCTGAGGAGCACGTCACCCCTGTCGGCGAGCCAGGCGGGGCGTCGTCCGTGGCACCCGTGGAGTACGCCGTCGCGATCGAGCAGTACCTGTCCACCCTGCGTCTCGGGGAGGCATCGCGCCGCGTCTACCGCATAGCGCTCGCGACCTGGGCCTGGCCGCTCGTCGGCCGGACCCCGCCTCAGGGGAGGGCGCGCCGCGGCGCGGTTCCGCCCATCGTGCCGCTGGCCCTGCTCGACCGCCCCGACGTCGCCGAGCGCCTGCGTACCGCCCTGAGCGAGCGCGCCACGGTCGCCGACCCGCGCACCCTCGGCCGGGAACTGTCCATCCTGCGCGGCGCGCTCGGCTGGTGGCGCATGCGCGGCTGGATCGCCGCCGACCCGCTCCTGCGGCTGCGTCCCCCCGCGATACCGGCGGCCGGTCCTGCCGTGCTCTCCCCGGAACAGGTGGAGATGGTCTTCGACCTGCCGGCCGGCCTGCGTGAGCAGACGTGCTGGCGGCTGCTGTACGAGACGGGCGCGCCCATCGAGCGCGTCCTCGCCCTGAACGTCGACGACCTCGACCTGACGCGGCGGCGCGTGCGGAACGCCCCGGACGTCCGCTGGCGGGCGGGCGCCGCGAGACTCCTGCCCCTGCTCCTGCTCGGGCGCACCTTCGGGCCCGTCCTGCTGACCGAACGGCGCGCCGCGCCCGCCACCCCACCCCGCGACCGATGCCCCGTCACCGGCCGGGGCCGCCTTTCCTACCGCCGCGCCGCCGAACTCTTCACCGACGCCACCCGCGCCCTCGACCCCACCGGCCACGGCTGGACCCTCCGCCACCTACGCTCCACCGCCCACGCCCACCAGACCCTCGCCCCGGCCCGCCAGGACGCAGGCCGGTCCCGCCGCTGAGCCGGCCGGCGGCGAGCCGCCGGCCGTCGACACCGCAGCGGGCGGGCTCGCCCAAGGGCGGGGGCCTCCGCACGTCCGCCACCTCCGGGCGGCGCCGCCCGGAACGTCGACCGCGGCGGGTGGCCCGGCGCCCGCGATCGAAGATCATCACAGGTGCTTCACGGTGCCATCGCCGGGTCGCGGGATCGGCGATCGCCGCAGGTGTTCCGCGCCTTCCGAGCCGCGGTTCCCCCACGTGTCGCGACGTTGTCCACAGATGCCGGCGAGGGGCCGATTTTGTCAGAGGCCCCCGCTAGTCTGCCGGTCGTGATCGAACGTTGGAGCCGTGATCAAGTGCTCGCGCTCGCCCCCGACGCCTCTTCCCAGAAGGGCGCGCAGGGCGTGAGTTCGCCGGCGAAGTGGTCGGCCCTGGGTGTCATGCCCGACGTGCTCTGGGGAGAGTGCAAGGGCAGTGGCGCCTCGCCCTACCGCGCGTGCGTCGATCTTGGCGAGCCCGCCTACCGCTGCGACTGCCCGAGCCGGAAGTTCCCGTGCAAGCACGCGCTCGGCCTGCTGCTGCTCTGGTCGGCCGACGGCGTGCCCGCCGTCGTGGACCCGCCTCCCTGGGCCGCCGAGTGGCTGGAGCAGCGGCGCGCCCGGGCCGCCAAGGCGGCGGCCGTGAGCGAGTCCGGTGACCCGGTGGCGTCCCACGAGACCGCCACGGCCGAACGCCGCGAAGCCGCCTCCGCCCCCACCGACGGCGCCGGAGCCGAGAAGCGCGCCGCCCAGCGCGAGGAACGCGTCGCGGCGGGGCTGTCGGAGCTGGAGCGATGGCTGGCCGACCAGATCGGGCAAGGTCTCGCCGGAGCCCGGCAGAACGCCCCCGTGCAATGGGAGGAGCTGACGAGGCGCCTGGTGGACGCCCAGGCACCCGGAGTCGCCGGGGCCGTCTCCCGGCTGCCCCGCGTGCTGGCCGGGGAAGACTGGCCCGCCCGCCTCCTCGGTGAGTACGGCCTGCTCAACCTGCTCGCCGTCGGCTACCGCCGCGCCGGCGAACTGCCCGCGCCGCTTCGCGAGACCATTCGTTCCCGGGTGGGCTTTCCCTCCTCGCGCGAGGAGGTGCTCGCGTGCGAGCCCTTACGTGACGACTGGGACGTGCTCGGGCGGCGGGACGAAGAGCAGGACCGTCTGGTCTCCCGCCGCGTCTGGCTGCGGGGGCGGGTCAGCGGCAGGTTCGCCCTGGTGCTGTCGTTCGCGCCGACCGGTCAGGCCCTGGACGCCTCGCTCGTCACCGGCACGTCGGTCGACGCCGATCTCGCCTTCTATCCCGGCGCGTCCCCGCTTCGCGCGCTGGTGGCCGTCCGGCACGCGCCGGTGGCGGCGGGGCCTCCGGTGGGGGGCGGGGTCCGCGCGGCGCTGGCCGAGGTGGCCGCCGCGATCGAGGGAGATCCGTGGCTGGAGTCCTGGCCGGTGGTCCTGAGCACCGTCATCCCCGCGAGACGCGACGACCACTGGATCCTCGCCGACGCGACCCCACCGCAGGAGGCGCTTTCTGGGGAGCGGGGGGAGGCGACTGGGGTGGAGGGGATCTCGTTGTACCCGTCGGGCGATCCTCCGTGGCGGCTGCTCGCCGTCTCCGGGGGGCATCCGGTGACCGTCGCCGCCGAATGGACGCCGCGGGGGCTGCGTCCGCTGACGACCTGGGACGAGGAAGGGCAGGTGGTGGTGCTGTGATCACGGCCGAGGAGTGGGAGCGGCTGGTGTCGGCGGCGCTGGTCGGCACCGATCGCCGCCCGGTGCCCGACCTGCTGGGGCAGGCCGCGGCGCACACGGCCGGGGCGCGGGCGGGTCAGCGGCTCCACAGGGGCGAGCCGCTGCCCACCGCGTCTCCCGAGGAGCAGCCGCTGGTCCCCCGCGTGGCGGGCGACCGGGCGGCGCGCATCCTCGACGGGGAGCAGCCACGGCTGCTCCCCGAGTGGCTGGAGGCCGCCGCCTCCTGGGGTTACCGCCTCCCGCCGAAGCTCGTCCCCCGCGTGCTCGACCACGGCGCGCGAGATCGGTCGCTGCGGTCGCCCATCGGCGTTCTGGCGGGGGCCAGAGGCCGATGGCTGGCCAGGCTCAACCCCACCTGGACCTACCTGCTGGAGGAGGCGACCAGCCACATGACCACCGGCCAGACACCCACCTCCGCACCTCCCGGCTCCACGACCCCCGCCGGCTCCGCCGTCCCCACGAGTACCCTCACTCCGCCCGGTGCCGCCACGCCCGCCGTTCCTGCGGGTTCCGGGACTCCTGCAGGTACCGTCGCGCCCGCCGGAGTGCCGGTCGCCCCCGGGACTCCGCCTCCGGACGGTTCGGCGCACCCTTCCTCCGTGGAGATGGCGCCGGGCGAGGAGGGGGACGTGGAGACGCATCAGCTCTGGGAGTTCGGGACGCGGGGCGATCGGCTCTCCTACCTCCGGAGCCTGCGGGCCGCCGATCCGGCGAAGGCGCGGGCGTTGCTGAAGCGAGGCTGGGACAAGGAGTCGCCCGAGGACCGGGCGGCGTTCGTCCACGCGATGGCCGACGGCCTGTCCATGGCCGACGAGCCGTTCCTCGAAGCCGTGCTGGACGACCGGCGGCGCGAGGCCAGAAGCCAGGCCGCCGACCTGCTGACCAGGCTTCCCGACTCACGCCTCGGCCACCGCATGGCCGAGCGTGCCGCCCGGTGCCTGACCCTGGCGGGCGAGCGCCTGCACGCCGAGCCTCCCGAGACCTGCGACAGCGCCATGGAGCGTGACGGGGTCCGTGCGCGCGCGCCGGGCGGCACCGGCCAGCGGAGCTGGTGGCTCCAGCAGGTCGTGGCCCACACCCCGCTCGCGTTCTGGACCGAGCACCTCGGCCGCACGGCCAAGCAGATCGTCGCGCTGAACATCGGCGAGTGGGCGCGGGAGGTCAGGCTCGGCTGGGAACGCGCGACGGTCCTGCAGAACGACGCCACCTGGGCGCGGGCCCTGTTCGCCGTCGAACCGCTCACGGATCTGCTCGCCGTCCTCCCGCCGGCCGAGCGCGCCGACAAGGCCGCCGAGCTGGTGCACGACCAGCCCGTCGACGGCCAGCTCATCATGATGCTGGGCGGGGTCCCCGCCCCTTGGGGGCCGGCGCTGGCGAAGGCCGTGCTGGAGAAGATCCTCGACACGGCGGGACGCCAGCCGTGGAACCTCGGTGAGCTGGTACGCCTCGCGGGCGAACGGGTCGATCCCGCCATGCACGAGGCCGCGGGCCGGCTGTCACCCGAACCGCCCGTCCAGGAAGTGGCCGCCACGCTGCGGTTCCGCTTCGACATGCTCGCGGAGCTGGAGCCGCACCCGTGATCATTCCTGCTTCGACGCACCATCCCCTGGGCCGACTACGCGAGAGCGAGCCGATATGACCGTCCTGCGTCCGCACGCGGAAGACCAGTACGCCGACGAGCTGGCGATCCTGGCCAAGTCCGACGACCGGCCGAGGCCGCCCGGCTGGAGGCTGTCGCCGTGGGCGGTGACCACCTACCTGCTCGGTGACGGCCACCAGATCACCCCCAAGTACGTCGGACCCCGCCGCATCGTCGAGGTGGCCGTCGCCACGCTGGCCACCGACCGGGCCCTGTTGCTGCTCGGCGTGCCCGGCACCGCCAAGACCTGGCTCTCCGAACACCTCGCCGCCGCGATCAGCGGCGACTCGACGCTGCTGGTCCAGGGCACCGCCGGCACGGCCGAGGAGGCGATCCGGTACGGGTGGAACTATGCCCGGCTGCTCGCCGAGGGACCGTCCCGGGACGCGATCACCCCAAGCCCGGTGATGCGCGCGATGGCCGAGGGCCGCCTGGCCAGGGTGGAAGAGCTGACCCGCATGCCGTCCGACGTGCAGGATGCGTTGATCACCGTGCTGTCGGAGAAGACGCTGCCGATCCCGGAGCTGAACCAGGAGGTCCAGGCCGCCCGGGGATTCAACGTCATCGCGACGGCCAACGACCGCGACCGGGGTGTCAACGAGCTGTCGAGCGCCCTGCGGCGGCGGTTCAACACGGTCGTGCTCCCGGTCCCGGCCACCGCCGAGGAGGAGGTCGAGATCGTCTCGCGGCGTGTCGTCCAGCTCGGCCGATCCCTGGAACTGCCCCCGACGACGACCGGCATGGAGGAGATCCGGCGGGTCGTCACGGTGTTCCGCGAACTGCGTTCCGGGATGACGGCCGACGGCCGGACGACGGTGAAGTCACCGAGCGGCAGTCTGAGCACCGCCGAGGCGATCTCGGTGGTGACCAGCGGCATCGCGCTGGCCGCGCACTTCGGCGACGGGGTCCTGCGGCCGGGGGACGTGGCGGCCGGCATCCTCGGTGCCGTCATCCAGGACCCGGTGTCCGACCGCGTGGTCTGGCAGGAGTACCTGGAGACCGTCGTCCGCGAGCGCTCCGACTGGCGCGACTTCTACCGGGCCTGCCGCGATGCCTCCTGACCGGCCACAGAACCCGCCCGCGCCCACGGCCCCGACGAGCCCGAGGCCGGGGCGGCCGGAGCCCGAGGTGCTGGTGCTCGGGGTGCGGCACCACGGGCCGGGGTCGGCGCGGGCCGTGATGGCCGAGCTGGAGCGGTCGCGGCCGGACATCGTGCTCATCGAGGGACCGCCCGAGGCCGACGCGCTGGTCGCGCTGGCGTCCGATCCCGACATGGAGCCTCCCGTGGCGCTGCTGGCCCACGTGCCGGGCGAGCCGTCGAGGGCGGCGTTCTGGCCGTTCGCGGCCTTCTCCCCCGAGTGGCAGGCGATGCGGTACGCCGCCCGCGCCGGCATCCCCGTCCGCTTCTGCGACCTCCCCGCCACCCACAGCCTCGCGGACCGCGGCACCCCCTCGGCCCCTCCGGACCAGGGCACTCCCTCCGCCCCTCCGGGGCAGCCGGGGCGGGTCGTCACCGTGGACCCTGATCCTCCGGCAGCGGTGGACACGGAGAGCGGGACCGATGAGGGTGGGGACGGTGATGGTCCGGAATCTGCGGACACGGAGGGCCGGGCCGATGAGGGCGGGGCCGGTGAGCGGGTGGTGCATCGGGATCCGATCGGTGAGCTGGCCAGGGCGGCCGGGTACGACGATCCGGAGCGGTGGTGGGACGACGCCGTCGAGCATCGCGGCGACACGCCCTTCGAGGTGATCGCCGAAGCGATGGCCGCCGTCCGGGAGGGGTACACGCCGCACGCCCACGAGGCCAGGCGCGAGGCCTACATGCGCAGGACCATGCGCACCGCGCTCAAGGACGGCCACCGCCGCGTGGCGGTGGTTTGCGGCGCCTGGCACGTGCCGGCGCTGCGCGAGCTGGGTCCCGCCGCACCCGACGACCGCCTCCTCAAGGGGCTGCCCAAGGTGAAGGTCGAGATGACCTGGGTGCCGTGGACGTACGGGAGGCTGGCCTCCTGGAGCGGGTACGGCGCGGGGATCACCTCGCCCGGCTGGTACGACCACCTCTTCGCCGCGCCCGACCGCCCGATCGAGCGGTGGCTCGCGGCGGCGGCCGCGGTGCTGCGCGAGGAGGACCTGCCGGTCTCCTCCGCCCACGTCATCGAGGGAGTCAGGCTGGCGCACAGCCTCGCCGTGGTGCGAGGCCGCCCGCTGGCCGGGCTGGGCGAGGTGACCGAGGCCGTGCGGGCGGTGCTCTGCGAGGGCGACGAGCTACCCGTGGAGCTGATCCAGCGCCGCATGGTCGTCGGGGAGCGCCTCGGCCGCGTCCCGGACGGCACGCCGATGGTCCCGTTGCAGCGCGACCTGCGCGATCGGCAGCGACGGCTGAAGATCCGGCCGGAGGCGCTCGAACGCGACCTCGATCTCGACCTCCGCAAACCACTCGATCTCGACCGCAGCCGGCTGCTGCACCGGCTCGGCCTGATCGGCGTCGAATGGGGCTCGCCGCGCGAGGCCCGCGGCAAGGGCACCTTCCGCGAGTCCTGGACGCTGGAGTGGCGCCCGGAGTTCGACATCGACCTGATCGAGGCGAGCGCGTACGGGACCACCGTCCCGGCCGCGGCGACCGCCAGGGTGCGGGAACTGGTGGACCTCGGATCAGCGCGTACGGCCCGGCACGCGGGGCACGGGCCGGCCGCGCGCTCCTCGCCGCGAACGCTGGCGGAACTCACGGGTGTCGCGGAGCGGTGCCTGCTGGCCGACCTGCCGGAGGCGCTGCCGCACGTCCTGTCCTCGATCTCCACCAGGGCGGCACTCGACAGCGACGTCACCCACCTGATGGCGGCCCTTCCGGCGCTGGTGCGCGCACAGCGGTACGGCGACGTGCGCGGCACCCCGGCGGACGGGCTGTCGGTGATCGTGAGATCGCTGCTGAGCCGCATCTGCGCGGGGCTCCCGGCGGCGGTCACCGGGCTGGACGATGACTCGGCGAGAGAGCTGCTGGGGCACGTCGACGCGGTCCACGTCTCGGTGGGCCTGCTGGAGTCCAGCAGGGACGGCTGGATGGCCGCCCTGCGGGGCGTCGCCGAGCGCCGCGACCTGCACGGGCTGATCGGAGGGAGGCTGACGCGGATCCTGCTGGACGCGGGCACGATCCCGTCCGATGAGGTGGCGCTGCGCATGTCCCGGTCGATGTCGGCGGGCAACCCGCCCGCGCGGGCGGCGTCCTGGGTCGAGGGTTTCCTGTCAGGAAGCGGTCTTCTCCTGGTGCACGACGCCGGACTCCTCGGCCTGATCGACACCTGGCTGACCGGTCTGACCGGCGAGGCGTTCGTCGACGTGCTCCCTCTGCTCCGCCGGACCTTCGGGGCGTTCGCTGCCCCCGAGCGCCGGGCCATCGGCGGCCGGATCTCCACGGGGGAGGCGGGCAGGGCCACCACGCCAGAAGCCGACCCCGACCGCGCGGCACCTGCCGTGCGCACCGTACTCACGATCTTGGGGAGCCCCTCATGAACGAACGGCCGCACGGCGGCGTCGCGACCGTTCGGCCCCCTGCCGGAGGGGCGGACCTCATGGACGTTGACCTAGGTCAGGGGGCACGCCGGACGTGGCGGATGCGCGGGCGGTCCTCTGCGGTCAGGGCGGTGATCATGGGCGTTGACCGAGGTCAGGGGGGCACGCGGGATGAGGGTGCGGTGTTCTGCGGGAGGGGTGGAGATCGTGGACGTTGACCGGGGCCAGGGTGCCGTGGGGGAGGCGGTGGACGAGCGGTTGCGCAGGTGGCGGCTGGTGCTGGGGGGCGACGCGGACGGGACCGGGCGGGGGCTGACCGGTAAGGACGGTCAGATGGACGCGGCCCTCGCGGCGCTCTACAACAGCGGGCGGGGCACGGGGGAGGGCGCCGGGGGCGGCGGTGACGCCGCGCGCGGCGCGGGCCTCGGCGGGTCGGCACCCCGGGTCGCGAGGTGGCTCGGGGACATCCGGTCGTACTTCCCCTCGACGGTCGTCCAGGTCATGCAGAAGGACGCCATCGAGCGGCTCAACCTCACCCGCCTGCTCCTCGAACCCGAGATGCTGGAGGCCGTGGAGCCCGACGTCCACCTCGTGGGCACCCTGCTCTCGCTCAACCGGGTGATGCCGGAGACGGCGCGGCGGTCGGCGCGGGTGGTGGTGGGGAAGGTCGTGGCCGACCTGGAACGCCGGCTGGCCCAGCGCACCAGGACCGCGCTCACGGGGGCGCTCGACCGGTCGGCGCGCAGCCACCGGCCCCGCAGGGTCGCCGACATCGACTGGAACCGCACGATTCGCGCCAACCTCAAGAACTACATGCCGGAGAAGAACACCGTCATCCCGTCCCGGCTGGTCGGGTACGCCCGCAGGCAGCGGGCGGTGATCCGCGAGGTCACGCTGTGCATCGACCAGAGCGGGTCCATGGCGGCGTCGGTGGTGTACTCCAGCGTCTTCGGGGCGGTGCTCGCGTCCATGCGGGCGCTCCGCACCTCGCTGGTGGTCTTCGACACCAGTGTCGTCGACCTCACCGACCAGCTGCACGACCCGGTGGAGCTGCTCTTCGGCACCCAGCTCGGCGGCGGCACCGACATCAACCGGGCCATCGCCTACTGCCAGGGCCTGATCACCCGCCCGGCGAACTCCATCTTCATCCTGATCAGCGACCTGTACGAGGGGGGCGTACGGGAGGAGATGCTGCGCAGGGTCGCGGCCATGACGGCGGCGGGGGTGCAGGTCATCGTGCTGCTCGCCCTGTCGGACGAGGGCCAGCCGCACTACGACCGCGACAACGCCGAGGCGCTGGCCGCGCTCGGCGTCCCCGCCTTCGCGTGCACGCCCGACGCCTTCCCCGGCCTCATGGCCGCCGCCATCGAACGCCGCGACATCGCCCAATGGGCCGAACGCACCCTCGCCATCCGAACAACCTGACCCCCACCATCCGAACGACCTGACCCCCATCACCAGCCCCACGGACGCGCCCCGCCAACGTGCCCCACGGGCTGGCCGTGAGCGCGGCGCACACGAGCATCGCGCCGAGCGGACGATGGACGGGGCGGGGTTCCAGCAGTCGCCGCACGGCAGATCCTGGTCCCTCATCCCCCGTCCTCGTCCAGAGGCTCAGGGGGTGGGCAGGGTCGTGGCGGGTGGGATTCGAGTCGTCGTTGTACGGCGCACCCCGTCCCCCTCCCCTGGGTGGGGGTGGGGGACTGTTGGGTTGGGG
>NZ_JANZYP010000063.1 GCF_025506355.1 Sphaerisporangium corydalis
GTTCGTACCCTCGGCCCCTGCCGTGCTCATAGGCGCCGACGCGGCGGGACGCAGTACGGCGAAGTCGGCGCCTTCTACGGCGCCGAGCCGAACTGAAAAGGTCCTCGCCTTCGGCTCGGGCAGTATTTCCAAGGCCTACCGGCCCTTCCGCCCCACCGACATTCCTGGGCGTACCCCGGCCCCACCGTCCCCCTGACCTCCGCCCCGGGATCTGACCTTCTGCCCATCCATCCACGCGTCGCCAGCCGCGCTTACCCTTCACCCTCGGACCTGAGGCCCCCCCTCCACCATCGGGGGCAGTTACTCGGCGCCGACACGGCAGGACGGGGAACGGCGAAGTCGGGCATTATGCGGTGGTTCACCGGTTCGCCACCGTAATTCGGCGCCGGATTCGCCACCGCACTCCCTCGCCGTATCGGCGCCGGGGGTGGGGTGCCCCGGAGGTCGGGGTGGGCGGGTGATCGGATGAGGGTCGTGGTGCACGGGTGTTCGGAAGGGGGCCACGATGCACGTGGACAGAGGCGCCCACAGCGTGGCGTAGGGCCGTCACCTTGTGCGGTGGCAGGCCATCGAGAGTCGTCGCGAGGGCGCCGAGGTGTCCAGTAGGTCCCTGCTGCGGGCGGCAGCATCTCCCGCTGCACGATGCCTCTGCGAACGAGGCGCCGAGGCGGCGGGACGTAGTACGGCGAAGTCGGCGCCCTGGGCGGTGGGTGGGTGGTTGGGGGGTGGGGTCAGGTGGTTATGGGGGGTGTGCCGGTTGTGGTGGTGGTCAGGGCTACGTAGACGGCGGGATCGGTCGTGTGGGCGCCGAGGCGGACGGTCTTGTTGGTGCCGTGGTAGTCGCTGGAGCCGGTGTAGCGGAGGCCGAGGTCGCGGGCCAGGGCGCGTACGTGCTCGCGGTCCTCCGGTGAGTGGTCCACGTGACCGGCCTCGACGCCCCACAAGCCTGCAGCGGCCATACCGGCGATCAGTGTGTCGGGCACGACGTGTCCCCGGCTGCCCGCCCTCGGGTGTGCCAGTACCGAGACCCCGCCCGCCTCGTTCACCAGACGGATCGCGGTCGTCACGTCGATGTCGGCCTTCGGCAGCCGGTACCGGCGTCCCAGCCATTCGGGGGCGAACGCCTCGTCCATCGAAGCGACCAGCCCGCGACCGACGAGCGCACGGGCGACGTGCGGGCGCCCGACCGTACCGCCCGCCGCGTACCCGCGCACCTCTTCGAGCGTGACGCCGACACCGTCCGCGTTCAGCATCGCGACGACGTTCTCGGCCCGCACGTCACGGGACAGGCGCACCCTGGCCAGCTCCGCCACCAGCGGCTCGTACTCAGGGTCGAACAGGTAGGCGAGCAGGTGGACCCCGATCGACGGCTCGCCTCCGTGCCACCGGCCCGACAGCTCGGCGCCGCGCACCAGGGTCAGCCCGGCGGGTAGCGAGTCCACGGCCGCCTGCCACCCGGCGGTCGTGTCGTGGTCGGTGATGGCCACCACGTCGAGCCCGGCGGCGGCGGCCTCCCGCATCAGCGCGCCGGGTGAGTCCGTCCCGTCGCTGGCGGTGGAGTGGGCGTGCAAGTCGATCCGCATGCCCCGAGCCTTTCAGGCATCGGCCGGCGGACGGTAAACGCGGGTCCTCCAGCAAACGACGACGGCCGGCCTCAGCCGGTGGCGACGCGAGGTGTTCGTCCGTTCGGGAGTGGTCAGGGGCGGTATCGTGCTGGGCGGTCCGGTTGTTCGCGGGCCATGGGCCGCCGGCCGGGGGGATCGGGACACTGACCATCGCGAGAGTCCTTCCCGCCGACAGTGCGCCCGCGCCCGAACTCAGGCCCCGGCGCCGGGCCCGTGCGCGGCTCGTGATGACGGTGCTGTTCCTGGTGTCCGGGGTGCTCGCCGTCGCGAGCGGTGCCGCGTTGTACGCGTTGAGCCTCGGCACCCCCGCCCCCGGCTCGTTCACCCGGGGCCAGGACGCGATGTGGCTCGGGCACGCGTGGGTCGACGGCCGGAACGGCGACCGCGAGCTGGCCACGCTCGCCGCCCGGCTCAGGGACGGCGGCGTGCGCGACGTCTACCTGCACACCGGCCCGCTCTCCTACGACGGCACCCTGCCGACGTCCCTGTACCCCCGCGCGGCCTGGGCGATCACCTCGCTGCGTCGCGCCGTACCCGGCCTGAAGGTGCACGCCTGGCTCGGCCAGCGGGTCGATCCCGGAAAGCTGGACCTGTCCTCGCCCGCCGTACGGGCCGCCGTCGCGCGCGCGGCCGTGCAGGTGATCGCCGCCGGCTTCGACGGCGTCCACTACAACTTCGAGCCGGTGCCCGACGGCGACCCCGGACTGCTCGACCTGCTCGACCGCACCCGCGCGGCCGTACCACCCGGCAGGGGTGTGCTGTCGATGTCGGTGCACCACATCGAGCCGCTACCCGGGATGAGCCGGGTCGGCGGCCTGGTGCTCGGGCACGCCAAGTGGTGGACGCCCGGCTACCTGACCGAGGTCGCCCGGCGCCTCGACCAGGTCGCGGTGATGAGCTACGACACCGCTCAGCCGACCGAGGCGCTCTACACCGGGTACGTACGGCGGCAGACCGAGCTGGCGCTGGCCGCCGTACCGCCGGGCACCCGGCTGGTCATGGGGCTGCCCGCCTACCACGACGACAACTTGACCCACCACGCGTCCGCCGAGACCGTGCGCGCCGCTTTGCTTGGCGTGCGGCTCGGCCTCGGCCGGAGCGGTCGGGCGAACTTCGGCGTCGCGCTGTACGTCGACTTCGCCGCCACCGAAGCCGACTGGGACGACTACCGCCAGGACTGGACCGCACCCTCCGGCGCACGGCGGGTAGAAACCCGATGAGGCGGGTCAGAGGCCGATGAGGTGGGTGGCGCCGAGGAAGAACGCGGCGCGTACGTGGTCGTCGCTCAGCAAGCCGCGAATAGTCGCGGCGGACTCCCCCGCCTTGCCGTACCCGACCTCGAAGAACGACCGGTTCGGCGGTGTCGTGGCATCGATGCCGCCGAGCAGGATCGAGGCCGCCGACGGCGAGCGCTGCACCTCGTCCCAGAGTTTGGCGTAGATGTCGACCGTGAGCAGGTCCACGAACCCCTCACGGATGATCTGGCCGTGCCGGATGCCCTCCGCCTTTGCGGTGAAGGCGGGGTGCGCGAGCCGGTGCAGCAGCTCGTGCACGAGGGTGCGGATCATCCGCCAGCGCCAGTCCGCCTTGCCGCCGTTCCACTGGTCCGTCGGGAAGACGGGCTGGATGGAGATGTTGCCGACGCCTCCCGTATGGGCGCCGGTGTGCTTGATGAGGATGAACACCTCCTTGGCGAGCACCTCGTCGGCCCGCAGCGCCTCCTTGATCAGCCCACCGAGCGCCTCCTGGTCGCCCGGGCGGCTGCCGTCGTAGTTCGCCTTGGTCAGCAGCTCGCCGTGCGCGCGGTCCCAGCCGACGCGCTGCGCCCGGTTGAGGAGGTAACCGAACTGCTTGTCGGGACCGGCGGGCAGCACCCACGTGCTCTGCAGCCGATCGGAGTACCGGAACCCGTCGAAGTACGGCCCGTCCTCCCACGCGTCGGCGTACGGCCGTACGCGCAACGCGACATAGTTCTGGACGAAGTCGGCTAATTTCCTGATCCGGTCGATCGGCTCGGGCTCCAGGTGGGTGCCCTTCACCGGGACCCAGAAGGCGGCCTGGCCGTCGATCACCTTCCGCAGCGTGGGGATGAGCTCGTCGCGCAGGACGGCCGCCTTCAACGGGCCGACCTTCGGCCTGCCGCTCTCGTCGATGTCCACGCCGGGCGGGTTGTAGACCAGGCCGAGCTTGGTCACCATTTCGAGCGGAAGCGGGAGGTTCGCCGCGACGACCACCGCCGACACCCAGCCGCAGACGCGCAGGACCTCCCGTTCGAACGCGTCTCCCTGCGCGCCCGGCATGGCGGTGTGCGTGCTCGCGCGGTCGACCAGCCGCGCCACGGAGTTCTGGTGGTCGTGGGCGACCGGCAGCGCGGCCTGGTTCTTCGCGTACAGGTAGAGCGCGTGCGCCAGCCAGGTGCGGTCGTCGTCCTTGAACGTGGAGACCTGGGACCAGACCTCCGCCGCCTGGTCCTTGGTCAGTAAGCGGTAGATCGCATCGAAATAGGCCGGCTGCTTGTCCGGGGTCACCTTTCGCAGTTCGGTGTAGTCGACGGTGGCCTCGACCGTCCCGAAGGCGACCTTGCGCGGCTCCGCCGGCGAGGGCAGGACGTCGTTGGTCAGCGACATGTAACGCTCCAATGGATCAAGGTGCCGAATCCCCCCACAGGATGTTCGGATTTCGAGCGGAGCGTACGACCGCCCTTGGGCCGCCATCAACAGCGTGTCCACCATCGGACATCCACCTGCTCATCCTGATATCTACCTGGATATCCCCCCAGCACCGTCCTGGCCGTCCTCCCCTCACGGCCAGGCCGTCCCGGTGGTCCCCCGTCACGCGGACGGAGGACCACCGGACCTGCTCAGACCCACGGCCACGACGCGGACCTGCCCGCCTCGAGCAGCGGGATCATCCGGAACGTCGAGTCGGAGAACCCGCCGAACTCGTGGCGGTCACCCCGGCCCGCCGGCATGGCACCGTGCCGGTAGCCCTGCAGGTTGTAGCCGTACATGGGCACGTGCGCGGGCGCGGCCTCGGTGACGTTCCCGCCGTACCCGTTCATGGTCTGCATGTCGGACAGGATCACCACGCGGTCGTGACCCCGGTACGCGGCCCGCACCGACGCGGCGATCTCGGTACCGTGGCCGACCTCGCCGATCCGGCCGCAGAACCGCTCGACCTCCTTGAGCACCGACGTGCCCCGCTTGACGTCGTGCCGGAACACACCGTCGGCGAAGCCGTGCAGGTCGACCGTGCCGCCGCGGACCGCCAGCGTCACGCCGAACAGCGCCGCGGCCTGCACCGGCGTCACCTTCGAGCGGGCCGAAATGGTCCCCGACGACATGGACGCCGAGGTGTCGACCATGATCAAGGTACGGCCGGTGAACGCCGGGACGTTGGCGGTGGCCAGCGTCAGCGCCCGCTCCAGCGCCTGACCCCACCGCAGCGACGGCGCCGCCAGGTACGCGGAGTAGAAGCGGAACGGAAGCTGGCGCGACCGCGCGACCTCGGCCGGATCGCCGAGCTTCGCCGCGACCCGGGCGGCCACCTGGTCGGAGACGCCCGCCTCGTCGAAGTTGCGCAGGTTGCGCAGGAGCGCCATGTAACCCATCGACGGGATCACGGCCGTCCACGCGCCCGCGTCCATCGGGCCCTGCAGCCAGCCGGCGAGCGCCTCCCACGTCATGCCCGCCGAGCCCAGCCGCTCGGAGTCGGCCAGCACGCCGCGCCGCTCCGCCACCGGAAGGGCGAGCAGCTCGGCACGGCGGCGGAGCATCCCCAGCGAGTCGGGCACGGGGTTGTCGCGCGCGTGCCGGCGGTCGAGGGCGTGCCGGAACAGCTCGCCCTGCCACGGCTTGCCCGGGTCGGGGACGGGGTGGACCAGGTCGACGACGTCGCCGAACCGGAAACCCCGTCCGTCGGTGTCGTACTTGACCAGGGACCGCTCGTTGTACAGCCGCCGGACGGCGTCGCCGATGCCCCGCTTGACCGGCTTGGGCACCGCGCGGCCGTAGGTGGAGATCCAGTACGCGAGCGCCTCGCCGGGCTCGTCCGCGCGCTGGAGCACGCTCGCCACAAGCTGCCGGTTCCCGCCGTCCAGGCCCGCGGCCAGGCGCGCCTTGACGGCCTCCAGCGCGGCGACGATCGGCGCCGACCGCATGTTGGCCTCGCCGCGCAGCCACGGCAGGAAGCCGGCCAGCCAGTCGGCGTCCTCGACCGCGATCTGGTGGACCAGGGAGCGGAACCGGTCGTCGCGGCCGCCCGCATTCTCGTAGAAGGTGTCCTCGCCGACCATGTTCGACACGGCCAGGAGGAAAAGCTCGCTCTTCGCGTCGCGCACGTATCCGGGGGCGCCCTCGTGGGTGCGGCCGGACGGGGTCGCCTCGGTGGTGACCGGGCTGAACGACGCGGCCCGCGTGTTCTTGCGATTGAACTTCGCCATAACGAAAAGCTCCTCTCAAGGTCGTGCCGACGGGCAGGCCGAGAGAGGAGCCGTCATTCAGGGGCGTCCGCTGAAATCGTGTCCCCTCCCGAGATCAAAGTGACGGCGGGCTGCCCACCAAGCTGGGCGATGGCCCCATGGGGGCCATTGGGATCGAACCAGAAGTATCCGCAGTCGGCGCACCGGGAAGGTGCTTGTCAAGTTGTGTCTTCCCCGAGATCGAAGCGGCGGCGGAACGTTGACGTGCTGCCCTTACACCACACCGGCACGGCACCGGTGCCGGGAATCGAACCCGGACCTCCGCTTTAGGAGAGCGAAGTACCCGCAGCCTGCGCACCGGGGAAGAAAGCATTCAGTTGTCGTTTCCGGCGGTCTCGACGCCGCGTTCCGTCGTTTCATCCATGGAACCCGATCAACGGTTCCGCGGATCTACGAGCGAAGCACCTGCGCCTTTCCCCCTGAATCTAGGCCCAACTCTACTGATCATCCGCATTTACCGCATCACCATTTATCCACCTATCCACTCTCATATCTCATGGATAGACCCGGTATGAATCGGACGAAAAGGAGAAATCGCCCTCCTTGGGGAGCGCGGCCCGCGGCGACGTCCGGCCTGATCTCCGGTTGCGGCGCCGAGGGACGGCGCGTCCCGATATCCTCGGCGACCGTTGCCACGTTCGACGCGGCCCCGGCATGGACGCCCCGGCCCGGAGGCGACCCCCGACGCCTATCGGCACTGGAGCCATGACCCATGAGCGAGTACCAGTACTACGAGTTCCTGGCCATCGACCATCCGCTGTCCGCCGCCCAGCAGGCAGAGGTACGGGCGCTGTCCGCCGGGGCGGAGGTCACCGCCACCACCTTTACCAACGAGTACGAGTGGGGTGATCTCGGCGGCGACCCGCAGCGGATGATGGAGCAGTACTACGACGCCCACCTGTACGTCACCAACTGGGGCACCCACCAGGTGATTCTGCGGCTGCCGGAGAAGGTCCTCGACCTGGACGCCGTGCGGCCGTACCTCATGGACGAGCAGGTCGAGGCGTGGGTCTCCGGCGACCACCTCGTCCTCGACCTGCGTAACGAGGACGAAGACGAAGATGAGGACGAGGACGAGGACGAACCGGACCCGGACGAGGACCGGCTCGCCACCCTCGCCGGCGTCCGGGCCGAACTCGCCTCCGGCGACCTCCGGCCGCTCTACCTCGCCTGGCTGGCCGCCGTAGGCACATGGGAGCGGGACGAGGAGGCGTTCGACGAGGAGTTCGGCGACGAACAGGAGCCCCAGGTTCCGGCGGGGCTCGGCTCGCTCACCGAATCCCAGCGGGCCCTGGCGGACTTCCTCCGCCTCGACCCCAGCCTCCTCGCGGTCGCCGCGGAGGCCGCCTCGGACACCGACGCCCGCCGGGAGGACCCGCGCGAACTCGACCGCTGGCTCGCCGCCCTGCCCGGCACCGAAAAGGACGAACTGCTCCGGCGCGTCGTCCGGGGCGAGGCCGCGCACCTGCGGCTGGAACTGCTGCACCGCATCCACGGCAGGCCGGCGTCCGACGACGACACCCCCCGCCGCACCGTGGCCGAACTACTGGACGCCGCGGCGATGCGACGCCAGTAACCACACCCCGACACCACCACATCCAGCGACACGGCCACGGTCAGGACGTGGCCGACGCTGGACCGCTGATCCGGCCTCGGTCAGGGTGATGCGGAGGCGTGCCGGCGATCCGGCCACGGTCGGGCGGTGCGGGGACGTGCCGGTGATTTGACCACGCTCGGGGCGGCGCGGGGACGTACCGGCGATCCAGCCACGATCGGGACGTTGCGGGGGCGGGCGCCCGTGCCCTATGTCCTGGATTCGTGGCGAAGATCCACCCCGAGTATCCTGTGTCCCCGGCGGAGGGAACAGGTGATGACCGAACACACAGTGCCTCCGGATGGCATCGACCCGGCCACTCCGAGCGTCGCGCGCATGTACGACTACTACCTCGGAGGCAAGGACAACTTCGCCGCCGACCGCGAGGCGGCGGAGGCGTTCATGGCGATCCTGCCGGGCGTGCGGGAGATGGCCAGGGCCAATCGCGCCTTCCTCGCACGTGGCGTCAACCTGCTGGCCCGCCAGGGCATCCGCCAGTTCCTCGACATCGGCTCGGGGCTGCCCACGCAGGAGAACGTGCACCAGGTCGCCCACCGCGTCGACCCCGAGGCGCGGGTGGTCTACGCGGACAACGACCCGATCGTCCTGGTGCACGGCCGTGCGCTGCTGGCCGACAACCCGTACACCACGGTCGTCCAGGCCGACATGCGCGAACCCGAGGCGCTGCTGGCCCACCCGGAGATCTCCGGCGCCCTGGACTTCAGCCGGCCCACCGCCGTGCTGATGCTCTCCATGCTGCACTTCATCTCCGACGACGCCCTGGTCGCGCGCATCGTGCGCCGGCTCCGCGAGCGGCTCGTCCCCGGCAGCCATCTGCTCATCACCCACGCCTTCGAGGGCGACGCGACCCCCGAGGCCCACGAGGCCGGCCAGCGGATCTACCGCTCGACCAGCTCCGGCTCCCTCACCTCACGTGGCACCGACCAACTCGCCGAACTCCTCGAAGGCACGACACTGCTGGAACCCGGCATCGTCCCGGTCCAGTCCTGGCGCCCCGAGTACGAAGGCGACCTCACCTTCGACCCCACCAAACCCGCCATCCTCGCCACCATCGCCCAGCTCTGACCCCTCCCCCCACCCGACGCCCCCATTACGCGTCCCACCCGACGCCCATCACGCGGCGCGGCCGGGGCCGTCCCGATGGCGCTACCGTCAGTCGACCGCCGCACCGGGTCCCCGCCACAGGCGGCCGCTGACTGGAACACGTCCGGGCCCCTGCCGATCGGAGTTCGGACCGTCGGCGGCAAGGGCCCAGATCGCTGGTAGGTGGCGGGGGGTCAGCCGACCCAGAGGGCGGCGAATCTGGTCGAACCGGAGCCGTAGCCGCTGACGGTGGCGAGCCGGTAGCCCTGGCGCACGAACTGGTCGAACGCCTGCTGGTACCCCGCCGAGCTGAGGCCGTGGCGGGCCGCCCAGCGCGGGCTCGCTCCCCGATCCCAGATCGCCGCGTACCGGTCCTGCCCGGCGACGGTGTAGCCGTCCACGTGGACGAGGCGGTGGCCGAGGCCGACGAGCCGGTCGAACTCCGCCTGGTACTGCGCCGAGGTCAGACCGTGCCGGGCCACCCACGCCGGACCCGCCGACTTCTCCCAGATCGCCGCATACCGATCCTGCGACCCGATCCCGTACCCACTGACATGAACCAGCCGATAGCCAAGACCGACCAGGCGATCGAACTCCGCCTGATACTGCGCCGAGGTCAGACCATGCCGGGCCACCCACGCCGGACCCGCCGACTTCTCCCAGATCGCCGCATACCGATCCTGCGACCCGGCCCCGTACCCACTGACATGAACCAACCGATAGCCAAGACCGACCAGGCGATCGAACTCCGCCTGATACTGCGCCGACGTCAGACCATGCCGGGCAACCCACGCCGGACCCGCCGACTTCTCCCAGATCGCCGCATACCAGTCCTGCCCGCCGACCGTGTAGCCGTCGACATGGACCAGCCGGTATCCGAGGCCGGTCAACCGGTCGAACTCCGCCTGGTACTGCGCCGACGTCAGGTTGTGGCGCGCCTGCCACGGGACCGCACGCGACGGCGCCAGGCCGGCGTGCTCGCCCACGACCGCCGCCGACGCCACACCGGCCGTCTCAAGACCGACGAACATGCCCAGGCCGATGCTCGCGCAGAGCAGTCCGCGGCGGCTGAGCAGCCTTGATGACTCCCGCATATGTCCCCTCCTCGTCCACCTTTCCATCGCGCCAAGTTATCGCACGGGCACGAAGGGTGACGACAGGATCCGGCAAGAGTCCGGAGAGTGACAGGCGGGCCCCGCCCGGCTCAGGCACCCGCGAACACCTGGTGCCCGAACCGGACCGGACCTCCTACGCGGAAGCGCGCGGTCAGGCCGCGTCGAGGGCGGCGAACTCCTCTGCGGACAGCGACAGGTCCGCCGCGCCGACGGAGTCGCGGATGGTCTCGGGGCGCGACGAGCCCGGGATGGGGATGACCACGGGCGACTTGGCGAGCATCCAGGCCAGGCACACCTGCTGCGGGCTCACCCCGTGCGCCTTGGCCACGTCCCCGAAGGCGCCGAAGCGCGAACCGAGCCGCCCGGCGTTCGAGCTGCCGCCGAACGGAGACCACGGCAGGAACGCGATGCCGAGTTCCGTGCACAGCTCCAGTTCGGGCTCGCTGGACCTGAACGCCGGCGAGAACTGGTTCTGCACGCTGACCAGCCGCCCGCCGAGGATGTCGGCGGCCTGCCTGATCTGCCCGGGGTCGGCGTTGGAGATGCCCGCCATGCGGATCTTCCCGGCGTCCAGCAGGTCGCGGATCGCCCCCACCGACTCGCCGTAGGGGACCTTCGGGTCGGGCCGGTGGAACTGGTAGAGCCCGATGGCCTCGACGCCGAGCCGCTTGAGCGAGGCGTCGCAGGCCTCCTTGAGGTGGGCCGGCGAACCGTCCAGGGTCCACCTGCCGTCCCCAGGGCGTACGTGGCCGCCCTTGGTCGCGATCAGCACCTCGGAGGTGTCGCCATCGTAGGTGGCCAGCGCCCGGGCGATGAGAGCCTCGTTGTGTCCGACCTCGTTCGCGTACAGATGGTAGGCGTCGGCGGTGTCGATCAGCGTGACGCCCGCCTCAAGCGCGGCGTGGATCGTCGCGATCGAGCGCCGCTCGTCCGGGCGATCCTCGATCGACATCGGCATCCCGCCGAGACCGATCGCGCTGACCTGGACATCGCCGATACGGCGGGTCTGCATGAGGATTCCTCTCGAAGATGGTTCGTACCATTACAGTCTTACCCCTGTTCGTCATACCGCCGCGCCGCACCCCTGACCGGCCGGACCGGGTCCTGGTACGGCCACCGGGGCCGCAAGGATGTCGGAGGCGTCTGCTACATAAGACCCATGGGTGTGACTATCGAGGAGTTCCTGGAGATGCTGGACCGGCTGCCCCAGGTGACGCAGGGCCACGGCGGCGACTGGATCGCGCTGAAGGTCGCCGGGAAGGGCTTCGGCTACCTGTGGGAGCGCACCGAGACCGCGGGTCTCAAGGCGACCATCGAAGAGCAGATCGCGATGGTCGCGGAGCGCCCGGAGGTGTTCGAGCCGCAGTTCACGGCGGGCCGGTTCGGCTGGGTCGTGGTCCACCTCACGAAGATCGACGCGGACGAGCTGTTCGAACTGGTCACCGAAGCCTGGTGCCTGACCGCCCCCAAACACCTCCTCGACTCCCACGACTCCGGCCGCCTCTCCTGACCCACCCGGCTCCCGGATCAGGCGTGGACCGGAGGATCGCCCCCCGTGCACGAAAAGCCCTGAAAACGGCTGAAATGTACAACCGTGTGGGTTGACCGGAGTCATCGGTTACGGTGCCGGGCGGCGCGGTCTCCTTCGGAAGGAAATGTGTGATCGGCGATCTGCAGTGTGTGGTGCTGGACTGTCCGGCGGTGCGGGAGCTGGCGGTGTTCTACCAGGGGCTGCTCGGCGGGACGGTCGACCGGCCCGATCGGCGGTGGTCGCTCGACGCCGGCTGGGCGACCCTGCACACGCCGGCCGGTCTGGTGCTCGCCTTCCAGCGTGTCGACGATCATCGGCCGCCGCACTGGCCCGACGTCGAGCACCCGCAGCAGTTCCATCTCGACATCGAGGTCGATGACCTCGACCGGGCCGAGGAGCAGGTCCTGGCCCTCGGCGCGACCCCGCTCGGCCGGGACGGCGGCTGGCGCGTCTACGCCGACCCCGCCGGGCACCCCTTCTGCCTGATCCCCCGATGACCCGGCGCGCCCTGATCCCGATGACCCGACACGCCGCCGGCCAGGCCTCCGTACCGGGCGCGAACGGGCCGTTCACCGGCCCTGAGCTGGTCCTGGACCGGAGGTGCGGGCCGCGGTCGCGTGGTGGGGGCGACGTCTGTGGCAGGGTGTGCTATTATAAATAGCGTTGCATTTGTGGTATCCGTAAACTTTGTGTGCACTTGACGGGAATGTAACGTCAAGTGCATTTTGTTTTACCGGTCATCTCCGGACGGGCTCATCACGGCGACACGGGATCGGCGCGGCGCCGATTCCGGCTAGGCCCTCTATCGAAGGAGATTGACATGGCGACTGGAACCGTGAAGTGGTTCAACGCGGAAAAGGGTTTCGGCTTCATCGAGCAGGACGGCGGCGGCGCTGACGTCTTCGCCCACTACTCGAACATCGCCGCCCAGGGCTACCGCGAGCTGCAGGAAGGCCAGAAGGTGTCCTTCGACGTCACCCAGGGCCAGAAGGGCCCGCAGGCCGAGAACATCGTTCCCGCCTGAAGCACGGCATCACGAAACCGGGGCCCGCACCTTCACGGTGCGGGCCCCGGCTCGCGTTACGGGGCCCCCGGCTCGCGTGACGGGCGCGGGCCGGGGTCCTCAGCCCACGCTCGTCGTCTCGTCGTCCGCAGGGACCAGGGCGCCGCTGAACTGCGCCGAGTACAGGCGGTGGTACGCGCCCCGGGCCGCGAGCAGCTCCTCGTGGGTGCCGTGCTCCACGATGCTCCCCGCCTCCATCACCAGGATGAGGTCCGCGTCGCGGATGGTGGACAGCCGGTGGGCGATCACGAAACTGGTGCGGTCGGTACGCAGCGCGGCCATCGCGTGCTGCACCAGCACCTCGGTCCGGGTGTCGACCGAGCTGGTGGCCTCGTCCAGGATGAGCAGGGACGGGTTGGCCAGGAAGGCGCGGGCGATCGTGAGCAGCTGCTTCTCGCCGGCGCTGACGTTGCCGCCCTCGTCGTCGATCACGGTGTCGTAGCCGTCGGGCAGGGTGCGGACGAACCGGTCGACGAACGTGGCCCGCGCGGCGGCCTGGATGTCCTCTTCGGTGGCCTGCGGGTTGCCGTAGGCGATGTTCTCGCGGATGGTCCCGCCGAACAGCCAGGTGTCCTGGAGCACCATTCCGATGTGCGAGCGCAGGTCGTCGCGGCGCATCGCGGTGATGTCGACGCCGTCAAGCGTGATGCGGCCGGCGTCCAGCTCGTAGAAGCGCATGATCAGGTTGACCAGGGTGGTCTTCCCGGCGCCGGTCGGGCCGACGATCGCGATCGTGTGGCCGGGCTCGGCCACCAGCGACAGGTCCTCGATGAGGGGCTGGTCGTCGTTGTAGCTGAAGGACACGTGCTCGAACTCGACCTGGCCGCGCCGGACCGTGGGCGGCACCGGGTCGGCGGCGTCGGGGTCCTGCTCCTCGGCGTCCAGCAGCTCGAAGACCCGCTCGGCCGACGCCACGCCGGACTGCAGGAGGTTGGCCATCGAGGCGACCTGGGTCAGGGGCTGGGTGAACTGCCGCGAGTACTGGATGAACGCCTGGACGTCGCCCAGGCTCATCGCGCCCGTGGCGATCCGCACACCTCCGACGACGGCGATGGCGACGTAGTTGAGGTTCCCGATGAACATCATCGTCGGCATGATGATCCCGGAGATGAACTGGGCACCGAAGCTCGCCTTGAACAGCTTCTCGTTCCGCTCCCGGAAGACCTCCTCGACCTCCGGGCCGCGCCCGAACACCTTCACCAGCTCGTGGCCGGTGAACGCCTCCTCGATGTGGGCGTTCAGGGTGCCGGTGTGGGCCCACTGCGCGACGAACTGCTTCTGCGAGCGCTTGGCGATCAGGCCGGTGACGATCGTCGACACCGGGATGGTCACCAGGGCGATCACCGCGAGCAGCGGCGAGATCACGAACATCATCGCCAGCACGCCGACCACGGTCAGCAGCGAGGCCAGGAGCTGGCTCAGCGTCTGCTGCAGGGTCTGGGACACGTTGTCGATGTCGTTGGTGACCCGGCTGAGCAGCTCGCCGCGCGGCTGGCCGTCGAAGAACTTCAGCGGCAGCCGGTTGAGCTTGTCCTCGACGTCGGACCTCAGCCGGTACACCGTGCGCTGCGTGATGTCGTTGAGCAGGTAGCCCTGCAGCCAGCTGAAGACCGACGCCGCGACGTAGAGCCCGAGGGCCCAGGTCAGGACCACGCCCAGCGCGCTGAAATCGATGCCCTGGCCGGGCACGAGGTCCATCTTGGCCAGCATCTCGGCCAGATTGTCGTTGCCCGACGCACGGGCGGCCTGGACCGCCTGCTCGGCGGTCGTCCCGGCCGGCAGCCGCCCGCCGACCACGCCGCTGAAGATCAGGTCCGTCGCCCGGCCGAGGATCTTCGGCCCGATGACGGCGAACATCACGCTGAGCACGGCGAGGCCGATGACGGCGAGGAGCTTGGGGCGGTCGGGATCCAGGCGGCGGATCAGCCGCCGGGTGGAGGGCCCGAAGCTCATCGACTTCTCGGCGGGCATCCCCATGCCGCCGAACGGTCCCCGTCCGAACGGTCCGCCCCCGGCGGGCGGGCGCGGCGGGGTCGCGGGCCGTGGCGGCGCGGGGGCCGCTGGTGCCGGTGGTGCCGTGGACCGGTCGCTCATGCTGCGCTCTCCGCGGTCATCTGGGACTCGACGATCTCGATGTAGGTCGGGCAGGATTCCAGCAGCTCTTCGTGGGTGCCGATGCCGACGATCAGCCCGTCGTCCAGGACGATGATCTGGTCGGCGCCGGCGATGGTGGAGACCCGCTGGCCGACGATGACGACGGCGGCCTCGGCGGTGTGCGGCCGGAGCGCGGCGCGCAGCCGGGCGTCGGTGGTCAGGTCCAGGGCCGAGAACGAGTCGTCGAACAGGTAGATCTCGGGCTTGCTGACCAGCGCGCGGGCGATCGCGAGCCGCTGCCGCTGGCCGCCGGACACGTTCGTGCCGCCCTGGGCGATGGGCGCCTGGAGGCCTTCGGGCATCGCCTCGACGAAGTCGCGGGCCTGGGCGACGTCCAGCGCCGCCCACAGCTCCTCGTCGGTGGCGTCCGGGTCGCCGTAGCGCAGGTTGCTCGCGACGGTGCCGCTGAACAGGTACGGCTTCTGCGGCACCAGGCCGATGCGCGACCAGAGGATCTGCGGGTCGAGGTCGCGCACGTCGACGCCGTCGACCGAGACGGTGCCCGCCGTGGCGTCGAACAGCCTCGGCACCAGGGACACCAGCGTGGTCTTGCCCGAACCCGTGCTGCCGACGATGGCGGTGGTCTGTCCCGCGACGGCGCGGAAGGAGATGCCGGACAGCACCGGAGCCGCGGCGCCGGGGTAGCGGAACTCGACGTCACGCATCTCCAGCTCGGCGTGGACGCGCACCTGCCGCACGGGGCTCTCGGGCGGGCGCACCGACGACTCGGTGTCCAGCACCTCGCCGATGCGCTCGGCGCACACGGCGGCGCGCGGGATCATGATCGAGATGAAGGTGGCCATCATCATCGACATGAGGATCTGCATCAGGTACATGAGGAAGGCGGTGAGGGCGCCGATCTGCATCTCGCCGCTGTCGACCCGGGCGGCGCCGAACCACAGCACGGCGACGCTGGAGACGTTGAGGATCAGCATCACGGTCGGGAAGATCAGCGCGGTGAGCCGTCCGACGCGCAGCGCGGTCCCGGTCAGCGCCTCGTTCGCCTCGGCGAACCTGCGGGTCTCCTCGGGCTCCCGGACGAAGGCCCGCACGACGCGGATGCCGGAGAGCTGCTCGCGCAGCACCCGGTTGACCTCGTCGATGCGGGTCTGCATCGCGCGGAACTGCGGGACCATGCGCGAGATGATCAGTCCGATCGAGATCAGCAGCGCCGGGACGCAGACCAGCATGAGCCAGGACAGGCCGATGTCCTGGCGCAGCGCCATGATGATGCCCCCGACGCCCATGATCGGCGCGGCGACCAGCATCGTGCAGGTCATCACCACGAGCATCTGGACCTGCTGCACGTCGTTGGTGCTGCGGGTGATCAGGCTCGGCGCCCCGAAATGGGCGACCTCCCGGGCGGAGAAGGCGCCCACCTGATGGAAGATCGCCGACCGCGTGTCCCGCCCGAACCCCGCCGCCACCTTGGCCCCGTAGTAGACCGCCGCGACCGAGCAGGCGATCTGGACGAGGGACACGACCAGCATCCAGCCGCCGGTGGACAGGATGTAACCGGTGTCACCACGGGCGACGCCCTGGTCGATGATGTCGGCGTTGAGGCTCGGCAGATACAGCGAGGCGATCGTACCGATGAGCTGGAACAGCACCACGGCGGCCAACGCCGCCGAGTAGGGCCGCAGGCGATCACGAAGCAGCCGGCTCAGCATGGGCTCGCCCCTGCGATGGCGGCACAGTGGAAGGTCGGATTCACGTTCATCACGCTATAAGAGATGACAGATCGCTTACGCCTGGTTTTCTGGGCACCCGCCGCCTCGAGCCCAGCAGACGATCACACCGCCAGCGACCTTCGGCGGGCCTGACGCAGGCCCCCGGAAGGATCACATCCGTACGGACGGAAAGCCGGCGAGCACGCGTCGGCACCCCATTCCAGGCCGGTCGCCGGGCATCCGCTCACCACACCGATCGAGTTATCGACCTTGACGGGACGTTAGGGCACGAGTAAGCATAGAAGTCCCTTTCAATGCCACAGGTGGACGGTCATCCACTGGCCGGAAGGTTCACCAGGCTCCCGTCCCCATGATGTGTGCAGGGTGATGAACAACGGTCCCGGTGACGACAACGCCCTTGAAGGTCATGCCAACAACGTGAGCGGGTCGGTTCTGGGCCCTGTCGTCCAGGCGCGCGACATTCACGGTGGAATTCACGTCCATCAGGGGTTCGGGCCCCTCCCCAAGCCCTCCCAGCTTCCCCCGGGCGGCATCCTGATCGACCGGATCGAGGCTCTTGCCCTCCTGGATTTCGTGCGTTCCGACGACCGCGGCGCGGGCGTGCCCAAAGTCGCCGTTGTCAGCGGTCCGGCCGGCATCGGCAAGACCGCTGTGGCACTGCACTGGGCACACCGCGAGCGCCACACCTTTCCCGACGGCCAGCTCTACGCGGACCTGCGTGGCCACGCGGCGGACCAGCCCGTCGAGCCTACGGAGATCCTTGGACGGTTCATCAGGGCGTTCGGCGTCGCTCCTGAGCGCATCCCAGTGGGCCTGGCGGAACGCGCCGGGCTCTACCAGTCCATCGTCAGCGAACGCCGCCTGGTCGTCGTCCTCGACGACGCTCTCTCAGCCGCCCAGGTCAGCCCTCTGCTTCCCGCCTCGGCGGGAAGCGTGGCCGTGGTCACCAGCCGCTGGCGGCTCGCGGGGCTGCTCATGCGCGGCGCCCGCGGCGTACAGCTCGAACGGCTCACCACCGAGGGCGCGCTGGAACTTCTGCGGCAGACCCTCGGCGGCGAGCGGGTGGAAAGGGAGCCGGACGCCGCCCTGGAGCTCGTCAAGCTGTGCTCACGTTTCCCGCTGGCGTTGTGCGTGGCCGCCGCCCGGCTCGCTAGCAGGCCGGTCTGGGACCTGACCGAGATGGTCGACGCCCTCGGTCAGGAGAGACAGCGCCTCAACGCGCTTTTCGTGGAGGAGGACATCGCGATTCGCGCCGCCCTGACGCTGTCCTACCGAGGGCTGACGCCTGAGGTGGCTCGCGCCTACCGGCTGCTCGGGCTTTTTCCCGGCGGGACGTTCGACGACCAGGCCGCCGCCGCGACGGTCGGGCAGCCCCGTACACAAGTCCGGCACCTGCTCGGGGTGCTGGTGGACGCCAACCTGCTGGACGACGTCCCCGGCGGGAACTACAGGTTCCACGACCTGACGTTGCTCCACGCGCGCGAAATGGCGGAGCGGAACGAGACCCCGGCGGTGCTCGACGCGACCGTGCGACAGGCCTTGGACTGGTTTCTGCACACCACGTTCACCGCGAGCCAGCTCATACTCCCCTACCGGCGCCTGCCCGCACCGCGACTGGCGCACCCGCCTGCCGAACCCATCGTCTTCGCCGACCGGACTCAGGCCCTGGACTGGCTGGAGCACGAGTTCGCCAACCTGCGCTCCGCCGTACGGACCGCCCTCGACCGAGACGCGTTCCGCACCGCCCTGGAGCTCGTCGACGCACTGTGGCCGCTGTTCCTCTACCGGGGTCACCACGCCGAGCAACTGGGAGTGGACCGGCTGGGGCTGGAGGCGGCACGAGCGTGCTCCGACGCTCGCGCCGAGGCCAAGATGCTGAATCGCACGGGACTGGCACTCCGCTCGCTCGGGCGGCTGGAGGAGGCCGCCGACGAGTTCGGCGAGGCGTTACGCATCTGGCACCGCCTGGGGAACCGGCAGCGTGTCGCGGGCACGCGACGGCGGCTGGGGCTGGTCGAAAAGGATCTCGGCCGCCTCGACGCCGCGATCACGCGATTCGAGCAGGCGCTCCAGGATTACCGAGCGGAGAACGAGTCCCGAAGGGCCGCGCTCACGTTGTGCGACCTCGGTGAGACCCTCATCGAGATGGGGCGCGACGACGAGGCCGACACCCGGCTGACGGAGGCACGCGACCTTCTGGCGGCGGAAGATGATCCGCGCAACCAGGGACGGGTGCTGATCCTGCTCGGCCGTGCGCGGATCAGGGACGGCATCGCCGCCGCTCAGTTACTCGCACAGGGCCTGCGCGTCATGAGGGACATCGGTTCCACCACGGGTGAGGCACTGGCGCTCCGTGCGCTGGGAGACCTGGCCCTGTCGGACGGCAGGAGAGACGACGCGCGCCGCTACCAGGAGGAGGCCCGGGAGATCGACGCACGGACGGGGCTCGCGGCGCGCGCGGACGAGTGAGCGGATCGGGCTCGATCGGCTCAGCCGGCTGCCCAGTAAGGCGTCACCGTGCCGGGCGAACCCCCGTCCCAGCGCCCAGAGGTGGAGAGCGGTGGATGCGACATCGCCAGATCCGCGAGTTCCACCCTGGTCAGTGACGCTGTCACCGGAAGCCGGTGCCCGATCTTCCAGCCCGCGTGGAGCACCGCGGCCCGCAATGCGCTCGCGGCGTCTCGAGTGTGTGCCCACACGTGAAGGAAGGTGGCGAACAGCGCGTCACCCGCCCCCGAGGTGTTGACCACCCCGCGAGGCGCCACCGCCTTCGCCCAGAGCAGGCGTCCGTCCCGTATGCCCAGCAGCGCCCCCCGCGACCCGAGGCCCACGCACGTCAACCGGCATCTCGGGTAACGGTCGAAGATTCTTTGAACCCAAAGTTCAGGACGGCAGGGAAGGATCTCGTGGCTACAGAAGATGATCTCGGCCGCCTGGAGCCACGGCCGGTTGTACTCGTCGTCGAGGTCGGCGATGAGGTGGACGTCCACTGCGATGGGCACGCCGAGCCGGGCCATCGGACCGACCAGGGGACGGACGAACTTCGCGTTCGTCAGAACGAGCAGGTCGGCGTCACGCGCCATCGAATCCATCACATCTGACGGGTAGGTGACCCCGTTCACCGGCTCGAGGTGGGGCAGGCCGAGGCGGCTTCCGTCCGGCGCGACCAGGGCGACCCCCATCGACGATCCCGGGCCCTCGATCACTCCCGGGCCGAGTAGCCCGCCTCGGTCCAGTTCCGCGCGTATCTCCACGCCCACGGGGTCGCGCCCGACCACCGTGCACAAACGCACGTCCTCTCCGAAGGTACGGAGGACGCGTGCGATGTGACCCGCCGCTCCGGACACCCCTCCGGCCGTCCAGCGAGGAGTGCACTTGGGGGTGTAGCGCAGTGGGAACTCCGGAACTCCCACGGACAGGTAGAAGCTGACGGCACCAGCGACCATCACCTTCCTGGTCAAGGACGGCTCTCGCACGGTCATCGGTGTCATGACATCCTCTTTCGCACGCTTCTGAGTGAGGGATGGGTCAGCGTGATCTCGGCCCGGCCCGCGACCTCCAGGGAGCCGGATCCGCCCGGGGCCGAGCCGACATAACGCCCGAGGACCACCGAGGCCGTGGTGAGGCATTCCAGCGGGACGCCGGCGACCAGCCACCCGTAGAGGAACGACCCATAGACCGCGGGCCCCGGGCCCGCGGCGGTCACGGACCCGCTCACTTCGGTGATCTTCGCGAATCGCCCGTCACGCAGTCCCGCGAGGCAGCCGTTCCGCCGCCTGCTGGTCGCCACCTCACAGCCGGGGTACCGGTCGAGGACGCGCGTTACCCGATGGGCCGGGAAAGGGTACGCGCGCCGCGTCGCCGCCACCACGACGTCGGCGACCCTGCACCACCCCTCGTCCAGGCCGTCGTCGAGATGGACGACGACATGGGCGCCCTCGGTGATGAGCGTGCCCGACGGTATCGCGCAGAAGCTCCTCACCCCCGTGAAGATCATCAGATGGGGTTCGCGGAGCGGTCCGCCGCGAGGAATCACCAGCATCGCCGGTGCGCTGAGCTCGCCCTCCGCCACTCGCGGTGCGGACCTGGCGCGACTCATGTGGAAGACGTCCTGGAGCCGGAACAGGTGAACGGCGACAAGGTTCTCGAGCACATCCGCCTCCGTGCTGGTGACCGCCGGGCTGGTCATGAAGCCGGCCTTTTCCGGCCCGAGCGCTTCCGCTTGGTCTCTTCCGCCGGACTCGCCCCGGCACCGGTCGCGCAGTCCGCGCAGCACGTGTGGACCGGGGCCGTGATGGGCGGGCCGGCCGGGGGAGCTTCGTGGACCGACCACCGGCTCAGGAGGAACGGCACCGCGCCTGGTGCGGCCGGTGTGATGGTCGCGGGCTGTTTCAGCCGCATCAACCGGTACATCAGGTGACGCATATTGCGGTCGAAGCGGCCCGGCGCGGAGGTGATCAGCTCGGCCACGCTCTTGTACCTGCCTTCCTGGGTCTCGTCCCGTGCCCTTGTGAGCTGTTCAAGTAGCGACTCGTGCGGGGACAGCCTGGGCGCGACAGCGGCGAGGGCACCGAATGGGGAGGCCGGATCGACCTCGGACTCGGGGACGCTCGCGAGCATCACCGGAGCCCCGGTGACGGTCCCGTACAACGTGGCGGATCCGTGATCACCGATGATCAGGTCGGCCGCGGCGAGCACCGACCGCCAGTCCGCCTCCGGAGGTACCAGGCTGAGGCCTTTCCGAAGGCAGTCGGCGAGCCAGGTCCTCACCTGCCAGACACCATGCCCGAACCAGACATTTGGGTGGAAAAGCGCCACTACCCGGAAGCGGCACCGGGGCAGTTCGGAGACCAATCTGGAGAACAGCTCAGACCGCCGCCCGAACAATGACAGAGGACCCCATGTCGAGCAGACCACCACGAGGGTCTGATCCGGTCCGACCGCCAGCGCCTCTCGGTAGGTGGCACGATGCGCCAGGCTCGCCGTCAGGCGGTCGTACGACGGGTCACCGACCACGGCGGCCGCGGGCACCGCCTCCGGGCACGTCCGGCCGAGCCGGCCGAGGTCGGACCGGTGGGCGAGCACGATCGCGGACGGGATGACCGCGCCGTCGTGGACCAGGCGTTGCGCGTCGAGCCCGTACGCGACGGATCCTCCGACAGCGCGAAGTCCTTCTCGCCCTCGCACCAGCTTGTTGAAGCCTGCCCCATGCTGCATGACGATCAGTGGGGCATGAAGCTGATGGATCGCTCCAAGGCTCGCGGCAAGAGCGAGATCGAATCGCTGTCGTGTGGCCTGGTGCCAGGGAAGCTGAACCACCCCCAAGCCGTCGATGAACTCGGCCACCCCGTTGCCGAAGACATCGGGGGCCATGGTGAAGACGACCTGGACCCGTAGATCCGACTCGACAAGTCTCATGGTGTCGAGCAGCCGCTGTCCCGAGGTGACCGTGTGAACCACGGCGAGAACCGCTTTGCAGTCCGGACGTGTCACCCACCTGTGCGCGTCGAGCCCGATCGGAACCTCACGCCATTCCTGACCAGACATTGTTCTGCCATCCCCCTAGCCCACCGTCGGCGGTTCGGGCGAACCCCCTCGCCCTCATCGGAAGTATCGGCCGGCGGTCTTGCGGAAATCCTTGCGGCAGACTTGCGTTTTACCTGCGGCCCTCACATCGCGCAAATGGCGTAGTAATCCTGCGCCGGGTACTGGATCGATCGCCAATCCGGTGAAAAGATGCCGGACAGGCAAGGACGACTTCCCGAGAAGAGACTCGAATGGAATTTCGCATTCTGGGTCCAGTGGAGCTCTGGTCCCGCGAGCAGCGCCATGACCTGGACTGGGCCAGGGAGCGGCTCGTCCTGGCGATCCTTCTCATGACTCCGGGCCGGGCCGTTCCGATTCGATCGATCATCGGCAGAGTGTGGGACGATAACCCCCCTGGGAAAGCGCGGGCGAGGTTACAGAGCAGCATCGCCCGCTTGAGAGGCCGTCTCCAGGAAATCGGCGATGTCGGAGACGCACGCCTGCGTGGCATTTCCGGTGCGTACATATTGGAAACGGACGTCGAAAACATCGATTATCACCGGTTCCGTAGGCTGCGTGCGGAAGCCCGGGCATCGGCGGACGCCGGTGAAACCGACCACGCCATCGGCCTTTACCATGAAGCGGCGAAGCTCTGGCGTGGTGAGCCTCTGGCGGGACTGCACGGCACCTGGGCGGAGACGACGCGCGCCAACCTCGAGAACGAGATGCTCGGCAGCACCATGGAGCGCGTCACCCTCCAGCACGGTGTGGGCGAGCACACTCGGCTGATCGCTGAGCTGTCGGAACTGGTGACCCGCTTCCCGTTCGACGAGAGGCTCGTCGAACTCCTGATGCGGACGCTCTACGTCAGCGGAAGGCAGGCAGACGCGCTGGCGGCCTATCGGCAGGCACAAGGGCGGCTCAACGACCAGGTCGGCACCGAGGCCGGGCCCGCCTTACAGGAACTGCACCAACGCATCCTCCTTCACGACCCCACTTTGCTGCCCGAAACCCGGGCGCGAAAGACGGCGGGAAATCCCCCTCCCAACGATTTACCGCGCGACATCCCCACTTTCACCGGCAGGACGGCCGAACTCGCCCGACTGACCTCTGCAGAAGTGCTCGGCGCGATGGCGGTGCCCGTACTGGCCGTCGACGGCATGCCAGGGGTCGGCAAGACAGCATTCGCCGTGCATCTGGCCCACCTTCTCACCGACCGGTATCCCGACGGCCGGCTGTTCCTCGACCTGCACGGGCACAGCGCCCATCGCCAAACGGTCGACCCGGCCGCCGCCCTTGATCGGCTACTCCGTCACCTCGGCGTGCCCGGCGAGGGCATCCCCGAAGATCTGGACGCGCGCGCCGCGCTCTGGCGCAAGGAACTGGCCCGGCGCAAGGTTCTCATCGTGCTGGACAACGCGGCGGGACACGAGCAGATCAGCCACCTCCTGCCCGGTGTGCCCGGCTGCCTGGTCATCGTCACCAGCAGGCGGCGGCTGGCCGGCCTGGACGGGGTCGAGTCTCTCTCCCTTGACGTGCTGCCCGCCGAGGACTCGGCCACCCTGCTCGACCGCGCCGCAGGCACGCGGCGCGTACTCGAATCGGAGCACGTCGCCGCGGTGACCCGGCTCTGCGGCCACCTTCCTCTCGCGCTCCAACTCGTCGGCAGCCGGCTCCGGCACCGCCCCGCGCTGAGTGTCGCGGACCTGGCGGAGCGGCTGGGACGGGACGACCAGCGTCTGACCGAGATCAGAGCCGAAAGCCGCCACATCATCGCCGCCTTCCGCCTTTCGTACGAAGAACTCGCGGAAAATCAGCGCCGGGCGTTCGTCTGGCTCGGGTACCACCCGGGGCTGGAATTCACCGCACACAGTTCGGCGGCGCTCTTCGGACTACCCCTCGCAGACGCGGAACAGTTGCTCGACGACCTGCTCGACCAGCACCTCATCGCCGAGCCGCGACCCGGCCGCTACCGATTCCACGACCTCATTCGCGACTACGCGGTCTCGCTTTCCGGGGAGCGGCCGGAAAGCGAGCGTACGGACGCCCTCCACCGCCTCTTCGACTACTACCTTTTTGTGACCGACCGTGCCGACAGGCTCCTTTACCAGCACCGCAGGCGCATTCCCGTCGAAGTGAAGGCCCCTCCGCGCACTTCTCCCGCTTTGGCGACCGCGGATCAGGCCGGAAGATGGCTGAGCACCGAATTGGAAAATCTCCTGCGGCTGACCCTCCATGCGTCGGACAACGGCTGGACCCGGCACGCCGCGCTGCTCCCGCATATTCTGAGCCGCCACCTCAGCTTGTGGCGGCACGCGGCGGACGCAATTCGCGTGCACACGAGGGCGATCAATGCCTGGCAGCTGCTGGGCGACCGGCCCGGAGTCGCACGCGCGATGACCGATCTCAGCGAAGCGCTCTGGCGAACCGGCCGACTTGACGAATGCCTGGACGTCGCGGCTCAGGCGTTACGGATTCAGCAAGCACTCGGCGACGAGCAGGGGGTCGCGGAGGTTTTCGGACAATGCGGGCTGGCTCACTGGCACCGCTCCGAATTCGATCTGGCCATGGGATGTTTCGAACAGGCACTCAAAATCAAGAGAGGGCTCAACGACCGGTACGGCATGGCCCTGAGCCTGAACCAAATCGCCGGCGTCGCCCACGACACGGGGGACTACCGAGCCGCGTCCGATCGCTTACGTGAGGTCCTCGCGTTGCACGAGGAGGACGGTAATCTTCACGGTCATCGCGTGGTACTGAACAACCTCGGCGAGGTGGAGGCACGTCGCGGCCAGTACACCAGCGCGCTGAGCTACTACGAGCGGGCCGCCGCCATCGTCCCGGAGACGAGCCCGAAGGACACCGCCACCCTGCTGCACAACACGGCCAACGTACTCCAGCATCTCGACCGGTATGGAGAAGCGCTGGAACGCTACAAAAACGCCCTGCGCATCTACCGCGAAATCGGCGATCGGCGATGTGAGGCTCAGACGCTCAACAGCATTGGCGACGCTCATCAGCGTGCCCGTCGTCACCAGACCGCGCTGGAGTTCTACGACAGGGCATTACAGGCGATTCAGGGCATCGGGGACGTACACCTGGAAGCCGAGGTCATGGATCATATGGGCTTATCATTCAAACATGTCGGTGATCAAGCTCAGGCCCAGCGGGTTTGGCAGCACGCCCTCGAGCTATACGATCATCTCGGCCTGGCCGAGGCGCATCGCCTTCGAATGCGCTTACAGGGCCTCTCGGAAGCAGCGGACTCGTAACACCGAGCACCTTGCTCCGAAACTTCGCATCGCTCACAGTCAGACCTCGGTTGAACGAAACGCACATACACCCCTCAACCACCCATCTCCAACCATGCACGCATAAGTTTGGAGATCGGTAGCGCGGTCACGGTCCGAGCATCTAGAATTTGGTCCGCCACATCTAGCAATGAAGCTCGACCGTATATGTCGCCAACCAAGAGGGTTACATGAAATACGCG
This sequence comes from Sphaerisporangium corydalis, assembly GCF_025506355.1. Lineage (GTDB taxonomy): Bacteria > Actinomycetota > Actinomycetes > Streptosporangiales > Streptosporangiaceae > Sphaerisporangium > Sphaerisporangium corydalis. Next base: position 25,377 of record NZ_JANZYP010000063.1, read on the forward strand.
CTGGTGAGCCTAGTGGTCGCCTTTATTTGGATGCTTCACGTGATCACAGTGATTCCGGGTCTCACAAGTGGGGTCTCCTAGACGGACGGCTAGCACCATAGAGGGAGGGCGGGATACGTCCTCCCTCCTTTCATGCCAGCCCACATGCCCTTACCGGCCGGCATATGTCGACCGCCTCAACGAGGCCGGGACCCTCAGCCTGCGCGGAGCCGTCCTGTTCACGCTCGAAAGGTCCTCCGAATGCCGCCGGGCCTGGCGCCAGGCCATGCCCAGCCACGCCGACCTGGGCAACCGGCGCGTCGCTTACTGCTGGGCAGGCCGTCCTCGTCCGTGACAGGCGTACGAACAGGGGGCGGTCAGGCTGCCAGTTCGGCTGGTTTGCAGTGTTTGCAGGGGCGGTAGCCGGCGCGGCGGGCCTGGGCGATGGTGCGGAAGCCTTGCCGGTGTGGCTCGGTGATGCGGCGGGCGTGGTGGCAGGTCGGGAAGCAGACGATGTTGGTGGTGTCGCTGCCCAGGAAGTAGACGTGTTCGCCGGCCAGGTCGTTCACCTCGTCCACGTTGACGTCCTCCAGCCGCAGCAGGCGTTCCTTGACCTGGCCGCCGAACACGTAGCCGCCGATGTCGCCGTTGGCACGGGTCACGCGGTGGCAGGGGATCAGCAGCGGTACCGGGTTGCGGCCGAGGGCCGAGGCGACCGCTCGCACGGCCGTCGGGCGGGCGATGCGCTCGGCCACCCACCGGTACGGCCGGGTCTCGCCGACCGGGATGCGCGCCGTCGCCTCCAGCACCGCGCGTTCGAAGTCCGACAGCCCGCGCAGGTCGAGCGGCAACCGGCCGGGCCTGCCGGAGCGCAGGGCCGGCGCCACCCCGGCGGGCGGGCGGGCGGCGCGCCTGGCCGGTCTGCCCAGGCGGTCGCGGAGCTGTTCCAGGAACCGCTGGTCGTCGCCGCCGACCGACTCGCCGGTGCGCAGGTAGCACACTCCGCGGTCGGTGGAGGCGACGTACACCTCGCCGACCGGGGAGCCGACCGTGCACCACTGGGCGAACAGCCGCCCGGTCAGGTCGACCGGGCCGGGTGCCAGCTCGGCCAGCATCCGCGCGACCCGCGCGAGGTCATCCTCTCCTGTGGCCACTGATCCTCTCCTGCCGTCGCACCTGAGCGACCGGGGTGCCCGTGCCGCCGGATCCCTGGCCTGCGGCCAGCGCGGGATACCGCTCCGCGAGTAGCCCGCGCAGCCTGACCAGTCCTCGGGAGACATGTGAACGTACCGTCCCTTCCGGGCAGCCGAGGACCTCGGCGACCTCGGCGCTGGACAACTCGCACAGGTGACGCAGCAGCACGGCGTCGCGCTGCTGGTCGGGGAGGCAGGCGGTCAGCTCGGCCAGCGCCCGGCGGCGGTCGAGCCCGGCGGCGACGTCGTCGAAGACGTCGCCCTGCGGAGACCGCTCCACGAAGTCCTCCAGGGTCACCTGGAGCGGTCGCCTGCCCCGGTCACGGGCGTTGTTGCGGCCCATGTTGAGCGTGATGGTGACCAGCCACGGCCGGGGCCGCAGCTCGCCGAGGCGTGCCGCGGAGTACCCGCGCAGTGCCCGGTAGGCCCGCAGGAACACCTCGGCGGCCAGGTCCTCGGCGTCGGGGTGGTGGTGCCCGCAGACGCGCAGCGCGATGGTGTACACGAGCTGCTGGTATTCGCGCACCAGCTCGGCGAACCCCGCGTCGAGGTCCTCCTGGAGCAGCGCGCGCAGCCGCCCGGCCGCGTCGTCGTGCGGGTCTTCCTCCGGCACCGTGCCCACCACCCGTCCTTTCCGGCCGTTCGCCGCCCGGCTCAGTGCGTGCTCGCGGCGGCCTGCTCCCGGTCCGGCGCGCTCTCCCCGCCGTCCGGGTCCCCGGTCGTACGGGTCATGCCGGCGAGGGTGGCCAGCACGGCGACGACGGTGATGGCCGCGCACCCCCACCAGACGCCGTCCGGCCAGACGGTCCACATCGCGACGCCGATGACCGGCCCGGCGGCGTACCCGATCTGCATGGGCAGCGCCGCCGCCGCGATGTACCGGCCGCGCATCCCCGGCGGCGCCACCTGGGCGGGGTAGGCCGACACCGTCGGCGTGCCGACGATCTCGCCGAGCGTCCACACCAGGGTCGCGACGACGAACATCGCGATCGCGGGCCCGGCGACGTACATGTTCATGCCGACGCCGACCAGCCCGATGCCGAGGGCCACGGCCAGCTTGGCGGGCATCCGCTGGACGAACTTGGTCAGCGGCAGCTCCAGCGCGATGACCATCACCGCGTTCAGCGACAGCAGCGCGGCGTACACCTCCGGCCGGTGCCCGTCCGCGGTGACCTGCAGCGGCAGGACCGCGATGTGCTGGATGTACACGACGGCGTTGAGGAACAGCGCCAGCATGAACAGGGTGAACCTGCGGTCGGCCAGCACCCCGAGGTAGGACCTGCGCCCCCCGTCCGCCGCCGCCGGGGCGTCGGTGCTCGGCACGGTGTGCGGCAGGCTGAGCGCGAACGCGGCGAACGCGAGCGCGGTGACGGCGTCGACGTAGAACATCAGGTCGTAGGAGTAGGTGATCAGCAGCGCGCCGAGCAGCGGGCCGGCCGTGGTGCCCAGGTTGAACGCCAGCCGGTACACCGCGAACACCATGACGTGCTGCCGTGCCGGGGTCAGCTCGACCAGCAGCGCCGAGGACGCGGGCCGGTAGGCCTGCCCGAGCGCGCCGACGACCGCGGCGACCACGATGACCAGCGGGAGGCTGGGCAGGACCACCATCAGGGTCGTCAGCGCCCCGGCCGCCGCCATGGACGTCACGATCGTCCAGCGGTAGCCGAACCGGTCGGAGATCGAGCCGCCGGCCAGCACCCCGACGACCGAGCCGGCGCCGTAGGCGCCGAGGGCGATGCCCGCCCCGTAGGCGGAGAAGCCCTTCCCGGTCAGGTAGAGCACCAGGTAGATCTGCAGGAAGTTGCCCAGCCGGTTGACGAACATGCCCGCGAGCAGCAGCCACACCGGCCGGGAGATGCCCCGCATGGTCCGCAGGACGGAGGGGTGGTCCTCGGTGGCCGCCATCAGGACACCGGCTTCGCGGGCCGGCCGGCGATCTCGATGATCCCGGTCGTGTCGGCCAGCGCCTCTTCGGCGGTGTCGGCCAGGGTGATGATCCGGCCGTACCGGGAGATGTAGCCGCGTGGCGGCAGGCGGAGCACGGCGCCGGGGCCGGCCAGCGCGGTCGCGCTGTGCACGTGGGGGGCGTACCTGTGCTCGTGCACGGTCACCGTCTCCACCTCGGTGTCGTGCTCGGGGTACAGGAAGGTGACCGTCGCCACCTTGTGGTGCCGGAACGCGGTGTCGGGCCGGCGGCCCGCCGCCACGTCGGCGGCGGCCATCGCGATGTCGACGCCGGTGGCCAGGTGGCCGAGGTAGGGGATCATGTCGCCGCCGACGCGGGCGTTGACCTCCAGCAGGCACCAGCCGTCCGGGCCGAGCTTGAACTCGGTGTGCGTCACGCCGGTGTGGAAGCCCAGCGCGGCGTGGGCGCGCCGGAGCGCGCCGACCACGTCGGGGTCGGACAGCAGCGGGTCGGCGGCGTCGACGACGTGGCCGGTCTCCTCGAAGAACGGGGCGAATCCGACCTGCTTGCGGGCCAGGGCGAGCGGCACGCACTCGCCGTCGTGGAACACCGCGTCGACGCTGATCTCGGGCCCGCCGACGTACTCCTCGACGAGGACCGACACCTCGAACACCGGCACGCCGGGGTAGGTGATGGCGGTGGCCGCGGCGTAGGCGGACTCGGCCTCGGCGGGGCCGGCGGCGAGCTTGACGCCCATGCTGCCGGCGAGGCCGCGCGGCTTGAGCACCACCGGGTAGCCGATCTTGTCGGCGGCGGCCAGCGCCTCGTCCAGGGAGGAGACCCCGATGGAGATCGGCTGCCGCACGCCGGCGGCCTCCAGGGCGACCCTGGTGGCGTTCTTGTCGCGGCAGGCGGCGATGACCTCCGGCGGGTTGCCGGGCAGGCCGAGGGCCTGGCTCACCGACGCGGCCGGCCAGACCAGTCCCTCGTCGTAGCAGAACACCCCGGTGACCTCGTGGCGCGCGGCGACCTCGCGCGCGGCCTCGACCAGCTTCGGCGCGTCGGTGTTGTCCACGACGGTGTTGCCCACGACGTAGGGCGCCTCCCAGGACACCTCCGCGGGGTGCATCAGCCACATGCGGTAGCGCGTGCTCACCGACTTCAGGATGAACTCTCTGCTGAGCCTCGAACTGCTGCCTATGAGGAGGAGCAGCGGCCTGTCGTCCGGCGCGCCGTGCTGTCCCATCTCCTGCTCCCGTCCCTGCGCCTGGTGGGCGCTTCCGAAGTCGGACATCGCTTTCATGGACACTTCCTTCATCAAGGGGAACACCGATCCGTTCTCCGCCGTTGCGGTTTTCCTCAGTCGGAACAAGGGCTCGTTCGTCCGGTCATGACCCGAGGCCCGTTTCGGTCAGGACCTGGGCCGTTTCCCGGATCAGGACCCGAGGGCCCGGTACCGGTCGTACCAGGGGCGGCGGCGTTCGACGGCGGCGCACGCGGCCACCACGGACGGCTCGCCGAACCGGCGCCCGGCGATCTGCATGCCCACCGGCAGGCCGGACCGGGTCCAGCCGGCGGGCACCGACGCGGCCGGATTCCCGGTCAGGTTCAGCGCGTAGGTCAGGCACCAGCCGACCAGCGGGTCGACCGCCTGCCCGCACACCTCGGAGGGGCCGAGCGTGTCGCCGTTCGCGCCGTTCGGTACGCCGGCCACCGACGTCACCGGGCTCACGATCAGGTCGTAGGTGTCGAACACGTCGGCCACGGCGTCGAACAACTCGGTGCGCAGGGCGTCGTCGACGCGGTAGTCCACCGCCGACTGGGCGGCGCCCAGCCTGATCGTGTCCACGTAGTCGGGGCTGATCAGCTCCCGGTGCTCGCCGAGCAGGTCCAGCCCCCTGCTCAGCGCGTGGTGGGCGAACTCCGCCTGCCGCACGGCGGTGAGCCGGCGCCACATGGCGGTCAGCTCCTGGTGGGAGGCCGGGAGCCGGATCCGCACCTCCTCGACCACGGCGCCGTCCTCGGCCAGGGCCGGGATCGCGCCGCGCACCGCTGCGGCCACCTCCTCCTCGACGGGGAACCCGCCGAAGTCGGGGCTGTAGGCCACGCGCAGCCCGCGCAGCGACCGCGTGAGGCCGTCACGCGGGCCGCCGGCGGTCACCGGCAGCGAGTACGGGTCGCGGGGGTCGGGGCCGGACATCACCTCCAGCATCAGGGCCGCGTCCTCGACGGTACGGCCCAGCGGGCAGAAGAACACCGACGGCGTGAGCAGGCCGAACGCGTTGGGCCTTGCCGGTTCGGCCACCCGCCCGAACGTGCCCATCATCCCGACCACCCCGCACATCGAGGCGGGCACCCGGATCGACCCGCCGCCGTCGGAGCCCTGCGCGAGCGGCACGAGTCCTTCGGCCACGGCGGCGGCGCTGCCGCCTGAGGACCCGCCGGTGTTCATCGTGTGGTCGAACGGGTTGCGCGCCGGCCCGGTCAGCGGATTGTCGGCGACGGCCTTGTGCCCGAACTCCGAGGTGCTGGTCTTGCCGACCACGATGGCGCCGGCCCGCTTGAGCCGGGTGACGAACGCCGCGTCCCGGTCGGGCACGTGGTCGGCGAACAGCCGCGACCCTAGGGTCATCCGCACCCCGGCGACCGCGTCCAGGTCCTTGATCGCGACGGGCAGGCCGTGCAGCGGTCCGAGCACCTCGCCGGAGGTGACGGCCCGCTCCGCCGCGCGGGCGGCGTCCATCGCCTGGTCGGCGCAGACGGTGACGAAGGCGTTGAGCACCTGGTCGCGCTTCTCGATGCGGGTGAGGGAGCTCTCGACCAGTTCCACCGGCGACAGCGCGCGGCGGCGGATCAGGTGCGCGAGTTCGGTGGCGGTGAACCGGGTCAGGTCATCCATGGCGCTTCGTCCTCCTGCTTGGCGTCACGCGGCTCACGGCGGCCACGACGGTTCCCGGCCTGACATCGCGGTTCACAGCGGCCACGCCAGTTCACGGGGCCTGACGTCGGTGAAGTCGACGTCCATGCGGGTCAGGCCGCGTAGCGCCACCTGCTCGCGGTAGCGCACGGACGACTCGTCGAGCACCGGGCCGACCAGGCGCTGGAAGAACCTCGGCGCCAGCAGTCCGAGCTCCATGCGCGACAGCGCGGCGCCCAGGCAGAAGTGGGCGCCGAACCCGAAGCCCAGATGCCTGCCGTCGGTGCGGTCCGGCAGGAACGCGTCGGCGTCGGCGAACGCCGCCGGGTCGCGCTGGGCCGCCGCGGTGAGCAGCACGACGATGTCGCCCGCCCGCAGGTCCACCTCGCCGAACCGCAGGTCGCGGGGGACGAACCGCTGCAGGATCTGCACCGGCGAGTCCCACCGCATGGTCTCCTCCACGATCGCGGACGCGCGGTGGGGGTCGGCGCGCAGCCGTTCGGCCTCCCGGGGGTGCCGCAGCAGCGCCAGCAGGGTGTTGTCGATCAGGTTGACCGTCGTCTCGTGGCCCGCGTTGAGCAGCAGCCGGCAGTTGTCGGCCAGTTCCCGCTCCGACAGCCGGTCGCCGTCCGCGCTGACCATGGCCAGCTCGCTGACCAGGTCGTCGCCGGGCGAGCGGAGCCGCCTCCTGCCCAGCTCCAGGAAGTACGCGTTCATCTCCCGCTCGGCCACCATCCGCTCGGCGTGGCCGGGCGGCGGGGTCCCGAAGGCGGCCATGGCCGGGTCGAAGGCGCGCGGCAGCACCATGGAGCGGGCGTGCAGCCACTTCATGTCCGACCCCGGCACGCCCAGCATGTGGCCGATCACCGACAGCGGGAGCGGGTAGGCCAGCCCGCCGACGACCTCGATCCGGCCGGCCGGGGCCGCCGCGTCGATCAGGTCGTCGATGCGGGCGCGGACGAAGGCCCGCAGCCGCTCGACCATGCCGGGCGTGAACGCGTGCGACATGAGCCGGCGCAGCCGGGTGTGGTCGGGCGGGTCGGAGAACAGCAGCGACTGGATCTCCGGCCGTGACGTGGTCGCGGCCGGGTCGCCGGAGTACGCCCAGGACACGGTACGGTCGCTGCTCAGCCGCCGGTCGCGCAACGCCGCGAGGCAGGAGGCGAAGCTGCCGAGCATCACGCCCCGGCCGGTGGCCAGCGGCACCGGCTCCCGCTCGCGCAAGGCCGCGTAACACGGGTAGGGGTCGGGCCGGGTCCGCTGGTCGAACAGCGTCGGTATCAGCTCACTGACTTCCTGCATGGCTCTCCCTGGCTCGCTCGATGGTCGAGTGCTCCTCGCGGCCGAGCGGCGGCCGGGGCGCGTCGTGCAGCACCCACGCCAGTACGGCGGCGCGGAGCGCGGGGTCGGTCAGCGCGTACGCGCGGGTGCGGTCCGACCGCAGTTCCAGCCGGTCGCCGCTCACCACCGCCCAGCCCTCGGGGGTCAGCCGGGTGCAGTGCGGCGCGGTGTTGAACGGCGATTCGGCCGACAGTTCGTGGAAGTCGCTGGTGGCGGCGAAGTCGGTGATGTGCCGGGGGCGCAGCGGGGCGCACCGGTACATCGCCTGCCAGGCGCCGCCGTTCTGGCGCGCCACGATCAGGCGGTCGCCGTCCGCCTCGACCAGGTAGGAGCCGGTGGCCTGCTCGTGGACGCCCGGCCGGGCGGGCAGCGGCTCGGCGTACCCGCCGCCGCCGAACCCGACGTCGGCGAGATGGGCCGTGTTCCCGGCGCGGACCAGGAGCAGCAGGTGGCTCAGGTCGTGCTTGAATCCGCCGCGGTTCGCCACCCCGGCGCCGATGAACTCCACCGGGAAGCCGAGGCCGGTCAGCACGTGGCCGAGCAGCCAGTTCGTCTCCAGGCACCACCCGCCGCGCCGGCGCACCACGATCTTGTCGAACAGGTCGCGCAGGTCGTAGCTGAGCCGCCGCCGGGCGATCACGTCGAGGTTCTCGAACGGCACCCGCCGCAGGTGCCGCTCGTGCAGCAGCCGCAGGGTCGCGGCGGTGGCGGCGACCGGCCCGTCCGGTCCCGGGCGGACGCCGAGGCGGGCCAGGTAGGCGCGGAGGTCGCGCGGGCCGAGGGTCACCGTCCCACCGCCAGCCGCAGCTCCTCGCCGCCGGCGGCCGCTCCGGCGGGCGAGGGTCCGTGCGACGCCTCGGCCGGGGCGGCGGACGCCGGGCCGTACGGAGCTGTGGGCGAGGGGCCGTGCACGGCCTCGGCGAGTCCCCGCACCAGCATGCGCGGCGCCGGGTGCCGGAAGACCCGGCGGCCCACGGCCAGCCCGGCGCAGCCCGCGGCCATCATGTCCCCGGCGAACGACAGCAGGTCCGACCCGTCGTCGGCGCCGCCCGCGACCACCACCGGCACGGGGCAGTGCGCCACGACCTCCGCCATGTGCGCGGCCGGCCGGGTGGCGGCGGTCTTGACGATGTCGGCGCCGAGGTCGGCGGCGATGTTGACGATGTGGGCCACCGTCGCGGCGGCGTGCGGGGCGGCCAGGTGCGCCCCCCTTGCGTAGATCATCGCCATCACCGGCAGCCCCCAGGCGTCCGCGGCGGCGACGACCCTGCCGAGGTCCCTGAGCTGCGCGGCCTCGGTCACCGACCCGATGTTGACGTGGACGCTCACCGCGTCCGCGCCCTGGCTGACCGCCTCCTCGACCCCGCCGACCAGGGTCTTGGCGTCGATGTCCAGCGCGTGGGAGGTGCCGGCGCTGAGGTGGACGACGAGCCCGGTCCCCCGCGTCACCGCCGGGTCGAGCAGGCGGGCCCGTCCCTTGTGCATGATGACCGCGTCGGCACCGCCCTCGGCCACGGCCCGGACCAGGGGGCCGAACCGCTCGGCCGTGGCGATCGGGCCGTCGGAGACGGAGTGGTCCATGGGGACGAAGAGGAACCGGCCGTCGCCCCGCCGGGACAGTCGGGCCAGGCGCCGGAGCTTGCCGGACATCGTCGAGGTGAGCACAGCTCCTCCAGAGCTCGGGTGCGGTCGGGATCGGTCAGCGTGCCTGGTCGTACACAAGGCCGCGCTCGATCCGGCGGACCGCCTCGTAGTCGGCCCGGACCTGCTCCGGGTGCTCGTGGGCGAGGATCACGTAGCCCAGGGCGTGGCTGGAGTACAGGTCGTGGGTGGCGGCGACGCGGTCGCCGCTGCGCACGTTGATCCGCGAGGCGTGGTGGCTGGCGAGCGAGCGCACCCGCCGGTACTCCTCCGCGTTGCGCAGCACCCCCGGCGTCCTGGCGACGAACAGCACGCCGCGCACGGTCTTGCGCAGGGTGAAGCCCGCCGGAACGGCCCGGTCTCCGGCGAGGTAGCGGGCCAGCCGGTCGACCTGGCTGTCGCCGGTGGCCTCCCGGCAGTATTCGGGGACGCCGCCGCCCGCGATGCGCGCGTTGACCTCGATCAGCCGGGGCCCCTGGCCGGTCCGCATGATCTCGATGTGCGCGGCGCCGAAGCGGACGCCGACCGCGTCGAGCACGCGGGTGGCGAAGCCGACCAGCTCGGCGTGGCCCGGGGTGTCGTGCGGCAGCCATTCCATGTAGTCGTAGACCGCCATGTGCCCGGCGTTGTGCCGTTTGCGGTACACGCAGATGTCGGTCACCGTGTGCGTCCCGTCGAAGGTGCAGGTGTCGACGACGTACTCGGTGCCGGTCAGGTACTCCTGGACGAGCACCCGGTCGTTGACCAGGCCGAGCTTGTTGCGCCCGCCCAGCAGGCGGTGGAATGCCGGACGCCAGTCCGCGCCGGCCGGCACGCGGGTGACGCCGTCCGTCCCCGCGCTCTTGGGCGGCTTCAGCACCAGGTCGTGCCCTCCCCCGCCCGGCCTGGCGAGCCACTCCTCGACCTCGGCGGCGTCGGCGGTGCACACCTGCGCGACGCCGGGCAGGCCGGCGGCGGCCACGGCCGAGGCCATCGCGCCCTTGTCCCTGCGGGCGGCGGCCAGGGCCGGGTCGTTCGCCCGCCCGGGGGTGACCAGGGCGGCCAGCCGGTCGGCGAGCTCGACGCCGCTCTCGGCGCCGGCGAGCACGGCGACCGGGGTGAGCGCCCGCAGGTGCGCGAGGGTCTCTCCCAGGTGGCCCGCGTGCGCGATGACCTGGTGGAAGTCCTCGGGGTGGTACGAGCCCGCCCACATCGCGGGCGGGCGGCGGGCGGAGGTGACCGCGACCGGCAGCAGGCCCGCGTCCCGCAACGCGGGCGCCAGCAGGTTGCCCGAGGAGTACGGGTCGACGATGACGACGATGGGCTTGTCCATGCTCAGTTGCTCTCCGGCCTGCTGGGGGCTGTCGGACGTTCGATCCGGTGGGGTGGCGGGCGCTCGGGTTCGATGGGTTGCGGGCGCTCGGGTTCGGTGGGTTGCGGGCGCTCGGTTCGGTGGGTTGCGGGCGCTCGGTTCGGTGGGTTGCGGGCGCTCGGTTCGGTGGGTGGCGGGCGCTCGGTTCGGTGGGTGGTCAGTTCTCGACGATCGCTTCGCTGACCTTGATGCCGACGTGCCTGCCGGGCTCGCACACGTGCGCCAGGAGCCGGGTGCCGGGCTCGACGGAGGTGCAGTTCATCGGCCTGCCGTCGGCGTCGAAGATCCGCACGTGCCAGTCGTCCTGCACGAAGACGTTGAGCGGCACCCCTCCGGCGACGGCCTGGATCAGGCGCAGCGGCCGCAGCTCGGTCTTCACCCGGCCGACGCGCACCGGGTAGGCCGAACCGGCGGTGTTGACGGCCAGCACGGTGCCGCCCGCCGACAGGTCGGTGATGTACTCGGTCCCGCCGTCGGACCAGACGTAGGAGTGCACGGCGCCGGCGTTGACCCGGAACGGCCGCAGGTTCATGTACGGCAGGTGGTGGACCTCGGCGCACACGACCAGCCCGCCGCTGGAGGTGGAGCCGACGATCATCCCCTCGTCCTGCTCGAACAGCCAGGTGGTGTCGACGCAGCCCCGGTACCCCATCCCGGCGTGGCGCACCGCGGTGACGGTCGCCTCGACCAGGGGGATGTCGAACCGCTGCGCCCTCAGGAGGCGCGGCATGAGCCGTCCCGCCTCCTCGATGTCGTCCACGGCGAACAGCAGCCCGGCGGGGCCGGACTCCAGCACCCCGCTGGACACGACGGCGTCCCCGTGGCCGGTCACCTTCTTCACGACGCGGGTGCCGGTGCCCTGGGCGGCGGCCAGCAGCAGCTCCAGCGGGATGTTCGTCGGGTCGGTGAAGTCGACGAGGAGGTGGTCGACGCGCCCGATCATGTCGCGGCAGTGCCGCAGGGACGGCCCGTCGCCGACGGTGACCCGAAGTCCGGCCGCGCGGCCGGTCTCCCGTACGGCGCCGATCAGCTCAGAGTCGGTGACGACCACCGTGCCGCCCAGCTCGGCGGCCCGCGGCAGGTCGCCGGGGTCCTCGGCGAGGCAGGCGACCTGGACGCGGTCGTGCAGCCGCACCTCGGGCAGCCGCGCCGCCTGGGCGGGCCTGACCAGGACGTGGTCGACCGGGGTGTGGTTGATCAGGCCGCCGACCGCGCCGAGGTCGGCGGGGCCGGTGATGTCACACCAGATCTCGGGCATTGCGGGCTCTCCAGGTTCGGCCGTGGGTCGCACGGGACACCCGGACGGCCGGCGTCGGTGCCGGGTCGTCCGGTGGGGCTCGTCACGGCGACGGGTGGCCGTGACGTCGTGGTCAGGCGCCGAGGGCGAGCCGTACGGCGAAGAACGTGAACACCGCGGCGGTGAGGCCGCAGGTGACGCGGGTGACGGCGGGGGTGTGCACGAATTTGGCGAGCCTGCCGACGACCGTCATCCAGGTCAGCAGCCACAGCAACACCAGGCCCAGGTACACGGCGGCCAGCAGCGCCACCCCTCGCGCCGGTTCCACTCCTGGCGGGACGAACTGCGGCAGGAACGCCATCAGGAAGACGCCCACCTTGGGGTTGGTCCCGGTGCAGGCCAGCCCCTGGAGGAACGCCCGCCCGGCGGGCGCGTCTCCGCCGGGCGTCCCGGCCCGGGCCGGCGGCCACAGGGCCGACCGGAGGGCCGGGACGGCCATGCCGATGAGCACCGTCGCGCCCGCCCAGCGCAGCGCCGTGAACAGCGCGGGCTCGGCCGCCAGCAGCGCGGCCATGCCGAGCGCGCCCACGGCGGCCTGCGCCGCACCGGCCGCGACCATCCCGGCCGCCGCCGCCACCGCGGGACGCAGCCGTCCCCAGGTGAGCACCAGCCGGGTGATCAGCGCCAGGTCCGGTCCGGGCGTCACGATCACGACCAGGGAGCCGGTCAGGAACGCGACGGAGATCATCGGCGAGGTCATCTCAGGCCACCGGCCCGCCGGGTGCGTCGAACACCAGGTCGCGCTCCAGGTCCCTGATGACCTGGTAGTCCCGCTCGACCTGCGCCGCGTCGGGGTGGGACAGGATGACGAACCCGAATTCGAGGCTGTCCACCAGGCTCCTGGTCGCCTGGACGAGGTCGCCCTCGGCCAGGTTCAGCACAGAGAACCGGTGGCTCGGCAGGTCCTTGATCGCGTCCAGCGCGGCCACGTCACGCACCGCGCCGGACGCCCTGGCGATGTGGAACACGCACATCTGGTGGCTGACCAGGCGGTAGTCCATGGGGACCTCGCCGCCGGTGAGGGCGCGCACCGTCCGGTCGATCTGGCTGTCCCCGGTGGCGATCCGGTTGAACCTCGGCTGCCCGCCGCCGTGCGCCCGCGCGCCGAGCTCGATCAGCACCGGCCCGCCGGCGGTGTTCATGATCTCGATGTGCGCGGCCCCGAACCGCATCCCGACCGCGTCCAGCACGCCACGGGCGTACTCGACCAGTCCGGGGACGGCCGGGTCGTCGGCCGGCACCCAGCGCATGGCGTCGTAGACCGCCATGTGCGGCCCGTTGTCCACCTTGACGTACCGGCACACGTCGACCACGCCGTGCTCGCCGTCCCGGCTGAAGGTGTCCACCACGTACTCGGTGCCGGTGAGGAACTTCTGCACCAGCAGCCGGTCGTCGGCGAAGCCCATCTGGTTGATCCGGCCGAGCCCCTTGGCGAACACCTCGCGCCAGCCGTCGCCGCCCGGCACCTTCACCACGCCGTCGGTGCTGGCGCTGGCCGGCGGCTTGACCACCAGGTCCTGCCCGGTGAGGCCCTCCCGGCCGAGCCAGGCCGCCACCTCCTCGGCGTCGTCGGCGCAGATCTGCGGGATCACCGGCAGCCCGGCCGCCGCGACCGCCTGGGCCATCGCCCACTTGTCGCGCCGCGCCGAGGCCAGCTCCGGCACGTTGCTCCGGCCGGGCACCACCATCGGCGCCAGCCGCTCGGCGAGCTCGACACCGGACTCCCCGCCGGCGATCACGCACCGGGGGCGCAGCGCCCGCAGTTCGCCCGCCAGCGCCGCCACGTCACCGGTGAAGACGATCTTCCTGCGGAAGTCCTGCGGCCGGTACGACGAGGCGTAGGCGTCCGGCGGCCGCTCGGAGGTGAGGACGGCGACCACCTCCACCCCGTGCTCGGCGAACGCGGCGGGGAACATCGCGCCCGACGAGTAGGGGTCGACGACGACGACCGGGCCAGTGAGGTCAGCGTGCGTCACTGACTGCCTCCGGGCCCCCGGCCAGGGCGGCGGCGGCCGCGCAGAACCGGCGGACCATGTCCGCGGCCGGCTCGCTCATCCCCCGGGCGCGCACGGGGGCGTGCACCATGCCCGCCTCCAGGACGTGCTCGACCGGCGTGCCGTTGGCGCGGAGCAGGTCCGCGTAGGTCCCGGCGTCGACGCGCAGCGAGTCCATCTCGCACCCGACGACGTAGGCGGGCGGCAGGTCGTGGAACTTGCCCTCCAGCAGCGGGGAGACGTACGGGTCGGCCGCCAGCTCGGGGTCGGGGCAGTAGCAGGCGGTGTAGAACTCCATCTCGCCGCCGGACAGCAGCGGGGCGTCCTCGCCGCCGTGCCGCCAGCGGGTGAAGTCGAGCACCGGGCTGATCAGCGCCTGGCCCCGCAGGGCCGGGCCGCCGCGGTCGCGGGCCATCATCGACAGCACCACCGCCATGTTGGCCCCGGAGCTCTCGCCCGCGACCACCGCGGCCGCGGGGTCGACCGACAGCCCGAAGGCGGCCGGGTCGGCCAGCACGGCGGTCATCCCGGCGTAGCAGTCCTCCACCGGGCCGGGGAACGGGTTCTCCGGCGCCATCCCGAAGTCCAGGGCGACGGTGACCAGCCCGGTGCGGTCGGCGATCTCGGCGACCAGGCTGTGGTGGCTGGTGAGCGACCCGATGACGAAGCCGCCGCCGCGGACGTAGAAGATCACGCCGTCGCCGCCGTGCCAGCCGGGCTGGTAGATCCGCATCCGGGTGGCCGGGCGGTCCTGGTGCTCCACGGTCGCGTCCCGCCAGGTGACGGACGCGGGCACCGGGATGGGCAGGGCCTCGGCCAGCGAATCGTAGAGGGCGCGCTGCCGCTCCACGGGGTAGGTGTAGAAGTCGGGGGGCAACGCGGCGTTCACCTTGTCGACGAACTCCGCGATCCCTGCTGCGTAGGCCATGAGGAGCCTCCTGAAGTCTCGTGCGGTAAGGGCCGGGGCGGCCCGGTGTTCTCCATGGGGACGAACACCGGGCGCCCCGGCGGGGTTGCGCGGCGGGCGGGGCCGGTTTCGCGTCCGGCCTTCTCGCCGCGCGCCTCGGCCGGTACGCGGCGCGCCTCGGTTTGGTACGCGGCGTTTCGGCCGGTACGCGGCGCGCCTCGGTTCGGTACGCCGCGTACCGGTCAGTTCGCGGCGCGCATGCCGCAGAGGTCCCGCGACAGCGGCAGGTGACCGGTGCTCGTCTCGGTGTCGGCGGGCACGGGGAACACGGCGGTGACCGTGTTGCCCCAGCGGACGGCCGGAATGCCCTTCTTGATCAGCCGGGTGGCCGAGATCCCGGCCCCGTGCCAGGGGCATACGAGCCGGACGCCCGCCTTGTCCAGGTCGGCGAGGTGGAGCGGGCCACCCCGGTGCGAGCAGCGCGCGGGCAGCACGAACGCCCCCCGCGCGGTGCGCGCGTAGACGTACGGCACGCTGCCCACTTCGACGCAGTTGCCGGCGCCTTCGGCGGCGAAGGTCAGGACAAGCATGCGCGGTAGTCCCCGACCGAGTGGATCTCGTAGACGCACTCCTCGGACTCGATGATCGCGCCGTGCAGGCGGTTCCTCCAGATCACCGTGCCCTCGCCCGCCTCCAGGATCTGGTGGGAGTCGTAGCCGCTGACGAACTTCATCGTCCCCGACGCGATGTGGCACAGTTCGTCGCCGTCGTGCTGGTGGGTGTTGGACAGCTCACCCCGGGGCTCGACGATGTACGCCACCGGCGCCGTCACCTCGCCGCTCTCGACCTTCTTCCACACCGGGTCGTGCAGCTTCTTGTTCTGCGGTCCGGCGTCCATCCAGGCCACCTGGGTGGCGAAGTCGTCGTCGGCGAGCTGGGCGATGGCCCGGTACTCCTCGAACCCGCGCACGATCTCCGGGATGACCGCCTCGCCGCACTGCTCGACGATCGGCAGGATCAGCTTCTCCAGGGCCATGCGCCCGTGGTGGGTGTCGATGTGGACGTGCTCGGTGAAGTACTCGACGTCCACCTCGCCGCCGAACACCTCGGTCAGCAGGTCCGCCCCGCGCTCACAGAAGTCCACCAGCGTGGTCTCGGTGTAGTAGAGCGCGCCGAGGTAGCGGAAGAAGTGCTCGTGGTTGCGGCCGAGGTAGTGGAAGTAGTTGCTCATCATCAGGCTGCTGGTCAGGTAGTACTGCCAGTAGCGGTGCAGGTCGGGGCTGAGCCCGGCCGAGGTCATCGTCCGCTCGAACAGCGTGCTGTGCTTGGACTCGTGGACGCCGTAGCCGTACTCGTCGATGATGATCTTGAACCACTCCGACTGCACGGGCCCGTAGTAGCCCATGGCGTTGCGGATCATCGGCGAGGCCTCGGACAGGAAGTCCGGCGCGAACTGGATCAGCCAGTTACGGGCCGCGCGCTTGGGGTCGCTGGACTCGCGGATCGCCTTCTCGCTGGCCATCGGCACCGACGGCTGGTCGCGGAGCCTGCCGAGGTAGGCGACCAGGCTCTCCTTGGTCCACTCCCCGCTGACCTCGATGTCGTCGAGGAAGCCGAAGACGTGCCTTTCGAGGTAGGGCCGGATCATCTCCCCGCGCGCCCGGTTCGTCGAGCTGTAGAAACTCTTGAAGTCGGCCCAGTGCTCCGCGGTCATCGGGCCCTTGGGCAGGAACATCATGTCGGTCTCGTACACCGTCGCGAGCAGGCGGTTCGCGGCGAGCGCCGAATAGTCGAGCAGGTCCTCCTTGGGCAACGGCGTGCTGAAGTTCAAGTACTTGATGATCTGCGGCCGCAACTGCCGCCGATACGGGTTGTCGGTGTTCTGCCATTCCTCGTTGTCGAGATAAATGGGGTTGCTCGCGAAATCAAGCGCGAGTTCGGACAAACGAGCCGGGTCGAGCTCGAACGGCGTGTGGTTCGGAGTGAAACTCACTGCATTCCCTTCATGGTGGTGGAAACATTGATCTTGGAAACGGAAAGCCGGCAGTTCTGCCAGGAGAAGAGCATTTCCACGCGGTCGCCCGCCGACAGCTCGATCGGCTCGACGAACGGGACGAAGGCCTGCATCCAGTGCGAGGCGAGGTTGTCCGGCGAGTTGCGCAGCACGATGCCGCCGCCCAGCGACATCTCGAACCAGACGACCATGCCGTGGGCGACGCCGTCCTCGGCCGCGTGCAGTTCCACCTCGGCCGAGCCGTCCGCCGCCGAGCCCCTGGCGAAGTCGAACGAGCACAGTTCGGCGGTCGGCGAGAGCACCCGGTGCGGCCAGGTGTTCAGGCGCACCGGGAAGTGACCGCGGGTCGCGAGCCCGTTGAGCAGACCCACGTCGAAGCCGCCGGCGAACTGGACCCGATTGAGCCGGTCCACCGCGACGCTGTCCAGGAGCGCGCCGAACACCCGGCCCGACTCCGGCAGCAGGACCCCGCCGGGGGCCAGCAGGTGCTCGCGGGCGTGCTCGACCGTCGGCAGCACCCCCTCGCCGATCAGGCCGCAGTCGACGATCTCCGACACGATCAGGTCGGCCCGCCGGGGCATGTCCACCCCGACCACCAGGTCGACCGACCGCTTGGCCACCACGGTGATCACGTCCGACAGGCCGTGCTTGGCGACGATCTGGCGGGTCACCTCGGCCAGCATCGGGTTCTGCTCGCAGGTGGTGACCGAGGCCGCACCGGCGCGGGCGACCATCATGGCCAGCAGCCCCGTGCCGGAGCCGATGTCCAGCACGTGCGCGTTCGGGGGGAGCACGCGCTCCAGCGCCACCGCGTAGGCGTCGCTGCGCTCCAGGTCGTTCAGCATGGCGAAGTGCCAGCGCGGCACCGAGCGGATCGCCGCGGCGAGGGCGGCCTCGTCGGGTTCGCCGCTCCCGCCCCCGGTGGCCAGCATGTCGCGGATCGTGTCCATGGATTCCCGCGCCGAGTCCAGCGCGGTCTGCATGGACGCCAGTAAGAGGCGAGCGTTCAACCCGTTCTCTGATGTGCTCAGCATCTGTTCGTCTCCGTATTCCGAGCGTGATGGGACGTTCAAGGGCGTTGCGGCGGCATGGGGCCGGCACGAAGGCCGGGTGACAGGGCCGGCGGCCGGGTGACCGGGCCGGGTGACAGGGTTGACCGGACCGCGCGGCCGGGTGGACGGGCCTGCGGTCGGCGAAGGGACCCGCGGACATGGGCGTCCGTCTCCGCGGGCGGGTGGTGACTTCAGGGATCGGCGGCCGTATCACCCTGTTCGAGCGCACGACGGAACACACCTGAGAGGCTTTGGCACGGATTCCTCCCGTGCCGGTCCAACGGCGTATTCCGGATTCGCGCGCGTTTCGGCCGGACAGGGCGAACGCGGGTCGCGAAACCGCACATGACAGGCGCCGGCCTCAAGGCGGGCGCGGGAGACGAGCCGGGTGCGGCCGGCTCGTCAGTCGGGAGCGTGGGCACGGGCGGCGCGCGGCGCGGCCCTGACCGCCGGGTCGGCGGTGGTCGCGGGCGCCGGCTATGGCGTGCCGGAAACCGTCACATCATGACGTCAGAAGGCCGTGCGACCCGCTTCCGCAAGATGCGACGGCATGCGTTCACTCGGCGTGGCCGAGGGCGCCGGCATGGCGCCGGCGGGGAGGACCGCGATGGACGGGGAGAGCGCGGGCGGCGCGTCATCCGCGGCCATGGACGGACGGTCCTGCGGTTCCGGCGTCGTCGCCGGGAAGGCGCCGCGCGCGGCGGGCCTGATGTTCTCCTGACCGGCCCCCCGGCCGATCGAGACGTTCGGTCCGGCGGAGAGCGCGGTGGAGCCTAGAGCGATGAGTAAAGCCACAAGAGCGATCCCCTTTGACGTGCTCGCCAGCTTTGAATCTCGACGGCGGCCGGAGCCGGGAACGAAACTCGATCGCGATCATCGCGGTCTTATTCAATTCCTGGTTTTCACTTGCGCCGTCTTGACAATGTCGAGAGTAGCACCCGGATTCGGGAGTTCGCCAACCTGATCTTTTTGTCAATCGCTTATTACCGGGCCCGTAGGCGCAGATCACGTTTTCACAAACTCCATTCACATCTTCACAAACCGCGGCGCCGGGCGGCCGGACCCGGGGAATTGGGCGGCCAACAATGGCGGCCCTAACCCGCCGGGACCCGCCGTTCACCGCCGCCTCCGGCCGCCGGGCCCGCCACCTGGGCGGACACGGCCGGGGCGTGCGGTGACACCGGCCCGCTACCCCCGCCGCCGGCCTGGCGCCGTGTGACGCGTGGTGCGGAAGTGAACGGGCGCCGCGCCGAACAGCGCATTCAGGCCCACCATGAATGGAACGGTGAAGCCTGCCGTCCGGCAGACGTCCGGCGCCCGTCCGGCGAGATCGTCCACGCGGCGGGCCGGTGCCGAGGGCGGGCGCCGTTTCAGCCGTCGGCGAACCGGCGGAGCCCTCCCGCGGGCCGGTTTCCGTCGGCCGCGACCCGCTATCTACGGCCGACAGGCGTCCGGGTGACTCAGCCGCGCCGCCCGCACCCCGATGATGACCCACCGGACCCGACCGCTCGCGAGCTCCTAACTTACGCTAGCGTAGGTTACGGAATCGTAGCCAAAACGGGGGCAATCCTTTGCGTGAGTACGGTGAGACCGAACTGCTGATCGAGCTGGAGCCGGTGGTGGCCGGTGAGCTGGACCGGCATCTCAAGGTGGCCAAGGAATGGTTCCCGCACGAGTACGTCCCCTGGTCGCGGGGACGCGACTACGACGGCGTCTTCGGCGGCGCGGCCTGGGCCGAGAAGGACTCGGCGATCCCCGAGGAGGCGCGGGTCTCCCTCATCGTCAACCTGCTGACCGAGGACAACCTGCCCAGCTACCACCACGAGATCGCCGCCACCTTCGGCCGGGACGCCGCCTGGGGCACCTGGGTGCACCGGTGGACCGCCGAGGAGGGCCGCCACGGCACCGCCATCCGCGACTACCTGACCGTCACCCGCGCCGTCGACCCGGTGGCCCTGGAACGTGCCCGCATGCTGCACATGGGAGAGGGCTTCACCAACTCCTACGAAGGCGTCCTGCACTCACTGGCCTACGTCTCCTTCCAGGAGCTGGCCACCCGCGTGTCCCACCGCAACACCGGCAGGGCCTCGAAGGACCCGGACTGCGAGCGCCTCCTCGCCCGCATCGCCGCCGACGAGAACCTGCACATGCTCTTCTATCGCAACCTGCTCCACGCGGCCTTCGAGCTCACCCCGAGCCAGACCATGCGCGCCGTCGCCGACGTGGTCACCACCTTCCAGATGCCCGGCACCGGCATCGAAGGCTTCACGCGCAAGGCCATGACCATCGCCAACGCGGGCATCTACGACCTGCGCCTGCACCTCGACGACGTCCTCATGCCGGTGTTGCGTCAATGGTCGGTCTTCGACCGCACCGACCTCGACCCTGAGGCGGAGAAGGCGCGCGAGGTGCTCGCGGACTTCCTGTCCCGCCTGGAGGTCTCCGCCTCCCGTTTCGTCGATCGCCGCGAATCCCGCCGCGCCCGGTTGACCGCCGTCGCACCCGCCTGACCGATATCGCGCTCGCCTGACCGCTGCCGCGCCCGCCTGACCGCTGCCGCGCCGCGCCTGACCACCGCCCCGCCCGCCTGGCGGCTGTCGCCACGAGCGGTTGACCCGGACAAACGACCCACACCACGCCGTTCCGGGCTCCTCACCGGGGAGCCCGCCCACTCCCGAGTAAAATCTCGTCCTCCCTGTGAAAACCCCCCTCCACGATAGGAATACCCATACCGTGTGGGGGGTTGTCGCCGTCATGGCAACTCTCGGATTGATCGGTAGCGGATACATCGGCGGCACCCTCGCCCGGCTGGCCGTCGCGGCCGGCCTGGACGTCGTGCTGAGCAACTCCCGGGGCCCGGAGACACTGGCCTCGCTCGTCGAGGAACTCGGCCCGCGCGCCCGCGCCGCCACCCCGGCCGAGGCCGGGGCGGCAGGAGACTGGGTCGTGGTGACCGTCCCGCTGGGCGTCTACCTCAAGGTGCCGGTGGAACCGCTGGCCGGCAAGGTCGTCCTGGACACCAACAACTACTACCCGGAGCGCGACGGGAAGATCCCGGAACTGGACGAAGGCTCGGCCACCTCCAGCGAATTGCTCCAGCGGCACCTGCCGGACTCCAAGGTCGTCAAGGCCTTCAACAACATCTACTACAAGCACCTGCTCTCTCTCGCCCGCCCCGCCGGCTCCCCCGACCGCTCCGCCCTGCTGATCGCCGGCGACGACCCCGAGGCCACCGCCTCGGCGACGGCGCTCCTGGACACTCTCGGTTTCGACGCCGTGAACACCGGCACACTCGCCGAAAGCTGGCGCTTCCAGCCCGGCACCCCCGCCTACGGCGTGCCCTACCTCAAGGACCCGCAGAACGTCACCAACCTGGACGCCGACCCCGGCGTCCCCACCGACGCCACCACCCTGCGAACCGCCCTGTCCGCCGCCACCCGCCCCACGACCTGACCTTCCCGCCGACGTCGCCTCGCCACCTTCCCAGGTGGCGAGGCGCAGGACGGCACCAGCGCTCTCGTGCGGCAGCGAGGCGCCATTGATACCTCCGCATCTCACCTGAATCGCCCGCCCTGCACTACTCTCACCCAAGTTGATCTGTTTCAACGACGGGACGAAAAGGGCCGTGACTCAGGCATCGGAGGCGGGATCCGCTCCCCGCATCGCGGCGGCGCTCCGGTTCGGCGCGGCCCTGACCACGGCCGGACCGGTCCTGCTGGCCGTGTCAGGACTCGGGCGGCAGACCAAGGAGTGGTTCTGCTCCGGCCCCTGGATCGAGCCCGCCGCCGCGCAGACGGCGGCGTGGGAGCTGACCAACTGGGCCGGCCTGCTGCTGCCGGCCGTCCTCGCCGGCCTGCTGCTCCACGGGCCACGCCGCTCGAACGCGATCGCCCTGTCGGCGATCGGCTCGGTCCTCGCGCTCGAACTGTGGTCGGCGGTCGTCTGGCCGGGCACCGACCTGTGCACCGGGGAGCCGCTGCCGATCGCGCTGCCCTGGACCACGATCGGCTGCTACCTCGCGGCGATGGTGTCCCTTCTCCTGGTGGCCCGTTCGCCGTGGCCATCCGGCCGGCACCGTACAGTCCTGTGGGCGGCCGCGGCCGCTGCGTCGGCGTGGTGGACGGCGACCTGCCGTCTCCCGTCGATCCCGCAACCGACGGATCGGACGCTTCGCGTGGTCTACGAGCCCGCGGGCTCGGTCTGGGACGCCGCCCTGTACTGGATCTGGGACGCAGAAACGGCCGGCCTCCCCCTCATGGTCGTCGTGCTGGCGGCCGCGGCCAGCGCCGCCGCCCCCGGCCGTGCCGGACGATGGGCCGGCGCCGTGGCCGCCGGGATCCTGCTCGCCATCGCGTCGGCGGATGTCGCGGCGATCGCCGCCACCGGACATTACGTCAAGGCGCTCAACCCCGGCCTGGTCGGATGGCATCTGGTTCTCGCGGCGCTTCTCGTCGTGGCGGCGATCCGGAGACGCCGCCTGACCGTGCCCCGCTTCGACGGCCTTCGCTCCTTGTGGAGCCGGATCCCCCGGAGGACCAGGGACCTCGCCGGGTTGATCGTGATCGTGGTCGCGGCGGTCTGGATCGTCGCCGCGACCTTCATGCCTCTCTCATAAGGCGGGCCCTTGCCGGGCGGCGTCAGGCGTACAGGAACCAGAAGTTGTACTGGGGGACGCAGCTGTAGGAGGTCCACCAACCGCTCGTGATGCCGAGGTCGCCGACCCGGCGGCAGTCCCAGTCGTAGTAGTAGACGTTCCGGAGCGTGTCGGCGTTCGCGGGCGCCGCGCCGATGGACAGGCCGATGCCGGCGGCCAGGACTACGGAGACCAGCAGATTGCGTACTTTGCGCATCCATCCTCCTGCGTGGTGACGTCGCCGGCGTCACGCGGACCGCTTCGACCAGGCCGGCGAGCGCCAGAAGCATCGCACCGGCGCCAGGCCGTGGCCAGGTCACGCCACCCGCCTCCGCCGGCCCCGGGAGAGTCAGGGGGGATGACCTGGCCGGGCAGGAGTGGAGTCGCGCGGTCGAGGTGAAACGTTCACCGAACCGGCTACGGGCACCGTGGGCGGACGGAGATCATCCACCGTAGGGGCGTGTGATGATCTCCAGGTTGTGGCCGTCTGGGCCGGGCCAGTACAGGCCGCGCCCGCCGTCGTTGGTGTTGATCTCGCCGGGACGGCGGCGGTAGGGGTCGGCCCAGAACTCCAGCCCCCGGGCCTTGACGCGGCCCCAGATCTGGTCGAACTCCTCCTCGCCGACCAGGAAGGCGTAGTGCTGGGGATGCACCGGGCCGTCGACCTGGAGGACGTCGAGCGAGACGTCGTTGTCGACGGTGACGACACGGAACGGCCCGAAGGTCGGCGCGGGCGCGAGCCCGAGGATGTCGACGAGGAAATCGGCGGTGAGGTCCCGGTCGCGGGCCTCGACGATGGTGTGGTTCAGCCGCACGGACATGTCGGATTCCTCTCAGGACGCGGACGGGGCCGCGATCGGGGACAGTTGGGTGACGAAGAGCATGGTCCGGTAGCGGTCCAGCCACTGCCCCTTGCGGACGCCCTCGTTCACCCTCCAAAGATTAGACATCAAACGATTAGGCGTCAATCCGTAAGATGTCTATCGATTGCGCTAGGCTGCCGTCATGGACTCACCACCGTCCCCGCCGATCGGGCTGGCGCTGAGCCGAGCGGCCAAGATCGT
The DNA here is from genome assembly GCF_025506355.1 of Sphaerisporangium corydalis. Classification (GTDB taxonomy): domain Bacteria; phylum Actinomycetota; class Actinomycetes; order Streptosporangiales; family Streptosporangiaceae; genus Sphaerisporangium; species Sphaerisporangium corydalis. Next base: position 48,666 of record NZ_JANZYP010000063.1, read on the forward strand.
CGGCCGGGCGTTCGACGAATGCCTCTCCGCCGCGGGCGGCTCCCTGCCGACCTGGTTGATCATGATCTCGCTCAAGACCCACCGGCTCGGCAACCAGCGCGAGCTCGCCGCCGCCGTGGGAATCGAGGGCGCGACGCTCACCCACCACCTCAACGCCATGGAGACCAAGGGCCTGGTGACCCGCCGCCGCGACCCCGCCAACCGGCGGATCCACGTGGTCGAGCTCACCGACGAAGGCGAGCGCCTGTTCCACCGCCTCCGAGCCGCCGCCCAGGCCCACGACGAACGCCTCCGCACCGGCCTCACCCCCGCCGACCTCACCACCCTCACCCACGTACTAACCCAAATGACCCACAACGTCGCAGCGGACGACGGGGGGCCGGACGCATGAGCGAGCTGGAAGAACTGACCACCCGGATGCGGGGGTTCGTGCGGGCGAGGGACTGGGAGCAGTTCCATACGCCGAAGAATCTGGCGATGGCGCTGGCCGGGGAGGTCGGGGAGTTGGTCGCGGAGCTGCAGTGGCTGACGCCCGCGGAGGCGTCGGAGGTCATGGCGGATCCCGAGGCGGCCGGGCGCCTGCGGTCCGAGATCGGCGACGTGACGCTCTATCTGGTACGGCTGGCCGACACCCTGGGCATCGACCTGGTCGCGGCGGCCAACACCAAACTCGACGAAAGCGACCGGCGCTACACCGTGGAGGGCTACCGGGGGTCTGCCAGGAAGGCGCCGCCGCTCGTCTGAACACCCCGGTTGACCTGGGGCGATGCGCGGGCCGGCCGGATGGGCCGGTATGTCACTTCCCGTGGTGGCAGGAAGTGGTCACGGGCGGGCAGCTTGCTGCCGTCCGTTCATCTGGATCGGGGCCTCGGATTCCCGCATTGTTGTAAGTGCGAGAACAAAACAACAGCCCTCCAGAAAAGGAACACGAAAATGACGAACACCGCCACCGCCAAGAACACCGCCACCCGCGCCGCCGGCACCACCTGGGACTCCTTCACCCGCACCGCCGGAACCACCTGGGACACCTTCGGCCGCACCCCCGGCACCACCTGGGACTAACAAATCAGAGAATTCTGGAGAACGTCCCAGATCCGATTTCATTCAATGACAAGAACCCAATAATCGAAACCGACCAGACCATATCAGCTCCACGGCATCGAAATCTCGTACCACAGCAGTAGATCAGCCCGGTAGGCCGACTAAGTCCCTCTTGATTCAGATAAGAATCGACGGCATCGGCGACCATCAGCAAGAAGCGACACCCCCCTCCCGCACCGCCCTTCCGTACCATCCTGCCGCCGGCCTGTCGGGCCGGACGATGGCCCGCGCCCGTGTACCCGCCGGGTGCCGTCGCCAGGATGTCCGGTCGGCGGGATCCACGCGGCGTCCTCCTCAGGCATGGCCTGGCCCTGGAGCAGGGGGCGGGCGCCTGGCGCGTGCTCGCCGGGGACCGGTTCCCCTCGACCGCGACGTGGACGGTCGACGCCCTGACCTGGGGGCTGACCGGCTGGTCCGCGTGTCATGTCCATCGGTGGCAGGAAGTGGTCACGGGCGGGCAGCTTGCTGCCGTCCATTCATCTGGATCGGGGCCTCGGATTCCCGCATTGTTGTAAGTGCGAGAACAAAACAACGGCCCTCCAGAAAAGGAACAAGAAAATGACGAACACCGCCACCGCCAAGAACACCGCCACCCGCGCCGCCGGCACCACCTGGGACTCCTTCACCCGCACCGCCGGAACCACCTGGGACTCCTTCGGCCGCACCCCCGGCACCACCTGGGACTAACAAAACCCGAACAAACGCCCAAGACCTGAAACACCGGCTAACCCGATAACCGAATCCGACGAACCACACAGACTCCACAGCACCGAGATTACGCACCACAGCAGCATCAGAATCGCCCGGAACGCCGACTAAGGCCCTCTTGATTCACCTAAGAATCGACGGCATCGGCGACCACCACCAGAATCCGGGCAATGAAGCGGACACACCCCCTCCCGCACCACCCTGAATGCGATGGATCACGGCCGCACGCCGGTCGTGCCGCCGACCCCGACCACGGCCACGTCGCGACACCGTGCATCGCGTCAGGACAGGCCGCAGAGTCGCAGGAGCGCGGTGGTGGCGGCCGCCGCCACGATGACCACGGGGAAGGGCGCGCGGCGCAGGACGAGGACGCCGGCCACCAGTACACCGGCCGGCCTGGACCAGCCGGCGAAACCGTGGCCCTCGGTGAGCGCGGCGGTGGCGATCAGGGCGACCAGGAGCACGGCCGCGGCGACCGACATCAGACGGCGCACGTGGTCGGGGATGGTCAGCCGGTCCTGGAGCAGCGGCCCGGCCAGCCGGAAGGCGTACGTTCCGACGGCGAGCACGACGATCGCGAGCAGCGGCATCAGCAGGTCTCCTGAGTGGAATCGGTTCTCGTCGCCGTACCGGCCTCCGTAGCGGCACCGGTCTCCGGAATCTCGTCGGGCCGCGCCGCCTCCCCAGGCCGTTTCCGTCCGGTTCGCGACAGGATGGACGGCACCAGGCCGACCAGCGCGAGCAGGACCGGGACACCGGCGGGCAGGAACGGGGTGGCCGCCACCGCGACGACCGCCCCGATCAGGGCGGCGACGCGGGTCCTCTTGTCCGCGAGCGAAGGCAGCACCAGGGCGAGGAGCACGGCGGGGAAGGCGGCGTCGAGCCCGAGGGCGTCGGTGTCGGCGATCCCCCGGCCGCCCAGCGCGCCCAGCACCACCGCGACGTTCCAGACCGTGAACAGGGCGAGTCCGACGGTCCAGTACACGGCGCGGCGCTTCCGCGGGTCGTCGTGGCGAAGGACGAAGGCGACGGCTTCGTCCGTCATCAGGTGGGCGCCGATGAGCCGGGTCCACCACCGGCCGTTGAGCACGTCGGCGACGGCGAACCCGAAGGGCAGCAGGCGGCCGTTGAGCACCATCGCCGCCGCGACGGCGGCGACCGGCCCGCCGCCGGCGAGCACCACGCCTATGGCGGCGAACTGGGCGCCGCCGGCGAAGACCAGCAGCGACATGGCGACCGGTACCCACACAGGCAGGCCCCCGGACACGCTGATCGCGCCGAACGCGGCGGCGACGATGGCATCAGCGAGACATACGAGAGCGATGTCGCGAAGGGTGCCACGATCGACTGTTCGCCATAACGAATTCATGGCCGATATAGTGAACACACGAGGTAGTGTTCGTCAAGTCGAACGACTAGCAGTCTGGAGCGAACAGGTGGCGAAGAGCTCACCAGGCGAAGGCGGCAGATCCGGCAACCGAGGCCCCGCCTCCGGCTCCGGTGCGCGGAACAGGGGCCTGTCCCACGCCGAACGTCCGTTCAGCGTCGCTCGTGGCGAGTCCGCGGGGCCGTCGTCCGTGCCCGCTCCCGGCGGAGGCGAGAGGTCCCCGTCCGAGCTGATCGCGCTGATCGCGGCCTCCATACGACGGGAGCGGGACCGCGCGGGGCTGTCCCTGACCGAACTGGCGCGGCGGGCCGGCATCGCCAAGTCCACGCTGTCGCAACTGGAGTCCGCCGCCGGAAACCCGAGCGTGGAAACGCTGTGGGCCCTCGGCGCCGCGCTGGGCGTGCCGTTCAGCCAGCTCGTCGACCCGCCGCGGCCGAACGTGCGGGTGATCCGCGCGGGCGAGGGGCCGGTCACCTACTCCGAGCAGGCCAACTACGCCGCCACGCTGCTGGCGTCGGGTCAGGCCAACAGCCGGCGGGACATCTACCGGCTGGAGGTACAGCCCGGTGAACCCCGTATCTCCCAGCCGCACATGGCGGGCACCGTCGAGCACGTGGTCCTCGGCACGGGCCGGGCGCTGGTCGGCCCGCTCACCGAACCGGTCGAACTGAACCCGGGCGACTACATCGCCTACCCCGGCGACGCGCCCCACATCTTCGAGGCCCTCCAGCCCGACACGATCGCGATCATCGTCATGGAGCACATCTGAGCACGCCGCCCGTCCCGTGGGTCAGGGCAGTGGCCGGAGGTGGGTGCGCTGGCCGTCGTGGTCGAAGATGCCCAGGATCTCCGCCGGACCGCCCTGCGCCCCGAAGGCGTGCGGGACCATGGTGGAGAACTCCGCCGCCTCCCCGGCCTCGATCAGGATGGTCCGCTCTCCGAGCAGGAGCACGATGGTGCCCGACAGGACGGTGAACCACTCCTTTCCGGGATGCACCTTCAACGCGTCGACGTCGCGGCGGGGCGCCGGTCTGGCGACGCGCATCTTGGCCACGGTCACGCCCTGCGGCCCGGCCTCCCGGCTCAGCATCCAGGTGGTGATCCCCCGCTCGGCGTCGTGCTGCGGCCTGATCACCACGTCCTCGTCGTCGGCGGACTCCACGAGCTGGTCGAGGCTGGTCCCGAGGGCCCGGGCGATCGAGCTCAGCTGGTCGAGGCTGATCCGCCGGTGGCCCGTCTCGATGCGGCTGAGGGTGGACGGGCTGAGGTAGCAGCGCGCGGCCAGGTCGTCGAGGGACCAGCCGAGCGCCACCCGCAGCCCCCTGATCCGCTTGCGGACCAGGACGTCGAGTTCACCGTCTTGCGTCATAGGCAAGACACTATGTCATCGCGGCAAGAGGGACATAGGGTCGAGGCATGGAAAGCCACCACCACACACATGATCAGGCCGCACATCACTCACATGATCACGCCGCACACACCGACGAATCGGCCATGGCCGAACTGCTGGACCTCGACGCCGAGGTCCTGCACTCCTACCTGTCCGAACTGACCGCCTGGATCAAGGAACTGACCGCCGACCGGCCCCCGCGCCGGATCCTCGACGTGGGCAGCGGAACCGGTACCGGCACCTTCGCCCTGCTCGACCGCTTCGACCGGGCCGACGCGACCGCCCTGGACCTGTCCCCGCGGTTCCTTCACCACATCGGCGGCAAAGCCCGCGCGCTCGGGGTGGCCGACCGGGTCCGCACCGTCCAGGCGGACCTGGACGCGGCGTGGCCGTCCGTCGGCACCGCCGACCTGGTCTGGGCGTCCGCCTCCCTCCACCACCTGGCGGATCCCGATCGCGTCCTCGCCGAGATCTTCACCGCGATCGACCCCGGCGGGTTCCTGATCGTCGCCGAACTGGACTCCTTCCCGCGCTTCCTTCCCGACGACCTCGGCATCGGCCGCCCCGGCCTCGAAGCACGCTGCCACGCCCTCCAGGCCGAACGGCACGCCGCCCTGGTCCCGCATCTCGGCTCCGACTGGGGACCTCGGCTGACAAAGGCGGGCTTCACCATCGAGGCCGAACGAACCTTCCCCATCGCCCTGACACCCCCGCTCCCCGCCGCCACCGGCCGCTACGCCCAGGCGACCCTGAGCCGCCTCCGCTCCGCCCTCGCCGACCGCCTGACCGCCGACGACCTGTCCACCCTCGACACCCTCACCACCGACGACGGCCCCCACGGCCTCCTCAACCGCACCGACCTAACCGTCCGCACCACAAGAACGATCTGGGCGGCCCGCCGACCGGCAGGTGAATGACCGGCCCGACCCGGTGACCCGCGCTCACGCGTGCTCAACGGTATGCCGCCCGGTCAAGGGGGGCGCGTTCTGTCGGCTCTGGGAGAAAATTCGCGCGCGGAGCCGCGGGGTCGCGTTGACTGGCGGCGGAAGCACGTCGGGGAGAGGAACGCATGGGCGAGCACGATGCCTTCTGGATCGACCACGGCCACGATCGCGAACGCGCGACCGACGGGTCGAGCCACTACGCGGAGCATGTGAAGCGCAACGCCGCGGCGTTCGAGAGCTCCTGGGGCGACATCGCGCCGGTCACCTTCGCCTGCGCCGCGTGGCGGCTGGCGATCACGCCCTCGCCGCCGTACGTGCGCCGGCACCGGCGCGTGCTGTCCGCCGCGTGCGACCGCAACCCCTGGGACGGCACGCTCACCGCCCACATCCTGCTCGTGTCACCCCTGCCCGCCCAGCTCACCGCCTCCCGTGACTGGTGGCGCGACCGCGGGTGGCGCGAGTGGCCGAAGACCTTCGGCCAGTACCTCGAACCCACCGACCAGGACCTCACCCACACCCCCTTCCTGCGGACCACCCTGCTCATCGACGCCCCCATCCCCCTCGACGCCCTGCCGCCCGCCCCCGACGGCCCTTCCGAGTCCCTCCCCGACACCGCCCGCCTGGCGGTCGCCGCCCTGGTCCGTGAGCTGAACGCCCTGCTCACCCCGATCATCCACAAACTGGAAACCGCCCAGACACCCGGCTGACCGGGCACTCCCCCGAGGCGCGTGCTCATTGATCGCCGCTCCCGGGCGGGCGGCTGTGGTCCCATGCGGTGGTGAAAAGCTGTAACGCGTAGTCGTACATCAGCCCGGGGCGGCGCGCGACGACGCACGGCGAGTTGCGGCCGTGTTCCGTCCGCAGGTAGAGGGTCAGGTAGGCGACGTCGTCGGTGATGACGACGCGGTGCAGGTTGGGCAGGTCGTAGAAGCGCAGCGCGACCTGCTCGCGGTGCCGGGCGACCTCGCTCACGTAGGCGGCGTTGACGCGCACCTGCTCGGCGAGCAGGCCGGCGGAGAAGCCCAGATCCACGCGGGCCATCTCCTCCTCCCGCCTGGCGAGCCAGGAGCCGGGACCGAGGCCGGGGTCGGGCAGCAGGACCTGCGCGAACTCCAGCCGCCTGCCCGCCGCCTCCCAGACCGCGGCGAACCCGTCGCGCGTCAGTTCGTTCCCCCGTCCGGCGAGCACGCGTACCCACCGCGCGCGGGTCAGCTCGGCGGTCAGTTCCCTGGATGCCAGGCGCTGACGTGGGATGACGCGCCGGACCCCCAGACCTGTCAGCCGGGAGAGCAGCGCGACCGGCCACTGGCGGGAACGCATGGAGAAGGCCCAGCCCGCCGCGACGGTGAGGGCGGTGGCGAGGAGGGAGCTCACCACACCGAGTGTGAACTCGTTCACGTCCGTCTCCTTCGTCACCGGCCGCCCAGGGAGAGCCGGGACGTCACGTCCTGTCGGACGGCAGCGGCAGGTACGAGATGAGCCTGCGCAGGACCGTCGCCGCGTGACGTGCGGCGATGTCGTGGTAGTCGTCGTTCTTGGCCGATCCGGCGTCGTCGGAGATCCCTCGTACGACGAGCCAGCCACGTACGGCCGGGGAGCCGTCCTGCTCGAAGAAGGCCTGGGTCAGGCCCCCGGCCTCCATGTCCACGGCGAGGATCTTGTCATTGAAGGTTTTCAGATATCTGATGATCTCCGACTCGGCGTCCGCGATGACCGCCTCTCCCGAACCGATCGGCCCGGTGTGCGCCCGGTACTCGCGCGTGGTGCCGTCGGCGTCCGTGGTCTGGAAACCGGCCGGCTCGTCGTGGTCGATGAAGAAGGAGTTGACGGCGTGGCCGATCGCGGCCGGCGCTTCGCGCTCCTCGCCTCGGTGCAGCGGCCCGTCGGGGGTCTCCTTGCGCAGGTCGTAGTACACGACCCGGGAGGTCACGACGACGTCGCCGATCTCGATGCCGGAGTGGATGCCGCCACCGATGCCGACCAGGACGACGACGGCGGGGTTGTAGTGCCGGCGGAGGTGGCCGAAGGCCGCGCCCGCCGACCGCTGTCCCGGGGAGTGCGTACGGATGGCGGCGACCCGGGCGACCCCGTCCCGGGTGTTCACGGTCCCTTCGAAGAAGGGAAGGTCGCCGCCCTGGGCTCGCCGCAGGCCGAGCACCTCGTAGACCGCTTTGGCCTCCTTGCCGAGCACGGTGATCACTCCCACGTCGGCGCGCTTGCCGTTTCCTGCCTTCTGCTCGCGGGCGGCCGACACGTTGACCGTCGCTCCGTGTCCGATCGCGGACTGGCTGATCTCCATGGATCCTCCGTGGTTGACGACGCCGCTGTTGCCGGCCATCACTGCTCTCCTTCGCTGTTCGAGGACTGCCCGGTGTTCCTGTCGGGTTCGCGCGTGTCGGCGCGTACTTGCGCGTTGGCGCCGATCGCGGACTGCTTGATCTCGGTTCTTCCGCCCATGTTGAGCACACCTGTGTTGACGATGCTGGTCGCCCTTTTCTTGAACGCGGAGGTGTCGAGCCCTTTCCACTCGAGAAAGTCCTCGACCGCCTTGAGCAGGCGTTGTTCGATGAGTTTCATGTGGTCGTGGATGGTGACCTCGTCCAGCTGCGCCTGCTTCCACGGGGTGGACTTCTCCTCCCGGATGCTCAATCGGGCGCCGATGGCCATGCCTCGCCGGGGTTTGAGCATGCGGTTCTTCCGAGCCCGTACCGCACTGGTCAGGAGCAGCGGGGCCTCGGCCAGATGCCACACTCCCGCCACCTCGGCAGGAAGGTTCAAAAGCCTGCGCAGTATGGAGCGCACCACCGCGCTCGCACCGCTTTCCGCGAAGGCGTTGAGCACGTGATATTCGGCGGGGGTGCGCGTCAGCGCGCAGGCGGCGAAATCCAGGCTGAGCGCTCGCCCCTTGACCGTGATCCGGAGGAAGACCGTCGTGACCAGCTCTCCGGTGGCGCTGGCGCCGATCTCCAGGAAATGGTGAACGTTGTCGTAGGGGTCGTCGATGAGCTTTTCTATGTCGGCCGGGTCAGGCCGCTTCTCCAGCCATTCAGGCTGAGACTGCACGTCGGACTCGGCGATGTACAACCGGTCCCGCATGGTGAATCCCCGCAACCCGGTCGGGTCGTCCACGTCCCCCATCGGGGCCATCGCGGTCTTCAGGTAATCCACCAGGTCGTGTGCCCTGAAGCGGGGCGTCGCGTACTCCAGTTCCGTCATCGGCTGGTGATCCCTGACCTCCACCGGAATCGCCGCCGGCCTCATGAGCTGGACGGTGAGCGGCGGAAGCCACCGGTGCACAAGTTCGCCGCTGCCGACGAACGGGCTCCGGTCCTCGTCGACCAGTTCGAAGCCGAGGTCTTCCGGGTCCTCCTCGTCGACCACCGGCGGCGCAGGCCTGCGGTAGACCACGTAAGGGTGGAATTGCTGGTCGTCGATCGCCTGTAGCCGCAGGGTGCGTTTCCGCGGTCCCAGTGAGCCCGCTCTGTGCATCCGATTGAGGCTCAGCTGAAAGGCGGCCCCTCTCGCGCCGACCACGAAAGCGATCAGCACGGCGAGGAACCCCGTCGCCCTCGTCATGTCGTCCAGCGGGACACGGGAGAACCCTGCGATGAGGAGCGGCATCACGGCGAGCACGGCGCATCCCACGCCGCTGAGACGAAGAAGACGCGTCTGATGCCGTAGTTTGTCGTTTTCGCTCTGCCACCGCGTCCTGTGCAGCCACCTGTTCAGCGTCGCCTTCGCCCTCAGCGGGAGCACGACCCGGGCGGCCCTGATCGTCAGGCGGGACAGCCGCCAGAACCCGAGTCCGCTGGCGACGGCGAGAGTGGCCGGCGGGTCGACGGAGAAACCGGTCACGAGAACCACCAGGACGCACACGTGCTGCGCTATCTCCAGGCCCCACGCCCACCAGGCGTGCCCGACGATCGGGACCAGGTCGAAGCCGTACGACGGCGCGACCATACGCGTCGTGTCGTTGTGGACCTGGCGAAGGACGACCCGGCAGAAGGCGGGGTCGAGATATACGCCCGCGCAGAGGTGTCGCGTGGCCGTGTCGCCCCTCAAGGACCCGCGATGTCGTTGCCTGCCGCGCTTCGCCGTAGATCGGGCCATGCCGCCCTCCCCTATTTGTTTAGGTCCACTTGACCATAAGTTGTCGAGCGACTTTGAGTCAAGGTGACTTTTAGCTAGAGTGCTCGGGTGAGAGAAAGATCAAGTCGAAGCCGGGCGTCGGTCACCATGACCGTCGACCTGGTGATCCTCACCGTCCGGCAGGACCGGCTGCGGGTCCTGCTGATCGAGCGGGGCAATCAGCCGTACCTCGGCCGGCCGGCGCTGCCCGGCGGTTTCGTCCGCCACGGGGAGACCCTTGACGAGACCGCGCTACGGGAGCTGAGCGAGGAGACCGGGCTCGACGGCCGCAAGCTGCATCTGGAGCAGTTGCACGTCTACAGCGACCCGGACCGCGATCCGCGCGGCAGGGTCGTCACGGTCGCCTACCTGGCGCTCGGCCCCGACATGCCGCTGCCCGTCGCAGGCACGGATGCCACGGCGGCCCGCTGGGAGCCGATCTCGTCCGCCCTCACCGACGGCATGTCCCTGGCCTTCGACCATGCCGCGATACTGCGCGACGGACTGGAACGGGCGAGGTCGCAGCTTGAGCACACGACGGTGGCCGCGGCGTTCTGTCCCGAGCCTTTCACCGTCGGCGACCTGCGGCACATCTACGAGGCCGTCTGGGGATTCAAGCTCGACCCCAGCAACTTCCGCAGGAAGGTGACGCGGACGGCGGGCTTCCTCGAACCCACGGGCGAGCGCCGCTTCCCCGAAACCGGCAGACCCGCCAACCTCTACCGCCGCGGCCCCGCATCACTACTGATCCCGCCACTATTGCGATCAGGCGAGGTCTCCTCCTGATCCTCGGTACACCACCGGGAGGTACCTGCCGCACACGAATACGCCGGGCGCAGGAGGGCACGCCTCCGACGCACTTGCCGGAAGTCGATCACCCTAAGCATCAGTGTCGCTACCCTTGGCTAAGTGACCCCCGCACAAGCGACCGCCTACACTCACGACATGGGCGAGGACGCGTTCGAGATCCCGTTGGACGAGGCGGACGGCCACCTGCCCGAAGTCATCAGCGCCGCGGCCGAGCGCAACACGATCGCCTACCTCACCGACCATGGCCGCCGCGTCGCGGCCATTGTGCCCGCCGGTGAGGCTTGGTACTGGACGCCCGGGTGGCAGGCGGCCGAAGCCGAGGCGGACGCGGATTTCCGCGACGGCCGCACCCGGACGTTCGACAGCATGGACGACATGTTCGCCGAGATCGACACCGTCCGCGGAGACGACAGCCGGTGAGGTACGAACGTTCGGCGTCCTTTCACAAGCGCCGCCGACGGTGAGCCGATCCTGCAATGGCGCCGAGCGGGAGATCACTCGATCTACGACAACCCCTGACGTACGCCCCAGTCCATCAGGAGGAGGCAGCAGGGCGGGCGCCGCCGAAACGGCCCTCTCGGTCGATGGCCACTTCGGCTTCTATTTCTACGGGGATGGAGAAGGGGAGTTCTGACTGGCCTACGGCGGAGCGGGCGTGGGGGCCGGCTTCTGGGCCCCAGAGGGTGAGGATCAGGTCGGAGAAGCCGTTGATCACCGCGGGGGTGGCGGTGAAGCCGGGGGCGGTGTTGACCATGCCGAAGACCCGGAGCCAGGCGGTGACCCGGTCCAGGTCGCCGAGTTCGCGTTTGAGGCTGGCGAGGATCGCGAGAGCGGTCAGGCGTGCCGCCTCGTAGCCCTGCTCGCGGGTGAGCTGGTCGCCCACTTTGCCTCTCGGCTCGGCCAGCGAGCCGTCCTGGGCCAGCGGTCCGTGTCCTGACACGAACACGCGGTCGCCGTGGACCCTGACCCAGGGGAACGGCAGCTCGGCGCCCGGGGGAAGGCGCATCGGGCCGGGCAGGACGAGGCCGAGCTCGCTCAGTCTCTTCTCGATGTGCATGAAGGCCATGGGTAACCGCACAGCGGCCCTGCGGTCAAGTCGCCACCCGGCAGAATAGGAGAGAAGTCGGCATTGGTGGAAGGTGGGCTTGGTGTGAGGATCAGCCTGTTGCAGGGGGACATCACGGAGCAGCAGGTGGACGCGGTGGTCAACGCCGCCGATTCCTCGCTCATGGGGGGCGGTGGGGTCGATGGGGCGATTCACCGGCGCGGCGGTCCCGCGATCCTTTCGGAGTGCCGGCGGCTTCGCGTCCTGCATTACGGCAAGGGGTTACCGGCGGGGAAGGCCGTGTCGACGACGGCGGGAGAGTTACCGGCGCGCTGGGTCGTGCACACCGTCGGACCGGTGTTCTCCTTGGACGAGGACCGGTCCGAGCTGCTGGCCTCCTGCTATCGCGAGTCGTTACGGGTCGCCGAAGGGCTGGGGGCGACGAGCGTCGCGTTCCCCGCGGTTTCCACCGGGGCCCTTGGGTGGCCGGTGGACGACGCCGCTCGTATCGCGATCAATACGGTGCGGGCCATGTCGACGCGGGTCAGGGATGTGCGGTTCGTCCTGTTCACCGAGGACGCGTACGCCGCCTTCGAGAAGGCCCTGAAGTCGGCTGGTCCCACCGACGACGAGATCACCTCGGCGCTCGCTGCCCAGCCGGCCGAGTTGTGGGCGCGCCTGTTCGCGCTGGTCGGCGGCCTCACGCCGGCCGATCTCGAAGTGCGCTGGGGCGGCGGTCAGGCTCTCGCCGACGGCGGCGTCCAGGCCCCGTTTCCCATCTACGGCGACGCGATCAACGTCATCATCGGCCTGCTGTACGAGCTGGACGTCATCGTGGTGTTCGATTGGCCGAACTGGCATCTCGCCAGCCCGTTGTTCCCTTATGGGCGCGATCTGGCGGACGCGCCCGTGGCCGACGCCGCCCGGCTGGCCACGACGTTCGTCCGGGGTGAGCGGTTCTCCGAGGGGGCGATCCAGCAGGCGATCGAGGGCGGCGCGCTGCAAGCCATCTTCGACAGGCTGCGGCGGTGGTTCGACGAGGAGTACGCCGGGCGGTGAGCGTGTGGCGTTCTGAAGCACTCTGACCCAGATCGTGGGCGTTGCTGGATCAATCGTGGGCGTTGAGGGTCAGAGGAGGCCGTGGTCGTGGGCGTGGACGGCGGCCTGGGTGCGGTCGCGCAGGCCGAGGCGGGTGAGGATCCTGGAGATGTGGTTCTTCACCGTGCCCTCGCTGACGTAGAGGCGGGAAGCGATCTCACGGTTGGTCCATCCGAGGGCCACCAGCCGCAGGACGTCGATCTCACGAGATGTCAGCGCGTCAGACACCTGCGGAACTCCGGGGGGCGAGGCGCCGTCCGTGGGACCGACGCGCGAGACGCGGGCTGCGGAAGGGGCGGCTGGCGAGACATCAGCGGGCCGAGTACCAGCCGCGGAAGGGACGCTTGGCGGGGCGGCCGGTGGGGTGGCGGTGGCGCGGGTCAGGGCTTCGGCCAGGCGGGCGGTCGCGGCGGAGTCGAGCTGGGTCACGCCAGCGTGGGCGAGGCGCACCGCGCGGGCCAGGTCGCGGGCCGGAAGGTCTTTGAGCAGGTAACCGGCGGCCCCGGAGCGCAGGGCCCGTACCACGTACTCCTCGTCGTCGAAGGTGGTCAGCATGACGACCCGGCAGGCCGGCACGCGATGCGACAGGATCGCGACCGCCTGAACCCCGTCGAGCTCGGGCATGCGCACGTCCATGAGGATCACGTCGGGAGCCAGTGCCTCGGCCTGCTCTACGGCCTCCCTGCCGTTGGCGGCCACGCCGGCCACGCTGATGCCGTCCTCTATGTCCAGTAGCGAGGCAATGCTCTCGCGGATGAGCCGCTGGTCGTCGACAACGAGCACGCGCACCACCGGTTCGCCGCTCACCCATCGCCCCTAGATGGGACGGCCACGACAGTGCACGCGGAGGTGATGGTGGGAGGGGAGGGT
>NZ_JANZYP010000064.1 GCF_025506355.1 Sphaerisporangium corydalis
GCCCCCACCCTCCCGAACCTCTCCGCCTCCCGCGCGAGGGTTTCAATGGCCTTCGTGGTGCCCGGCCGGTCGGCGGGGCGGCTCGTGCCACCCGGCCACCACGCCGTGGAGGAGATCGAGGAGCGTCCCGGCCGAGGACAGCGGCGCCGTACGGGGAAGCGCCGCGTACACCCGGCGCCTCGGGGCCGTCGCGCCGAGCGACCGGAGCACGAGATCGCCCCGCACGGCCCGCGCGGCCATCGCGGGGACGAGCGCGACGCCCAGCCCGGCGGCGACGTACCCGAGCTTGCCGGTCCACTCGCCGATGCGGATGCCGACCTTCGGCGCGAAACCCTCGCGGGCGCACGACTCCGCCAGCATCGTCGCGTGGCCGGGCGGGGCGCCCTCGACCCAGTTCTCGTCGCGGAGGTCGCCGAGCCGGACCACCTCCCGGCCCGCCAGCCGGTGATCGTGGGGCAGCGCGAGGAGGAGTTCGTCGGTGAGGAGCGGGACGAGCGTGGCGTCCTCGGCCGGCGACAGCCCCGAGGGGTAGTCGCTGACGACCGCGAGGTCCAGCGAACCCTCGTGGAGCCGTTCCATCAGCCGCGCGCTGAACCCCTCGACCAGGGTGACCTCCACTTCGGGGCGTGCGCGCCGGAACACGCGCAGCGCCTCGGGCACCATGACGGCGTTGGCCGTGGAGAACGCCCCCACCCGGAGCCGCCCGCCGGTCCCGTCGTGGATCGCCTCCAGCTCCGCCGCGGCGCTCTCCAGCCGTTCCAGCACCTCACGGGCGTGCCGGTGGAGCACGGTGCCGGCGGGCGTCAGCCGCACCCCTCGTGGCAGCCGCTCGAACAGGGGCCCCTTCGCCTCGCGTTCGAGCGAGGCGATGCGCCGCGACACGGCGGACTGCGTGTAGTTGAGCTCCTCCGCCGCCGCCGTGAACGACCCGGTGCGGGCCACCACGTCCAGCAGCCGTAACGCGTCGATCTCGAACATATTCCTCCATCGCATGGGTCACATGCAATCTAGTCGCTGGCGGCATGGCTGGGAGATGGCCTAGCGTGAGGGGACATGATCGCTTTTCTCGGCCTCGGCCACATGGGCACACCCATGGCCCGCCGCCTCGTCCAGGCCGGCCACCAGGTGACGGTCTGGAACCGCACCCCCCACCCGAACCCCCCGATGCCCGCCACGGGGGCGGCATCGACCACGGGCACCCCTCCGGGCACGGGAACCGAGGCGACGGGCCCAGCCCCAGGCCCGGGGGTGGTTCCGGGGGCGCGGGTGGCGGGGACGGCTGCGGAGGCCGTCGCGGGGGCGGAGCTGGTCATCACGATGCTGCGCGATCCCGCCGCCGTCGAGGAGGTCCTGACGTCCGCGACGCCCCGGCCCGGGTCACTGGTGGTGGAGATGTCCACCATCGGCCCCGACGCGGTGTCCCGGCTCCGCTCGCTGCTGCCCGCGGAGGTCGGCCTGGTCGACGCCCCCGTGCTCGGCAGCGTCCAACCGGCCGCCGACGGCACGCTGACCATCCTGGCCGGCGGCTCCGGCACCGATCTCGCACGCTGCCGGGACGTGCTCGCCGTCTTCGGCACGGTCCGCGAACTGGGCCCGCTGGGCGCGGGCGCCGCGATGAAGCTCGCCGTGATGAGCGCCCTGGTGCCCGCGCAGGTGCTGATCGCCGAGACCCTCGCGTACGCGGACACCCAGGGGGTCGACCGCGCCGCGCTGCTGGACGTCCTCGCCGGTACGCCGCTCGGCCCGCTGGCGGGCCGCCTGCGCCCGGCCGTGCTGGAAGGCCCGCAGGAGACCCGCTACGCCCTCGGGCTCGCGGCCAAGGACCTCACCCTCGCCGCCCACCCGGCCCAGACCCTCGCCGCCGCCGCCCGCACCCGCCTCACCGAAGCCGAACACGCCGGCCTCGCCACCGCCGACCTCACCGCCATAACAACCTCCCCCACCCTCACCCCCTCGCCCACCGCAGGTACCGTGCCCACCACCGATGCGACCTCCCCTGCCCTCACCGCCGCTCCCACCTCGGCCGCCCCCGCGACCTCTCCGGGCGGTGACAGGCAGGGTGGTGACAGGCAGGGCGGTGACAGGCAGGAGGGTGCGGTCCCGAATCGGGCAGGCGCGGTCAAGCTCAACCCGGACTCCGTCCCCCCACCCGCCGGGGCGTACTCGCACGCCGTACGGGCCGGCGACCTGCTCTTCGTCTCCGGGCAGGCGGCACTCGGCAAGAACGGCGAGGTCATCGGCGAGGGCGACATCGTCCGCCAGTCCGAGTGCGTCATGGACTACCTGGAACACATCCTGGCCGACCAGGGATGCACGTTCGAGGACGTGGTGACCATCAGGACCTTCCTCACCGACATGGCCGACCTACCCGGCTACGCCGCCGTCCGCCGCCGCCGCATCACTTGCACCCCCCCATCCAGCACCACCGTAGAAGTCCCCCACCTCTTCCGCCCCGGCCTCCTAATAGAAGTCGAAGCCGTCGCCACCATCCCCCCACACCCCCACGGGCCGACCCCGACAACGTGAGGCAGCGCATCCACCGGACCTCGTCTTCGAACAGCGAGGCGCTCCTGCGGCCGAGGTCAGGCGAGGGGGCCGGTTTGGGATTGGGCGGCGGTTAGGAGGGTTTGGTCGGTTACGAGGTGGACGGCGGAGTCTATTTCGGGGGCGAGGAAGCGGTCGGGGCCGGGGCCGGGGGTTTCCTGGCGGAGGGCGGCCACGACGGCGGCGGTGGCGGGGGCGGGCCGGAGGGGGGCGCGCAGTTCGATGGCGCGGGCGGCGGTGAGGATCTCGATGGCGAGGACGCGGGTGAGGCCGTCGATCGAGCGGCGGAGCTTGCGGGCGGCCGACCAGCCCATGGAGACGTGGTCCTCCTGCATGGCCGAGCTCGGGATGGAGTCGACGCTGGCGGGGACGGCCAGGCGCTTCAGCTCCGAGACGATCGCCGCCTGGGTGTACTGGGCGATCATGTGGCCCGAGTCGACGCCGGGGTCGTCGGCGAGGAACGCCGGCAGGCCGTGGCTGCGGGCCACGTCGAGCATGCGGTCGGTGCGCCGCTCGGCCATCGAGGCGACGTCGGCGACGGCGATGGCCAGGAAGTCGAGGACGTAGCCGACCGGGGCGCCGTGGAAGTTGCCGTTGGACTCCACCCGGCCGTCGTCGAGCACCACCGGGTTGTCGACGGCCGAGGCCAGTTCCCTGCCCGCCACGGTGGCCGCGTGGGCGACGGTGTCGCGGGCGGCGCCGGCCACCTGGGGGGCGCAGCGCAGCGAGTAGGCGTCCTGGACGCGGGTGCAGGTGTCGTCGCGGTGCGACTCCATGATGCCCGAGTCGCGCAGCATGGCCCGCAGGTTGCTCGCGGACGCCGCCTGGCCGGGGTGGGGGCGCAGGGCCTGCAGTTCGGGGGCGAAGACGCGGTCGGTGCCGAGCAGCGCCTCCACGCTCATGGCGGCGCTGACGTCGGCGGTGCGCAGCAGCGCCGTCAGGTCCTCGATGGCCAGCACGAGCATGCCGAGCATGCCGTCGGTGCCGTTGATCAGGGCGAGGCCCTCCTTGGCGGCCAGCTCGACCGGTTCCAGGCCCGCCGCCTTCATCGCCTCGGCGGCCGTCTTGGTCTCGCCGTCGCGGTCGCGCACCGGGCCCTCCCCGGTGAGGGCGAGGGCGACATGGGAGAGCGGCGCGAGGTCGCCCGAGCAGCCGAGGCTCCCGTACTCGTGGACGATCGGGGTGATCCCGGCGCTGAGCAGGCCGGCGAGCGTCTGGGCGGTGGCGGGGCGCACGCCGGTGTGCCCGGTGGCCAGGGTGTGCAGGCGGAGGAGCATCATCGCGCGGACGACCTCGGTCTCGACCTCGGGGCCGGACCCGGCGGCGTGCGAGCGGACGAGGGACCGCTGGAGCCGGGCGCGCAGTTCGGGGTCGATGTGCCGGGTGGCGAGGGCGCCGAATCCGGTCGAGATGCCGTAGTGAGGGGTGGGGCTCTCGGCGAGCTCCTCCACCCGGGCGCGGGATCGGGCCATGGCCGCGACCGCCTCGTCGGTGAGGCGGACGGGGGCCCCGTGCCGGGCCACCTTCACGACGTCGGCGAAGGTCAGCGGTTCCGGGCCGAGGGTCACGACCTCGTTGTCGCGCATGGTGTCACTCTCTCGCTTGGGTAACTGGCGTACTGCATGTTAGCTCCTTACCGGAGAACATCGCGGCCAGCCCCTTCCTCCCGAGCTCGGTCGGCTCCAGCACGCGCCTGGACGCCCCGTGCCGGTACCAGTCGCGCTCAAGGAGCGCCTGGGTGATCGCGGCACCGAGCGCCCCCGCCAGGTGGGGGCGGCGTTCGGTCCAGTCGAGGCAGGCGGGCGCGAACCTGCGCCGGGACGCGCGCGCCGCCGCGACGTCGACGCCGAGCTCCGACAGCGCCGTCTCGCCGCTCCCGGTCAGCTCGTACGCGTCCTGTCCGACCAGGTACCCGGCGTCGACCAGCGCGGCCAGGAGCCGGACGCCGGCCCGCCCGGCGAGGTGGTCGTAGCAGGTGCGGGCCTCCTCCAGCAGCCGCGCCTGCCGGGACTGGCGGAGCGAGCGCACGGCGGGGCGCGGGCTGATCCGGGCGAGCACCTCCAGCACCTCGGCGACCTCGGGGCCGGTGAGGCGGTAGTAGCGGTGGCGGCCCTGGCTGGCGACGGTGACCAGGCCGCCGTCGAGCAGGCGCGACAGGTGGGCGCTCGCGGTGGCGGGGGTCACCCCGGCGAGCCTGGCCAGTTCTCCTGCGGCCAGGGCACGGCCGTCCAGGAGGGCGGTGAGCACGGCGGCCCGGGTCGGGTCGGCGATCAGGGAGGCGACCGAGGCGATGTCCGCGTCCCTCGCGACGTGTTGCGCAACCATGTTTCGACCCTAGCCCAACCACGGTTGGGCCTGTATCGAAGCGTTGGTCCCCTCCCCCTGACTCCCTCGGAGCCGGTCACGACCCCTTCCCAAGCCGTCCCGGAGCCTTTCCCGATCCCTTCCCAAGTCGTCCCGGAGCCCCTTCCCGACCCCTTGCCGAGCCGTCCGGAGCCCTTCCGGAGCCGTCCCGGGGCCGGGGTCGGCCGCTGTCGGCGTTCGGTTTGGGGAGTGGGCCGGGATTCGCTAGAGTTCTCTGCGTGAGGCCGGGCGTTCACCGGCCGACCACGCGGACGTGGCTCAGTGGTAGAGCATCACCTTGCCAAGGTGAGGGTCGCGGGTTCGAATCCCGTCGTCCGCTCGGAGAGGCCTTGCGGTGACGAGGCCTCGCCCGGTGGAGTGGCCGAGAGGCGAGGCAGCGGCCTGCAAAGCCGCGTACACGGGTTCAAATCCCGTCTCCACCTCTGCACCAAGGATCCATCGCACCAAAGATCAGCGAAGTTCGGCTCGGGCGATTAGCTCAGTGGGAGAGCGCTACCTTGACACGGTAGAGGCCACTGGTTCAATCCCAGTATCGCCCACCTGTGATGAACGACGAATCCCCAGGTCATCGACCTGGGGATTTCGCTTTTCCCGGCCCGGCGCCGCAATTCCGCCTCCCCGCACGGTGACGGTCCAGATCTCGCCTTTCCCGCGCGATGGCGATCAGGTCTCGCCTTCCCGCGCGGCCGGTCCGGATCTTGCCCAGTGTGGGCCGCCTCAGCGGACCTCCACCCGGATGTCGATGATCTGGTGCGGCGGGATGCCGGTGGAGGAGACGGTTCCCGCGGGCACCCACGGCCCGAAGACCGGGATGTAGCCGACCTCCGCCAGGAAGTGCTTCTCCAGGACGTAGATGCGGTGCTCGCCGGTGCCGGCGGAGCAGTAGCTGGTGGCCCAGCGCTCCTGGGTGTTGAGCTGGTAGGAGCAGCCGGTGGGCGCGGCGGAGGCTCCGGAGGCCGTGGCGGCCACCAGCCCCGCCGTCGCCAGCACGGTGGCACAGGCGGTCGCGGTCCATCTTCTCGCGTTCATGCGTGACTCCTGAGGGTTTCGGCGATATCAGATCGAATCAGGGCGAACACAAGGGACGGCGGATCGCCGTAGCAGATCCGAGCGCTTTCGGATAGGAAACTTTCTTAAAAGAAAAGATAATACGGCCGCCAGGGACCGTCAATATCCCGTCCGCCACCACATGCCGTCCATTTCCGGACATAAATGGAAAACCGAAATTCCCAGGGGGCATGGCGCGCACATAAGACCCGCCGTACGAGAAACACCAGGGCCCCGGAGACGCGAGCGTCTCCGGGGCCCTGGTCAGGGAAGAGCGGATGGTAAGACGTGGCGGGCGGTGTGTGGCGGGGTGGGGGTCAGGTTGTGGTGGGGGGTGGGAAGGCTCGGGATTGCCAGGTGGGGATCTGGTCGGAGGGGAGGACTTCGGCGAAGACGGCGGCGCGGTCGACGGCGCCGGTGAGGCGTTGGCCGCCGCCCTGGTCGGCGGCGAAGCGGAGGGAGCGTGCCGTGCAGCCGGTGATCCCGTCGCTCGTGGCCTGCGCGGTGGCCTTCTGCACGCCGTCCACGTAGACGGTGATGGCGCCCGAGCGGTCCAGGGTGACGACGAGGTCGATCCAGCGGCCGGTGGGAAGCGTGGTGTTGACGCCCACGTTCTGCCCGGCGCCGATGAACCGCAGGGTGTTCGACGGGGTCAGGTCGATGATGATCCCGTCGGTGCCGGGATTCCCTGACGGCTGGGAGTCGAACAGCCGGCGGTAACCGGTGCCCTCGATTTTGACCTCGGCGGCGAACGTCGCCTCGGGCAGGTACCCGAGGGTGGTGTCCCCGGTGACCAGGTAGGTGTTCCCGTCCAGCGCCAGGCCGCTCCCGGTGGGCGCCGTCCCGTCGTAGACGGCGGTGCCGCCCGTGACGGTGGCGTCGCGCCCGTTGCCCGAGTGGTCGGTCACGGTGCCGCCCGCCTCGGGGTCCCAGGCCACCAGCACCGAACCGGCCTGTGGCGACGGGCAGGGCGACAGGGCGAGCACGGCAGTTGCCGAGCCGGTCCAGCCGCTCCCCTTCACGGTGGCGGCGAGCGACGCCGTGCGCGTGCCGTCCGAGGGTCCGGGGGTGACGGTGAAGGACGCGGTGCGCGTGCCGCCGGGCGGGGCGGCCGGCAGGCGCACCGACGCCGGGGTGGCGGTCCAGCCCTGGGGCAGGGTGAGGGTCACCTCGGAGGCCGGGACGGCGCGCTTGCGTACCGCGCTCACCGCGACCTCGACCGGGAACGCCACGCCGGGGCTCGCCGAGGCGGGGGCCGTCATCGCGACGGCGGCCTCGTTCTGGATCGTGTAAGCCTTGCCGGCGACGGCGTTCCAGCTCAGCGTGTCGCCGTCGCGGTGCGGCCCGACCTCGTGGCCCCGCTCGTCGTAGACGCGGTAGCGCCCGGCGACGAAGGGCGACCTGACCTTGATCTGGCCGGTCCTGCCGGGGTGGACGGTGACGGTGTCGGCGGACCCGTCCTTCCACACCGCGTCGACGGTCACGTCGCCACGGGCGCGCAGGCCGGACACCGAGCCGTTCTTCCAGGTGGAGGGCAGGGCCGGCAGGACGTGGACGACGTCGTCCTGACTCTGCGCCAGCATCTCGGCGATCCCGGAGGTGGCGCCGAAGTTGCCGTCGATCTGGAACGGCGGGTGCGTGTCCCACAGGTTGTCCAGCGTCGAGCTCTTCAGCTGCTCACTGAGCATCTTGTGCGCGTGGTCGCCGTCCAGCAGCCGCGCCCAGAAGTTGATCTTCCAGGCCTTGCTCCAGCCGGTGCCGCCGTCCCCGCGCGCGGTCAGCGAGATCTTGGCGGCCTCCGCCTCGGGGGTGCCGGCGACGATCTGGTGGCCGGGGTGCAGCGCGTACAGGTGGGAGACGTGCCGGTGGTCGTCGGTGCGGGAGTCCCAGTCGGTCTTCCACTCCTGGAGCTGGCCCCAGGACCCGATGCGGATGCCGGGGTCGAGCTTGGCGAGGGCCGCGCCCAGCTCGTCCCGCAGGCCCTTGTCGACGCCGAGCTTCTTGGCGGCGGCGAGGGCGTTGGTGAACACCTCGCGCACGATCTGCTGGGACATCGAGGCGCCGGCGGAGAAGTCGCCGTGCTCGGGCGAGTAGCTCGGCGACACGACCAGCTTGCCGTCACGCGGGTCGGTGTGCAGGAAGTCCAGCCAGAACTCGGCGGCGCCCCTGATGGCCGGGTAGGCGGTGGTCCTCAGGTAGTCCACATCGCCGGTGAACCGGTAGTTGTCGTACAGCTGCTGGGTGGTCCAGGCCGCGGCCTCGGGGAACCAGAACGAGGTGGCCCAGTCGTGCAGGCCGGTGAAGCCGAACGGGTTGGTCTCGTTGTTGACCACCCAGCCGCGCGCGCCGTACATGGCGGTCGCGGTCGCCCGGCCGGGGGCGACCATGTTCGCGATGTACCGGTCGTAGGGCTTGGTGGTCTCGTCGAGGTTGGTCTGCTGGGCCAGCCAGTAGTTCATCTGCAGGTTGATGTTGACGTGATAGTCGGCCGACCACGGCGGGTTGGTCGAGTTGTTCCACACGCCCTGCAGGTTGGCGGGCAGGTCCTCATCCTCCCGGGAGGAGGAGATCAGCAGGTAGCGGCCGTAGGCGAAGAAGAGCGCCTCCAGCGCCCGGTCGTCCGGGGAGTCGCCGCCGGTGTAGCGGGCGCGCAGCCGGTCGGTCGGGATCGCCGGGGTGCTCTGGCCTAGGTCCAGCTTGACCCGGTCGAACAGGTTCCGGTAGTCGGCCTGGTGGGCCCGCTTGAGCTTCTCGTAGCCCTGCGCCGCCGCCGCGTCGACGGCGGAGGTCACCGCGGCGTGCGGGTCGGCGCCCCGGTAGGCGGGGTAGGTGCCGGAGTAGTCGGTGCCGGCCGACAGCAGGAACACCGCGCTGTCGGCACCCGTGACAGTGATCTTGTCGCCGTCGTCGGTGCGGGTGCCGCCCTGGTTGACCACCTGCACCTGGGCCTCGAACCGCATCTTGTTGTCGGCCAGGGCGCCGCGGATGGTGAGCCGGCCGCCGGCGGCGGTGACGGTCTTGTCGTCGCGCGGCGAGGTGTGGCGCAGCGTGAAGGAGACCTTGCCGCCCTGGTCGGCGGACAGGCGGCCGGCGATCACGTTGCCGGGGTGGCCGGCGAAGTACTCGCGGGAGTAGGTGACGCCGTCGGCGGTGTATCCCACCCGGGCCACGGCCTCGCGCAGGCTGAGCTCCCGGCGGTAGCCGGTGGGGTTCGCCGGGGCGCCGGCGACGTCCAGATACAGGTCACCGAAGGTCTGGTAGGAGCCGAACCCGGTCTTGGGCTGGCCGAGCCTGGCCGCCACGGCCTCGGGTGACATCCTGCCGTCGCGGTCGATCTGCGCCTGGACCTCCGCGATGGCGCCCGGCCTCGGTGTCTTCCAGTTGCCGGAGTCGTAGCCGGGCGAGCCGGGACCTCCGGTCCAGAGGGTCTTCTCGTTGAACTGGATCTGCTCGGTCGCCACGCCGCCGAAGATCTTCGCACCGAGCGGGCCGTTGCCGATCGGCAGCGCCTGGCTCTCCCAGTCGGTGGCCGGCTTGTCGTACCAGAGGGTCAAGTCATCGGGTGTCTTGGCTGTGTCGGCGACCGGGGACGGGGCGCCGTACGCCTGGCTCGGGACGCTCACCCCGGCGGCCAGTGTCAACGCGGCGATGAGAACGACCTTGAAGCGCCATCGGTGGGGATGGGCCACGGATTCCTCCGATCAAAGATGACTTTGACCAAGGAATTAGCATCGAAACATCGGCGTAACAAGAGCCTGCGCTAGCGCAGTCCCCGGATCGCCAGGTCGAGCAGGCGCCGCGACTGCCGTTCGCCGGCCTCGCCGGGCGGGACGCGCCACAGGAATCCCATGAACACCAGGACGTCGTCGGGTCCGAGTCCCGGGCGGACCTCGCCGGCGTCCTCGCACGCCCGCAGCAGGACGCCGATCGCCTCGGTGACCGGCGCGTAGGTCTCGTTGACCGCGTCCTGCACCGCGGCCGTCTGGAGCGCGTCGCCCAGGCCGTGCTTGACCCGCAGCAGGTCGGCCAGCCGCAGGAACCACACGCGAAGGGCCTCGATCGGCGGGTTCTCCGCGAGGACGTCGTGGACGGAGGCCACCAGCGACCGGACCTCCTGCCGGTACACGGCCAGGATGAGGTCCTCCCGCGTCGGGAAGTGGCGGTACAGCGTGCCGGCGCCGACGCCCGCGAGCTTGGCGATCGCGTTGAGCGAGACCCTCGGGTCCTCGGCGAACGCCGCGTAGGCGACGGCGAAGATGCGCTCGCGGTTGAGCTGCGCGTCGGCGCGCGTGGCGGCGGTGCGGTGCTCGGCCACGGCCCTCCTCGCGTGATCACGTCCGTGGGCGGGGCCCCCGGCGACGTCCCTGGTCTCTCCGGTGAGCGCCGCCTGACTTCGGAGAACTCTCCGGTACGGCCCGTTCAGTGTAGGAGACATCACCGGCCCCCTCAAGCCGGTCCGAGCCCGGCACGGGGTGTCACTCTCTGTGCCTAGGAATAGGGCAGATCGCCCAAAGAGTTAAGATCTAGGATGCCCACGGCATCACGTCGGGCCGGTTCGGGACCCACGCCAGTGATCAGCGTGATGGTGGGATCTCCCGATGCCCGCGTAGAAGACCCGGAGACCCGGGCACCCAGGGGAGTGAAGTTGCGCCGATTTCCAGCCGATATCGAGCTGAACCACGCACCGCTCGGCACCACCGACGAGACCGTCATCCCAGGCGAGACGCACGAGACCTTCGTTCCAGGCCAGAACCGCGAGGCGGTCCTCCCGAACGAGACGCACGAGGCCCGCGTCCAGGGCGCGACCCGCGTCCCCGGCGAGGCGTACGAGGCCCGCGTCCCCGTGGCGCCCGCTGGTGCCGGGCTCGCCGTGTTCCTGTCCGGTGAGGCGGCGGCTCCGCCCCGGACTCTGCTGGACATCCTCGCCGAGACCACCCGCCGTCACCCCCGCGCCGCCGCCCTCGACGACGGCAGGACCGTCCTCGACTACCTGGGCCTGACCGCCGAGGCCGGGCGCGTGGCGGACGAGCTGCGCCGGGCGGGCGTGCGCCCCGGCGACCGGGTCGGGGTGCGCGTCCCCTCGGGCACCGTGGACCTGTACGTGGCGATCCTCGGCGTGCTGACCGCCGGCGCGGCGTACGTCCCGGTCGACGCCGACGATCCCGAGGAGCGGGCCGGACTGGTCCTGTCGGAGGCGGGCGTCGTCGCGGTCGTCGGAGAGCACCGCGCGATCACCCCCTGGCGGGACGGCGGGCCGAAGGACCCGATCCCCCCGCACGACAACGCGACCACCCCGCACGACGGCCCCCAGGACCGCGCGACCACCCCGCACGACACGCCAGATGAGCGGCCCGGGCCCGAGGACGACGCGTGGATCATCTTCACGTCCGGGTCCACCGGCCGTCCGAAGGGGGTCGCCGTCACCCACCGCGGCGCGGCCGCGTTCGTCGACGCCGAGGCCCGCCTGTTCCTGCCCGAGGAGCCGATCGCCCCCGGGGACCGCGTCCTGGCCGGCCTCTCGGTGGCCTTCGACGCCTCCTGCGAGGAGATGTGGCTGGCGTGGCGGCACGGCGCCTGCCTGGTCGCGGCGCCCAGGGCGCTCGTGCGCACCGGCATGGACCTCGGCCCGTGGCTGACCGACCGGGGCATCACCATCGTGTCGACCGTGCCGACGCTGGCGGCGCTGTGGCCGGTGGAGACCCTGGACGACGTGCGCCTGCTGATCTTCGGCGGGGAGGCGTGCCCGCCCGAGCTGGCCGAGCGGCTGGCCGTGCCGGGGCGCGAGGTGTGGAACACCTACGGCCCGACCGAGGCCACCGTCGTCGCGTGCGCGGCGCCGCTGGACGGCCAGGGCCCGGTACGGATCGGCCTGCCGCTGGACGGCTGGGACCTGGCGGTCGTGGACCAGGACGGCGAGGTCGTCCCCATGGGCGGGACGGGCCAGCTCGTCATCGGCGGCGTGGGCCTGGCCCGCTACCTCGACCCGGTCAAGGACCTGGAGAAGTACGCCCCGCTCCCCTCACTCGGCTGGGAGCGCGCCTACCGCAGCGGTGACCTGGTGCGGGCCGAGCCCGAGGGCCTGGTCTTCACCGGGCGGGCGGACGAGCAGGTCAAGCTGGGCGGCCGGCGCATCGAGCTCGGCGAGGTCGACGCCGCCGTCCAGGCGCTGCCCGGCGTCGTCGGGGCAGCGGCGGCGGTGCGCACGACCGGCTCGGGGCACCAGCTCCTGGTCGCCTACGTCGTCCCCGGCGAGGACTTCGACCAGACCACCGCCAGGGACCGGCTCGGCGAGGCGCTGCCGGCCGCGCTGGTCCCGAGGATCGCGCTGGTCGACTCCCTGCCGACGCGCACCTCCGGGAAGATCGACCGTGCCGCCCTGCCGTGGCCGCTGACCGGCGGCGCCCCCGCCGAGGGCGCGGGCACGGCCGGGCTGTCCGGCACCGAGGGGTGGGTGGCCCGGCAGTGGGCCGACATCCTCGGCGCGGACGCCGGCGGCCGCGACGCGGACTTCTTCGCCCAGGGCGGCACGAGCCTGGCCGTCGCGAGGCTGGTGTCGGCCCTGCGCACCCGGTACCCGGCCGCCTCGGTCAGCGACGTCTACGAGCACCCCACGCTCGGGGCGCTCGCCGAGCGGCTGTCGGCGCTGGACACCCCGCAGACCGCGACGGTGGACCGCACCGTCGGCCCGGTGCCGCGCCGCTCCTCGCTGGCGCAGACGGCGCTCATGGTGCCGCTGCTCACCGTCGGCGGCCTGCGCTGGATCATCGGCCTGGCCACCTTGAACAACCTCGTGGCGTTCCCGTGGGCGCCCACCCTGTCGTGGTGGTGGGTGCTGGCCGGCTGGCTGCTGTTCGTCTCCCCGTGGGGGCGCATCGGCATCGCGGCCGGCGCCGCGCGGCTGCTGCTGCTGCGCGGCCTGACCCCCGGCTCCTATCCTCGCGGCGGGCGCACGCACCTGCGGCTGTGGTTCGCCGAGCAGTTCGCCACCCAGCTCGGGGTGGGCCAGCTGTCCGGCGCGCCGTGGATCGCCCGGTACGCCAGGGCCCTCGGGGCGCAGATCGGCGAGGACACCGACCTGCACACGCTGCCGCCGGTGACCGGGATGCTGCGGCTGGGGAAGAACGCGGCGGTGGAGCCCGAGGTCGACCTGCACGGGTACTGGCTGGACGGCGACGTGCTGCACGTCGGTGAGATCCGCATCGGCGCCTCGGCGACGGTCGGCGCCCGCGCGACCCTGCTCCCGGGGACGCGGATCGGCAAGAACGCGCACGTCGCCCCGGGCGCGGTGGTGGCGGGCGCGGTTCCGGCGGGTGAGCGCTGGGGAGGCGCGCCCGCGGTGCGGCAGGGCAAGGCGCGGCGGTTCCGCCCCTCCGCCCGGCCCGCGCGCACCCGGGGCTGGGAGGTGGCCTACGGGCTGTCGGCGATGTTCCTGAGCCTGATCCCGGTGGTGGCGGCGCTGTGCGGCCTCATCGTGCTGGAGGTGTTCGTCCGCGATGCCGCCACGCTGGGCGAGGCGCTGCCCGCGGCCCTTTCCGGGGTCGCCCCGGCCACGGTGACCTCGCTGGCCGCCTTCGCGCTGATCGTCCTTGTGTGCGTGCGCCTGCTGGGCGTCTGCCTGCACCCCGGGCAGCATCCGGTGCACAGCCGCCCGGCGTGGCAGGCGTGGGCGACCGGCCGGCTGATGGCGGCGGCCCGCGTGTGGCTGTTCCCGCTGTACGCCAGCATCCTCACCCCGGTGTGGCTGCGCGCCCTCGGGATGAAGGTGGGCCGCGACGTGGAGCTGTCGACGGTGCTGGCGCTGCCCACGATGACGACCGTCGGCGACGGCGCGTTCCTCGCCGACGACACGATGGTGGCCCCGTACGAGCTGGTGAACGGCAGCCTGCGCGTCGACCAGGTGCGCATCGGCAAGCGCGCGTTCCTCGGCAACTCCGGCATGACCGCCCCGGGCCGCAAGGTGCCGAGGGACGGCCTGGTGGGGGTGCTGTCGGCCGCGCCGAAGAAGGCCAAGGCGGGCTCGTCCTACCTCGGGATGCCCCCGGTGGAGCTGCGCAGGACGGCCGAGGGCGGCGACCGGCGCCGCACCTACGACCCCCCGCGGCGGCTCAAGGCGGCCCGCGCCGCCGTGGAGATCTGCCGGATCGTCCCGGCGATGTGCACCGTCGCGCTGGCCGTGCTCGTGGCGGCGACGCTGGAGTACCTGGCCGGGTCCTACGGCTTCGCGGTCGCGGCCCTGCTGACCGGGGTGGTGCTGACCGGTGCAGGCGTGCTGGCCGCCGCGACCGCGACGGCGGCCAAGTGGGCGCTGCTCGGCAGGATCGCGGCGGGGAACCGGCCGCTGTGGAGCTCGTTCGTCTGGCGCAACGAGCTGGCGGACAACTTCGTCGAGGTGCTGGCCGCTCCGTGGTTCGCCGAGGCGTGGCTGGGCACCGTCCCGCTGAACGTGTGGCTGCGCTCGCTCGGGGCGCGGATCGGCAGGGGGGTCTGGTGCGACACCTACTGGCTGCCGGAGGCGGACCTGGTGACCGTGGGCGACGGGTGCAGCGTCAACCGGGGCTGCGTCCTGCAGACCCATCTGTTCCATGATCGGGTGATGAGCATCGACAGTGTCGTTCTGGGGGACGGTGCCAGTGTCGGCCCGCATGGGGTCGTCCTGCCCGCGGCGTCGATCGGGGAGCACACCACGATCGGGCCGGCGTCCCTGGTGATGCGCGGAGAGTCCGTGCCCGCGCGGAGCCGCTGGTTCGGCAACCCGATCGCGGCGTGGTCACCGCCCGCGCCGAAGTGACCCGGAAGGCCTGACCGATCGTGAGCGTGGCACCGAGCGACTCCCGCCACTCCTACTTTCCGGAACGGGGCAACGACGGGTACTGGGTCGAGCACTACGATCTGGCCCTGGACTACCGGGTGGGCGCCAACCGGCTCCGGGCGACCGCCACGGTCTCGGCGTTCGCGACGCGGTCGCTGGTCTCGTTCGCCCTTGACCTGGACCGGCTCAGGGTGACGGCGGTGCTGGTGGACGGGGTGCCGGCCCGCTTCGCCCACACCGGGGGCAAGCTGCGCGTCACCCCGATCCGCACGCTCCACGAGGGCACGCTGTTCACCGTGGAGATCCGGTACGGGGGCAACCCGCGCCCGGCGCCGAGCCGCTGGGGCGGGCTGGGCTGGGACCAGCTCACCGACGGGGTGATCGTCGCGAGCCAGCCGACCGGGGCGCCGTCGTGGTTCCCGTGCAACGACCAGCCCTGCGACAAGGCCACCTACCGGATCTCGGTCACCACGGCCTCCCCGTACGAGGTGGTGGCGAACGGCCGGCTGACCGCCCGGCGCCGCGGCGCGTCCACCACGACGTGGGTGTACGAGCAGGCGGAGCCGACCGCGACGTACCTGGCGAGCGTGCAGATCGGCCGCTACCAGGCGGTGGAGGTGCCGGGCGCGGTGCCCCAGCGGCTGCTGTTCCCGCCGAGGTTCGCCGCGCGTGCGCGGTACGACCTGGCCCGCCAGGGGCTGATGGCCGAGCTGTTCACCGAGCTGTTCGGCCCCTACCCCTTCGGCTCGTACACCGTGGTGGTGGTGGACGACGAGCTGGACATCCCGGTGGAGGCCCAGGGGATGTCGATCTTCGGCAGGAACCACATGGACGGCCGGCGCGGCGAGGAGCGGCTCGTCGCCCACGAGCTGGCCCACCAGTGGTTCGGCAACAGCCTGACGCTGGAGGGCTGGCGGGAGATCTGGCTGCACGAGGGGTTCGCCGCGTACGCGGAGTGGCTGTGGTCGGAGGCGTCGGGCGGCGAGACCGCCGACGTCCTGGCCGAGCGCTGGCACCGCAGGCTCGCGCGGCTCCCCCAGGACTTCCCGCTAGCCGACCCGGGGGCGCGGCGGCTGTTCGACGACCGCGTGTACAAGCGGGGCGCGCTCACCGTGCACGCCCTGCGGCGCACGCTCGGCGACGCCGCGTTCTTCCCGATGCTGCGCGAGTGGACGGCCACCTACCAGCACGGGGCGGTCACCACCGACCGGTTCACCCGCCTGGCGGGCCGGTACGCGGTCGCCCCGCTGGAGGGGTTCTTCACCGCGTGGCTGTACACCGAGCGGCTGCCCGCCCTGCCGGCCGCTCTCGGATGAGCCCCCCGGGGCCACCGGTCCCGGCCGGACGCTCGGAGCGGACGGTCACCAGGAGGGCGCCGCGGCCAGCAGCGTCTCGTGCACGGCCGCGAGGTGGGGAAGCGCGGCGGCGCCCGCGCGGGTGACCAGGAACAGGGTGGCGGCCGGCGGGACCTCCGGCCGGAGCAGGGCCACCAGGTCGCCGGCGGCCAGTTCGGCGGCGCAGACGTGGTGCGGCAGCACCGTGACGCCGGCGCCGGCGAGGGTGGCGGACAGCACGGCCCGCAGGTCGGGCACGACGACGGCGGCGCCGCCTGCGGGGCGCGCGCCGAACACCGTGCGCCAGTAGCCGCGGATGACGGGCAGGTCCTCGGCGCAGGCGACGAGCGGGACGCCGCGCAGCGCGGCCACCGGGTCGGCGCCGAGCCGGGCCCGGTCGACGCGGTCCGCCCAGGCCGGCGCCGCGACCAGGACGAACTCCTCGTCCATGAGCGGGGTGGCGGTGAGGGCCTTGCCCCTGGGCCGGACGGCGGAGATCACGATGTCGAACCGCCCGGTGCCGAGCCCCGCGAGCAGGACGGCGTCCTGGCCGGTGGTGACCCGCAGCCTCAGGCCCTGGTCCACCAGGCCGGCCAGGGCGGGGAGCGCGCGCATGGTGGTGAGCTCGGGGGGACCGGCGAGGTGGACCGGAGGGGCCGGGGTCCGGTGGCCGGGCAGGCCCCGTCCGGTGACGGCGGCGAGGGCGTCGATGGGCGCGGCCACCTGGCGTGCCAGCTCGTCGGCGACCGGCGTGGGCGCGACGCCCCGGGCGAGCCGCTGGAAGAGCCGCTGCCCCATCTCGCCCTCCAGCGCCTGGATCTGCGCGGTGACGGTCGGCTGGGACAGCCCGAGCAGCGGCGCCGCGGCGGTCAGCGAGCCCGCCCGGTAGACGGCGAGGAACGTCCGTATATGGGATAGGTCCACGCGGGCTCCCCCGTGTCGAAGAACGCCATCGGGATTCCTATGGGTGGTGGCCGGTGACCTCACCGGCGCCGATGGCGCTCGGAGCCTACCGCCGGCCGCGCCTCCCCCGCGAGCGGGCGGTACGGGGGCGGGCGGGGCACCCGTGAGCAGCACGGGCGGCATGGCCGGGCGGCCTGTCGAAAATTTCATGTATTCCCTATTGTATTTATAGGGAATTTGCCGCAGGATCAAGGGCGGGCGGAGCGGCGGGCCCCGCAGCCGGCCGCCGCCTCGCCGACCTCCTCCATCGGAGCGGGCGGGAGCCCGGGGGTGTTCCCGCCCGCCTGGGATGGCCGTCACCGGCCATGGAAAGGCACTCCCATGAGTGAGCCAGAACCGCCCGCGAGTGGCGGCAGCCGTGCGTTCAACGAGGACTGGGCGGCCACGATCCTCGGGCTCGTCCTCCTCGCACTGGTCATCACCGGCGTCATCCCCACCGGGCTGGTGCCCTGATGACCGCCGAAGAGACCACCTCACCCCCCGAGGCGCCCGACCGCGCCGAACGCGCCGGGCACGCCGATCGCGCCGAGGCCCCCGAGGGCGCCGTGACCCCCGAGCGGGCCGAGGCCCCCGAGCCCGGCGGGCCCGACGGACCCGCCGCCCCGCCCTCGTCCGTGGGGTGGGCCGTCCTCGGTGTCGTCGTCGTGCTCGTCCTCGGCGCGGCCACCCGCTTCCTGGACAAGAACGTCTCCGGCTGGTTCGAGGGGTCCGACCTCGCCAAGGCCATCGAGTACCCGATCTACGCCGTGGTCCTCGGCCTGCTCGGCAACGCCGTGCTCACCGCCACCGGGCTCAGGGATCGCCTCGCCGGGGGGTTCCGCACCGAGTTCTTCATCAAGACCGGCCTGGTCCTGCTCGGCGCCTCGATCAACCTCAAGGTGATCGTCACCGCCGCCGGGCCGGCGATCGTCCAGGGCATCGTCCTGATCACCACGGTGTTCCTGTTCACCTGGTGGCTCGGCGGCCGGTTCGGGCTGGACGACAAGCTGCGCGCGCTGCTGTCGGCCGCCGTGTCCATCTGCGGGGTCAGCGCGGCGATCGCCGCCGCCGGGGCCGTCCAGGCCAAGCGCGAGCAGCTCGCCTACAGCGCCAGCCTGGTGATCGCCTTCGCCCTGCCGTCCATCTTCATCCTGCCGGCCGCCGCGTCGGCGCTCGGGCTGAGCCCTGAGGTGGCGGGCGCCTGGATCGGCGGCAACATCGACACCACCGCCGCCGTGACCGCCGCGGGGACGATCGTGGGCGAGCATGCCCTGGCGGTGGCGACGATCGTGAAGGTCACCCAGAACGCCCTCATCGGCGTCGTCGTGGTGCTGCTCACCGCCTGGTTCGCCTTCCGCGTCGAGCGCCGTCCTGACGCCGCCCGCCCGGGACTCGGCGAGCTGTGGCGGCGCTTCCCGAAGTTCGTCCTCGGGTTCGTCGCCGCGTCGGTGATCGCGACGTGGTACCTCACCACGGTCGCCGCCGCCGAGGGCAAGGCGGTCATCGGCGTCGCCAACGACCTGCGGGTGTGGTTCCTGATCCTGGCGTTCGTGAGCATCGGGCTGGAGTTCCGGGTCTCGGCGCTGCGGGAGGCCGGGTGGCGGCCGGTGGTCGTGTTCGCCAGCGCGACGGTGGTCAACGTGGTGGTGGCGCTCGGGCTGGCGGTGCTGCTGTTCAGCGGGTTCACCGTCGCCTGACCGGAGCGGCCCTCCCGGCGCGTACGCCGCCGGGAGGGCCGTCCCGTTAGGGCCGCACCTCCAGGTAGTCCACGTTGGGACCGCCCGCGGCCGTGGTGGCGGTGGCGCGGACGGTGCTGGTCCCCGCGGGCAGGTTCACGGTCAGGGTCCTGGTCTGCCAGGTGGTCCAGGCGCCCGTCCCGGCGAAGGACATCCCGCCCGCCACCAGGGCGCCGTTGACCCGGACGTCCATCGGCCGGTCGGCGGAGGTGCCGTTGGCGTACCCCAGCGCCAGCGTCACCGGGCCGGCGGCTGCGGCGCTGACCGTCCACTGGACGTAGGCGCCGCTCGCGCTGTCGTAGTTGACGAACCCGGTGCCGGAGTACCCGGCGTGGTTGGACTCCACCACGCCCTGGGAGATCGACGCGTTCTCCGCCTCGAACCTGCCGCCGGAGGTGCCACTGCTCCACGGCACCTGCGGGGAACGGTAGAAGCCGATGCCCATGATCGTCCAGCGGGGGCCCTGGGCGCCGAGCCGCGCGCGGAAGGCGTCCCACGAGTGCGTCGTCCACGGCGACCAGCCCAGCTCGGCGATGGCCGGCAGCCGGGGGAACGCCATGTACTCGATGTCGTCCTCGGTGACGATCGTCTCGGTCCACATGGGCGCCTCGACGCCCAGCACCGCCGAGGCGGGCACGCCGCTCAGGTACGTGCCGGGATTCCACTCGTACGCGGTCTGCACCTCGATGTAACCCGCCCAGCTCAGGCCGATCGGGGTCTGCGCGTTGTACTTCATGTCGATGTAGGCCTTGTTGGCCGGGGACATCACCACCTTCGCGCCCCGCGACACCGCCGAGGTGACCAGCGAGTCCGAGGTGGTCAGGCCCCAGTACTGCACCACGCGACCGGCGGAGTGCTGCACCGCCGAGGCGCCGATCTGGTGCCAGCCCATGACGCTCTTGCCGGTGGCGGTGACCAGCGGCTGGACGCGGTTCATGAACGTGGCGTACTGCGAGGCCGAGGTGGCGCTCGCCTCGTCGCCGCCGACGTGCAGGTAGGGCCCGGGGGTCATCGCCGCGAGCTCCGACAGCACGCCGGCGACGAACGTGTAGGTGGCCTCCTTGGACGTGCACAGCGAGCTGAACCCGACGGCGGTCCCGGTGTAGAGGGACGGCGCCACCCCGTCGCAGTTCAGGTCGGCGTAGGAGGCGAGCGCGGCGTTGGTGTGGCCGGGCATGTCGATCTCGGGCACGATGGTGACGTACCGCTGCGCCGCGTAGGCGACGATGTCCTGGTACTGCGCCTTGGTGTAGTAGCCGCCCGCGCCGCCGCCGACCTGGGTGCTTCCCCCGTAGGTGGCCAGCCTCGGGTAGGCGTCCACGACGATCCGCCACCCCTGGTCGTCCGACAGGTGCAGGTGCAGGTAGTTCACCTTGTACAGCGCGATCCGGTCGATGTACTGCTTGACCGTGGCGGGCGGGTGGAAGTGCCGCGCGACGTCGAGCATGGCGCCCCGGTAGGCGAACCTCGGGTAGTCGACGACGCGCCCGCCGGGCACCGTCCAGGGGCCGGGACGTACCGTCGCGCTCTCGATCTCCGCGGGCAGGAGCTGGCGCAGCGTCTGCACCCCGTTGAACAGCCCGCCGGGGGTCTGCGCCCGGATCACCACGGCGCCCGCGGTGACGTCGAGCTGGTACCCCTGCGCGCCCACAGTGGGGTCGGCGCCGGTCAGCAGGAGCGAGATGCCGGAGGCGGGGGTGCCCGCCGGCGCGGCCGACACCGGCAGGGCGTACCCGGTGGACCGCCGCAGGATCCCGGCCAGGTAGGCGCCCACGCCGGCGGCCGGGGCCGAGCCGGGCTCGGTGAAGACGCCCGCCCCGGACGGCAGGGTGTACGTCGTGCCGGCGGCGGGCTGCGCCGAGACGGGCGCAGGGACCAGGTCGGACAGCGAGGCGGCGGCGGCCACCGGTGCCGCCCCGGCCACCGCGACCAGGGCGCTGCCCGCCACGAGCAGCGCGGCCCCGGCGAGGCGGGCGGCCGTCGAGCGGAGGCGGAGGCGGGCGGCGTCCGGGCGGAGGCGGACACCTTCGGAACGGAGGCGGGCGCCGAGGCGGCGGAGGGCGGGACCGGACGGGACGGAACTGCGCATGGCGTCCCCTACAGGCGAAATGGGGAAAATTATTAGTAAGCCTTACTTACAGAAGAGGGACCGTCAAGCGACGGGACCGCCCTCCGCCCTGACCTGGCCCGGATAATCCGAATCGGTTTCTTCTTTCGCTGAACTGTCGGAGCCGGGTGTGCGTATTCGTGACTAAGCCGGGTTGCGAGTCGGTCGACGCTCGTACGAGCCGCCCGGTCCGCGCGCGCGATCGCCGACCGCGCGCGTGCTCCGATCTACGGCAGGAGAAGAACCCATGAGCAACGCCATGGCCGCCGTCAGGGCCCTCCCTGTGCGCGCCGCTTCGACCTGCCCCTGGTGGTGCGAGCGCGAGCACCCCAGCAGCTACACCACCCACATGGCCGACATCGCCGAGCTGCGGACGGCCGGCGGGTTCACCGTGCAGATCACCATCGTCCAGCACGTGGAGCCCGGCCGGGCCGGCGAGCAGGTGGTGCGCCTGTTCACCTGCGCGGACGAGGACCAGGAGGGCACCGTCTCCGACCTCGCGCCCGGCGCGGCGGACGCGATGGGCTCCTCCATCATCGCGCTGAGCCCGCACGGCTCGGGACGCGCCTACGGGGTCGCCCTGCGCCGCGCCGCGGCCCACCTGCTGCCGCAGGTGGGCGACGCGAGCCGGGCCAGGCGCGCGGTCCCGGTGGTGCGGCTGGTGGAACGGCCCGCCGTGCGCCCCGTGGAGGACCCGCCGCCCGGCGAGGGACCGTCGGGCGATGAGCTGTTCCGCCTCGGCTACCTGACCGGCTACCTGGACGCCGCGAAGATCGGACCCGGCACCGGGAGCTCGTAGCCTCCGGCCCGCCGTGACCTCGGGCGCGGGACCCCACTGCGGCCCGAAACCCGCTCCGGCTCAGCACCCCGCTCCGGCGCGGGACTCAGTCCTCGGCGACCCGTAGGACGATCTTGCCCTGGATGTGCCCGCGCTCGGCCCGGTCGTGGGCCTTCGCCGCGTCGGCCAGGGCGTACACACCGTCCACGCCGACGCGGAGCGAACCGGCGTCGGCCAGGCGCGCCAGCTCGGCCATCTGGGCGCCGTCGGAGCGGACCTGACCCCCCGGGAACGTGATCCCCAGCTCGGCCGCCCGCTCGGTGTGGTAGTCGCCGAAGAACACCGGGCTGATCGTGCCGCCGCGCCGGACCACCGGCAGGAACCGGTGCCCGTCGGGGCCGCCGACCGTGTCGAAGACGTGGTCGACGTCGCGGACCACCTCCTGCACGCGGGTGGTGGTGTAGTCGACGAACTCGTCGGCGCCCAGCCCGCGCAGGAAGCCCTCGTGGCGGCCCGAGGCGACGGCGACGACGCGCGCGTCCCGGGTCTTGGCGAGCTGGACCAGGAAATGGCCGACGCCGCCCGCCGCGCCGTTGACCAGCACGGTCCTGCCCGGTTCCAGCCGCACGTGGTCGAACAGGAACTGGTAGGCGGTGAGCCCGGCCATCGGCACGCCCGCGGCCTGGACGTGGTCCAGCGCGGCCGGCTTGCGCGCCAGGTGGGACACCGGCGAGGTCGTGTACTCGGCGTACCCCTTGCCGCCGTTGCCGAGCTCGGGGAAGCGCACCAGCCCGAACACCTCGTCCCCCTCGCGCAGCCCGGTGACCCCCGGGCCCACGCCGGCGACGACGCCGGAGACGTCCGATCCCGGCGTGAACGGCAGCGGCATCACCGGGCGCATCGACTCGGGGATGGTGGCGAAGCCCGTGCGCGCGTACCAGTCGGGCGGGTTCAGGCAGGCCGCGCGCACCCGGACCAGCACGTCGCCAGGACCCGGTTCGGGGCGTGGCACCTCCTCGTACGTCAGCACCTCGGGGCCGCCGAACTCGTGCACGCGCACGGCCATCATCGTCGCCTTCGCCATCGTCTCTCCTCGTTCCAGGGCTCGGCACGCCCCTCCCGCCGGTCACGGGAGCGGACCTCCGGTAGTATCCGGAGCACTGTTCCGAATCATATACGGAGCAGTGCTCCGTTTGACTAGGCCCAAGGATCGGAAAATGACGACGCCGCCCGCCCCCGGCCCGCCGCGCGCCCAGCGCGCCGACGCGCAGCGCAACTTCGAGCGCATCCTCGCGGTCGCCAGGACCGTGGTCGCCGAGCAGGGCACCCAGGCGTCGCTGCGCGACATCGCCCGCCGCGCCGGAGTCGGCCTCGGGACGCTGTACCGGCACTTCCCGACGCGTGACGCGCTGCTGGAGACGCTGCTCGGGCGGCGGTTCGACCTGCTCGCCGAGCGGGCGGACGCGCTGGCCGGCACGCGGGCGCCCGTCGAGGCGCTGAAGGAGTGGCTGGGCGAGTTCACCGCGGGCGCCGCCGTCTACCGGGGCCTGGCCGCCTCCATGATGGCCACGATCGACGACGAGAACTCACCGCTGCACGCGTCGTGCGCGGCCATGCGCCGGTCCGGCGCGCGCCTGCTCGCGCGCGCCCAGGAGGCCGGGGAGGTTCGGGCCGACATCGACGGGACCGACCTGTTCGCGCTGGTCAGCGCGGTCGGCTGGGTCAGCGACCAGGCCCCGTCCCTCACCGCGCGGCGCGAGCACCTGCTGTCGCTCGTCATGGACGGCCTCACCCGCAGGGACACGCCGGAGCCGGGAGCCGGCTGACGGCGCCGGGCGTGACCGGGGGCGAACCCGGACCGGACGGAACACCCCCAGCGGACCCCGGAAGCAGAGCGGACCAGACGGGCTAGACGGGAGGGACGGGCTAGACGGGAGGGACGATGGGCAGGAGGACCCGGAAGCGGGTGTCCCCCGGCGAGGACTCCACCCGGATGTCCCCGTGGTGCTTGTTCACGACTATCCGGTAGGAGATGTCCAGGCCGAGTCCGGTGCCCTCGCCGACCGCCTTGGTGGTGAAGAACGGCTCGAAGATGCGCGGCCGGATCTCGGCGGGGATGCCCGGCCCGGTGTCGGCGATCTCGACGAACACCCGGTCGGCGTCGTGGCCGGTGCGCAGCGTCAGGGTGCCGCCCTGCGGGCTCATGGCCCCGAAGGCGTTGTCGATCAGGTTGGTCCACACCTGGTTGAGCTCGGCGGCGTAGGCGGGGATGGGCGGCACCGTGCGGTCGTACTCCTTGACGGTGCGCACCCCCTCGGGGGTCTTGGCCTGCATCATGGTCAGCGTGGCGTCGAGCAGGTCGTGCACGTTGACGGTCTGGTACGGGGCCCGGTCGAGCTGGGAGTACTGCTTGGCGGCGGCGACCAGCGTCGAGACGCGGGTGACCGCGTCGTCGATCTCCCCCATCAGCAGCTCGGTCTCGATGGTGTAGGTGAGCCAGCGCACGGCCGCCTCGAGGTTCTCCCCGCCGACCGCGCCGGTGATCTGCTCCAGCCACTCGATGTCGATGCCGCCCGCCACCAGCGTGGCGGCGAGCTCCCAGCCGCCGGTGACGTCGTGGTCGTCGAGCCAGTCGCCCAGCTCGTCCTCGGCGTCGGCGGTGGCCAGCGCGGACAGGGGCGGCGCGCTCGCGGCGCGCTTGACCGCGTCCTCCTGCAGCTCGACCAGGTCGTGCAGCCTGCTGCCGTCCAGCCGCCCGTCGGCGATCATGGCCAGCTTGTGGCGCATGCCGGTGACCCGCTCGCGCAGCACGGCGGTGGCCCGCACGGCCGCCGCGGCCGGGTTGTTGAGCTCGTGGGTCAGCCCGGCCGACAGCGAGCCGAGCGCGAGCAGCCGCTCACGCTCCCCGATGATCGTCTGGTTGGCCCGCATGCCGAAGAACATGCCCTCCAGCAGGTGGGTCGCCATCGGGAACCACTCGCGCAGCGACGCGGCCAGTACCGTGGCCGGCAGGGTGAACAGCTCGGAGTCGGTGACCGCGTGCAGGGTGCTGGAGTAGTTCTGCCCGATGCGGTCGCCCACATAAGCCTGCATGGCGCCCGAGTAGACCCCGCGCTGCTCGGTGCGGGTGACCTCGACCTCGTCGCCCTGGATGCGCCGGGTCATCGCGATGGTGCCGTGCAGCAGCACGTAGAAGCAGGTGGCGGGCTCGCCTTCCCGGTAGACCGTGGTACCGCCCTTGTGGCACTCCACGCGGCCGCTCTCGACGAACCTGGCGAGCTGCTCGTCGTTGAGCGACTCGAACAGGAACAGGGTCCGCAGATCTTCGGCGGTCAGGCGGACGGCGCCCGCGTCGTCCGGCGCGGCGGTCTCTGCCGGCTCGGTCATTGGGCCTCCAGATAACGGTGGATCAGCGATACCGCCATGGCGCCCTCGCCCACGGCGGAGGCGACGCGCTTGACGGAGTCCGCCCGGACGTCGCCGGCGGCGAAGACTCCGGGCATGCTGGACTCCAGGTGGTAGGGGTCGCGGGGCAGCGACCACCCCGGCGGGCGCTGGCCGTCGGCGAGCAGGTCGGGCCCGGTGAGCACGAACCCCCGCCCGTCGCGGACCACCGCCTTGTCGAGCCAGTCGGTGCGCGGCTCGGCGCCGATGAAGATGAACAGCCACGAGGTGTCCACCATGCGGGCCTGCCCGGAGCGCGGGTCGCACAGCGACAGCCGCTGCAGGTGCTCGTCGCCCTCGGCGGCCACCACCTGGGTGTGCGGGTGGACCTCGATGTTGTCCATGTCCTCGATCTGGTCGATCAGGTACTGCGACATGGACCGCCGCAGGTCGCCGGCCCGGATGAGGATGTGGACACGGCGGGCGTACCTGGCGAAGTGCATGGCGGCCTGCCCGGCGGAGTTCGCGCCGCCGACGATGTAGACCTCCTCGCCCGCGCAGCTCGGGGCCTCGGTGGACGCCGACCCGTAGAAGACGCCCCTGCCGGTCAGCGCGGCCAGCCCCGGCGCCTCCAGCATCCGGTAGGAGACGCCGGTGGCGAGCACGACGGTGTGGGCGGCGATCACGCTGCCGTCGCCGAAGCGCAGCAGCCGGGTCGACCCGCCGGACTCCAGGGCGACGACCTCGCGGGTGGTGAGGATCTCGGCGCCGAACCGGAGCGCCTGGCGGCGGGCCCTGTCGGTGAGCTGGGCCCCCGACACCCCGTCGGGGAAGCCGAGGTAGTTCTCGATGCGGCTGCTCTGCCCGGCCTGCCCGCCGGTCGCGCGCTGCTCCAGCAGCACCGTGCGCAGCCCCTCGGAGGCGCCGTACACCGCCGCGCCGAGACCGGCGGGGCCGGCGCCGACGACGACCAGGTCGTAGAAGTCCTCGGCCGGGGTGGTGGTCAGCCCCACGTGCGCGGCCAGGTCGGACTCGGTCGGTTTGACCATGGAGGTGCCGTCGGGCGTGACGACCAGCGGGACGTCGTCGACGCCCAGCCCGGCCGCCGACAGCAGCCGCCCGCCCTCGGCCTCGTCGGCCAGCAGCCACCGGTACGGGACCAGGTTGCGGGCCAGGAAGTCGCGGACCGCGAACGAGGGGGCCGACCACCGGTGCCCGACGACGCGGGTCTCGCTGATCGACTCGTCGGGCGCGGCGATCCAGGCGTCGAGCATCGCGTCGACCACCGGGTAGAGCTTCTCCTCCGGCGGGTTCCACGGCTTGAGCAGGTAGTGGTCCAGGTCGACGATGTTGATCGCGTCGATGGCCGCGTCGGTGTCGGCGTAGGCGGTGAGCAGGACGCGGCGGGCCCTCGGGAAGATGTCCATCGCGGCCTCGAGGAACTGGATGCCGTTCATCTGGGGCATGCGGTAGTCCGCGAGCAGGACGGCGCACTGCTCGCCTCGCAGTTTGATCTCGCGGAGGGCCTCCAGCGCCGCCTGCCCGGAGTCGGCGCGGACGATGCGGTACCGGTCGCCGTAACGGCGCCGGACGTCCCTCGCCACCGACCGCGAGACGGCCGGGTCGTCGTCAACGGTCAGAATCGCCGGGTTCGCCATGTATTCAATGAAATCATGCCTGGGGACAAAGGCGACCAGGAGCAGCCGTAACCCTGCCGTGGCGAGATCCTCGGCGCCTCACGACCGCACCTCGACCAGCTCGGCGTCCATCAGGTCGGCCAGGGCGCGCAGGTCGGCGGCGCGGTGGCCGGTGCCGAGGGCCCAGTGGTGGGAGATGCCGGTGGCGCTCCAGGCGTCGGTCCACTCGCCCGGGTCGCAGCCGAAGTCCACCCGCGAGGTGGTGTTGCCGATCCGCAGGAGCGGCCCGCCGACGACCTCGCCCTCGGAGACGACGAACGCGAACCGCCCGTCGCGCCCCTGGCGCAGCCCGAAGGCGGTGACCGGGCCGTGGGCGACGTCGAACTCCACCGACACCCCGTACCCGCGCTTGCCGTGGTAGACGCCGAGGCCGCGCAGCAGCGGGCGGGTCGCGCTGATGGCGAGGTGCGCGGGGCCGTCGTGGCCCATCTCGACGTGGCCGCGCTCGAAGTCCAGCGCCTGGAACTCGGTGAACGACCCCCCGCCGCCCAGGCGGTCCATGATCAGCATGGCGAGCGAGGTGCGCAGCTCGTACTCCCCGGCGGCCGGGACGCCGCGCGCGGTGAGCAGCGAGGCGCCGAGGATCATGCCGGCGCCGAGCCGCTCGTGGACCTCCCCGTCCAGGCCGCGGTGGTAGTAGGCCAGGCTGTCCAGGGCGAAGTCGGCGACCAGCCTGTCGAGCCCGACCGACACGCGGGCGGCCCAGGCGAAGTCGTCCTCGTCCACCGAATCGGCCAGGTCGAACACGTCCCTGGCGTCGGACATGCGTTCCTTGACCTCGGGCTCGGTGACCTTCTCGACCCGGACCCGCAGGTCGTCGAACTCCAGGACCTCGACGTGGCCGCCGAAGTTGACCGGGATCAGGGTGAGGTCGGTGGCGACGTCGAGCATGCCGGGGTACAGGTGGCCCATGAGGCCGTGGCGGCCGCGCCGCAGCGCCCCCCGGATCCCGGCGGCCCGCACCCAGCGCCCGATCTTGGCCCAGGCGCGCTCGTCCTCCAGGTACCCCGAGACCGAGCGGAACGGGATGCCGGCCCTGATGAAGGTGTTGGCCATCTCCGGCAGCGGGCACGCCCCGCAGTAGGCGAGCCACTGGCCGGTGTCGAAGCTCGCGTGGTCCATCGACTCCGACGGCTGGAGGTTGATCAGCAGCACCGGCGCCCCGCTGCGCTGCGCGACCGGCAGGAGCATGGTCGCGGTCATGTAGGTGGTGAGGAAGCCGACGATGATGTCGCACCCGGCCTCGCGCAGGCGTTCGGCCGCCGCCGCGCCCTCCTGGGCGTCGGAGACGAACCCGGCGTCCACCACCTCGCAGCCGAGCGCGCGCATGCGCTCGCTCACGCGCTCGGCCGAGCGCGTGAGCAGGGGCAGCAGCTCGGGGAACTGGGGCCAGTAGGCCCCGAGGCCCCCGGCGACCAGCCCCACCTTGGCACCGGGGGTCGGCTGCGTGGTCATGACGATCTCCTCTCGCGCGGGGGCGCGGGAACGCCACACGGGGGGGTAAAAACGTTTTACTAGACTGTTCCCCGGACGCTAGACCCGCCGATCGAGCCTTGTCAATGGACTCCGCCTGGCCCTGGACGCGGGCCGGCCGCCGGATGCTTTGCGGGCTTTCGGCCGGCCGAACCAGCCGGAATCGGTAGAGTCACCGGCGATGGCCAACCACACGATCACCATGCAGTGGGACGAGATCCCCGAGAACGCCGACGATCTCGCCCTGGTCCAGGGCGGCGCGTTCCGCACGTTCCGCTGCGACTGCGGGACGCCCCTGCCGACCAGGGTGACCGCCGAGCTGCACGCCGCGGAGACCAACCAGTGCACCGCCTGCCTCGGGTCCGCCGACGAGGAGGTGGTCCCCGGGTTCGTCCGGCGCTGCTCGGCCTGCGCGGCCACCGGCCGGCGCAACGTCCAGCTCGTGTGGGAGGTCGCCCGAGGCGAGGCCGAACAGGTGATCACGATCAAGCTCGTCCGCGGCATCATCGACGCCTTCCCCGGCCCGTTCCGGCTCTCGGAGGTCGCCGACGCGACCCGCTCGGCCCTCGGCCTGCCGGTCGGCCGCCTGCCGGTCGGGCCCCGCGTGCGCGACCTGCTGCGCGAGCTGGAGGCGGCCGGCGAGCTGGTCATGCTGTCGGCGCCCGACGAGCTGCTGCGCGGCCCGTCGGTGGTGCTGTACCGGGACCCGCAGTGGCAGCGGGTCCCCGAACCCTCCCCCTAGCCGCGCCGGGCACGCGCCTCCCGGCGGCCCGGCCGTGGGACGGCCGCGCGAGGAGCGGGTGCCGGACCGCCCGGGGCGAGTGAGCGGCCCGGCCGTGCGACGGCCGTGCGAGGAGCGGGTGCCGGACCGCCCGGGGCGAGTGGGCGGCCCGGCGGGCGCCTGGTCAGTGACCGGCGCCGGTCATCGCGGCCCTGGCCTCGGCGGGGTCACCGGCCGCCAGGGCGAGCCGGGCGTGCTCCCGGCACTCCTGCATCGAGTGCCGGCCCAGCGCCTCCCGCACGCCGGGGACGCTCGGGGCGGCCATGGACAGGCTGCCGACGCCGAGCCCCACCAGCACGGTGGCGAGCAGCGGGTCGGCCGCCGCCTCCCCGCAGACGCCGACGGGCTTGCCCGCCTCCCGCCCGGCCTCGCCGCACATGGCGATCAGCCCGAGCAGCCCCGGCTGCCAGGGGTCGAGCAGGTCGGCCAGCTCGCCGTGCTGCCGGTCGGCGGCGAAGGCGTACTGCCCGAGGTCGTTGGTGCCGATGCTGAGGAAGTCGACCTCCGCCAGCAGGCGCCGCGCGTGCAACGCCGCCGCCGGCACCTCGACCATCACCCCGACGTGGCGCAGCCCCCGCGCGCGGGCGCGCCGGGCGAAGCCGGCCGCCTCGGCGACGGTGCTGACCATCGGCGCCATCACCCAGGTCTCGGCGTCGCTCGCGCGCGCCGCCTCGGCGATCGCGTCGAGCTGGGTGTCCAGGACCTCCGGCCGGTTCCGCGCGGTGCGCAGCCCGCGGACGCCGAGTGCGGGGTTGGCCTCCTCGGGCAGGCCGAGGAACGGCAGGGGCTTGTCCGACCCCGCGTCCAGGGTGCGGATCACCACCCGCCGGCCCGGCAGCGCCTGGAGCACGGCCGTGTACGCGGCGACCTGCTCGTCGAAACTGGGCGCGTCACCCCGGCCGAGGAACAGGAACTCGGTGCGGAACAACCCGACCCCCTCGGCGTCCCCGGTCCCGAGGTCGCGCGCCGAGCCGATGTTGAGCAGCAGCGGCACCGGGTGCCCGTCGGCGGTGCGCCCGGGTCCCCGGCCGGCGGACCGGCTCTCCCGCGCGGCCCGCGCCTCGCTCTGGACGGCGGCGGCGGTGTCCTCCCCCACGCCGATCGCGACCTCGCCGCTGGCGCCGTCGACGGTGATCCACGTCCCGTCGCCGATGCCGGCGGCTCCGGGGCACGCCACGATCGCGGGCATGCCGAAGGTCCGGGCGAGGATCGCGGTGTGGCTGGTCGGGCCGCCCTTCTCGGTGACGAGCGCGAGGACGGTCCCGGTGTCGAGGCCGGCGGTGTCGGCGGGCGCCAGGTCGTCGGCGATGAGGATGTACGGGTGGCCGGGGTCGGGCACGCCGGG
The DNA here is from genome assembly GCF_025506355.1 of Sphaerisporangium corydalis. Classification (GTDB taxonomy): domain Bacteria; phylum Actinomycetota; class Actinomycetes; order Streptosporangiales; family Streptosporangiaceae; genus Sphaerisporangium; species Sphaerisporangium corydalis. The sequence goes on from NZ_JANZYP010000064.1 coordinate 30,342, forward strand.
CATCGGCAGGCCGAGCACGGCCGCGACGGCCCGGTTGCGGATGTCGTCCAGGTCGCCCGCGCGGTCGGCGAAGTAGCCGCCGGCCGCCAGGAGCGCCTCGCGGTGGTGGGCGCAGGCGGCGTCGACGGCGTGCGCAGCGGTGAGGCCCGCGCCGACCGCCTCCTCGACGGACTCGCGCAGGGCGGGGTCGGCCGCCATGAGGCTCTGCGCCTCCAGGATCGCCCGCGCGTCGGCGCCGGCGGCCTTGGCCGCGTGCTGTTCGAGGTGGCCGGCGACGGCCGCCAGCGCCGCGACCGCGAGGCCGATCTCCCTGGCGGGGTCGGTGACCGTGCCCCGCGGCGGCAGCACCGGCGGCCGGGCCATCCGGTGCGCCTGGCCCGCGGCGCGCCCGGGGCTGACCCCGAGTCCGCGCACGACGTCAGCCATCGGTGCCCGCCCTCCCGGCCCGCCCGCGCCGGATCGCGCGGCGCCCAGGCATCGCGCGGCGCTCAGGCGTCGCGTGGCGCCCAGGCATCGCGTGGCACCTAGGCGTCGCGTGGCGCTCAGGCATTGGGGTCCTCCGCGTCCAGGTCGCGCGCCAGGAGCTCGGCGAGGGCGTCCAGCGCCTCCTCCGCGCCCGGCCCCTCGGCCTGCAGGGTCACCGCCGTGCCCTGCTCGGCGCCGAGGGCGAGCACGCCCAGCATGCTGGTGGCCGGCACGGACGGCTTGTCGCCGACCCGCAGGCGTACGGGCACACCCTGCTTGGCGGCGGCCTGGACGAAGATCTTCGCGGGCCTGGCGTGCAGACCGCTGCGTGAGGCGATGGTGACGGTCTTCTCTGGCATGGCGGGGTTTCCTTAGGGTTCGACGGTGACCTTGATCGCGGTTCCCCGGCTCACGATGTCGATGCCCGCGAGGACCTCGCCGAGCGGGATCCGGTGGGTGATGAGATCGCCGACCGGCACCGCGCCGGTGGCGATCAGCTCCAGCGCCCGCGCGTTGTGCCGGGGGCTGGACCCGTTGGCGCCGACGATGGTCAGCTCGCGGTAGTGCACGAGGTTGGAGTCCAGCGCGATGAAGGGGTCGTCCTTGGGCAGGCCGCCGAAGAAGCTGATCCTGCCCTGGCGGGCGGCCATCTGCACCGCCTGCTGCTGGGCGGCCCCGGACGCGGCGGCCGTGATGACCACGTCGGCGCCCCGGCCGCCGGTCAGCTTGAGCACCTCGTCCACGACGTCGACGTCCCTGCCGCTGATCGCCTCGTCGGGCCGGACGAGGTCGGCGGCCATCGTGAGGCGTTCGGGGTTGATGTCGGCGAGGAAGACGCGCCCGGCCCCGCGCGAGCGGGCCAGCCGCACGTGCAGGCAGCCGATCGGGCCCGACCCGACGATGACCACGTCGTCCCCGTCGCCGACGCGGGCCAGTTCCTGGCCGTTGAGCACGCAGGCGAGCGGTTCGGCGACCGAGGCCTCGGCGAAGCCGACCCCCTCGGGGATCCTGTTCAGGCCGCCGACGGCCATGACCTTGGCCGGCACGATCGTGTACTCGGCGAACCCGCCGTCGTAGTGGTACCCCATGGACTCTTGGTTCGGGCACACGGTCATCCGGCCGCGCCGGCACTCCTCGCACTGCCCGCACGGGATCGCGGCGATCACCTGCACCCGGTCGCCCGGCGCCCAGCCGGTGACCCCCGCGCCGACCTCGGCGATCTCGCCGGCGATCTCGTGCCCCATGACGCGGGGCGGGCGGATGTGGTGGTGACCGTGCTTGAAGATCTTGACGTCGGTGCCGCAGGTGGAGCAGTTGCGTACGCGGATCTTGATCTCGCCGGGGCCCGGCGAGGGCTCCGGCGCGTCCTCCACGCGGATGTCACCTGGGGCGTGGAAGCGGGCGACCTTCACTCGGGCGTTTCCTCTCTTGTGGACGGCCCGCCCTCGGGCGGTTCCGCGTCTTGGCCGGTCTCCGGTTGCAGGAGCCGGACCACGAGCCCGACGTCGTCGGCCTCGCGCAGGGCCTCGGCGCGCTCGGGGTCGAGCAGGATCTGGGCCAGCTCCGACAGCAGCCGCACGTGGCCGTCGCCGCGCGCGGCGATGCCGATGCACAGCGTCACCGGGAAGCCGTCCCAGTCGACCCCGGCGGGGAAGCGCAGGACGCTGATCGCGTCGTGGTGGACGGCGTCCTTGCCGGCGAGCGTGCCGTGCGGGATCGCGACGCCCTCGCCGACGTAGGTCGAGATGGACCGCTCGCGGTCGATCATCGTGTCGATGTAGGACTCGTCGACGGCCCCCACGGCGAGCAGCGCCTGGCCGCACTGCCGGATCGCGTCGTCGCGCGACCCGGCCTCGGCCCGGAGCCGGACGGCCCTCGGGTCCAGGGGCAGCGGCGCCGTGTCAGGCATCGACGGTGCCGCCGTTCTTCATCGTGGCGATGAGCCTGGTCACCGCGGGGTCGCCGATGAACACCTGGAACGGCACCAGCACCTTGTCCGGCGCGGTCGCCTTGGCCCGGGCGGCGAGCCCTGCGTGGCACACCACGATGTCGGCGTCGGCCGGGATGGCGTTGACCGGGGTGTGCTTGACCTCGATGGAGAGGCCGGACAGGGCCTTGCGCAACTGGCTGGCCAGCATGACGCTGCTGCCCATCCCGGCGTCGCAGGCGACCACGATCTTCTTGACGTCCTTGCTGTCGATGCTCGGCATCCGCGGTCATCCCTCTCTGTTGACGGGCTGGATTTCCTTCTCGTCCCGCTGCGCGGCCGTCTCGGCACCCGTACCCACGGCCGCCGCCTCGCCCTCGGGAAGGCCGACGGCGGCGGCGTCGGGGGCCTCGCCCTCGGGTTCGTCGCCGTTGGCGCGGCCGAAGCCCAGCAGCGCCGAGGCCACGAGGAACGACACCCCGGCGGCCACCGCGATGCCGGCGATGACGCCGAACCAGCCGCCCCTGGGGGTGACCGCGAGGTAGGCGAAGATGCTGCCGGGCGAGGGGGTGGCGACCAGGCCGGCACCGGTGATCAGGAAGACCAGGACGCCCGACGCGCCGCCCGCGATCACCGCGAGGATCAGGCGGGGCTTCATGAGCACGTACGGGAAGTAGATCTCGTGGATGCCGCCGAGGAACTGGATGATGATCGCGGCGGGGGCGCTGGGGCGCAGCAGCCGGGGGCCGAAGAAGAAGTACGCGAGCAGCAGGCCGAGCCCGGGACCGGGGTTGGACTCCAGCATGAACAGGATCGACTTGCCGTTCTTCACGGCCTCGGCGACGCCAAGCGGGCCGAGGACGCCGTGGTTGATCGCGTTGTTGAGGAACAGCACCTTGGCCGGCTCGATGAGCACCGAGGCGAACGGGAGCAGGTCGTGGCCGATCAGCCACGAGACGCCGTCGCCGGCCACCCGGGTGATCGCCTGGACGACGGGCCCGATGCCCAGCACGCCGAGGATCGCCATCCCCGCGCCGACGATGCCGGCGGAGAAGTTGTCCACCAGCATCTCGAACCCGGCTTTGGTCCGTTCCTGGATGAACCCGTCCACCTGCTTGATCACGTAGGCCGCGAGCGGGCCGACGATCATCGCGCCGAGGAACATCGGGACGTCGGCCCCGACGACGACGCCCATGGTGGCGACGGCGCCGACCACGGCCCCGCGCTGCCCGTGGACCATGCGCCCGCCGGTGTACCCGATGAGGATGGGCAGCAGGACGCTGATCATCGGGCTGACCAGGGCTTCGAGCGTCTTGTTGGGCAGCCATCCCGTGGGGATGAACAGCGCGGTCACCAGGCCCCAGGCGATGAACGCGCCGATGTTGGGCATGATCATGCCGGCCAGGTGTCCGCCGAAACGCTGGATCGTCGCCTTGACGCCGGTTCCGTGGACCGTGGGGGTGTAGGCATCGGCCATGTGGGTCGCTCCTTCCGGGGTGGCCGGCGTGGCGCCGGCCGGGGTGGTGACGTGCCGCTTTCAGTCCCCGGGCGTCAGCGGCTTGTTGGGGTCGGGATTGAGGATGCGGACGTGGTCTCGGTGGATGTCCCCGGGCGAGGGCATCCGGCTGCCCGGCAGCGCCACGGCGGCCGAGGCCCAGGCGAGCGCCTCGACGAGCGCCTCGGGCCCGCGCGCTCCGGCGGCCAGGAACCCGGCGAGCATGGCGTCGCCCGCGCCGACGGTGCTGCGCGGCTCGCTCACCGGGCACTCGCCGTACCAGGCCTGGCCGTCCTCGACCAGCAGCGCGCCGTCGGGGCCGAGGCTCGCGAGGACGGACCTCGCGCCCATGGCCCGCAGCTTGCCCGCGGCGTCGAGCGCGTCCCCCAGCGACGCGATCGAGGCGCCGGTGGCCTCGGCGAGCTCCTCGCGGTTGGGCTTGAGCAGCGCCGGGGCCGAGGCGACGGCGGGGACGAGCGCGGGCCCGCTGGTGTCGACGGCGACGTTGATGCCCGCCTTGGTGAACCGCCGGCACAGGCGGGCGTACATGTCGGCGGGGACGCCGGGCGGGAGGCTGCCGGAGGCGACCACCCAGTCGGCGGACTCGGCGGCGCTGAGCACCGCGTCGGCGACGGCGTCCAGCTCGGCGGCCGAGAGCGCCGTGCCGGGCTCGTTGATCTTGGTGACGGTGCCGTCGGGCTCGGCCAGCGTGACGTTGGAGCGCGTGGGGCCGGCGACCGGCACGGTGATCATCTGGATGCCTTCTTGGGCGAGCAGGCTGATGAGCTGGCCGCCCTCGGCGCCCCCGTAGGGGACGACCGCGCACGACCTGATCTGGTTGGCCAGCAGCGCCCGGCACACGTTGACGCCCTTGCCGCCCGGGTCGAGGTGGGCGGTGGCGGCGCGGATGACGGTGCCCCGCGCCAGGGTCGCGATCTCGATCGTGCGGTCCAGGCTGGGGTTGAGCGTCAGGGTGAGGATCACGCCCGGACCACCTCCGGCCCGGCCGCCGCGACCTCGGCCGCCGTCGCGGGGTCGAGCCCGGTGTCGGTGACGACCATGTCGATCTCCGACAGGGAGGCGAAGCACGCGAGGTAGGTGTCGGCGAACTTGGTGTGGTCGGCGAGCAGCACGCTGCGCTTGGCCGCCTTGATCATCGCCCGCTTGATCGCCGCCTCGGCGGGGTCGGGCGTGGTCAGGCCCTTGGCCACCGAGCAGCCGTTCGCCGCCATGAACGCGACGTCGACGTTCAGCCGGGCGAGCGGGCGCAGCGCCCAGTCGTCCACGGTGGCGAGCGTGCGCCCGCGTACCCGGCCGCCGAGCATGATGACGTTGAGGTTGGCGCGCGCCGCCAGCGCCGTGGCCAGCGGCGGGGAGTTGACGATCACCGTGAGCTCCCGGTCGGGGGGCAGGATCTGCACCAGGCGGCCCGTCGTGGAGCCCGCGTCGATGATGATGGCGCCGTCGTCGGGGATCTCGGCGACCGCGGCCTTGGCGATGCGCTCCTTCTCGGCCGTCATCACCTCGTCCCTCGCGGCGAGCGCGGGCTCGAAGCCCAGGCGCTCGACCGGGATGGCCCCGCCGTGCACCCGGCGCAGCACGCCCGCACGCTCAAGGACGGTCAGGTCGCGGCGAATGGTCTCGGTGGTGACCGAGAACTCCTCGCCCAGCGTCACGACGTCCACCCTGCCGATGGCCCGTGCGCGCCGCAGGATCTCCTGTTGCCGCTCCTCGGCGTACATCGTGTTGATTCACCGCCGTTTCCAGTTGGTTTCGTCTTTGTTTATACCCGTACATGTTGGGTCGTCAAGGTTTCCAGGGCATTCTTCGTGGACGCCCGGTTGTGTGGAGAAAGGGGACATGGGGCAGCATGAGCCCGGTGACGCCCACCGCAGGAGGAACCATGGCGAAGATCTGCGTGACGGGGGCCGCCGGCCGGCTCGGACGGGCCGTCGTGCGCGACCTGCTGGACCACGGCCACGAGGTCGTGGCCACCGACGCCAGGCCAGGGCCACAGGACCTCGGAACGCAGGTGCTGCTCGCCGACCTCACCGAGTACGGCCAGGCGGCCGAGGTGCTCGACGGCGCCGGGGCCGTGGTCCACCTCGCCAACATCCCGGCGCCCGGGATCCACACGCCGTCGGAGACCTTCAACCGCAACACCACGATGAACTCGAACGTCTTCCTGGCCGCCGCGCGGGCGGGCGCCGGCCGCGTGGTCTGGGCCTCCAGCGAGACCACCCTCGGCCTGCCGTTCGACGTCCCCCCGCGCTACGCCCCCGTGGACGAGGACCACTACCCGTTCCCGACCTCGACGTACTCACTGTCCAAGGTGGTCACCGAGACCCTGGCCCAGCACATCTCGCAGTGGTCGGGCATCCCGTTCGTGGGCCTGCGGTTCTCCAACATCCTCGGCCCTGCCGACTACGAGGACTTCCCCGGCTACTGGCGGGACGCGACGCTGCGCAGGTGGAACCTGTGGGGGTACATCGACGAGCGTGACGCCGCCGCGGCCTGCCGCCTGGCCCTGGACGCCCCCGCCGAGGGGGCGCGCGCCCTGGTCATCGCCGCCGCCGACACCGTCATGAACCGGCCCTCGGCCGAGCTGATGAAGGAGGTCTTCCCCGGGGTGGAGATCCGGCGCGACCTCGGCGAGTTCGAGACCCTGCTGGCCATCGACGCCGCCCGCGACGCCCTCGGCTTCGTCCCCCGCCACTCCTGGCGCGACCACCTCTGACGCGCCCATCCGGTGGGGACGCTCGCGGTCGCCATCGGGCGCCTCACCCGTGGGGGGCCTCGCGGTCGCCTGGCCCGCGCGGGCGCCCGGGCGGTGTGGTCAGACGCCGGACAGCACGAGGGTCAGCAGGGCCGTGCCTCCCCCGGCCGCGGCCCCGGCGACCACCTGGGCGGCCGTGTGGTGGGCCAGGCGTACGCGCGCCCAGCACACGACGGCGACCACCACCGCGCCGCCCGCGAGCGTCGGCGCCACCGGCAGGACGCGCGCCAGCACCAGCACAGTGCCCGCCGACACCGCCGCGTGGAAGGAGATCTTCCACTTCAGCGTCACCGGGACCGTCACCGCCAGGCCGGCCAGCATCGCGGCCACCGTGGCGACCAGGAGCCGGGGCGCGCCGAGCCCCGCCAGCAGCGCGAGCGCCGCCACCACGGCCGCGACCGCCACCAGCAGCGGCGCCGTCCTGCGCGAGCGGTCCACGATGTGCCGCGAGTCCAGGCGCCCTGACCGGACCCCGAGGGCGATCACCAGCGCCGGGACGCCCCCGCACAGGCCGGAGGCCAGCAGCCCCCAGCGGAATCCCGGCCACCCGTCGGAGACCAGGCCCACGACGGGCGGGAGCCCGATGACGAGGACCTGGGGGGCGAAGATCTCGGTGATCCACCGGGCGACACGGTCGGAGACGCCGGCCCCCTCCTCGGCACTCGCCACGCGCTGGCCACTCATCGGCGCTCCCCCGTGCTCCCCGTCGAGTTTCCCCGGAGCTACGCAGACTGCCACACCTCGGCGGCCGCACCCCCACGACGCGACGACCGCTCCGATCATGTCGGCGCCCGGCCGGATTCCCGCGACGCGCCGAGCGTGCCGGCGACCGGCCGGAACCGGCCGAGGCCGGACCAGGTCACGGCCGGTGGCGAAAACCTTCGGACGCCTATAATCCCAGGGAGATCAGTGTCATGGGAGGGGCATGGGAGACGCCGGACCCCTGGTCGTCGGAGTGGACGGCGGCGGCACGAGCACGCGCTGCCTGCTGGCCACGCTCGGCGGGGAGATCGTCGCCCGGGGCCGGGCCGGAGGGGCCAACCCCCGCTCCGCGCGCGACCCCGGAGGCAACCTCGCCCGCGCCCTCACCGAGGCGCTCTCCCTGCTCCCGGCCGGTTCCGGCCCCGCCGACGTCGCGGGCGGGGTGTTCGGGCTCGCCGGCGCGAGCGAGGCGGGCCTCAGGCAGGCGCACGCCCTGGCCGCCGCCGCGTGGGGGGCCGCCGGGCTCCCGGGCCTGCCCGCCGTGGTCACCGACGTCCTGGTCGCCTTCGCCGGCGCGACCCCCCGCCCCACGGGCAGCGTGATGATCGCGGGCACGGGGGCGGTGGCCGCCCTGGTCGTGGACCGCGAGATCGCGCGGCGGTGCGACGGCTACGGGTGGCTGCTCGGGGACGAGGGCTCGGGGGTGTGGATCGGCAGGCGCGCGGTCCAGTCGGCGCTCGCCGCCCTGGACGGCCGCGGCCCCCCGACCGTGCTGACCGCCCGCGTCCTGCCCACCCTGACCCAGGACCCCCCTCCGGCCACCTCCGACGGTGGGGAGCCGGTGGGGGAGGCGCTCGCGCAGGCCGTCATCGCGGCGGTGTACGACAGGGAGCCCGCGCGCCTTGGCCTGCTCAGCCCGGTCGTGGAGGCCGCCGCCCGGGAGGGCGACCGGGTGGCGCTCACCATCCTGGACGACGCCGCCCGCCTGCTCCTGCGCACGCTGGCGACCGTGGATCCCGGCGATCCCGGGCTGCCCGTGGTGCTCGCCGGGTCGCTGCTGACCCGGCCCACCATGGTGGGCGAGCGGGTCGGCAGGGCCCTGCTCGGCCGCCCGGTCGTCCTGGCGCACGACGGCGCGGCCGGCGCCGCCGCCCTGGCCCTGCGCGCCGCCACGGCCGAGGGCGCGTCCCACCCGAGACCCGCCGCCGAGGCCGAGACCGCCCACCGACGCCTCCTGACCCCCACGCAAAACGCCTGAATCGGCCCCCCACCAACCCCTGTGCGAAGCACCTGAAACGGCCGCCGACGCCGCGCAGGGTGCCTGAAACACCCGCCGACGCCGCGCAGGGTGCTTGAAAGGCCGCCGACGCCCGCGCGAAGCGCCTGAAAGGGTGTTACCGCACCTCGTGGGGGGCGCTGGGGGCGCTCTGGCGGTTGACGCGGTCCAGCGCGGTCACGCGGTAGCGCGCGCCGCGCCGCCCGGCGGGGTCGGTGAACTCGCCGCGCCTCCCGCCGGGGACCACCGCCACCAGCCGGCTCGCGTCGATCTCGGACCCCTCGCCCCCGGAGTCCGTCACACCCGGGGACCGCCCGTCGCCGGCCGCGCCCGCGTCGTCGAACCGGTAGACCGCGTACAGCCTCGGCTCGCCCTGCCCGGCGGCCTGGAAGGCGAGCTCGACGCCCTGCCCGGTCAGGCGCGCGCGGACGATGTCGGGCCGCCGGGGCGGGGCCCCCGAGGACAGGCGCGGCAGCACCGGGGACAGCGCCGGGCGCGTGTAGTGCTCCTTCTGCAGCAGGGTGATCGACCCGAGCCGGTCGGCGCGCACGTCCCCCGAGTTGTAGTAGATGTCCCCGCCGACCAGCGGCTGCCCGGCGTTGAAGGTCAGGTGCCTGGAGAGCTCCGCCGGGTCCCGCCAGGCGGGGGGCTCGGCGGCGGCGCCGGTCTTGTAGGCCGCCTGCCCGATCCACAGCTGGGTGCCGGTGCCTGCCACCACCCCCGCCCACCAGGGGGTGAGCACCGCGTAGTCGGCCTCGGGCAGGCCGATGTTCCAGTAGATCTGCGGGGCCACGTAGTCCAGCCACCCCTTACGCACCCAGCCCCGCGTGTCGGCGTACTGCTGGTCGTAGGACTGGGAGCCCGAGGTGGCCGAGCCCAGCGGGTCGCTGGTCGCGTTGCGCCAGATCCCGAACGGGCTCACCCCCCACTGCGCCTCGGGCTTCACCTTGCGGATCCGCCCGCTCATCTCCTGGATCAGCAGGTCGACGTTGTTCCGGCGCCACGCCGCCAGGTCGGGGAACCCCGCCCCGTGCCGGGCGTAGGCGGCGGAGTCGTCGAACACCTGGCCGGCGATCGGATAGGGGTAGAAGTAGTCGTCGAAGTGCGCGCCGTCGATGTCGTACCGGGTGACCGCGTCCATGATCGCGTCCTGGACGAAGGCGCGCACCTCCGGCAGCCCGGGGTTGTAGTAGAGCTTGCCCGCGTAGGCGACGCCCCAGCCCGGGTTGCGGCGCACGGGGTGCTCGGGCACCAGCCGCGCCGGGTCGGGCTGCATGGAGACGCGGTAGGGGTTGAACCACGCGTGGAAGGCAAGCCCGCGCTCGTGGGTTGCCTCGATCATGAAGCCGAGCGGGTCGTACCCCGGGTCCCTGCCCTGGACGCCCGTGAGGTACTGCGACCACGGCTCGTACCGCGACGGCCAGAAGGCGTCGGCGGTCGGCCTGACCTGCACGAACACGGCGTTCATGCGGCGGGCCTCCGCCAGGTCGAGCCAGGAGGCGAACTCGGCCCGCTGCCGGGCCGCGGGCAGGCCCGGTGCCGACGGCCAGTTGATGTTCTCCACCGACGCGATCCACATGCCGCGCATCTGGCGGAGCGGGGAGCCGCCGGCGGCGGCCGGGACGCGGGCGGCCGTCGTCCGGCGGCGGCCGATCGGGGCCAGCGCGGACGCGGCCAGGCCACCCAGCAGGGCCCTGCGGGTCAGCGGACGGTGGTTCATGCGGCCTCCAGACGGCGTTCCGGTCTCCTGACGACTCGGGCGGACGGCGTGGGCGGCGGGTGAAGGATTCCTTCATAAAAGATATGCGCAAAGGCGCGCGACGCCACACCGGCACCCCGCCCGGCACTCCCCCGCGTGATCGAACGGGTAGGGAGACACCATCGGACCGACACCACAGAACCCGACACCACAGGACCGACACACAGGAGCCGGACACCACCGGACCGACACCCACCACCGGAGCCCCGCACATGCCGCACAGCCCCGATCTCGACCGCCTCGCCGCCACGGTGCTCCAGCCGGGGTTCGCCGGGACCTCGGCCCCGGGCTGGCTGCTGCGGCGGCTCGCCGGCGGCCTCGGCGGGGTGGTGCTGTTCGCGCGGAACATCTCGGAGGACACCGCCGGGCTCGTACGGCGGCTGCGCGAGGAGAATCCCGAGGTCATCGTCGCGGTGGACGAGGAGGGCGGCACCGTCACCCGCCTGGAGGCCGCGACCGGCAGCTCCTGGCCGGGCAACGCCGCCCTGGGCGTGGTCGACGACACCGGGGTCACCGAGCGCACCGGCGAGGAGATCGGCCTGCTGCTCGGCGCGGCGGGGATCACCATGGACTACGCCCCCGACGTGGACGTCAACGCCGACCCGCGCAACCCGGTGATCGGCGTCCGGTCCTTCGGCGCGGACGCCGCCCTGGTGGCCCGGCACGCCGCCGCCTGGATCACCGGGCTGCAGGGCACGGGCGTCGCCGCGTGCGCCAAGCACTTCCCGGGTCACGGCGACACCGTGACCGACTCCCACCTCGCGCTGCCCGCCGTTCACGCCTCGCGCGAGCTGCTGGACCGGCGGGACCTGCCGCCGTTCCGCGCCGCCATCGCGGCCGGGGTGCGGGCGATCATGTGCGGGCACCTCATGGTGCCCGCCCTGGACCCCGTCCTGCCCGCCACGCTCAGCCGCCGCGTCCTCACCGGCCTGCTGCGCGAGGAGCTGGGGTTCCAGGGCCTGGTGGTGACGGACGCGATCGACATGAAGGCGGTCTCCGCGCGCCTGCCCCAGCCGGAGATCGCCGTACGGGCGCTGGCCGCCGGGGCGGACGCGCTGTGCCTGGGCGCCTCCGACCCCGAGGGCGACACCCTCGCCGCCCTGCGGGAGGCGATCGTCCGGGCCGTCCACGACGGGACCCTGGAGGAGACGCGCCTGGCCGAGGCGGCGTCCCGCGTCCGCGCCCTGGGAGCCCACGGCACGCCCCCCGCGCCGGAAGACCGCACGGGCCCCGGCCCCGCGCCCCTGACGGCCGGTCCGGCCCGCGAGTCCCTGGCGGCCGGTCCGGCCCGCGAATCCCTGTCAGCCGGCCCCGGGCGTGAGCCGCCGATGGTGGACCGCGCGGGCGTCGTCCTCGACCCTGGGCACCGGGTCTCCCTGCTCGGGCTGGAGACCGCCCGCCGGGCGCTGCGCGTGACCGGCCGCACCGCCCGGCCCGTCCTCACCGGGCCGCCCGTGGTGGTCGAGATGACCGCCCGCCCCCACCAGGCGGCCGCCGCCGCGCGCTACGGGCCGGGCGACGCCCTGGCGGCGCGCCTCCCCGGCACCGTCCTGACGACCCTGACCCCGTCCCACCACGACCTGCCCGCCCTCGGCGACCCGGCGCCGTCCCACGACCTGCCGGCCTCACGCGGCCCGGCCGGTCGCCGGGGGCCCGCCGGGGCGCCGCTGGTGGTGGTCACGCACGACGCGCACCGGCACGCGTGGATGCGCCGGGTCCTGGCGGAGATCCTCCTGCGCCGCCCGGACGCGATCGTGGTGGAGATGGGCCTGCCCGGCCCCCCGGCGGGCGCGCTGCACCTCACCACCCACGGCGAGTCCCGCGCCTCGTCCCTGGCCGTCGCCGAGTGGCTCACCCGGCCCTGACCGCCGTGACCCCCGGCCACGGCGGGCCGGACGAGGAACCGGGCAGGTGCCCGGCCTGCGAACGGCGGGTGACGGGAGAGTGTTCCGGCGGGCTCGGCGGGTTCGTTACGACCAGGATTGAGTAATCTGTCGGTAACAGACAAGGAACCCCATGATCGACCCGCAACGCTCGACCCCCGAGAACCTGGTCGCCCGGGTGCGGGCCGTGCTCCCCTCGCTCACGCCCTCCGCGCAGATCATCGCCCGGCTCATCCTCGACGACCCGGCCACGGTCGCCCGCAGCACGATCACCGAGCTCAGCGCCGCGTCCGCGACCAGCGAGGCCACCATCGTGCGCACCGCGCGCGTGCTCGGCTTCTCCGGGTACGCCCAGCTCAGGCTGGCGCTGGCCGCCGCCGCCGCGACCCGTCAGGGGCCCGACCGGCTGGTCCCCGGCGACCTGGCGCCCGACGACCCGCTCTCTGACGTGATCGCCAAGGTCACCCGGGCCGAGGCCGAGGCCATAGAGGACACCGCGGCGCAGCTCTCCCCCGAGCGTCTCGGCGAGGTGGTCGACGCCATCACCGCCGCCCGCCGGATCGACGTGTACGGCGTCTCCGCGTCCGGCCTCGTGGCGGCGGACATGTCCCAGAAGCTCCTGCGCATCGGCCTGTCGGCGCACGCGTTCACCGACGCGCACCTGGCGCTCACGAGCGCCGTCCTGCTCCGCCCCGGTGACGTCGCGGTCGGCGTGAGCTGCACGGGCGAGACCCCCGACGTCCTTGAGCCGATGCGCAGGGCGGCCAAGGCGGGGGCGACGACCGTTGCGATCACCAACAACCCCCGCTCGGCGCTCGCCGAGGTGTCCGGCCATGTGCTGATCTCCGCGGGCCGGGAGACCGCCTTCCGCCCGGGGGCGCTGGCCAGCCGGATCAGCCAGCTCCTGATCGTGGACTACGTGTTCGTCGGCGTGGCCCAGCGGACCTCCGAGGTGTCCAACGAGGCCCTGCGCGCCACCCGCGACGCCCTCGCCGACTTCGTCTCGGAGTCCCGCCCCCGCGCCCGGCGCCCCTCGTAGATCATCCGGGTCCCGCGGGCTCAGGTCATCCGGCGTCCCGCGAGCCGAGGATCTTGGAGAGTGCCGCGACACCGAGGACGACAACCCCGATGATCAGTGCCCACTTGACGAGGCCGGCGACCAGGCTCAGCACGGTGCCGATGAGGAAGAAGCCGACGATGACCGCTACGACGAGAAGAAGAATGCGTCCCATGGCTTGAACGCTAGGCGGCCGGGAGGCGCGGCGATACAGGTGGAGGCCGAGTTCAGGGACGAGTCAGGGTCCGCACTCAGGGTCGCCCGGGGGTGGCCCCCCGGACGACCCTGGGGGGCCGCCACGGCCGGTGGCGGGACCGGTCAGATGGGCGGGGTCACGAGCCGTACACCTGCATCTCGTACAGGGAGTAGCCGTAGGCCGTGCCACGGGCGGTGCCGTTGACGCGCACGTAGCGCCCCGATCCGGACAGACCGGTCAGGTCGTCGGTGGCGCCGTCGCCGGTCGTCGTCGTGTACACGTTCGTCCAGGCGGCGCCGTCGGGTGAGACCTGGACCTGGTACGACCTGCCGTACGCCGCCTCCCACGACAGCTTGACGCGGGTGATCGACCGCGTGCCGCCGAGGTCGACGCGCAGCCATTCGGGGTCGTGGCCCTCCGCCGACGCCCACCGGGTCGCGGTGGTGTCGCCGTCGAAGGCGTTCGCCGCGCCGTACGACGAGCTCTCGGTGGAGGAGGCCGTGGCGGGCCCGCCCTGCGAGAGCAGCGTCTCGCCGGGCCCGCCGGTGCCGCCGGCGGGCACCGTCTGGGTGGCGACGTTCCAGCCGGTGACGCGGACCGACGGCGCGGACCCGCCGAGGCCGGTGGTGCGGTAGGTCGCCGTCAGCGTCCGGGACTCCCCGGGCCACAGGCTTGTCGCGTTGTCGGTCCACTGGACCGGCAGCACGGGCCTGCCCGCCGCGTCGACCACGTGGGCGTCGACGTAGAACGCGGGGATCTTGCCGGTCCCGGTGTTCCTGAGCGTCACGGTCGTCGTGGTGGTGCCGCCTGAGGCCGACGAGGACGCCGTGGCGCTCAGCGGGGCCTGCGCCATGCCCGCCAGCCCGGTCAGGTCGGCGTAGGCGGTGGTCGGCACGTAGTACCAGTCGTTGTTCGCCCAGTCGATCACGTCGGCCTTGGTGGACAGCCAGTACACGTTCCGGTCGACCTCGCCGCCCGCGCCGCTGAGCGTGAGCCGGACCAGGTAGGCGGTGGACAGGCCGCTGATCGCGGGAATGGTGACGGCCGTGACCTTGCCGCCGTCGCCGGGCGCGGTGACCGTCGCGGTGTTGGTGTACTTGCTGGTCCCGTCCAGGTTGTACACGTCGGTCCGCACGGTCAGCCCGGTGGCCGCCGCGTGGTTCTGGTTGACCACCACGACGCTTCTGGTGTCGTAGGAGTACTGGACGTGCAGCGGCTTGCCGGCCTCACGGGCGCCGTAGTAGGACCCGCCCTGGTCGAGGTAGGTGTCGAAGAGCTGCCAGTGCAGCGAGCTCCACCCGCTGTTCAGCATCCAGTAGATGACGCCGGTCGAGGGGTTGGAGGTGTCGCTGAAGTTGCGGCGGTAGGCCTCGAACTGTGCCCTGATGTTCTCGTACTGCTGGAGCTGCGCCTTCCGCACGTAGTCGTCCAGGCTGGTGGAGGTGCCGTACCTGCCGATGAGCGCGTTGTTGAAGAGCTTGAGGTTGTTGAACGTGCCGGACGGCGAGCGGTGGTACTGCGTCGCGGTCGCGGTCTGCCACAGCGTGTTCAGCTCCGCGGCGGACATCATGCGCTTCAGCGAGTCGATGGTGGGGACGTCCGGGCCGGCGCTGGTCTCGGAGTTGAAGCCGTACGCGCCGCCCTCCTGCTTGGTGAACCAGTAGTTCGGCGGCACCCAGTCGTAGGGCCCGGTCATCTTCATCCCGGAGGAGCCGAGCGTGGGCGAGGAGTTGGCCGAGGCCGCGGCGACGATCGGGGTCTTCCAGTCGGCGGCGTTGAGCGCGGCCAGGTAGCCGGTCTCCTGCTGCGCGTTGGGCGCGAAGTCGCTGCCGATGAGGAAGGTGAAGACGCTCGGGTGGTCGCGCAGCCGCGCGGCCTCCGCCGCCATCGAGTCCTTGGCGATCACGTAGTCGGCGGCGGACCAGGTGTCCCCCGGCTCGCCGCCGTTGGTCTGGCCCTCCCACTTGTCGCAGCACTCCCACCCGGCCATGACCAGGATGCCCATCTGGTCGGTCAGGTCGAAGAGCTCGTCGGTCTCCAGGTGACCTTCCAGCCGGATGGTGTTCAGGCCGAGGTCGCGGACGTAGCGGAGCTTGTCCTGCGCGTAGGTGGGGTCCCAGCGCAGGAACAGGTCCGGCGACCACCCGCCGCCCCGGATGAGCAGCGACCGGCCGTTGACCTTGTACAGCCGGTGGCCGCTGCCGTCCAGCGAGGAGGTGACACCGCGGATCCCGAAGCGGGAGTGCGCGGTGTCACTGGCCGCGCCCGCGACGGTCGCGGTCAGGTCGAGGTCGTAGAGCGGCTGCCCGCCCATGCCGTACGGCCACCACACCTGGGGGTTGGTGATGGACTGAGTGAACGTCAGCGTCTTGGTCTGGTTCGCCGCGAGGTCGACCTCCTGCGTGAGGGCGGCCGAGCCGACGGTCCCTGAGACGGTGGCGTGGACGGCGGCGCCGGTGTCGTTCCTGGCGTTGACCTTGACCGTGAGGTCGGCGCGGTCGAGCGCCGAGGTCAGGCTGGTCACCACGTGGGCGTCGCGCAGGGCCACGGCCCCGCTGCGCCGGACGAAGATATCCCGGAATATGCCCATATTTCGGTCGGGTGGATTCTGCACCCAGTCGATCCAGCCGGTGGTCAGGTGCTTGCTCGGGTCGTTCGGGTTCACCTTGAACGCGACCGAGTTGACGCCGGGGCGCACGAGCGCGGTGACGTCCAGCTCGTGGCGGGGGTAAGCCCCGGCCACCTGGACGCTGGTCGCGACCTGCGTCCCGTTCACCCACACGTCCGCGCTGGAGATGACGCCGGTGACGTCGAGGAAGGTCTTCAGACCGGTCTCGCCGCCCAGGGTGAAGTCCGATCGGTACCACCAGGGCACGGTGAAGTCGGCGGCGGGGACGTCCCGCATGTTGGTCGAGTAGAACGGGTCGGGGTACTTCCCGTTCTTGAGCAGGCCGGCCATGACCGTGGAACGCGGTCCCACCGGGTACCAGCCGGACGCCGCGTAGCCCGGAGTGGAGATGGCGGCGGCGGAGTCGGTGACCTTGGACGAGGACTGGATCTTGTATCCGTCGAGGGCCGAGGGGGCGACGGCCGCCACCGCGACGCCTCCGCCTGCGGGGGAGGACGAGGACGCCGCCAGCGCGGGGATCCCGCCCCCTGCGGTCGTCAGCAGCACGAACGCGGCGACCAGCCGCGCTCTTACCCAGGTACGCCTGTCAAAAGTGACCATCGGTATCTCCGGGGGGCGTTTAGTTAAGGAGCCTCCCTAACTATGAGTGGATTTTGACCGCACCAAGAAGATCAGTCAAGGCTCGGCGACAATCCACGCCACACCACACGACCGGCGTGAAAGGTCGCGGGGAGGTGGTGATCCGGAGGTGGGAGCGGGGTGTCAGACGGGGACGGCGTACATGACGCGGCGGCCCTTGAACTCGGTGACGCTCCAGAGCTGGTTCTTCTCGCCCCAGCAGGTGAGGTCCTCCGGGCCGATCGGCATCTTCCTGACCTCGGCCGGCTTCCCGGCCGGGACGACGAGCAGCGAGCCGTTCTTGGTGGACGACGCCGCCTGGCTGAGGTACCAGCGCCCTTTGTACGACAGCGCGCCCTGGATCTTGGCGGCCGGGAGCGTGAACGCGTCCACCGCCGCCGCCAGCCCGCCGGCGCCGGAGACCAGCGTGTCGTCCGGGTCCAGCGCCCAGCGGGCCACCCGCCCCGTCTTGCCGGGCTCGTCGGCGGGGTCGACGTACTCGCCCGAGACGAACAGGTGCGGGCTGGTGCTCCGGTCGATCGCCGCGAAGGAGTACCGCGCGGCACCGGCGGCCGTCCACCCGTCCACCTGCGGCATCACGTACCGGTACCCGAACGCGTGGTACTTCCCGCCCTTCAGCCCGATCTTGTCGTCGTCGCCCTTGACCTCGTAGATGTGCCGGGTGTCGAACACCCGCATCCCGTGCGCGGTGTCGACGACGTAGATCAGGTCGCCGTACCACGCGACGCCGCCCGCGTGGATGTTGATCGCGCTGTAGGAGGTGCCCTTGGGCTCGACGAGCAGGACGTGCCGGTACTTCCCGGTCGCCAGGTCCAGGAACGAGATCCGGATCCCCCGCTCGGTCGCGGTCCCCGCGGGCTTCCAGTACCAGGTGACGGCGAGCGCCTTGACGTCCGTGCGCCCCGCCTCGGAGCTGGCGGCCATCCCCTGCGGGTACCAGTCGGTGGTGTCGTTGTCACCGGTGTCGAAGCAGTACCAGTCGGCCGGCTTGGGCGACATCGAGCCGAACGCCGTCGTGCTCCCCTTGTGGACCGACGAGCGGTTCGCCTGCGCGAGCACGTTCTTCAGGTCGCGGGCGGGCAGCGCCTTGGCCAGCGTCTCGACCGCCTGCGGAAGGCCGCGGGTGTCGTGCCGGAGCTGGAACGGCCCAGGATCCGTCGCGGTCATGAGGCTCGGGCCCATGCGGGTGCCCCCGTCGTACGTCAGGAGCGGGAACGCGTCACCACGACACCAGCCCGCGGCCCCACCCAACCGATGATCAACCCCGACAGTCTGCCGCAGGACCGATATATCCGTCTACGTAATGACCGAATGGGCATCGCCGGCCGGGCGTCAGACCCCATCGGGCATCGCGTCGTCGCCGGAGGTGGTCGCCTGGCCGTTCGCGGCGCGCCGCGAACGGGCGATCCCCCAGCCGACGAGCGCCGCGGCCACGACCGTGAGCACGAGGCCCGCGATCGTGACCGACGCGCGGAACTCCGCCGTCTGCCGCGCGCTCCAGCCCGATGTGGCGATGTCGCCGGTGAACAGCGCCGCGAGGATGGTGCCGGTGACGGCGATGCCGGCGCCGGAGGTGACCTCGGTGGCGGTGTCGGTGAGCGCCGCGCCGATCGTGGTCCGGTTCTCCGGCAGGCCGCGGAGCACGTTGACCCCGGCGACGACGCCGACCACGCGCATCCCTGCCGCCACGAGCACCAGGGCGATCGCGACCCACACGTACCCGAACCCGCCCAGCAGGGCGTAGACCGCGAGCCCGAGCACGACCACCGCGGCGCTGAGCCACGCGGCCCGGTCCAGACCGGCGCGTCGCACGAACGGGCCGACGAACGCGCCGCCCGCGACCAGGACGACGACCTGCGGCAGCATCCCGATGGCGGCGAGCGCGGGCGGCCACCCCCAGTCGAGCTGCAGTTGCAGCGTCACCATGTAGCCGAGGCCCGCGGTCGCCAGCCCGGCCGCGGCCTTGAACGCCAGGCCGCTGGAGACCAGAGGGTGCGCGACGAGGCCGAGGGCGAGGAGTGGGTGGCGCGCCCGGCGCTCGCGCAGGACGAAGAGGATCGCCCCCACGACGGCCGCCGCCGTGGCCGCCCACGGGACCCACGAACCGGCGCCCTCGTTCACGAACAGCGTCGGCGCGACGAGCGCGAGCACGATCGTCGCGGTCGCGGTCACCGCACCCGCGACGTCCACCGGATCGCGGTGCAGCCCGGCCGGGGCGTCCGCGGCGACGCCGAACCGCACGCCGATGATCGCGAGCACGGCGATCGGCACGTTCACCAGCAGCAGGACCTGCCACGGCGCGACCGCGAGCACGAGGCCGCCCGCCGTCGGGCCGATCGCGAGCCCGACCAGGCCGACGGTCGAGATGAGGGTCGCCGCACGGACGCGCAGGTTGTCCTCGTCGAACAGCCGGAAGGCCAGCGCCATCGATCCCGGAGTCGTCATCGCGGCGGCGACCCCCATCGCCGCCCGGACGGCGATCAGTTGCGCTGCGGTGAGGACGAAAGCGGTCGCCAGGCTCGCCACGCCGAGCAGGACCAGCCCGATGAGCATGATCCGTCGCCGGCCGAACCGGTCGGCGACCGCGCCGAACGCCAGCATCGACCCGCCGAACACGACCGCGTACGCGCCCGTCACCCACTGCAGCGCGGTCGTCGAGGCGTGCAGTTCGCGGCCGATCGTGGGCAGCGCGACGTTCAGGATCGAGTTGTCGAGCATCTCGAACAGGAACACCGCGGACAGCCCGGCCAGGGCCACCCACGCCTCCCGCAACGATCGGGGTGAGGACGGCCCGGCGGGGCCCGGTCCCATGACAATGTCAGTGGTCTGTTCGGAGGACATGCCACTAAGTTATGTCACTAAGTTTATTCACACAAGGGAGTGGGGCCGGATGCCCAGGACCGGAGAGCGGGGCGGGCCGCTGACGCGTGCGCGGATCTCGGAGGTCGCGACCCGACTGTTCCTCGAACACGGGTTCGACACGGTCACGGTCGCCGAGGTCGCGCGGGAGGCCGGGGTCTCCAGCGTGACGGTCTTCAAGCACTTCCCGCGCAAGGAGGACCTTCTCCTGGACCGCGCGGTCGACGCCGTCGACCTCCTGCGCTCGGCGGTGCGCGACCGCGCTCCGGGCGTCGACGTGTCGGCGTCCCTGCGCGAGGTGACCCTCGGTCTCGTCGACGCCCGCCACCCGCTCTCCGGCGTCGACGACCGGTCCATCCCCTTCTTCCGTACCGTCGCGGCGTCACCCGCCCTGGTCGCCCGCGCCAGGGAGATCGCCTCCGACCTCCAGCGGACCCTCGCCGAGGAACTGGAACGCGACCCAGCGTTCGAGGGCGACGGTCCGCTGCTCGCCGCCTTCTTCATCGCCGGCTACGCCACCGTGCTGGTGGAGACCGCACGCCGCCTCATCGCCGGCGAACCCCCGGCCACCGCGGTACCCGACCACCGCGCCCGCCTGGAACACCTCTTCACCGCCCTCCGCCACGGCCTCACCCCCCACCCCTGACATCCACCCCCGACCCGACCGCCACCCCTCCCCCAACCCACCTCTCCTCCGCTAGCCCTCCACCCCTCCCCTGGCCCTCCCGATGACCTCCTCGGTCGTCAGCGGGCTCTTGGGGTGATGGCTCAGGCACAGCGGCGCCTGCATCTTCTCGAACCGCGCCCCCTCGACCGCCGCGTAGAACTGCCCCGTGCTCAGGTGGCCGATGTCGGTGATGCGGCTGCCCTTGGCCTGGGCCATCTCCCTCGCGGCGTCGATCTGCGTCGGGCTGTTCAGCAGGCCGAAGAACTGCGTCGCGGAGTTGCCCGGAATGCGATTGTGCAGCCCTCTCGGTGCCTGCGTCGCGAACACCAGGCCGAGCCCGTACTTCCGGGCCTGGGACGCGAGCGCCAGCGTGCTGTGCGTGCACGCGGTCATCGCTCCCGACGGTGCGAACGTCTGCGCCTCGTCCATCACGAACAGGCCCCCGAGCGGCCGGTCACCGGCCGGGTTCTTCTTGATCCAGGCGAAGAGCGCCATCTGCAGCTGGTTGACGAAACTCTGCCGCTGATGGTCGGAGGGCAGGCCGACGAGGCTGATCACCGACACCCGCGCCCGCTTCCCCTCGGGCGGGGTCAGCAGCACGCCCGGATCCATCGGCAGGCCGGCCCCACCGAACAGCGGATCGATCACCTTGGCCGCGGTGAGATTCTGCGCGATGTCCGCCGCGAGCCGCTCCGCGTTGAGCAGCTCGCTCACCCCGTCCGGCAGCTCCGCCAGCACCTCGATCAGGCCTTGGAGACTGGTCGTGCCCCGGCGTCCGTAGAACTGCAGGGTCTCCCTGAGCACGGCCAGCCCCTGGTGGACCTTGTTCGTGT
The DNA here is from genome assembly GCF_025506355.1 of Sphaerisporangium corydalis. Lineage (GTDB taxonomy): Bacteria > Actinomycetota > Actinomycetes > Streptosporangiales > Streptosporangiaceae > Sphaerisporangium > Sphaerisporangium corydalis. The sequence goes on from NZ_JANZYP010000064.1 coordinate 51,505, forward strand.
TGCCGACGAGTTTGGCCCGTGGTGCGAGCGACGCGACGGCCGAGTCCACCGCCTCGCGGAACTCGTCGGGGTCGTCGACGACACCGCTGAAATCGGGCAGCGGCTGGAAGCTCAGGGGGCGCCCGGCGTCGCGTAACGGCGTCCAGACGACGACGTCGGTGTTCGCCAGGTAGTCGCCCGCCTTCCGGGCGTCGCCGGCACCCCACTGCGCCGGCGCCTCCGGCCATCGGTCGCCGAGCCGGGCGAGGTCGTTGTTGGGGTCGAGCACGATGGACGAGACCCCTTGCAGCGCGCACTCCTCGACCAGGCGGCGGATGAGCACGGTCTTGCCCGAGCCCGATCCTGCGAAGATCGCGGTGTGCTTGCGAAGGGCCTCCAGGGCCACGGTGACCCGTGCGCCGGCCGCGACCGTCTCACCGATGGGGACGACCGGCGCCGGACCCCTGGCCGGCGACGGGCCCGCGCCCGGCCCTGAACCCACGGCCGGCGCCGGACCGGTGACCGGAGCCGAACCCGCGATCGGAGCCGGGCCCGTGATCGGTAACGCACCCGTGATCGGGGTCGGACCCGAACTCGGGCTCTGACCTGCGCTCGGGGCCGGACCTGCGCTCGGCAGCGCACCCGTGCCCTGGGTCGGACCCGTGCCTGGCAGCGCACCCGTGCCCGGCCCCAGGCCGGTGAGGGTGGCCGTCGCGGAGAGCCCGCGTCGCCGTCCGGACGCACCGCCGGTCTTCGTGGCGTCCCCCGGCCCCGCGCCGGGGTCGGTGCGCATACCGGGAACGCTCCACGTCTGGTCCGGCGGCCCGCTGGAATCGCCTCCCCCGCCGCCAGGGACGTCTCCGCCCTCCTCAAGGGCCTCCCGCAGGACCTTGACCGTGCCGACCGGATTCCGCTCGGCCAGCCACGACCCCAGGTTCAGGGGATTCTCCTCCAGCAACCCGCGAAGCGCGGCGAGGGTGGTCAGGTCCTCGGACTCCAGGCGAAGCGTGCGCCCGCCCGCCCTCTCGAACGCCGCGAGGGCCTCCTGGGTGGCCGGCCCCCGAGACCAGTCCTCGTTCCGCAGCACGAACAACCGCCGGGGAGGCCCATCGGCGTCCAGTCCGGAGGCCAAGCACGCGGTGCGCAGCCGGCTGAGCGCGGCGATCGGGTGGTCGGCGGCGATGGCCCGGAACGACCAGTGCTCCTCGTGCTCGGTGGCCTCGTCCAGGCTGCGGCGAAGGCGCGCGTGCAGGGACGGCTTCGAGCTGGGCGGGGCGTCCTGGCTGTACTCCCGCCCGGCGTCGCCCTTCGCGGCGATCCAGGCGGTGAGACCCGCCGACAGGAGGGGCGGGACGAGCGCGTCCTCGCCGGGGAAGTCGAGGGCCGCGGAGACCTCCGCCTTGAGCCGCAACTCCTCGAAGCGCGTGTCGATCGGGGTCAGGTCGACCGGGAGCGGCACGCGGTGCGGGTCGATCACGATCGGATCGGGCAGACGCTCCATTTCCCTGACCTCGTCGTTCGCCAGGCAGGCCTGGACATGGGCCTCGATCTTGATCAGGAGCTGGCGTGCGGTGAAGTCGGGGGCCTCCTCGAACGCCGATGCCTTGACCGGCCACGTGGGGTACGGCGGCCGGAAGCGCACATCCCGGAACCGCGCCGCGAACCGCTTCTCGACCAGGTCACGGCCGAGCCTGGCGTCGGGGATCGCCATGAGCGGATTCGCCGCCCGGAACCGGTCCTTGATCGTGTCGGTCCCGGCCTGCTGAATGAGGACCCAGGTCAGGGGAAGGCACGAGACCACGGTGAGCGTGCGGTGCGTGTACTCCCTGAGCGACATCAGGCCGCCCACGATCTGCTCGACCGCCACCGTCTGGCGCCAGTCCTGCTCGGCGACGTCCTTGGTGACGATGGACGCCTGGACGAGAAGGGGGTCGATCTGGTCCACGGCGAAGACGGAGGGGCCGGTGAACGCCAGGAGCCGGGAGATGTCCCGGACGATCTCCTGGGGCGACTTGCGGCCCCCGCGCATCCCCCACGGAGCGCGCTCGCCCGGCTCCCCCTCAGGCTGCGAGGACAGAAAACTGCTTCCCACGTCCTGCGCGCGCAGATCCTCCGAGGCGCGCAGCACCAGGGCGCGAAGCGTGTCCTGGGCGTCGGCGCCCACCCGGGAGTCGAACCGGCGCAGCCCGTCCACGAAGTCGTTCAGGACCGGCCTGGTCAGCGGCGCCCTGCCGATGAGCCCCTGGCGTTCGGCGAACGACACCCCCACCAGCGACGACAGGCGCCTGATGAACGCCCTGAGCTGGCTCTCCCCGTCGATCTCCCGCGCCAGGCTGTCCAGGATCGAGATGACGACGCTCTCCCAGAACTCTCTCGCGTCGAACAGGCCGATCAGGAAGAAGTAGCCGCCGTCCGCCTGTGCCTTCTCCCTCAGCCACCCCAGAAGGTGGGTCTTCCCGCTCCCCCGCTGGCCCTGGAGGATCACCCCGACGGGGCTCGACTCCACGCTGTGGTTGGCCTCCTCCAGCCCGTCGAGGAGCGTCTGCGTCGTCCGGCGGTGCAGACCGTCCACGTGGAACCGCGAGGGACGCCACACGTCGCCAGGACCCTCGACGTAGTTGAACCTGAGCGCCCGAAGTGCCCGCCGCTCGTCGTCCCTCATCATGCTCCGATCCACAGGACGTGCTTGTCCTGGTCCCCGATGGTCACCGCCGCCTCGCGGTCTTCCCGCTTCAGAGCCTTCTGGTTGGACTCGGGAACGAGGTTCACGTCCGGCAGGCGGTTCATCGCCCTGAGCGCGGCGTCCACCTCCGTCCTCGGCAGGTCCTGGAGGGCCGCCCGGAGCTCGGCCAGACCGACATAGGAACCGGGCCGGCCCAGCCGCGCGTAGGCGGCACGGATGCGCGCCTCGACTTCGGGATCGGCGGACGACACGGGCGCCACCGGCGATGGCTGGTCGTCGAGCGACGCGGCGGTCTCCACGGGGGCGAAGATGTCGGCGAGCTTGTTGCCGGTGCGCTCCATGAAGACATGAAGGCCGCCCAGCACCGCGACCAGCGCGGACCCCGCCGATCCCGCGGGCCTTTCGACGCCGTGGCCGATTTCCCGGCCCAGCCTCGCCCAACCGTCATCGGTGAGCCGGTGGACGAATGTCTGCCCCTGCTTCCAGCTTTCCACCAGCTTCGCGTCGTTCAGTTTAGTGCGGGGCTTACCCGTCAAGGTGAGGCCATAGCGCTCTTTGAGCTGGGTATTCGAGACCTCTCCCACCTCGCGCATGAGCACCAGCAAGGCCGCCATTTGGGGGAGTGACAGCTTCTCGTCAGGCATGTCGTGATCCTTCCAGTGTGTCGGCGCTACGGCTGCGGACGAACCTCTCGAGCCGCCCGACCACGCCTCGTATATCCGTGAGAACTTCGGCATTGGTAATGCGCAGCACCGCATATCCGTCCTTCGCGAGCCGGAGGTCCCGCTCGCGATCGGCCGCGTGTCGGTGCTGATGGCGGTGTTCCGGGCCGTCGATTTCTATGACGCAGCGTTCCTGGCGCCATAGGAGATCTACCCGGATAGGGTTTATAAGGGGATGTGACTGATAAGTCTGATTCCAGGCTCGGCCGTGGGCCCAGTGGCAGGTGGCCAGGGCGGCTTCCAGGGCTTTCTCGACCTTGCTCGCCGGGTGGGGTATGCCCGCGACCGCCGGGTAGCGGATGGCGCCGGTCGAAGGCGGGCGTGCTCCCCGTACCGGGTCGGGGGTGAGGTGGCCGGCGGGGCTCAGGGTCACCGTCTCCACGCGGTCGACGTGGGACAGGCCCGCGCCGGTGAGCCAGACGCCGAGGTCGGCCCGTTCGGCCAGCCACTCGCATGCGGCGACGAGGATCTCCTCCCCTGCGGGGGAAAGGCCTTCGGGGACGTGGACCAGGAGCGCGGTGTGGGGGCGGCCGAAACCGGCGGCGAGCACGCGGGCGAGACCCGCCGCCCGCACCTCGGCCGCGAACCGGACGGCCCTGGCGGACGGAGCGGGCCTGCCGGAAGGGCCGGTGGGGGCGCCGGTGAGTGCGCGTTCGGCGAGGTGGGCCAGGAACGGGCCGAAGTGGTGGGTGGAGGACGCCAGGCGCAGGGCGAGGAAGCGCACGGCGTCCGCGCCCGCGCCGCCGGGACCGGCGATGTTCTCCGCGCCCGGCAGCCAGGCGGGGAACAACTCGATCGCGGCCCTTTCCAGCTCGGCCAGGACCGTGGACACCATTTCCGCCACCGAGCGCGCGGGCTCGGCGAAGTACGTGAGAATCGCCGGCGCGCCCGGCGGAGGCGGTGCCACGGACAATGCCGTGGCGTCGGCATTCGCTCCGGAAAGCCGTACGAGACGGCCTATCGGCAGGTCCACCCAAGAACGCGGCACGCTTTTCCCTCTGGCTTTTCCGACCCCGTCAGCGTGCCGAGGTTATACGGAAGAAGCCCTCATGCGCATCACTTTTCCCAAGACCCGCGAATTTCCCCTGCTTTTCCCGAGTACGCAGATGGGAGCGTGGCCGGACGTTTCAAAGGGGTATTCGGTTTACCTGCGGAACCCGGCGATTCATTCGGGCCCGGAGCAGGTCCCGCCATTATCGGAAAGCCGTGACCGACCGTAACACCATTCCGCCCGCACTTCGAGCCGGATTCGGATCCCGCCCATTAACGCGAAGGCCGGGCACGGCGAACCGTGCCCGGCCGGGCCGGACGGAGCCGGTGAGGGATCAGCCCAGCGTGCAGGCGGAACCGTTCAGCGTGTACGCGGTCGGAGAGGCGTCACTGTTCGCCCAGGTGCCCTGGAATCCGAACGTGGTGTTGCCTCCGGCCGGGATGGATCCGTTGTGCGCGACGTTCTTGGCGGTCACGGCGGTGCCACTCTGCGTGACGGCGGCGTTCCAGAAGCTCGTCACCCGCTGGTCGCCGGGGAAGGCGAAGGCGAGCGTCCAGCCGTTCACCGCGCTGCTTCCGGTGTTGGAGACGGTCACGTTGGCGGTGAAACCGCCCTGCCACTCGTTCTTGACGTAGGCGACCCGGCAGGCCCCTCCGCCGCCGCCCCCGCCCGAGGACGTGGTGACCGTGACGGAGTTGGACGCCGAGGAGGCGTTGCCGGCGGCGTCACGCGCCCGGACCGAGAAGGTGTACGACGTGGAGGCGGCCAGGCCGGTGACGTTGTATGTCGTCCCGGACGTCGTGCCCACGACGGTGGACCCCCGGTAGACGTCGTAACCGGTCACCCCGACGGCGTCGCTGGACGCGCTCCACGCCAGGCCGACACCGCTGGAGGTGACGTTGGAGGCGGTCAGGTTGGCGGGCGCGCTCGGCGGGGTGACGTCCCCGCCGCCGCTGCCGCCGATGCTGTACGAGAAGCTGTTCACGGCCAGGCCGGTGCCGCCGACCCACGGCTCGAACCCCACCTGCACGCTGGTCATGTACCACGAGCTCTGCGCGTACCCCCGGCTCAGCATGTCGTTGTAGAACGTGCTCACCGGGAAGCTGATCGAGGTGGCCGACGAGGTGCGGACGTACGACACGACGTTCCAGCCGCTGTTGCCGTACCAGACGTCCCAGGTGCCGCCCGCGAGGGAGACGGTGGCGACGCGCGACCCGACCGGCTGGACCGACCCGGTGTGGTTGAGCCAGATCATCAGCTCGGCGCCGGTGTTCTGCCCGTCGGTGCGCGACGTCGGGTCGAACCAGATGTCGTACGACGCGTCGTACACCCCGGCGGAGGAGGGGTAGGTCATGCTGACGCTGGTCTGGATGCCGGAGAACCGGCTGTCGGTGACGCGCAGGGGCAGGCCGCTCCCGGCGGTGCAGTTCGCGTAGTGGCAGCCGGCGAAGACCGAGGGGTAGGAGCCGGGGGCGCCGTTCTGCGGCTTGTTGTGGCTGGCCTGGGTGACGGTGAACCCGGTGGAGGTGACGTTGATGCACTGCTGGGTGTCGTCGCCCCAGTTGTTGTTCTGTACCGCGTACTTGCCGCCCGCGATCGTGGTGGCGCCGTACTTCTCGCAGATCAGCGTGTCCGCGCGGGCCGGGCCGGTGACCACCACCGTCATGAGGAGGGAGCCGGCGGCGGCCAACACGGCCGTCAGGGCTCGCAGTGCTCGGCGTTTCATCTTGACTCCGGGGAATGAAGGTGGTGGGAGCGCTCCCATTTGCTCGTGACACTAGGCCGGGCCCTTCCCCCCGGACAGTGCCCGCCCGGCCCCTGGGGCCGCCTCCACCCTCCGACCAGGGGTTACCCGCGATCCGGAGGTGAAACTTTCACCGCCGGCCGGGGGCCGGGCCGCCGCCCGCCGGCCTCGGTCCCGCCGGTCTCGGTCCCGCCGGCCTGGACGGCGGCCTGCGCGGCGGCGGCCCTGGCCACGTTGCGGGGCATCCGGCCGAAGATGAACCCGTGGAAGGGGTAGACCGACCACCAGTACAGGTGGCCGAACAGGCCGCGCGGGTGGAAGATCGCCCGCTGCCCGTACACGGTCCCGCCGTCCGCCACCCGGCAGGTCAGCTCCAGCCAGGCGAGCCCGGGCAGCCGCATCTCGGCGCGCAGCCGCAGCAGGCGCCCCGGCTCGATCTCCTCCACCCGCCAGAAGTCCAGCGCGTCGCCCACCCGCAGCCGGCGCGGGTCGCGCCGTCCCCTGCGCAGGCCGACCCCGCCGACGGCCCGGTCGAGCAGGCCGCGGAGCCGCCAGGCGGCCGGCAGCGAGTACCACCCGTTCTCGCCTCCGACGCCCTCGATCACCCGCCACAGCGCCTCGGGGGGCGCCTCCACCCGCTGGGTGCGCTCGTCGACGTACAGGCTGCCGCCCGCCCAGTCGGGGTCGGTGGGGAGCGGGTCGCTCGGCGCGCCGGGCGTCGAGGCCGACGACCAGCGCGTCGCCACGTCGGCGTCCTTGATGCGGTGCAGGGCCAGCCGGACCGCCTCGCGGAACCCGACCAGCCCCTCGGGCGGATCGGGAACGTACCGGGCGATGTCATGCTCCCGGCAGACCGCCTCGTTGCGCAGCGACTCCACCAGCGGGCGTGCCACGCCGGCCGGGACGGGCGTGACCAGGCCGACCCAGTGGCTCGACAGGCTGGGCGTGAGCAGCGGCACCGGGATGATCAGCCGGGGCGGCAGCCCGGCGGAGGCGGCGTACCCCTGCATCATCTCCGCGTAGGTCAGGACGCTGGGTCCGCCGATGTCGAACGCCCGGTTGGTCCCCTCGGGGATGTCCATGGCCCGGACGAGGTAGCGCAGCACGTCCCTGATCGCGATCGGCTGGGTGCGGGTGCGCACCCAGCGGGGCGTGGTCATGACCGGCAGCCGTTCGGTGAGGTAGCGGAGCATCTCGAACGACACCGACCCCGAGCCGATGATCACCGACGCCCTGTACGCGATCGTCGGGACCCCGGAGCCGAGGAGGATCTCCTCGACCTCCGCGCGCGAGCGCATGTGGGGCGAGGGCCGCTCGGCCGGGGTCAGGCCGCCCAGGTAGACCACGCGGCCCACCCCGGCGTCCTCGGCCGCCGCCGCGAACGTCTCGGCGGCCAGCCGGTCCCGCTCGGCGAAGTCGCGGCCAGCGGCCATGGTGTGGATCAGGTAGTAGGCGGTCTCCACGCCGTCGAGCGCCGCCCGGGTCTCCGCCGGGCGGGTGGCGTCGGCCTCGGCGACCTCGACCCGGTCGCGCCACGCCTGCCCGCGCAGGCGGCCCGCCGACCTGACCATGCAGCGGACCTCGTGGCCGGCGTCCAGCAGCTCGGGTACGAGCCGCCCGCCGATGTAGCCGGTCGCGCCGGTCACAAGACATCGGGTCATCAGACCACCCCCGCTGATCACCTTCGTATCGGGGGCGCTTACGGTTGCGTCCCGTGCGCCGCCTCCGTGGGGCCCGGAGCGTGATCCACCACGGCCGGTCTCGCGGGGGCCAGGGTTAGCCCGGGATGGCGGGGTAAGCCATCGGGAGAACAGATCAACCGAAAGGTAATCACATGCTCTACGGCAAGGAACACGTCGACAAATATCGCGCGACGGATGGAAAGGAGGGTCATGACTGGAACGGCACGACCGTGCTCCTCCTCACCACCACCGGGCGCAAGAGCGGCGAGGAGCGCACCAGCCCGCTCATCTACCAGAAGCACGGCGACGAATACGTGATCGTGGCGTCCAAGGGCGGCGCCCCCCAATCACCCGACTGGTACCACAACCTCGACACCAACCCGGAGGTGGAGGTCCAGGTCATGGGCGACAAGTTCCGCGCGCGCGCCCGCACGGCCTCGCCGGAGGAGAAGCCCGAGGTCTGGCGGCTGATGGCGGCCACCTGGCCCCAGTACGACGAGTACCAGACCAAGACCGACCGCGAGATCCCGGTCGTGATCCTGTCCCGCCTCGACGGCTGAGCCCGCCACCACGGCCGAGCCCACGACTCCCTGAGGCCGCTGATCCCGCGCGCCCGCACGGTCCGCGCGGGACCCCGGCCGGATGACCGGTGGCCCTACCGGCACGGGTTTGCGAAGATACCAGCGGAGCGACGGGCGCGGCCTTCCCGGCCGTCCTGCCCGAGGGTTTCCGGCGCGGACGCGCAGTCAGGGAGGACCAGGGGTGGACACCGAGAACCAGACGGCCGAAATCATGATCGCCGAGGCCCGGAAGGCGTTCTGGGTCATGGTCGGATTCCTCGCCGTCATCTGGGTGGTGCAGATCGCCAACGCGATCTCGGGATACGCCCTGAGCCAGAGCTTCGGCATCGTCGCGCGCGAGCCGTCGGGGCTGCCCGGCATCGTCACGGCGCCGTTCCTGCACTGGAGCTGGGCCCACATCGAGGGCAACTCGGGGCCGCTGTTCGTGTTCGGCTTCCTCGCCGCCTACCGAGGGGTGGTCAAGTTCCTCGGCGTCACCGCCCTGATCGCGGTGACCAGCGGCCTCGGCGTCTGGTTCGTGTCGAGCGCGCTCAGCGTCACAGCGGGCGCCAGCGGCGTGGTCTTCGGCTACTTCGGCTACATCCTGGTGCGCGGCCTGTTCGACAGGCACCGCATCGACATCGTCGTCGGGCTGGTCATGGCCCTGTGCTTCGCCTACCAGTTCACCGGGCTGCTGCCGAGTGACGAGTTCAGCTGGCAGGGCCACCTGTTCGGCTTCGCCGGGGGCATCCTCGGCGGCTGGCTGTTCCGCGACCGCCGCCCGCGCGCCGCGTCCGTCCCGGCGGGCCCCGCGGGCGCCCGTCCGGTCGCAGGCGCCCCCGCGCCCGGCCTGGAGCGGCCGGGCG
>NZ_JANZYP010000065.1 GCF_025506355.1 Sphaerisporangium corydalis
TCCTCGTCCCGGCCCCGCCCTCCCCACCCTTGTAACCCACGCCCCCAATACCCTCCCCTGACGAACTGGTCCCCATGGTCCCGGCGCATACCGTCCTCGCTCTCCTCACCCTCCTGAACCACGCCCCCAACGCCGCCCCCTGACGAGGTCGTTGGTCGTGGCGGTCGATGATTTGAAAGGAGTCCTCGCATGCTGGTGGTGGCTGTGGTTTTGGCCGGGGCGGCGGCTTTGGTGTGGATGGGGCCTGATCTGGAGACGGTCAGGTTGCTTTCGTTGGTTCGCCCGCACGACGGGGGGCGGCGGCGACTCGTGGCCGGCCTTGCCCGGTACGTCCGCCGGCCCGATCGGGCGCGCCAGGCGGCCGCCTGGCGTCTGCTGTCGATCGAGCTCTGTCAGGCCGTCGTCGCCGAACTGACCACCGGCCGTACGCCAGGGGAGGCCCTGGCGCGCGCGGCCTCCTGCCTCGAGCCTCCCGACCCCGGCGTCCTCGGACCGGTCGTGGCCATAGCGCGCGACGGCGGGGACGTGGCCACCGCCCTGGAGAGGGCCGCACCCGAACACGGAGGCGAAGGACTGGTCAGGCTCGCCGCCTGCTGGCGGGTCAGCCTCACCGTCGGCGGAGGCTTGGCCGCCTTGGTGGAGCGGCTAGGCGGCTCCCTCAGGGAAGCGGAGGCCCATCGTGCCGAAGTAGCGGCCCAACTGGCCGGACCGCGCTCCACGGCTCGCCTCCTCGCGGTTCTCCCGGCGCTCGGATTGCTGCTCGCGGCCGGCTTGGGCCTGCGGCCTCTCCCGTTCCTGTTCGGCAGCCCGGCCGGGTTCGCCTGCCTTGGCGCCGGTCTCCTGCTGGACCTGGCCGGCGTCTCATGGACCAACCGCCTAGTAGCCCACGCCCAACACCCCGGCACCTGACCGCACGACCCCACATGCCGATCGATTGGATGGCTCATGACCTGGTTGCTCGGCGCAGGACTGGCGGCACTCTCGACGTGGTTGTGGCTCACGCCATGGGACCCCACAGAGAGGCTGGCGCGCCTACAGGCGGACTGTCCGACCCCGGATCCGTTTCACCCTGCCGACCCGCTCAGGTTCGCCGAAACGAACATCCTTAACCCGCCCACCGAAGCTACGTTCATCATTCCCGCACCCTTTGGGACCGCCCGACGGCCAAGCCCGCCGTTCGGAGATCACGTGCTGAATCCCTCCGGGCGAATGTCAGCGCCCAAGAACCTAGATCATCTTCGAGCGCGCGCGTCCATCGGTCCCACCCCCAGACGCGCACGAAGGACGCTCGGAAGAACCGGCGCGACCCTGATCACCACCAACCGATCACGCTCTGCACCGAGCCCTTCCACCTCCGGACATGCGCGAAGAAGGGGCACGCCCCTGATCAGCGCCAGTCGATCACGCTCTGCACCCCATCCTGGGCTGCCTTCCAAGGACGGGCGACTCAAGCACATCATCCGAGAGATCCTTCCGGTGCTCGCGGCCGTTCTCGGAGGCTGTCTCGTCGTCGGCGGGGTACCCGGACTGATCTGTGGCGCCGCCATCGGTGTCGTGGTGATGTTGATCGGCCGCCGTCGCGAGCCGGGCGAGGTACGCCGGAGGCGAGCACGCATCACCGCCGACCTGCCGTTCGCCATTGACCTCATGGTGGCCTGCCTGCGCGCGGGACAACCGGTCAGCGGCGCCCTGTCGGCGGTTGCGGCGGCGCTGGGAGGCCCCCTCGGCGAGCGACTGGCCTGGGTGAACGGGCAGTTACGGCTCGGCGCGCGACCGGAGGCGGCCTGGTCCGCCCTGGAAACCGACCGGCCCCTGGCGGCCCTCGCCCGTGGAATGACCCGGGCGGCGCTGAGCGGAGCGCCGGTCGCCGACGTGCTCTCCAGGCTTGCCGATGACGCCCGGCATGACGCCCGCGCCGCCTCGTCCGCGGCGGCGCGGCGAGTCGGCGTCCAGGCGGTCGCGCCCCTCGGGCTCTGTTTCCTGCCCGCGTTCGTCTTCCTGGGCATCATCCCGGTGGTCGCCGGGCTGGCCGGCCAGGTCTTCGGTGACTGACCGACCGGTCGCAGGGAGCCGGACGACGCCGAGTGCCGGTTGTCCACAGGCACCCTCAAAAGATCTCTGGCCGTCCACAGAACGTCGTTCGGCCCGATCTCGGACCCCCGGCCTGCGCGACGCTGATCTCACCTGTTGAGGGCCGGCGTGGATCAGGCCACGCGGCCGCGATGACGACTCAGGGGGAGGTCCGATGCGCAGGTGGATCAGTGGACATGGTCGGCGCACATCGCAAGCGAGGCGGCTCCGAGAGGGCCACGCGATCAAGCCAGGACTACGGAGGTGGCTGGAGCGGGTCCGCGCCTCGGGACGCAGGCTCGCCGTACTGGCGCACACGCGAGCCGAAGCGGGCATGTCCACCGCCGAATACGCGGTGGGCACCATCGCCGCCTGCGCTTTCGCTGGCCTGCTGTTCAAGATCGTAAGCAGCCAGGAGGTACGGAAAATGCTGTCGGACATCATCGCCCGCGCACTGAAGCTCGCCGGATAACCGGCTGGCCTACTCCCTGCAGAGGGCCGTCTCGGATGCTCGCAGCTTCACCTCACTCAAGCAGCAGGACAGGACTCGAAGGACATCGATATGCCCGCAGAAGCCGCTGCGACAGGCGAACGCGTGGGTTCGGCCACGGTTGAGGATCCGAGTTCGGTCACGGTCGGGGAGGTGGGGTCGGCCACGGCTGAGATGGCGGTCGCGCTTCCTTCGCTGGCGCTGGTGCTGGGAGCGGCTCTATGGGCGGTCACGGCCGTGGCCGCCCAACTGGAGTGCGTCGACGCGGCACGCGCGGGGGCCAGGGCCGCCGCGAGGGGTGAGCCGCTCGAGGCCGTGCGGCAGGCGGCCGGAGGCGCCGCACCTGCCGGTGCCACCGTCTCCGTGACACGGGGCCCTGAGCGGAGCCAGGTGACCGTGGCGGCATCGGTCCGGCCCGGCTGGGTGATCGGCTTACCCGCCATCCCGGTGACCGCGTCGGCGACCTCGGCCACCGAGCCGGGAGCGGACACCCCCTCCGGCACGGGAGCCGCCTCGCCCGTCGAACCCCAGTTCCGAACCCCAGAGGAATGAGGCCCTGCCGGAGGCGGACGGATACTCACCATCAGCCGCTCTCGAGGCGATACGAGCTGGTCGCCAGCGGTGCGGCGGGTCGTGGGTTCGGTGCTGGTGGGCTGGCGGTTTGAAGTTGGGAATTGCCGCTTTTGGTCGTTGATCAGTTCTGGGATCGGTGGTCCGAGGATCGGGCTCTGCGGATCGTGGTTCGAGAGCGGTTCGGGATCGGGTTCAAGTCGAGATCGGGTTCAAGGTCGGTGGGTCGGTGGGTCGACGGAGTGATCGCGGTTGGGTGGAAGGCCGGACTGAGGATGGGGGTTCGGATCGGGGTTCGGCGACGATTTGGGTTCTTGTGGTGATGGCGATGGTCTGGTTTCTGGTGGTAGCGCTGCTTTTTGTGGGTTCGGCTCGGATTGCGCGTCACAGAGCCCAGTCGGCGGCCGATCTCAGCGCGCTGGCCGGGGCGGTCCGAGCGTTTGCGGCTCCGGAGGAGGCTTGCCCGCGAGCACGCGCTCTGGCCGAGGCCAACCGCGTCTCGCTCACACGTTGCGCCGTTCGGGCAGGCGTCGTGGACGTGCGGGTTGCCGTCCGCATAGTGCTTCCCTGGCTGGGAGAACAGTCCGCCACCGCCGACGCCCGAGCCGGGCCCCGCTGAGTGAGCCCCAGCCCGACCGCGTCTCGTTCCCAGTTGGTGATGACCGTCGTCCTCAACCGAGAGCCGTTTCCGCGTGAGCAGTAAGCGACGCGTGAACGATCAGCCGTGTCGATAACAAAGGCTGCAGCCGCACAGCGAAGTGTGGGTGGCCTTGCGAATCGCGCGGTCAGCATCGTGCAGTCCTGCGCGGCGTGGACGGTTACTTGAAACTTGCCGTCATGCGCGGGAGGTCATGCGTCCGGGGCGTTCGGGTTTCGGGGGTGTGCGGGGGTCGGATGTCCGGGGTGTCGGGGGTTCGAGGGTGCGGGCGGTCAGGCGTTCGGGGCGTCCGGGTGTCCGGAGTTCGGGGGCGTGCGGGCCAGTGTCCCGGGGGTGATCGGGTGTTGGGGGGTCAGGGGGTGGGGGGTGGGGTTAGGAGGGTGGTTAGGAGGTGGAGGGCTCCTTGTTTGTCGAGGGGTTCGTTGCCGTTGCCGCATTTGGGCGACTGGATGCAGGAGGGGCAGCCGCGTTCGCATTCGCAGGAGGCGATGGCCTCGCGGGTGGCGGTGAGCCATTCGCGGGCTCGGGCGAAGCCGCGTTCGGCGAAGCCGGCTCCGCCTTCGTGGCCGTCGTAGACGAAGACCGTGAGCAGGTCGGTGTCGGGGTGCGTTTCGGTGGAGACGCCGCCGATGTCCCATCGGTCGCAGGTGGCGAACAGCGGGAGCAGGCCGATGGCGGCGTGCTCGGCGGCGTGCGCCGCCCCTCCGAGGTCCAGGCCTTCGGAGACGAGGGGGGCCACCGCCGTGTCGGGCAGGGTCCACCAGACCGCCCGCGTTCGCAGGGTGCGGGGCGGCAGGTCCAGGGGCTCCTCCCCGAGGATCTCGCCGGTCTGGACGCGACGCTTCAGGAAGGAGACGACCTGGCGTGTCACCTCGACGGTGCCGAAGTGCAGTTCGCCCGGCCCGAGGGGATGGTGCCGAAGGGACTCCAGCACCGAGATCTCGGTGACGTCTCTGGCGAAGGTGGAGTAGTCGGGGTCCTCGGCCGAGACCAGCGCGACGCCGGCGTCCAGGTCCAGCAACTCGACCAGGTAGGTGTCTCCCTGGTGGAGGTGGACCGCGCCGGTGTGGACGGCGGTGTGCGAGGAGGGCTCGTCGACGGTGCCGAGCAGTTGTCCCGTGGAGGATTCCACGACCTGGATCGGCGCTCCGCCCGAACCCCGGATGTCGGCCAGGTTCGCGGCGCGCTCGCGGCGCGTCCAGAACCACCCCTGGGGCCGCCGCCGCAGCATGCCGCGCCGTACGAGATCGTCCAGCACCTCTTCCGCCGCGTCCCCGAAGACGGCCAGGTCGTCCTCGGTCAGGGGGATCTCGGCCGCGGCCGCGCACAGGTGAGGGCCGAGGACGTACGGGTTGTCCGGGTCGAGCACGATCGCCTCCACCGGCTGCCCGAAGAGCGCTTCAGGGTGGTGGACGAGATAGGTGTCCAGGGGGTCGTCTCGGGCGATCAACACGGCGAGGGCGTCCTGGCCGTCGCGGCCGGCGCGCCCCGCCTGCTGCCAGAGGGAGGCGCGGGTGCCGGGCCATCCCGCGATCAGGACGGCGTCCAGCCCGGACACGTCGATGCCGAGTTCCAGGGCATTGGTGGTCGCGAGTCCCATGATCGCGCCCGACCGCAGGGCCTTCTCCAGCACGCGCCGGTCCTCGGCGAGGTAACCGGCCCGGTAGGCGGCGACCCGGGACGGGAGCTCGGGCGAGATCTCCTCAAGGTTGCCGCGCGCGATCAGCGACACGGTCTCGGCGGCGCGGCGGGACCGCACGAAGGCCAGGGTCCGGACGTCGTCGATCACGAGATCGGAGAGCAGGTCGGCCGTCTCGGCCGTGACCGTGCGCCTGACCGGGGCGCCGCCCTCGCCCCGCAGGTCCGTCAGGGGCGGCTCCCACAGCGCGAACGTGGTCGAACCCCGGGGGGAGGCGTCCACGGTCACCTCGGCCATCTCAAGGCCCGTCAGACGCATTGCCGCAGCCGCGGGGTCGCTGACCGTAGCCGAGACGAGGATGAAGGTCGGACTGGAGCCGTATTTGCCGCATATCCGGCGCAGGCGGCGGAGGATCTGCGCCACGTGCGATCCGAAGACCCCTCGGTATCCGTGGCACTCGTCCACGACGATCACCTGCAGCCGCCGCCAGAAGGAGGACCAGCCCGAGTGGTGGGGGAGCATCGAGCGGTGGAGCATGTCGGGGTTGGTGAGGACGTAGTTGGCGTGGCGCCGCACCCACTGGCGCTCGTCGGGCGGGGTGTCCCCGTCGTAGGTCGCCGCCCGCGTCTGCGCGAGCTTGAGATCCTTCACCGCCCGCAACTGGTCGGCTGCCAGCGCCTTGGTGGGCGTGAGGTAGAGGACGGTACCCCCGGAGAGTACCGCCGACACGGCCGGCACCTGGTAGGCGAGAGATTTTCCCGAGGCGGTCCCTGTGGCAATGATCACGTTTTGGCCACGATGAACCAGCTCAGCGGCGGTAGCCTGGTGCTCCCAGAGGCCCTCTATCCCCTGGTTTCGCAGATGGCTGATAATAAGGTCGTCGACCCAATCGGGCCAACGCGCTTCACCCGCCTGACGTGCGGGAACGTGCTCTACGTGCGTGACACGCTCCCGGCGGGAGGGTGCGGCGAGCAGGCGAGAGAGGATCGGGCCCGGTCGCCGTGAGGGTGATGTAGTCGGAGTCACTGGTTTCCAGTTTGGCATCTTGGGGGAGAGTCGCCCGGAGTCGTGATTTCGTATAGACACGAAGGCGGGGCGTGGTTGAATGCCGCGCGTCAGGGTATTGCGCGCTGGGACTTGGGGTCCCAGCATGTCAGACCCCTCGTCGTGGACTCAGCAGGCAAGGCGCTGGAGGATCTGTGGATCTGAAGTTGGACCACCACACTGAAGACCGACTCACCATCGTGGAAGTCGAGGGTGAGATCGATGTCTATACCGCGCCGAGGCTGCGTGAGCTGCTGATCGACCTGGTCAACAAGGGTAACTTCCACCTGCTCGTCAACATGGAGAAGGTGGACTTCCTGGACTCCACTGGACTTGGTGTCCTGGTCGGCGGGCTCAAGCGCGTTCGTGCGCACGACGGCTCCCTGGAGCTCGTCTGTACGCAGGAGCGCATTCTGAAGATCTTCCGGATCACCGGTCTGACGAAGGTCTTCGGGATTTACGCCTCGGTCGAAGAGGCCAAGGAAGCTCACGGCCGAGACAAGTAGTCATGGCCACCGTCGAGCTGACGTTCAGCGCACTACCGGCTCACGTGCGTACGGCGCGTTTGGTCGCAACGGCCATCGCCCGCCGCACGGGTGTCGCGGAGGCGTTGCTGGACGAGGTACGGCTTGCTGTGGGTGAGGCCTGCTCGAGGGCAGTGGAGGCGCACCGCGTCCACTGCCCCGGGGAGCCGATCCGCATCGAGCTGTGCGACGAGTCGGGACGCTTCGAGGTCACGGTCACCGACTCGGCACCGAGCGACGATCTGGAACAGGCGTACAAGGACGAGGATGGGCCGCCGGCCGCCGTCAATGGCACCGCGCTGGCGAGCCTGCTCCCTGCCGACACGCTGATGTCCGGATTCGGCATCGCCGTCATCGCGGCTTTGGCGGATGACGTCGAGGTGTATCCAAGCGCCAAGGGGCTGCGGATCAGGATGAGCTGGCCCGCGGCCACCACCGGTCTCGCCACCGCATAGACAGCGGCTGGACACGCGTCCGACCTGGCTCGGGCGACTTCCGAGCCAGGCCGGACCAGTCCGCCCTCACTCCGGCCCTCCGGCCCGCAGGCTGGCCGCGCGAAGACGAGTCTTTACCGGGGAGATGTGACCCCGGCTGTATGGGTTCGATCTTTCCCCTGGCCCGCTGGTCGGCCGTGCGATATCGAGCCGTAGTCGGCGAGTCGTGATCCGGCCGCGTGGGTTCTGTCCTTCCCTGGCTCGTCCCGTTTGGGTGTGGTCTCGGACAGTTCCACCGACCTGGGCGGGTCTGACCAGTGGGCATAGGACGCTTTCACCTGCCGTTCAGCAGGCAGATGATCGACTGTTCTCGGGAGGCCCTCTTCTAGACGCGGGCCGTCCATCATCTACTGCTCACTTGCTCGTAGATCTCGCCTTGCCACGGCGTGGACTCGGCGTCCGAGCGCATCAGGCCCCCGCAGCGACTCTGCCCGCGCCCCGCGTCGGATCAGCGACGCGCCATGACCGCTCTCCTCAGTGGCTGAGCGACTCTGGCCGCGACCGCGACTCATCGGCCGTGACTTCGCGTTCGACACGGGTCCGGCGTCCTTCAGAGGGCCCGCCGCCTTGCGGTATGTCCCCAGAGGTCGGCGTGGGGTGGATGCGTCACGTGCAAGCTAGGGCGGGCGGCGGGGCCAGGAGCGTGGTGCCGGGCTTGAGGGAGAGGCGATGGGGGGCGGAGCCTGCTCGGGGGTCGAGGGTGGGGCGGGGGGTTGTTGGGGTGGCGGGAGGGGTTGGGGGCCTAATTGTTTGGTAATAATGGGCTGTCCGTAATGCGGACGTCGCGGGGGGACGGGTGGGGAAAACGTCGTTGTTGCAGGGCAAAGCCACGCGTCTTACTGGACGCGGCCCCAATTGGCTGGGTGAAGAGGCTTCATATCTAGCGCGTGCCTGCGTAGACTCCCGGCACCGGCCAAGGTTTTGTCCCCGCAGATCGACGTCGCCCTGCGGGAGGTCTGCGGACAGTTACCGGAAGCGGCACTGCCAATCCAGCTCGGATGCGCGCCGCCCCCCGACTGACTTCGCAGCGCGGTCTGGGCATGGACCTACCCGTCTGGCCGAGGAGGACGGATGTCTAGGCTCTATCTCGCCGCTGACGACGCCGCAGCGGTATCCCTTAGTGGTTCCCATCTCACGATCGTGATCGTGGTGGCCGCGGTGGCGCTTCTCGCGCTCGCCGTAGCAGGTGGGCTTGTACGAGAAGTGCTCGCTGCCCCCCAGGGCACGCAGCGCATGCAGGACATCTCGCGAGCCGTCCAGGAAGGTGCCGCAGCGTATCTGACGCGGCAGTTCCGGACACTCGCCGTTTTTGTGGTGCTCATCCCGTTCCTGCTCTACCTTCTGCCGGCCGAGTCGACGAGCGTCGCCATCGGCCGTTCGGTCTTCTTCGTGATCGGCGCGGTCTTCTCCGCGTTGACCGGGTTCATCGGCATGTGGCTGGCCGTGCGCGGGAACGTCCGCGTGGCCGCCGCCGCCCGTGAGTCGGGCGAGAAGATCGCGATGCGCATCGCGTTCCGCACCGGCGGTGTGGCGGGCATGTTCACCGTCGGCCTCGGCCTGCTGGGCGCGGCGATCGTCGTGTTCATCTACAAGGGCAACGCGCCGAGCGTCCTGGAAGGTTTCGGCTTCGGCGCGGCGCTTCTTGCCATGTTCATGCGAGTCGGCGGCGGCATCTTCACCAAGGCCGCCGACGTGGGCGCCGACCTGGTCGGTAAGGTCGAGCAGGGCATCCCCGAGGACGACCCGCGCAACGCCGCCACCATCGCCGACAACGTGGGCGACAACGTCGGCGACTGCGCCGGCATGGCGGCCGACCTGTTCGAGTCCTACGCGGTCATGCTGGTCGCCAGCCTGATCCTGGGCAAGGCGGCGTTCGGCACCGAGGGCCTGGTGTTCCCGCTGATCGTCCCGATGATCGGCGTGCTCACCGCGATCATCGGCATCTTCGCCACCGCTCCCCGGACCGGCGACCGCAACGGCATGGCGGCCATCAACCGCGGCTTCTTCATCTCGGCGGCCATCTCGGCCGTCCTGGTAGCCGTTGCGGCATTCGCCTACCTGCCCAGCTCGTTCGCCGGCCTGACCGACGTGAGCGACGGCATCGCGGCCATCGACTCCGACCCCCGGCTGATCGCGATCGGCGCGGTGCTGATCGGACTGGTGCTCGCGAGCGCCATCCAGGTGCTCACCGGCTACTTCACCGAGACGAACCGCCGTCCCGTCCGGGACATCGGCGAGAGCTCGCTGACCGGCCCGGCCACCGTCATCCTGTCCGGCATCGCCGTCGGCCTGGAGTCGGCGGTCTACTCCGCGCTGCTCATCGGCGGCGCGGTGTACGGGGCGTTCCTGCTGGGCTTCGGCAACGTGACCGTGGCGCTGTTCGCGGTCGCCCTGGCCGGCACCGGCCTGCTCACCACCGTCGGCGTGATCGTGTCCATGGACACCTTCGGGCCGGTCTCGGACAACGCCCAGGGCATCGCCGAGATGTCCGGGGACGTCGAGGGCGAGGGTGCCCGCATCCTCACCTCGCTCGACGCGGTGGGCAACACCACCAAGGCGATCACCAAGGGCATCGCGATCGCGACGGCCGTGCTCGCGGCGACCGCGCTGTTCGGTTCGTTCCGTACGGCGGTCGAGTTCGAGCTGGCCAACGCGAGCGCCGGGGTGAAGGAGGCGCTGGGCTCGTTCAGCTCCTTCAGCCTCAGCGTCGACTCGCCGAACGTGCTCGTCGGCCTGATCATCGGCGCGGCGGTCGTGTTCCTGTTCTCCGGGCTCGCGATCAGCGCGGTGGGCCGTGCGGCGGGCCGGGTCGTCTTCGAGGTGCGGGAGCAGTTCCGCACCAAGCCGGGCATCATGGCCGGTACGGAGCTGCCCGACTACGGCCGCGTGGTGGACATCTGCACCCGTGACTCGCTGCGCGAGCTGGCCACGCCCGGCCTGCTCGCCGTCCTGACGCCGATCGCGGTCGGTTTCGCCCTCGGGTACGCGCCGCTCGGCGCTTACCTCGCGGGCGCGATCGCGTGCGGCACGCTGATGGCGGTGTTCCTGGCCAACTCCGGTGGCGCCTGGGACAACGCGAAGAAGCTGGTCGAGGACGGCCACCACGGCGGCAAGGGTTCGCCCGCGCACGAGGCCACGATCATCGGTGACACCGTCGGTGACCCGTTCAAGGACACCGCCGGCCCGGCGATCAACCCGCTGATCAAGGTCATGAACCTCGTGGCCCTGCTCATCGCCCCCGCCGTGGTGACGTACGCCGACAACGGCGTGCTGCGCATCGGCGTGACGGTGGTCGCGGTCGGGGTCGTCGTCGCCGCGGTCGTCATCTCCAAGCGGCGCTCGAACAGCATCGCCCCGGCGAACGGCGACACGACCGAGCAGGTCGAGACCGAGAAGGTGTCGAGCTAAACGTCACAGTCGCCCTCTGACGGCGTGCATGCTGTCGGCGGAGGGTGACTGAGGTGTGCTGTCGGGCGTGCCGGTGGACGGCTTGGAGTCGTCGGCCGGCATACCGGACGGTTGATCGTTTTCGCGGAAACCTGCGGCTACCGCCTCGGTGAGGCGGTAGCCGTACGCGTGTCACAGGGCGGGTCAGGTGTGCCCGCTCGGCGCGTCGTCGTGCTCCCCGGTACGTCCCCCTCACCGTCCCTGCGGCATGTCGCCGCGCTCGTCTGATGGGATAGTTGGGGGAGTGAACACGCTCATCGTCCTGAGACACGCCAAGGCCGCTCACACGCCTGGTCTGGCCGACAGAGAACGCCCCCTGACCGATCGCGGCGAGCGGGACGCCGGCCGGGCCGGGGAGACGTTGAAACAGATGGGCCTGTGTCCCGATCTTGTGCTGTGCTCGCCCTCCCTGCGGACCCGGCGGACCGCCGAGCTGGCGCTGGCCGGGCTGGCCGCGGACGCCCCCCTCCAGCTCGAAAGCGAGATCTACGAGGCGTACCCGGACGAGCTGCTCGAACTCGTCGGCCGGACCGACGACGAGGTGGCGACGGTCCTGCTGGTCGGCCACAATCCGGGCGTGCACGAACTGATCATGAGCCTCACCCTGTCCCGGGACGAGGACGGCTTCCCGCCCGGAGCGTTCGCCGTGCTCGAGACCGGCCCCTGGGCGGGTCTCGGTCCGGGCGACGCGCGCATGCTCAGCCGCTGGAACCCCAAGGACCACTGATCACCTGAAGGCCCGACGATCCCTGGACGCCGGGTCGGGCGTCCAGGGAGGTCATTCGGTGGGGGTGCCCAGGGTCAGGTGGGTCAGGCCGTCTTCGGCGTCGGCGGCTTCCACCTCGTCGCGGGAGATGCCGAGCAGGTACAGGATCGCGTCCAGGTAGGGGACGTTCACCGCCGCGTCGGCGGCCTGCCGCAGGACGGGCTTGGCGTTGAAGGCGATGCCCAGCCCGGCCGCCGCGATCATGTCCAGGTCGTTGGCGCCGTCGCCGATGGCCACCGTCTGGCTGATCGGGATGCCCGCCTGCTGGGCGAAGCGCTCCAGCGCGCGCGCCTTGCCGGGTCGGTCGACGATGTCCCCGACGACGCGCCCGGTGAGCTTGCCGCCCACCACCTCCAGGGTGTTGGCGGCGGAGTAGTCGATGCCGAGCTCGGTGACCAGCGAGTCGGTGATCTGGGTGAAACCACCGCTGACGATGGCGAAGCGGTAGTCGAGCCGCTTCAGCGTGCGGACCAGAGTGCGCGCGCCGGGCGTCAGGACGACCTCCTGCCTGACCCGCTCGAAGACGCTCTCGTCGAGGCCTTCGAGCAGCGCGACCCGCTCGTGCAGGGAGGCCGCGAAGTCCAGCTCGCCGCGCATCGCGGCCGTGGTGATCTTCTCGACCTCGTCGACGCAGCCGGCGTGGGCGGCCAGGAGCTCGATCACCTCGCCCTGGATCAGCGTGGAGTCCACGTCCATGACGACCAGCCGTTTGGCCCTCCGGTGCAGGCCGGAACGCTGAACCGCGACGTCGACCTGCTGGAGCACGGCCTCGGCGGTCAGTGCGGTGCGCAGAGCGGCGGGGTCGGCACCGGAGATCGCCAGCTCGATGCAGGTGACCGGCAGGCGGGACAGCCGTTCGATGCGGTCGATGTTGGCGCCGGCCGCGGCGATGCGCCCCGCGATGCCGGCCATGGCCGCGGGTTCCAGCGGGTTGCCGAGCACGGTCACGTGGAGGCGCCCCCTGCGGCGCTTCTCCTTGAGGTCGCTGCCGGTGGTGAGCTCGACCTCCATGCCGAGGTCGTCCGCCGCGCGTTCGACGGCGGCCCACATGGCGCCGAGGGTGCCGCCGGTGCCGGTCGGAGGCCCTCCGGCGTAGGTGACCAGTACGCCGAGGATCAGCCGGCCGCGGATCACCACCTGCTCGACATCGGAGACGTTGACGGGGAAGGAGGCCAGCACGGTGAACAACCGGGAGGTCACTCCGGGTCGGTCAGGGCCGGTCAGCGTGATCAAAAGCGTTCGCTGCTTCATCGTGACCAACGCTACCGACCGCTCAGAGCGAGCGCGCAAGGGGTTCACCATACGGACGGGCGATGGCCATCTGCCCATGTCTTCATGGGTGTGCCACATGAGGAGGCACGCCATGACCCAGGCATTCGCCCATCCCTTCCCCAGAGAAACCGGCGCCGATCCCGCGCCCGCCGCCCGTTTCGGCCCCGCGGCAGGACTTCGGACGAACCCCGCCGCCGACGTCCGTCCCGTCCCTGACGGACGTCCCGTCCCCGACGGAGGTCTCCTGGCGGACGGACGTCTCCCGGCGGACGCGCGCGGCCGCTACACCGTGAGCCTCGCCAGGGACGCCGCCGACATGCGGGCGGCCCAGCGGCTCCGCCACGAGGTGTTCGCCGAGGAGATGGGGGTCCGGCTCGACTCCCCGATCACCGGGCTCGACGTGGACCGGTTCGACACCTACTGCGATCACCTGCTGGTGCGCTCCGGGGACAAGGTGGTCGGCACCTACCGGTTGCTGGCGCCCGGGCGGACCGACCGGCTGTACTCCGACGGCGAGTTCGACCTGTCCGCCCTGCGCGGCATCCGTCCCGGCATGGTGGAGGTCGGGCGCACGTGCGTCCACCCCGACCACAGGGAAGGCGCGGTGATCGGGCTGATGTGGGCGGGGATCGCGCGCTACATGACCAGTGGCGGCCACTCCTGGCTCGGAGGCTGCTGCTCCATCCCGCTGGACGACGGCGGGGCGACGGCCGCCGGCGTGCTGGACCGGGTCGCCCTCGGGCCTGAGCGGTACCGCGTGACGCCGCGCGAGGCGTGGTCCGCTGACGGCGTGCCGCGGCCGGAGAAGTTCGTGATGCCGAAGCTGCTGCGCGGCTACCTGCGGCTCGGGTCGTGGGTCTGCGGGCCTCCCGCCCACGATCCCGCGTTCGGCACGGCGGACTTCTTCGTCCTGCTGTCGATGGCCAACATCGACGCCCGCTACCTGCGGCACTTCCTCGGGGTGACGGGATGAGCCTCTGGCTGCCCGAGGGGCCGTGTACCGTCGCCTCCTGCGTCTCCGCCCCCGTGGACGCGGCCGGGCGCGTACGGCGGGCGTCCCGCCTGCTGGGGGCCCTCCTGGTCGTGCTGGCCGGGCTCCCGTGGGCGCTCGTGGCGGGGCGGTTCGGCGACACCCGCCAGGCCGTCGCGACGATGCTGTGGGCGCGGGCCTTCCTGCGCGTCCTCGGGGTGCGCCTCGCGGTCCGCCCCGGCGAGCCCCACGCCGGGGGCGCGCTGCTGGTCGCCAACCACATCTCCTGGCTGGACCCGCTGGTGGTCGCGGCCACGGTGCCGTGCCGGGCCGTCGCCAAGGCCGAGATCGCGCGCTGGCCGGTGATCCGCTCGCTCGTGGCGGGCGGTGGCACGATCTTCATCGACCGGGACCGCCTGTCCACGCTTCCCGCGACCGTGCGCGTGGTCGCCGGAGCGCTCAGGGACGGCCGGTCGGTCGTGGCCTTCCCTGAGGGCACGACCTGGTGCGGGCGGGGGATGGGACCGTTCCGCCCGGCGATGTTCCAGGCGGCGATCGACTCGGGCGCCCCGGTCAGGCCGATCGGGCTGAGGTTCTGTGATCGCGAGGGCCGTCTGGCGACCGGCCCCGCCTTCGTGGGGGACGACACCCTGCTCGCGTCCCTGCTGCGGGTGGTCGCGGCCAGGGGGCTGGTCGCCGAGGTGACCATGTTCCCTGTCATCACCCACGAGGGCCGGGACGATGTCACCCGGCGCGCCCTCGCCGAGGCGGCGCGTACCGTGCTGACCGGCGAGCCCGCCCCCGTGACCGGCGAGCTCGTGCCGCACCGCCACGAGCTCACGGCGGCGGCCTGACGGCCGACAGCCCGGGGAAAGGCGAAGCGGCCGTCGCGTTTCGCGACGGCCGCTCCCGAGACGCTCAGGCGTGACCCGGCGGCGTGAGCCGTCGAGCCGGCGATTTGTGGTACGCATGGCACCTCTGCACGCGTGTGAACCCCCGTACAGTGCCGGCCGGCCGCGTGTCTCGTCGATCCCCTGCCAGCCGCCCCCGATCAGCGGCTCCCGTCACAGGTCAGCGGACGATCCGGGTGCGGAAGCTCTTGAACTTGGCGTCGCTCTGCAGGTCGAGCTTGTCCAGCTCCTCCTCGTTGGTGACGTCCACGCCCTCGGGGACGTCGATCGAGAAGGCACCGAAGTCGGCGTACGCGTACCCGTGGGTGCTCCGCTTCAGCCATACCTTGATCTTGAAGCTGGCCGACTTGTTCGGCTTCAGCGTGTCGAAGATGCAGAACAGTTCGCGGCCCGAGACGTCGCAGAACGTCTTCGACCCCGCGCCCACGACCCGGATCTTGCTGGCGCCCCTGGGGAGCGAGCCCAGGATCCCGGCGAAGTCGGTCGGCCACTCGCCCTTGTTGGTGCTCTTCAGCGAGTAGGTGATCGTCCCGCCGCGGCGGACGGTCTTGTTCCAGATGACCTTGGTGTAGAGGGGGGACTGCGGGGCGGCGACCGCCTGGGTGGCGCTCGCGGGGGCCGCGGCCGCGGTGGCCGGGATGGCGAGCGAGGCGCCCGCCAGTGATCCGGCCAGGGTGAGTGCGGCTAGTGCGGAGAGGTGCCGGCGCATGCGTTATCTCCCGTGAAGTGATCCGAATGACGTCGTCCAGCATCGATGTATCGACTTGGAACGCCCTTGCACATCACTTTATGCGGATTTGATATGGCGTGATCATGTGCAGGTCGCCGAATTCATGCCACAAATAGCCCTCGCGGAGCGCTTCGTCGTACGACCGGGACAGCAGGTCCTCGCCGGCGATGGCCGACAACATCATGAGGTGGCTGGAGCGGGGCTCGTGCAGGCCGGTGATCAGCCCGTCCACCACGCGGACGCCCCCGGCAGGGGTGACGACGTGCGAGGTCCAGCCCTCGGCCGCGCGCACCTCCCCCGAGCCGTGCAGCGCCGCCGTCTCCAGCGCGCGCACGACCGTCGTGCCCACCGCGATGACCCGTCCCTCGGCCTGGTTCACCAGCCGGGCCGTCTGGACGGGCACCCGGTAGCGCTCCGGGTAGGGCGGCTCGTCCTTCTCCGGGGACGCGACGCCGGTGTGCAGGGTGATCGGCGCGACCATGACGCCTCGGCTGACCAGCGCGGTGACCAGCTCGTGGCTGAACGGGCGCCCGGCGCTCGGCATCTCCGCGCTGCCCGGCCGCACGCCGAAGACGGTCTGGTAGGCCGACAGCGGCCAGTCCCGCTCCACGTAGGAGTACCGGATCGGCACCCCGTACTCCCGCAGGTACGCCGGGACGTCGCGGTCGGCGCGCGCCCGCCAGAGCCTCGGCGTCTCGCGCTCCAGCAGGCGCAGCGTGGCGCCCCCGGGAAGCGGCAGCCACTCGCCGGGCTCGCCCCCGTTGTAGGGCCCGGTCGTACCCGCCGTGCGGCGCCGCAGCTCCACGAGCCACGAGCCGTCCTCCCGCTCGGTGGAGAAGTGGACCGACAGCCGGTCGAGCCGGACGGCCGCCGGCAGGGTGGCCGAGTCGTTGACCACCAGCAGGTCGCCGGGGCGCAGCAGGGTGGGCAGGTCGGTGAAGGCGTGGTGGGTGACCGACCCGGTGTCGGTGCCGGACACCATGAGCCGCACGGCGTCGCGCGCCAGCCCGCGCGCCTCCGGCGGCTCGTGCGCCTCGCGGACCCGGGGGAGGTCGAAGGTGATCACCGGATCACCCGGCCACTGGCGGGCCGCCGTTTGACCAGGTCGGCCAGGAACGGCGCCACCGTCTCGGGATCGGCCGCGCCCGCCGCCTCCTCCGCGCCCACGGCGTCGGTCAGCATGCCCGTGCGCATCTCTCCCGGGTCCACCCACCAGACGGCGATTTCGGGCTCCTCGGCCGCGAGCACGTGGGAGAGCTGGTCGAGCGCCGCCTTGGTCAGCCCGTACCCGCCCCAGCCCGCGTACGCCCCCACCGCCGCGTCGGACGAGATGTTGATCACGGCGCCCCGGCGCTCGCGCAGGCCGGGCAGCGTCTCCTGGATCAGCGCCAGCGGCGCGAGCACGTTGCTCCGCAGGGCCTCCGACAGCGCGTCGAGCGGGTAGTCCGCCAGCGGGGGCAGGGGGACGGCGCCGAGCGAGCTCGCGTTGTTGACCAGCAGGTCGAGGCCGCCGAGCTCGTGTACGGCCCGCGCCAGGCGTGCGCGGTGGGCCGGATCGGCGACGTCGCCGGCGATGGCCGTCGCGCCGGTCTCCCGCGCGGCGCTGTCCAGGTCCGCCGCGCCCCGCGCGGTGATGACCAGCTGCCAGCCGCCGGCCGCGAGGGCCTTGGCCAGCGCGAGGCCGAGACCCCGTGAGGCGCCGGTGACCAGGGCGGTGGGCCGTGCCGGGGACGCCCCCGCTGGGGTTTCTGTTGTGGATCGGGTGTCTTTCGCCATGGGCATGACGCTAGGAGTGGTACGTCCGCCGGGGCATCGGCCGCACGTCCGGGCCCGCCTGCGCTGATGGGCCTAGGACCATGGGCCGAGGCCTTACCGCGCCACCCCGCCTACAGTGTGGGCGTGACCACCGAAGGCTCAGCCGGACGGACGTCCGAGGGGACGCCGGACCGGGTCGCGGAGAAGGACGCTGGACGGTCGCCGGACCGGGTCGTCGAGGGGACGTCCGAGCGGGACGCCGTGCTGCACGCCGTCAGCTCCGCGGTCCTCGCCGTCACCCGCCATCTGTCGGCCCGTGAGGTGCTCCAGGTCATCGTGCGATCGGCGCGCACCCTGCTGGACGCCCGGTACGCGGCGCTCGGGGTGCCCGACGACGACGGCTCGTTCGCGGAGTTCGTCGCCGAGGGGGTCAGCGACAAGCAGTGGGAGGCCATCGGCCCGCTTCCGCGCCAGCACGGCATGCTGGCCGCGATGCTGCGGGAGGCCGCTCCGGTGCGCCTGCCCGACATCCGGGAGGATCCCCGGTTCGAGTGGTGGCCGAGCGCGCACCCGGTGATGAAGGACTTCATCGGGGTGCCGATCCGCGACGCCGACCACGTGCTCGGCATCATCTTCCTGGCCAACAAGCGCGCCCCCGGCGGGTTCACCCAGGAGGACCAGGACCTGCTCACCCTCTTCGCGGCCCACGCGGCCATCGCGCTCACCAACGCCCGCCTGTACGAGCGGGGCCGTGAGCTGACGATCGTCGAGGAGCGCAACCGCATGGCCCGCGAGCTGCACGACGCGGTCACCCAGAAGCTGTTCTCCCTGCGGCTCACGGCCAAGGCGGCGGCCGCGCTGGTCGCCTCCGACCCCGAGCGCGCCATGACCGAGATCGACAGGGTCCAGCGGCTGGCGGGCGAGGCGCTCGCCGAGCTGAGGGCCGTGATCGTGGAGCTGCGGCCGGCCGAACTCGACCGGCACGGGCTGGCCGAGACGCTGCGCAAGCACGTCGGCGTGCTCGACCGCCTGTACCCCGAGGACATCTCCTTCGCCGGCGGCCCGCTGTGCGACCTGCCGCCCGTGACGGAGGTGACCGTGCTGAGGGTGGCTCAGGAAGCCCTGCACAACGCGCTCAGGCACGCGCACGCGTCGGCGATACACGTGAGCCTGGAGACGGCGGGAGCGCGGCTGAGGCTGGAGGTCAGGGACGACGGGGACGGTTTCGACACCGAGTCGCCCACCGTGCGGGGGCTGGGCCTGCTCTCGATGAGGGACCGGGCCGAGGCGGCCGGCGGCTCGCTGCTGGTGTCGTCAGAGGCCGGCGCGGGGACGACCCTGCGGCTGGAGGTGCCGGCGTGATCCGCGTCCTGGTCGCCGACGACCACCCCATCGTGCGCCAGGGCCTGCGCACCTTCCTCGGCCTGCAGGACGACGTCGAGATCGTGGGGGAGGCGGCGGACGGGGCCGAGGCGGTGGCACTGACCGAGTCGCTGGCGCCCGACGTGCTGCTGCTCGACCTCAAGATGCCCGTCATGGACGGCCTCGGCGCCCTGGGGGAGATCGCCGCGCGCGGCCTGCGCGTACGGGTGATCGTGCTCACCTCGGTGAGCGACCGGGGGGACGTGGCGCCCGCCATGCGCTCGGGGGCGGCCGGGTTCCTCTACAAGGACGTGGACCCGGCCGCGCTCGTGCAGGCAATCCGGTCGGTGCACGGCGGCCAGGTGCTGCTGGCCCCCGAGGCGGCCGAGGCCATGATCGCGAGCCCGCCGCGCGCCGAGGGCGGCGGTGCCGGGTCGCCTGCGCCGTCCGTGCTGACCGACCGGGAGCGTGAGGTGCTCGCGCTGATCGCCTCCGGGCGGTCCAACCGGGAGATCGCCAGGGCGCTCGTCGTCGCCGAGAAGACCGTCAAGACCCACGTCTCGAACGTGCTGATGAAGCTCGGCGTCCAGGACCGCACCCAGGCGGCCCTGTACGCCGTCCGGCACGGCCTGGACTGAGCTTCGTGAGCGGTGGGAGGCTACCCGGACTGAGCTTCGGGAGCGGTGAGGCTACCCGCCCCGCTGCTGGGCGCTGTCCGGGCGGGCGCGCCGCGCGAGGGTGTCCGGACCTTGGCGGGCCTCGACGATCGCGTTGTGGGCGGCCACCCGCGCGCGCCGCACGGCCCGGTCCAGGTCGCGCAGGGCCTGCCCGCGTACGGCGATCTGCCCTGAGGTGAGGCCGCGCTCGTCGGCCAGGCGCAGGACCGAGGCCAGCCGGGCCGTGAGGGCGGCCACGCGGTGGGCGCGCGGCGGGTAGCCGGGGGCGAGGCCGTCGTCGGCGGTCCTGATCGAGGGCTGGCCCTCGCGGGGACCGTCCACCGAGAGCAGCGCGTCGGTGGCCGAGCGCATGGCCGAGGTCAGCTCGTGCTCGGCGTCCGCGAGGCCGGGGACGTCCGGCACGGCGGCGCGGGCCTCCATCAGCGTCCAGCGGACGCCGGAGTAGGACGAGCCGCGCAGGTCGGGGGAGGGGACCAGTCCCAGGCAGCGGCCGGGGAGCACCGCCGTGGCCGCCTGTCCGGCGTCGACGGCGGCCATGGTGAACGGGGGAGGCCCGGTGAGGCCGAGCGGGTCGCCCGGCGCGGGCAGGGACAGGCGCAGGGCGGTCATGCCCTCGACCCGCAGGTCGGCCAGGAATCCGCGCAGGGGGGTCTCGGTCACCTCAGTCGAGACGACCTGTGGTCCCGCGGCGCGCTCCAGCCGGTCGACAGCCTCGTCCAGGCCGACATGTCCGGCAAGCCAGGCGTTGCCCCATGCGACCAAGGTGGCGGAGATCGGTGAATCGGGGTGCACCGAACCACGATATGCGCTGATGCTGCAATAGGTTTGGTCCGGAGGGACACTGGGCGGGGCGACTTGCCCGGTGGGGCTGGATTGATCCGGAAGAACCGGGTTGATCTGGATCAACAGGTTATGGAGGTATTCGGGATGGGTGGTCAGGTGCTTCGGCTCCAGGACGTCGCCGTCCGCAGAGATGGCGCGGCCCTGCTGCGGGGCATCGACTGGACGGTCGAGGAAGACGAACGCTGGATCGTGATCGGCGCGAACGGCGCGGGGAAGACGACGCTGCTGCAGGTCGCGGCGGCACTGCTGTTCCCCAGCGAGGGCTCGGTGGAGATCCTCGGCGAGCGGCTCGGCCAGACCGACGTCTTCGACCTGCGGCCGCGCATCGGCCTCGCCAGCGCGGCGCTCGCCGAGAAGGTGCCGCCGGACGAGAAGGTCATCGACCTCGTGCTCACCGCCTCGTACGCCATCCTCGGCCGGTGGAACGAGGAGTACGACTCCGGGGACGTCACCCGCGCGGTGGAGCTCATCGACCAGCTCGGCTGCGCCCACCTGATCAGGCGCAAGTTCGGCACGCTGTCGGAGGGCGAGCGGAAGCGCGTGCAGATCGCGCGGGCGCTCATGCCCGACCCCGAGCTCCTGCTGCTCGACGAGCCGGCGGCCGGGCTCGACCTCGGCGGCCGGGAGGACCTCGTACGCCGCCTGTCGGGGCTCGCCTACGACGCGAAGGCCCCGACCATGGTGCTGGTCACCCATCACGTGGAGGAGGTGCCGAGCGGGTTCACGCACGTCCTGCTGCTCCGCCACGGGTCGGTGGTCGCCCAGGGGCCCATCGAGTACGTGATGACCGCCGACAACCTCTCGCGCACCTTCGGCGTGCCGCTCAGCCTCGAACGCAGCGCCGACGGCCGCTGGTACGCCCGCGCGCTGCCGGGCTGACCTCCGGCGTCGCCGGGCCGGCGTCCGCGCCACCAGGGACGACCCGCCGGCCGCCGGTACGGCCTTCGGGTGGCCGGAAAGGGCTGGGACGCCGGGTGATTCATGATCCGGGCCGATCACGTGCGTGGTTGACGAACAAGTAAAGCCCGGACCAAATATCATTCCGGCCGGGGGCTCATCGGATTCGTCGGGTCGGAGTGGCTCATGACACAGCTTGTCGTCGCCATGATCGTGGTGGCCATCGCCGGGTTCGCCTTATACCGCACCATTCGCATCGTCCCCCATGCCCAGGCGTTCATCATCGAGCGGCTGGGCCGCTACCACCGCACGCTCACTCCCGGGCTCACCATCGTCGTGCCGTTCATCGACACCGTGAAGGGCATCATCGACCTGCGCGAACAGGTCGTCTCCTTTCCCCCGCAGCCGGTGATCACCTCCGACAACCTGGTCGTGTCGATCGACACGGTGATCTACTTCCAGGTGACCGACCCCAAGGCCGCCACCTACGAGATCGCGAACTACCTGACCGGTGTCGAGCAGCTCACCGGGACCACCCTGCGCGCCGTCGTCGGCGGCCTGGACCTCGACCGCACGATGGCCTCCCGTGAGGAGATCAACGCCGAGTTGCGCGCCGTGCTCGACGACGCAACCGGCAAATGGGGCATCCGCGTCAACCGCGTCGAGTTGAAGTCGATCGACCCGCCGTCCTCCATCCAGGACTCCGTGGAGAGACAGATGCGGGCCGACCGCGACAAGCGGGCCGCCATCCTGTCCGCCGAGGGTCAGAAGCAGTCCGCCATCCTGACGGCGGAGGGCGAGGGCCAGGCGGCGATCCTGAAGGCCAGGGGCGACGCGGAGGCGGCCGTGCTGCGCGCCCAGGCCGACGCCGACGCCCAGGCCCTGCGGGCCAGGAGCCAGGCCGACGCGCTCGCGACGGTGTTCCGCGCGATCCACGCGGGCGACCCCGACCAGCGGGCGCTCGCCTACCGGTACCTCCAGGCGCTTCCCGAGACCGCCAAGGGCGGCGACGACACGATGCGGAGCGTCCCCTCCGAGACCGAGCAGGACCTGGGCGAGCCGTTCACCCCGCCCGATGAGGCCCCGCTCAAGGAAGCCCCGCCCGGGGAGACCTCGCTCAAGGAGACCCCGCCCACCCAGTGACCGCCCCCGCCGTCCCCCTTCGCCCGGCCTGCTCGGTGACCGCTCCGCCCCCGGGCGCCCGATGAGCGGGGGACCCCTGCCGCCGGGTGCGCGCGGGCGCCGCCTACCATCGTGCGGAGCCGTACGAAAGGTGGCCACGTGACACCGTGGGAGGTGGTCGCGGTCCTCGCGGCCGGGGTCGCGGCGGGGGGGATCAACGCCGTCGTCGGGTCGGGCTCGCTGATCACGTTCCCGACGCTGCTCGCGCTCGGGTACCCGCCGATCGTCGCCAACGTGTCCAACA
Source organism: Sphaerisporangium corydalis (assembly GCF_025506355.1). Taxonomy (GTDB): domain Bacteria; phylum Actinomycetota; class Actinomycetes; order Streptosporangiales; family Streptosporangiaceae; genus Sphaerisporangium; species Sphaerisporangium corydalis. The sequence continues at coordinate 22,546 of NZ_JANZYP010000065.1, forward strand.
ACGTCGGCCTGGTGGCGGGCAACGTGACGGGCGTGCTCGGCTACCGCGACGAGCTGCGCGGCCAGCGCGACCGGCTGCTGCGGCTCGGTGTCGCCTCGGTGGCGGGCTCGCTGGTCGGCGGCCTGTTGCTGCTCTCCCTGCCCCAGAAGGCGTTCCAGGTGATCGTCCCGGTGCTGATCGCGCTCGCCTGCGTGATGGTGGTCGTCCAGCCCCGGCTCAACGTCTGGCTCGCCGAGCGGCAGGAGCGCCCGCACCCGAACGGCGGGCCGTGGCTGTGGCTGGGCGTGCTCGGCGCGGGGGTCTACGGCGGGTACTTCGGCGCCGCGCAGGGCGTCGTGCTGATCGGGCTGCTCGGCATCTTCCTCGACGAGCGGCTCCAGCGGGTCAACGCGGCGAAGAACATGCTGTCGCTGCTGGTCAACGCCACCGCGGCGGTGCTGTTCGCGGTGCTGGCCCCGGTCGACTGGTGGGCCGTACTCCTGGTGTCGCTCGGCTCCCTGGTCGGGGGTTTCCTGGGCGCGCGGGTGGGCCGCAGGCTGCCCGCGCGGGTGCTGCGCGCGCTGATCGTCTGCGTGGGAATCGTGGCGATTGTCAAACTGGTGTACGGCTAACCACACCCGCAAGTGGGTATTTATCAGGGCATGAAGGGTGACCGGGTCGAGATCGTCATAGACGCGGGTGGTAATCCGCGTACGTACGAGGTCATCGCGACGAAGGCGGGTCGCCGCGTCGACGTCGCCACCCGGAGGGGACTCGTCGAGGTGAGCGAGGTGACCAGGAGCGGCACGCCCGTGCGGACCGCGCGTTTCATGGCGAGCCGGATCCTGGCGCTGGTCGAACATCCGGCCGCCGACCGAGGGGACGAGTGATCCCCTGCGACTGACTGAGGGAGGCCCCGGCGGAAGGGTTCACGTGAACCCGCGGATCCGCCGGGCGCGGGTCAGGCGGGCCGGGGACGCACCTGGACGATGCCGTCGCCCCGGACGTTGACCTCGAACGCGGGCTGGGGCGCGGTCGCCGGGCCGTGCACCACCGCACCGTCCTCCAGTCGGAACGTGCTGCCGTGCCACGGGCACACCACGCAGGCCTCGTCCTTCTCCACCACCAGCCGCCCCTGGTGCAGCGGGCCGGCCAGGTGCGAGCAGCGGTCGGTGAGGATCTTGACCTCGGACCCGTGCCGCAGGACGAACAGGTTGATGTAGCCGAGGCGCCGCGAGACCGGCCGCCCGTCGGGCAGGTCCCACAAGCGGCACAGGTCGTGCCAGCCGAGCGGGACCAGGTGCGTCGTCGGCTCGGCGTGGGTGGGCCCCGCCGCCATGCGGTACGCCAGGTGCCCGCCGAGGTAGCCGCCGACGCTCACCGCGCCCAGGCCGGCGAACGCGAGCGTCCGCCCCGCGCGGTGCCTGCCGGACAACCGCAGCATGAGCGACCCCGAGTACAGCCCGAGCGCCGCCAGGTTGACCACGGCGTGCACGAATCCGACCCGCTGCTGCTCAAGGTGCAGGACCGACCAGTCGGTCAGCCCGGCCGCCACGGCGGGGACGGCGCCGGCGATGCCGGTGACCAGCACGGCCTGGGACGCCCGGGGGTCGACGTCGATGAGGTCGAGGACGGCCGTGGCCGTCCAGCAGCCGAGGCTGATGGTCGCCAGCGGGGGGTGCAGGGGGTGCCCGGTGGGCACGCCGTGCAGCAGGTCCCTGAGGGCGCTCCCGGAGGGCAGCGTGCGCCGGATGGCCTTCGCCACCGGGATGACCACCCGGTCGATCGCCCTGACGTGTTCCAGGCGGTCGGTCAGGCCCACCGGCAGCGGTATGCGCCCGAGGCCCAGGGACTCCCTGAGCGTACGACGCCGCGAGTTGATGGACTTCGAGGTTTCCTCCACGTGCGCCCCCTCTCGCTTAAGTGGACTTACCCCCCAAAGCGTGAGAGAACACCGTGAAGGTGATTAAGAGCGGCTGCGGGCCAGATGGCCGCGGGCCACCGACAGCTCGACGATCTCCGTGGCGTACTCGCCCAGGGTGGCCGAGCCCTCCCGGATGATCTCGACCTTCTCCATCACCTGGTCGGCCGTGACGCCGTGGCGCGTCCAGGACCCGCCCTCGTTGTGGTGGTTGGCCAGGATCGGCGCGAGCCGGTCGAGCGCCTTGGCGAACCTCGCCTCGGGCGTGCTCCGCTCCTCGAACTCGTCCCAGAGGGCGCGCATGGCGGCCGTCTGGTCCTCGGGGAGCAGGCCGAAGATGCGGTCGGCGGCGGCGCGCTCGGCCTTCTCCTGCACCTCGACCGCCGCCAGGTCGTAGATGAAGGTGTCGCCCGCGTCGATCTCGACGATGTCGTGCACGAGCAGCATGGCCGTGACGCGGTCGAGGTCGGTACCGGACGGCGCGTGCTCGCCGAGCACCATGGCCAGCATGCCGAGGTACCACGAGTGCTCGGCGTCGTTCTCCCTGCGGGAGCCGTCCATCAAGGTGTTGCGGCGCAGCACGCGCTTCAACTTGTCGATTTCGACGGCGAAACCGACCTGGGCCGGTAGACGTTCCTTATCGGGCACGGTGGTCACGCGCCACAGCCTATTACCGGAACCGTCCGGATTTGCCCAGGCCGGTGCCCCTGATCCCTCCTCAGGCCGGGGTGAGCGTCACCGGGACGCCGTTGAACACCGCGTTTCCCGACAACGGGTCGATGATCGACTCGTCGGTCAGCGTGTTGGCGTTCACCCCCGCGTGCTTGGCGGCGACGAGCTGCGCGCTGCCCGAGTGCCCCCAGCCGTGCGGGAGGCTCACCACCCCGCGCATGATCGTGTCGGTCGGTTCGAGCCATACGGTGAGCTCCCCGGCCGCCGAGCGGATCACCGCCTGCTCGGCCAGCCCGAGGTCGGCGGCGTCCTTGGGGTTGATCTGCAGCGTGCAGCGGTTCGTGCCGCCGACCAGGGGCCCCACGTTGTGCATCCAGCTGTTGTTGGACCGCAGGTGCCGCCGCCCGATGAGCACGAACGCGTTCGTCTCGCGCCCGAGCGCCTCGCGGAGCCGCCCGACGTCGGCGATGATCGCCTCGGGGGCCAGCTCGACGGTCCCCGATGCCGTGCTGAGCAGGCCGGGCAGCCGCGGTTCGAGCGCGCCGAGGTCGATGCCGTGCGGGCTCTCCAGCAGCCGTTCCAGGGACAGCCCGTCGTCGCCCTCCGCCCGCCCGCCCCAGACGCCGTACGGGCCGAGGCGCAGCATCGCGTCGAGACGCAGCTCGGCCCCGCCGGACCCGGTGAGCGCGGCACGCAGCTCGGCCGGGTCGCGGCCCTCGACGGGCGACCCCGGGGTGTCCACGGCCTTGCGGAGCATCTGGTCGAGGATCATCTCGTCCAGCAGCGCGGGGTCGGCGCCCGCGCCCTGCCCGGACGCGATCATGGCGAGGCGCGCGAGGATCACCGTCTCGGGAGGGCGTCCTGGCGCGAGGGCGAGCACGGGCGGCGAGTAGCGGGTGTAATCGCGCACCGCCAGGGCGAGCAGCGCGAAGTCGTAGTGCCCCGCCTGCATGACCCGGGGCGGCGGGAGGATCACGTGCGCGTGCCTGGTCGTCTCGTTCAGATACGGGTCGACGCTGACCATGAAGTCCAGCCCGGCCAGGACCCGGTCCAGCCGCGCGCCGTTCGGCGCCGACAGCACCGGGTTGCCCGCGACCGTGATCAGCGCCCGGATCCGGCCCTCGCCTGGCGTCTCCATCTCGTCGGCCAGCGTGGCCACCGGCAGCTCGCCGTTGGCCTCGGGCAGCCCGCGCACCCGGCTGTGCCAGCGCCCCCTGGCGTACGGCTTGCGCCGGGGCGGGCCCTCGGTGGCCGCGCGCGGGAACATGGCGCCGCCGGGCCGGTCGAGGTTGCCGGTCAGCACGTTCACCACGTCGACCAGCCACTGCGCGATCGTGCCGAACTCGACCGTGCACGTGCCGATCCGGCCGTACACGGCGGCCGTGGGGGCGGCGGCCAGCTCGCGCGCCAGGCGCACGATGACCTCGGCGGGCACCCCGCTCGCCGCCGCGCACGCCTCGGGGGTGAACGCCGCCACCGCCGCCTCGACCTCGGCCAGGCCGGTCACCGGCACGCGCACGTCGGTGAGGTTCTCGGCGAACAGGGTGTGGACGATGCCCATCAGCAGGTAGGAGTCCATGCCCGGCCGCACGAAGACGTGCTCGTCGGCCAGGGCCGCCGTGCGCGTGCGGCGCGGGTCGACGACGACCAGGCGCCCGCCGCGCCTGCGCAGCGCCTTGAGGCGCCCGGGGAAGTCGGGCGCGGTGCAGAGCGAGCCGTTGGACTCCAGGGGGTTGGCGCCGAGCATGAGCAGGTAGTCGGTGCGGTCGAGGTCGGGCACCGGGATCGTCAACGGGTGGCCGAACATCAGGCCGGCCGCCACGTGCTTGGGCATCTGGTCGGAGGTGCTCGCCGAGTAGACCTGGCGGGTGCCGAGGCTGCGGACCAGCGGCCCCGAGTACAGCGTGCCCGCCATCGTGTGGGCGCTCGGGTTGCCGAGGTAGATCGCGCGCTCCGGGCCGGGCACGGCCGCCAGGCCGCGCTCCACCGCCTCGAAGGCCTCCTCCCAGCCCACCTCCCGCCACTCGCCGTCCTCGCGGACCATGGGCCTGCTCAGGCGGTCCGGGTCCTCGTCCAGCCGGCCGAGGCTCGCCCCCTTGGGGCAGATGAACCCCTTGCTGAACGGATCGGCGTCGTCCCCTCGTACTCCCACCACCCGGTCGTCGTCGTCCAGCGTGATGGTCAGGCCGCAGACGGCCTCACACAGCGGGCAGGTTCGGTGCGCCGTACGCATGAGTCGGCCTCCTGAGTTCGACGGGCAAACCCATCTTTACCGGCCCAGAGCCCGACAAGGAAGTGCTTCACCATCCTGCTTGACAGCGCTTTACCACCCCCGCGCACCCCGCGAAGCGCCCCCCGAACCGCTTCGCCGGCACTCGAACAGGCCGGTCAGGCCCTCACCGCCAGGCGTACCTGGCCCCCGGCGCGTCGTCCGGCCGGCCGTGAGGCGGGTCGAAAGGGTCGGGCGACGACCCCGGGTACGAATCGCCCAGCGGCTCCCACGCGTACGGGTCGGAGATCCGGCGGTTCATGCCCGCCGAAGGGGCAACCGGGCGCTCGCCCCGGCGGATGATCTCCACCGTGACCAGATTGGCCCACTTCCGGTGCCGGGCGATCCGCGCCGACGTGGCACCGCAGGCCGCCGCGATCTCGCCCGCGAAGGCCTCGAAGGTCTCCGCGCAGATCCCCACCCGGCACAGGACCAGGGCCTTCTCTCCCTCCGGCGTCGGGGTTATCCAAAGGATCAGCGGGATGCGCCCTTTCCGGGTGCGCAGGGGGGTGCCGAGGAACAGCCGCCGCATGCGGTGCCGGGAGTAGACGCACCAGAAGTGCACCTTCAGCCGGTTACGGCCGCGCCGGAGCGTGACGGGCACCGCGACCATGCCGGTGACGACGCCGAACCCCCACCAGACGTGCGCGCGGAACGCCACCACCACCAGCGAGACGACCACGGCCACCAGGAGGATCTCGGTCCGCCGCCGCCATATCCGGGTCACCGCCCCGCCCCGGCCGGCGAGGGGAAGGTGATCCACGGCGGGGTGCAGGTTGTGCCGCACATTTCGGGACGTCATCGCGGTTACCGCCATTCCAGCGAGTCGGCCGGAACGCGGCGCTCCGGGATTTCCGTGGTCGGGGGGATTTCGGCGGCCGGGACGCACGCCGCCGCGCGCCCGGCGCGAAGGGCGTCGAACCGGGGGTCGCGGTATCGGCGGGCACCGAAACCGGTGCGGGTGACCGTCCAGCCGAGCCGCAGGGCCCACCCGTCCTGGTCCGCGCACAGGGTCCGGTCGGCCCGCTCGACCAGTGCCGTCAAGAAGCTCTTGATTTGGAACAGTGGCTTGGTACCGTGGTGACTCATCGGAGACTCCTGATGAAGGCATTCGAGAGGGAGTTCTCGGCACGCCGGGTCGCTAGGTGGCAGCCTTCGGCCCGGCTTTTCGCTTGCCTGCGAGATTCACGTTCTTCAGCCGTGAAAATGATGCCGCGTCGTCTGCGCGGCTGGACCGCCGTCCTCCCTCCGCCTGGGCGAGAGGGACCGCGTCGCCGCGCCGGGCCAAGTTGGGGCTCCCGATTCGGGCGCGATCAAAGGTGCCGGTGTGCCGATTCCCCGAGCGATCATTTGGCCACCCTTCCCGATCTTCCGGGAAAACCTTCTTCCTAAATGCTCTCTCATGGGGTATTACTACGCAAGCTAAAGTGAAATAATTTCTGTAACCCGGTAGTCACCCTGCAGTGCATGGGTAGATGTAACTTGCACTAGGATGAGCGGGCTCCGTATGTGGATCATGACTCCGCGCGAACCATTTGACGTCTCGACGAGGAGGCCGGGGTGCCTGACCGTGGCAGTCCTTCGCTTCGCCGGGCGCGTCTGGGCCGAGACCTCCGGCGCCTGCGTGAGGCGTCCGGGTTGATCGGCGACGAGGTGGCCGCGCGGCTGAAGTGGTCGGCCGCGAAGGTCAGCCGCATCGAGAACGCCAAGACGTTTCCCACCATCAAGGACGTCGAGGATCTCCTGAAGCTGTTCGGCGCCGATCGCGTCATACGGCAACAGCTGCTCGAACTGCGCCGGAGCGCCGCCCAGAAGGGCTGGTGGGACGACTATCGCGGTTCCCTGCCGCCCACGGCCCTGGTCCTCCTGGACCGGGAGGCGGAGGCCGACCTGGCCTGCAACTGGGAGCCACAGGTGCTTCCCGGGTTGCTGCAAACGCGGGACTACGCCCGCGCGCTGATGGCGGCCATGCAGCCGATCGTGCAGATCCCGCCGGTGTGGATCGAGCAGCGGGTCGAGGCCAGAGGCGCCCGTCAGGACTACCTTCTGGGTGGCCCGCACCCGCTCAACCTCGTGACGGTCTTCGACGAATCGGTGTTACGACGCCAGTTCGGCGACGCGCGGGTGATGCGGGAGCAGCTCGACCACCTCGTCGAGGTCTCGGAACTCGAGCACGTCGAGATGAGAATCCTGACCCAGGACACTCCTCCGCCGACGCCCACGGGCCCGTTTCTGTATCTCAGCTTCGCCGACTTCCCGGAGACGGTCTACCTCGAGGAGTTTTTCGGAGCACGGTTCGTCGAGGACGCCGAGCAGGTGTTCGCGTACAAACGCGCGTTCGATCACCTGCTGAGCATCTCCCTCGACGAGGCGAAATCGCAGCAGCTCATTCGCACAATTTCGGAACGCTGGCGGTAGCGAATCGCTTCACCGGGAGCGGCGCGGCGCCGGCGTGCCGTGAACGGAAGGAATCCCATGCAAGCCGACGATAGTAGTTCCCATGTGTGGCGCAAGAGCGGCCGGAGCGCGAACGGCAACTGCGTCGAGGTGGCCTCGACCGGCCAGGACCTGCTCTGGGTCCGTGACAGTAAGGACGTCGACGGACCGGTTCTCCGGTTCTCCCGGCAGGAATGGACGAGATTCCTCAAGCAGCTGAAATCATGATTCTTTTGGTGACCCGATCCTGACCTTGCGTCCCATGTGACCGAGCCTCATGATGAAAATACTCCTATTATTGTCTTCTGGGGTGGAGGTCACATATGTCCGTTACGGACATCGGGCACGGGACCTGGCGGAAAAGCTCCTACAGTACCAATGGGAATTGCGTCGAAGTCGGTTCCAGCGGCGGCGCGGATGTTGTCGTGCGTGACAGCGAAAACACCGGCGGCCCCGTCGTGACCTTCCCGGCGGCCGAGTGGAAAGCGTTCCTCAGGCGCGTCAAGGCGGCTCGTCCCGAGGTTTAGCGGTCGCGCGAGAGGGCCCCATCCACGGTACGGATGGGGCCCTCTCGCGTTCCCGGAGTGCGGCGCGGGCTCGCGCCTGGCCCAGGGGTCAGACGACGCCGAGGCCGTTGGCGACGCCCTCGCCGAGTTCCTTGTGGACGTTGGTCCAGTATTCGACGACGCGCTTCTTCATCTCGGCGTCGACCTCCGGGGCGGAGGCGTGGCCGACGATGTTGCTCACGAGGTGCTCGCGGTCGGTCGGGGACAGGACGTTCTCCCACAGGGCGCGCGGCTGGACGAAGTCGTCGTCCTCCGCGTGCCTCTGGTAGGCGCTGCGGATGACCTCACCGGCGACGTGGTAGTTCTCGCCCGCGAAGATCGCCGGGTCGGCCACGGGACCGCCGAAGGTGTTGGGCGCGTACACCGGGTCGCCGGGGTTCTCGTAGCGCATGGCGCCGTCCTTGTTGTAGCTGTGGACGGGCGACTTCGGCCGGTTGACCGGGAGCTGCAGGTAGTTGGCACCGATGCGGTAGCGGTGGGTGTCGGGGTAGGAGAACAGCCGGCCCTGGAGCATCTTGTCCGGGGAGGCGCCGATGCCCGGCACCAGGTTGGCGGGCTCGAACGCGGCCTGCTCGACCTCGGCGAAGTAGTTCACCGGGTTGCGGTTCAGGATGAACTTCCCGATCGTGATCTCGGGGTAGTCGCCGTGCGGCCACACCTTGGTCAGGTCGAACGGGTTGAAGCGGTAGTCGGCCGCCGCCTCGAACGGCATGATCTGCACGTTGACCGTCCACGAGGGGTGGTCGCCGTTCTTGATCGCGGTGTGCAGGTCGCGGATGTGGTGGTCGGCGTCCTGCGCGATCACGGCGCCGGCCTCGGCGTCGGTGAAGTTCTCCACGCCCTGGTCGGTCCTGAAGTGGTACTTCACCCAGAACTTCTCGCCGCCCGCGTTGTACCACAGGAACGTGTGCGAGCCGAAGCCGTGCATGTGCCGCCAGCTCGTGGGCGTGCCCCGGTCGGTCATCAGGAAGGTGACCTGGTGGGTCGACTCGGGCGAGCCGGTCCAGAAGTCCCACTGCATGTTGTGGTCGCGCAGGTTGGTGTCCGCGCGCCGCTTCTGGCTGTGGATGAAGTCGGAGAACTTCGAGGGGTCGCGGATGAAGAAGATCGGGGTGTTGTTGCCGACCAGGTCGTAGTTGCCCTCGTCGGTGTAGAACTTGATCGCGAAGCCGCGGGGGTCGCGCTGGGTGTCCGGGCTGCCGAGCTCGCCCGCCACCGAGGAGAAGCGCAGGAAGAGGTCGGTCTCCTTGCCCTTCTGGAACAGGTTCGCCTTGGTGAACTGGCTGACGTCCTCGGTGATACGCAGCACACCGTGAGCGCCGCCGCCCTTGGCGTGGACGACCCGCTCGGGGACCCGCTCGCGGTTGAACTGGGCCATCTTCTGGATGACGTAATGGTCCTGGAGCAGCAGAGGGCCGTTGGGACCCACGGAGAGAGAGAACTCGTCACTCGGGGCGGAAATGCCCGCGTCCGTCGTGGTGATGGGCCGTTCGGTCATCGCGCGGTCCTCCGGTTCGTCGTTGGTGGAGTACGGCTTGTGCCTTGGACTCCATGCCCGTCAAGTGCGGCGGTTATCAGGGGTTCTGGGAGTGACAGTCGGGGCAGACGCCCCAATAGATCACATCGGCCTCTTCGATCAGGAAACCTGCGGCGTCCACGGGATCAAGACATGGAGCCTCGCCCGTCGCGCAGTCGACGTCGGTCACGGTGCCGCACATGCGGCAGACGAGGTGGTGGTGGTTGTCGCCCACCCTGGCCTCGTAGCGTGCCGGACTGCCCATGGGCTCGATCTTGCGCAGGAGCCCGGCCCTGTGGAGCGCGTGCAGCCCGTCGTAGACGGCCTGGAGGGAAACGTGGCCGACCCGCTCGCGCACGGCGCGGTGGATGGTGACCACATCGAGGTGGTCACCGGCCCGAACGGTGCGCATGATCGCGACTCGGGCCGCGGTCACCCGCAGTCCCAGGTCACGTAGCCGGTCAACATCTCCCACGACCTGCACCTTAAGCCCTAAACCTGAATCATTCAAGTAAAGGAATCTTCCCAGTCAGCTCTTCGCCGCTCGCAGGCGGCGGCGCTGTCCAACGGCGGGCGGAAGATGGCATGCTCTTGGAGCGATGAGAAGTCACCCCACTGCACCCGCCCCGCCCCGCACGTCACACCTCTCCCCGGCCGCGCCCGCCCTCCGCCGCGCCGTCGCCGTCCTGGCCGTCGCCGCGTTCGCCGCGGTGCCGGCCGCCGCGTGCTCGGCCGCCGAGTCGGCGGGGAAACCGGCCAAGGACACCGGGTCCAAGGAGGACGGTTCCACCGCCTCGGCGTCGGCATCGGCCGACGAGAAGCCGAAGCGCGGGCCGTTCACCATCTCCTTCGGTGGTGACACCCACTTCGAGGGATCGCTGCGGAACCGGCTCGCCTCCCCGCGCACCGCCCTCGGCCCGATCTCCTCGGTGCTGAAGCGCGCCGACCTGGCGATGGTCAACCTGGAGACCGCCATCACCCAGGGCGGCACCCCCGCGCCGGGCAAGCAGTTCACCTTCCGCGCTCCCGCGACCGCGCTGACCGCGCTGAAGGCGGCCGGGGTGGACGTCGCCTCCATGGCCAACAACCACGGCATGGACTACATGCAGGGCGGCCTGCGCGACTCGCTCGCGGCCATCCGCCGGTCCCGCTTCCCGGTCGTCGGCATCGGCAGGAACGCCGCCGAGGCGTACAAGCCATTCCGCAAGACGGTGAACGGCAACCGGGTGGCCATCATCGGCGCCACGCAGGTGCTGGACTCCGAGTTCATCCAGGCCTGGACCGCCACCGCCACCCAGGGCGGGCTGGCCTCCGCCAAGAACGAGGAACGGCTGCTCCAGGCCGTACGGCAGGCGCGCAGGACCTCCGACACCGTGATCGTCCACCTCCACTGGGGCACCGAGCTGCAAAAATGCCCGAACGCCGCCCAGCTTGATCTCGCGCCCAAGCTGATCGCGGCGGGCGCCGACGTGATCATCGGCGGTCACGCCCACATCCTGCTCGGCAGCGGCTACCTCCGGGGCCGGTACGTCAGCTACGGCATGGGCAACTTCGTCTTCTACAACTCCAGCGCCCAGACGGGCGCCACCGGAGTGCTGACGCTGACGATCAACGGCCGCAAGGTGCTCAAGGACCAGTGGACCCCCGCGCGCATCAGCGGAGGCATCCCGATCCCGGTCACCGGCGCCGCCGGGCAGCAGGCCGTGGCGAACTGGAAGGCGCTGCGAGGCTGCGCGGGCCTTCGCGCCAGGCCCTGACCCGGCGCGCGCCCGGCCCGGACGGCTGGCCCGGCGGCACTCCATGGTGTGGAGTAGGCGTATGCGGTTCATCGAGGCGGGCTCGGTACGACTGGCACTGCGCGAACAGGGGGACCCGGCCGATCCCACTCTGCTGCTGATCCACGGCTACCCCGACACCCACCGGGTGTGGGACGAGGTCGCCGACCTGCTGGCGGCCGACTTCCACGTCGTGCGGTACGACGTCAGGGGCGCGGGCGCGTCGTCCACGCCCAGGGACGCCGGCGGGTACGCCCTCGGCCGCCTGGTGGACGACCTCGCCGAGGTGCTCGACGCCATCGGCAAGGACACCGTCCACCTGGTCGGCCACGACTGGGGCTCCATCCAGGGCTGGGAGGCCGCGCGGCGGTTCCCCGAACGGCTGGCCTCGTTCACCTCCCTCGGCGGCCCCGGCCTGGACCAGGGGTCGCACTTCATGCGGAACGCCGCCAAGCGGGAGGTCGCCGGACAGGCCGTGCGGTCGTGGTACATGGCCGCCTTCCAGGCGCCGGGGGCGGGCGAGCTGGCCTGGCGGACGGTGGCGCCCCGCACGCTCGCCCGGACCATGCGCCTGTCGGAGGGCATCGAGCCCCGGGACGGCCACCCGGCCGACACTCTCGTCCAGGACGGGACCAACGGCCTCAACCTCTACCGGGCCAACATGTTCGCCGGGCGTGACCTCGTGCCCGAGCCGTACGTCGACGTCCCGTTGCAGCTCATCGAGGCGCGCAAGGACATCTTCGTGTCGCCGAAGCTGCTGGCGTCCCTGCACCGGTGGGTGCCGCGCATGTGGCACCGGACCATCCCGGCCGGCCACTGGGCGCAGCGGAGCCATCCCGCGACGGTCGCCCGGATGATCGCCGAGTTCGCCCGCCACGTAGAGCACGGCGCCGAGCCCTCCCGTGAGCTGAGGCGCGCCAGGGTCGCCGAGGGGCGCAAGGCCTTCGACCAGCGGCTCGTGGTCGTCACCGGCGCGGGAAGCGGCATCGGCCGGGCGACGGCCCGGGCCTTCGCGGCCCACGGCGCCGAAGTGGTCTGCGCCGACCTCGACCTCGACGCCGCCCGGCGCGCCGCCGAGGACATCGGGCGCCTGTACGGAACCGCCCACGCCCGCCAGGTCGACGTCTCCGACACCGGCGCGATGGAGCGGTTCGCCTCGGCCGTCCAGGACGACCTGGGCACGCCGGACATCGTGGTGAACAACGCGGGCATCGCCGTCACCGGGCCCTTCCTGGACCACGAGCTGACCGACTGGGAGCGGACCATCGGCGTCAACCTCTGGGGCGTCGTCCATGGGTGCCGGCTCTTCGCCCGCCAGATGGTGGAGCGCGGCGAGGGCGGCCACATCGTCAACATCGCCTCGCTCGCCGCCTTCGTGCCCTCACGGGTGCTGCCCGCCTACTCCACGTCCAAGGCCGCGGTGAAGATGCTCAGCGACTGCCTGCGCGCCGAGCTGGCCGGCCGGGGGATCGGCGTGAGCGTCATCTGCCCGGGGTTCGTCTCCACCCCGATCGCCGGCAACGCGACGTACCGAGGGGGAGACCGGGCGCTGACCGAGCAGGCGCTCCAGCGGCGCGGGTACGCGCCCGAGCGGGTCGCGGCGCACATCCTCCGCGCCGTCCACCGCAACACCGCCGTGGTCCCGGTGAACGCCGAGGGCAGGATCGGATACGCGCTTTCGCGGCTTTCCCCGGGGCTGTTGCGCGGTCTCGCCCGAATCGCGGATTCCGATTTAGGACGACTGGCCGGGAAGGACTGACCGCCGGACGCGGAAGGGGCAAGATGATGCTGTGCCCAGCTCGCCGACTGACCCCTGCGACGATGAACAGGTCTCGTTGCGCCGCAAACCGTCGCAACGCCGCAGCGCCCGCCGCGTCGAGCGCATGCTCGACGCCTGCGCCGAGCTGCTCGACGAGGTCGGCTACGAAGCCCTTTCCACCACGCGCATCGCCGAGCGGGCCAACGTCGCGATCGGCTCGGTGTACCAGTTCTTCCCCGACAAGCGGGCGATCACCCAGTCGCTGACCCAGCGCAACGTGGAGCTGTTCATCTCCCGCGTGGGCCGGCGCTTCATGACCGAGGAGTTCACCGGCTGGTGGCACGCGGTCGACGCCATCATCGACGAGTACGTCGACATGCACAGGACCGTTCCCGGGTTCCGCTCGCTGCGGTTCGGCGACGCCGTCGACCTCAACCTGCTCGACACGGTCTCGGAGAACAACATGGTGATCGCCGGGCGGCTGCGCGGGCTGCTGCTGGAGGAGTTCGGCATGGCCGACAGCGAGGAGCTGGACCTCAGCCTCACGGTCGCGGTCGAGGCGGGCGGCGCGGTGCTCGCGCTGGCGTTCCGCCGCGACCCGGGTGGGTGGCCGCCGCTCGTGGACGGGGCCAAGCGGCTGATCCGCGAATACCTGTCGAGCCAGCTCCAGGCCCAGCGGACCGCGCGGGCCTGACGGCGTTCGTCAGGGGCCGGTCGTCGCCGGTTCCAGGTGCTCCTGGCGGCGGTACCGGCCGGGCGCGGTGCCGTACTCGCGCTTGAACGCGTTGGCGAAGGCGAACTCCGAGGAGTAGCCGACCCGCTCGGCCACGACGGTGAGCGGCGCGTCGGAGTCGAGCAGCAGACGCGCGGCCGTGGTCATGCGCCACCACGTCAGGTAAGCGAGCGGCGGCCGTCCGACCAGCGCGGCGAACCGGCGAGCGAACGCCGCCCGTGACAGCCCGGCGCGGGCGCCCAGCTCCTCGACCGTCCACGGGTGGCCGGGGTCGTGGTGGATGTCGTGCAGCGCCGCGCTGACCGCCGGGTCGTTGAGCGCCGCCGCCCAGCCGGTGGGCGTGCCGTGGTGGGGCTGCTCGTCGAACCAGGCGCGCAGGATGAACAGCAGCAGCATGTCGAGCAGGGCGGGCACCACGGCGTCCGCGCCGAGCCTCGGGCGGTCGAGCTCCCCGCCGAGGAGCTCGACGGCGGCGCGCAGCTCGGGGTGGTGGCCGAGCCGGGCGGGCAGGTGGACGATCTCCGGCAGGTCGGTCAGCAGCGGATGCGCCCGCGCGGGGTCGAGCTGGTAGGCGCCGCAGAGGGTGACGGTGACCGCGCCCGGGTCGTCGGGGCGGCGGCGGCCGGCGGGCGGGGACGCGTAGCGCCGCTCGTAGCCGGAGTCGTGCGGGTCGCAGGCGACGTCGTTCAGCGGGGTGGAGGGGCTGTCGGCCAGCGCGTGCCCCCGCCCGTACGGCAGGAACACCACGTCGCCGACGCCGAGCGCGAGCGGCGCGCCCTCCGGCGGGATCAGCCAGCACGACCCCTGGAGGATCACCTGGAAGCCGGCGCTGGGCATCGGCGGGTAGCTCTGGCCCCACGGCGCGTGCCATTCGACGAGCGCCGAACGGGGCTCGCCGGTGCGCATGGTGGCGATCACGTCGCTCAGCACGTCCATACGGCGAGCATAACCCCGGAATCCGGCCCGGTGGACGTTGGCGTATGAACGGAAGACTCATACGCATTGGCTGTCTTCCTCGGTCCCCATACGGTCGACTACGAGCGAGTCAATCCTCCCCTCCCAGGGCCGTGCGCGGCCTGTCTCCGGCATGCCCAGGGCCGTGCGCGGCCTGTCTCCGGCATGCCCAGGGCCGTGCGCGGCCCGTCTCCGGCATGCCCGCGATCGGGGGCGGGTCTTCGGGCCTGCCGGGGACCGGGGCGCGCGCTGAAACGACGTCTGATCAGAAAGCGGCACTTATGAGACATCCTCCACCTGGCAGCGGCTCCCGCTGGACGGCGTTCGCCGTGCTCAGCACCGTGCAGCTGATGATCATCATTGACGGCGGCATCGTGAACGTGGCGCTGCCGGCCATCCAGCGTGACCTCGGCTTCTCCCAGCCGGACCTGGCCTGGGTCGTCAACGCGTACCTGATCGCGTTCGGCGGGCTGCTCCTGCTTTCCGGGCGGCTCGGCGACCTGCTCGGGCGCAAGCGCGTCTTCGTCGCCGGCCTGATCCTGTTCACCGCCTCGTCACTGGTGTGCGGGCTGGCCACCGGCCAGGGGATGCTGGTCGCGGGACGGTTCGTCCAGGGCGTCGGCGGCGCCGTCGCCTCCGCCGTCAGCATGGGCATCGTCGTCACGCTCTTCCCCGAGCCGCGCGAGCGGGCGAAGGCGATCGGCGCGAGCGGCTTCGTCGCGGCGGCCGGCGGCTCGATCGGCGGGGTCGCCGGCGGCGTACTCACCCAGAGCGCCGGCTGGCACTGGATCTTCTTCGTCAACGTCCCGATCGGGATCGTGGCCACCGTCCTGGCCGTGCGGATCGTCGCCGCCGACCGGGGGATCGGGCTGGGCGCCGGGGTGGACGTCCTGGGCGCGTTCCTGGTCACCGCCGGTCTCATGCTCGGCGTGTTCACCATCGCCGGGGCCGGCGGGCCCGGCGGATCAGCGCGCACGTACGCGCTCGGCGCCGCGACCGTCGTCCTGCTCGCCGCGTTCGCGCTCCGCCAGGTCCGCGCGGCCGACCCGCTCCTGCCGCCCAGGATCCTGCGCTCGCGGCCGGTCACCGGGGCCAACCTCGTCCAGTTCCTGATGGTGGCCTCCATGATCGGGTTCTCGTTCCTCAGCGTGCTGTACCTGCAGCGGGTGCTGGCCTACGACGAGGTGACGATCAGCCTCGCGGGCCTGCCGGTCCCTGTGGCGCTCGCGGCGGTCTCGCTCGGCCTGTCGGCGCGGCTGATCGGGAGGTTCGGCGAGCCCACGGTGCTGCTGTGGGGGCTGGCGGGCGTCTTCGCGGCCCTGGCCCTGGCCGCCCGCGCTCCGGTGGGCGGCGTGTACGCGCTGGACGTCCTGCCGATGATGACGCTCCTCGGCGCCGGGGCCGGGCTCGCGATGCCGGCGGTGATGACCCTCGCCATGTCGGAGGCGACGCCCAGGGACGCGGGGCTGGTGTCCGGCCTGCTCACCACGTCGGCGCAGGCGGGCGGGGCGCTGGGGCTGGCGTTCCTCGCGGCCCTGGCGACCGCGCGCACCGGCGTCCTGCCGTCCATCGGGGGCCTGGACGCCGTGGCGGCGCTCAACGACGGATATCACCTGGCGTTCGGCGCCGGGGCCGTGCTGGTCGCGGTGGCCATCGTCCTCACCCTGACCCTCCTGCGCACCCCGGCCCCACCAGGACCCGCCGCCCCCGGCGTTCCTCCCCGCTCGGCCGATCCGCCCGCTCCGAGCCCTTCCGCCCCCAGCCTGGCCGATTCGACCCCGTCCGACCCGAGCCTGTCCGATCCTGCGATCTCAAGGAGTACGCCATGACGACCGACGCACGGACGCCCCAGCCCATCGCCGGCGGTTCCCCGGTCCTGCGCGTCAGAGCCCTCGCGACCGCCGGGACGGTGGTGGCCACCGGCCTGATCTGGCTGGTGGCCCAGGTGCTGGACGTCGGCCTCGTCGTCGATCCCCGCAACGGTCAGCCGGCCGGGCCCATCGGCCTGCCGATCGTCGTCATGTTCACGCTGGTGCTCTCGCTGCTCGGGTGGGGCGCGCTCGCGGTGCTGGAACGCCTCACCCGACGTGCCCGCACCATATGGACGGTGCTCGCCCTCGTGGTGCTGGCGGTGTCCTTCGTCCCGGTGACGTTCGTCGGAGCCACGGCCGGTACCAGGATCGTGCTGTCGCTGATGCACGTCGCGGTGGCCGCCGTCCTCATCCCCTCGCTACGGAGGAAGCGAGGGTGATGCCTCGGGGCAGGGGCGTGGTTCCTCAGTGGGAGGCGCCGGGAACGGTGCCCTCGGGCGGGACTTCGCAGGGGTCGGAGACCTCCTGGACCGCCTTGCGCACCGACTGGAGTTCGGCCCGCAACCGCGACACCTCCTGGCTCTGCCGGACGGCCGTCTCGACGCGGGCGGTGGCGTACCCGAGGGTGCCGGGGACCACCGTGACCACGATCGCGGCGCACGCCACGGCGAAGGTCGTCTGCCAGGACATGTCCATCGCAGCTCCTTCTCACGGCGTGCGCGACCTTCCAGGCAGGGGGAATATGCCCCCTCGTCTCGTACGACACGCGGACGGTAGCCAACCATGTGCGAATCAGTACCGAAGTAATGCCTGCTGTTGTCCGCGCATAGTTGAGCGGGGCTCGGTAATCTCGTCTTGTGGCACATGTGACACGTGAGCACCTTGATCGGCTGCTCGAACAGGCTCTTCTCCATGACGACCACGGGGCGCTCGCCGGGCGGCTCGATGATCTGGCGCGCGGTTACGCGTCCGGTGAGGTGTCCCGTGCCGCGATCTTGGTGCTCGCCGCCGAGGAGTGGCGCCAGGCCGGGCAACCGGCGCGGGCCCTCGAATGCTTCCAACGGGCACTGGACGACGGGGGCGAGGTGAGCATCGATCCCCGGGCCGGCATCGCCGACACCTTGTTCGAGCTCGACCGGCCGGCCGAGGCCCGGGAACTGGTCGACTCGATCAAGGCGGACGGCCGGGTCGACCCGGGCACCGCCTTACACGTGGCCGAGACGCTGGTGGCCTACGGCGACCTGTCAGGCGCGCACGAGTGGGCGACCGAAGGGGTCCTCACGAGTGAGGGCGCGGGCGGCGGCACGCGGGACGCGCTGTTGCGCACGCGTTATCGCATCCGCGTCGACCTCGGCCTCCCCGAAGACGACCTGGACGCGCTCCTCGACGTCTCCCGCTGACCGGCCGCCCTGCGCCTCGGGCGATCAGCCGGTGTTCAGCACCTTGCCGAGCGGGGGGAGCCTGAGCTCGGTGCCGACCGAGTTCGCGCCGTCCTCCCCGGGGCGCGCGACGAGGCGCGGCACCGCCAGCCTGGCACCGACCGTGCCGGCACCGGTCTCGACGGGCCGGACGATCCCGGAGTCGACACCCTCCTGACCTGCGGCCCCGGCCGGTAGATCGCCGGGGGCCTGCTGAGCGGCTCCCGCCGGCGGTGCGGCGTCCGCGCCCGTCACGACCTCCGGTCGCACGCTTCCGGGCGCGGGCGAGGCGTTCTCCGCCGTCGCGCCCGGGGCCGGAGACGTGGCGTTTCCGCCCGGGACCGCGGGGGCCTGCTGAGCGGGAGGCGGAGTGGTGAGGGCGGGTGTCTGGGGGGCGATGGGCATCAGTGACGGCGTCGCCGCCGCGTCGAGGCCGGCGCCCGGGACGTCCGAGGGGCCGGTGGTGGCCGGGCCCGAGGGGAAGTCGCTCTTCATGCGGTTCTGGTGGTCGCCGTTGCCCCCGCGAGGGCCGTCGCCCTGGTCGCCGTGGTAGCCGTCGGCGTTCTCGCCGCCGTGGTATCCGCCACGGCCGCCGCCGTCCTGGTCAGGCCCGCGGTCCTCGGCGGGGCCGTACCCGTTCTCGTCCCGGTCGGGTCCGTGGTATCCGCCACGAGGGCCGTCCTGGTCCCCGCCGGGCCCGTTCTCGCCTCGGTCGGGTCCGTTGTACCCGCCTTCGCCATGGCCGCCGCCGTACCCGTTCTCGCTCTGCTCGGGCCCGTGCTCCTCGCCCTCGCCGCCGTACCCTTCCTCACCCTGGTCGCCGCCGTGGTACTCCTCGCCTCCCGGGTTCCCCTGGACGCCGATCCCGCCCTGAGGACCGCCCTGGACGGCGGGGCCACCCGGGACTCCGCCCTGAACGCCGGGGGCGTACTGGATGCCGGGGGTGCCCTGCAGGGCGGCCGGGCCGGTCTGGACGGTGGCGGGCTGGAGGGGCCGGCCGTCGGGGAGGGTGGGGGTGATCTGGGTGGTGGTGGCGGTCGTCGGGAGCCAGGGGCCGACCCGGCCGTCGTCGAGGTCGTCGGGCCACGACAGGCCGAGGCACGGGTACACGACGACGCCCGAGCTGTACACCAGCGCCGGGACGCCGGTCTGGCAGGGCACCGACGCGGCGTCCGCGCCGCTCATCCCCGCCCAGCTGACGCCAGCGGTGACCGCCGCCATCGCGAGGAACCCTCGGATGCTGTGTGAAGTACGCATGAACACTCCCTGACTACTTCCGGTGCTTCGACGAGCACCGAAAGTAGCCAAGGAGGCCTGGCGTCGGCGGGTCGTTAACCCAACCCTGGGCATTTCCTTACCGGGACGACCTGACGGTCAAGGTGTCTCCAGTGACGTCCAGATCGACGGTGACCTGGTCCCCGTCGTGGATCTCCCCCGCGAGCAGGCCCTTGGCGAGCTTGTCGCCGATCGCCGACTGGACCAGCCGCCGCAGCGGCCGCGCGCCGTACATCGGGTCGTAGCCGGTGAGCGCCAGCCAGTCGCGCGCCGCAGTGGTGACGTCCAGGGTGAGGCGCCGGTCGGACAGCCGCCGGGCGAGCCTGGCGACCTGCAGCTCGACGATCTGGGTCAGCTCCTCCGAGCCGAGCGCGTCGAAAAGGATCACGTCGTCGAGCCGGTTCAGGAACTCGGGCTTGAACGAGTTCCTGACGGACTGGAGGACCTTGTCGCGCTTGGTGGTGGTGTCCAGGGTGGGGTCGACGAGGTACTGCGAGCCGATGTTGGAGGTGAGGATCAGGATCGTGTTGCGGAAGTCGACCGTGCGGCCCTGGCCGTCGGTGAGCCGCCCGTCGTCGAGCACCTGCAGCAGGATGTCGAAGACCTCGGGGTGGGCCTTCTCGATCTCGTCGAGCAGCACCACCGTGTACGGCCGCCGCCGCACGGCTTCGGTGAGCTGGCCACCCTCCTCGTAACCGATGTAGCCGGGAGGGGCGCCGACCAGCCGGGCCACGCTGTGCTTCTCGCCGTACTCGCTCATGTCGATGCGCGTCATGGCGCGCTCGTCGTCGAACAGGAAGTCGGCGAGGGCCTTGGCGAGCTCGGTCTTGCCGACACCGGTCGGGCCGAGGAACAGGAACGAGCCGGTCGGCCGGTCGGGGTCGGCCACGCCCGCGCGTGCCCGCCGGACGGCGTCCGAGACGGCCTGTACGGCCGCGTGCTGACCGATGAGCCGCCGCCCGAGCTCGTCCTCCATGCGGAGCAGTTTGGCGGTCTCGCCCTCCAGGAGGCGCCCGGAAGGGATGCCGGTCCATGCGGAGATCACCTGCGCGATGTCGTCGGCGCCGACCTCCTCCTTGACCATGGGGTTCTCGGGCTGCGCCTGGGCGCCGGCCTCCTTGACCTCCTTCTCCAGGCGCGGCACGTCGCCGTACATCAGCCGGGAGGCGGCCTCGAAGTCGCCGTCGCGCTGGGCGCGTTCGGCCGCCGACCGGGCCTCGTCGAGCTCCTTCTTCAGCTCGCCGACCCGGTTGAGCCCGGACTTCTCCTTCTGCCAGCGGACGACGAGGGCGTCGAGATCCTCCTGGCGGTCGCCCAGCTCCTTGTGCAGCTTCTCCAGGCGCTGGACGCTGGCCTCGTCGGTCTCCTTGGCGAGCGCGAGCTCCTCCATCTTGAGCCGGTCCACGGCCCGCTGGAGCTCGTCGATCTCCACCGGGCGCGAGTCGATCTCCATACGGAGCCGGCTCGCGGCCTCGTCGACCAGGTCGATCGCCTTGTCGGGCAGGAAGCGCGCGGTGATGTAGCGGTCCGACAGCGTGGCGGCGGCGACCAGCGCGCCGTCGGAGATCTGCACCTTGTGGTGGGCCTCGTAGCGGCCCTTGAGCCCGCGCAGGATCGCGATCGTGTCCTCGACCGTGGGCTCGCCGACGTAGATCTGCTGGAACCGGCGCTCCAGCGCGGGATCCTTCTCGATGCGCTCGCGGTACTCGTCGAGCGTGGTCGCGCCGATCATGCGCAGCTCGCCCCTGGCCAGCATGGGCTTGAGCATGTTGCCGGCGTCCATCGCGCCCTCGGCCGCGCCCGCCCCGACCATGGTGTGCAGCTCGTCGATGAAGGTGACGACCTGGCCGTCGCTCTCCTTGATCTCGTTCAGGACGGCCTTGAGCCGCTCCTCGAACTCGCCGCGGAACTTGGCGCCCGCGACCATCGAGCCGAGGTCGAGCGAGACCAGGCGCTTGTCGCGCAGGCTCTCGGGGACGTCGCCGGCCACGATGCGCTGGGCGAGGCCGTCGACCACAGCGGTCTTGCCGACGCCCGGCTCGCCGATCAGCACCGGGTTGTTCTTGGTGCGGCGGCTGAGCACCTGGACGACGCGGCGGATCTCGTTGTCGCGGCCGATGACCGGGTCGAGCCGGCCGGCCCTGGCCAGCTCGGTGAGGTCGACGCCGTACTTCTCCAGCGCGCGGTAGGTGTCCTCGGGGCTCTCGCTGGTGACGCGGGCGTGGCCGCGTACCTTCTCGAAGGCTTCGAGCAGGGCGTTCGGCGTCGCGCCCTGCGCCTTGAGCAGGGTCGCGACGGACCCGCCGTCGGTGGCGAGGCCGACCAGAAGGTGCTCGGTCGAGACGTACTCGTCGCCGAGCTGCTTGGCCCGCGCGGCCGCGGTGTTGAGCGCGGCGAGAAGCTGCCGTGAGGAGGACGGCGCGCTCACCGTGGACCCCTGCGCCTTCGGGATCTGGTCGAGCTGCCGCTCGGTCTCGGAGCGCAGCCCCTTCCAGTCGGCCCCGACGGCCTCCAGGAGGTGGACGGCGGTGCCGTCCGTCTGGGAGAGCAGGCTGGTGAACAGGTGGGCCGGGGCGACCTCGGGGTGGCCCTCAGCGGCGGCGCGCCGGATCGCCCCGGACAGGGCGTCCTGGCTCTTTCGCGTCAGCTTGTAGTCCACGATTGCCTTGCCTTTCTCGCATGGCGGCCGTCCGGGCGCCGACCGGGCCGGCGTCGCCGCGCCACTTCGCTATGTGTGCGCCGGAGGCCCCGTGACGGTCCTCGCCCGGAGCCCCGGCGTGGGTCGCGTCGCGCTCACGCGGGAGGAAGCTGGTACTGGATCAGAGCGCGGATCATCGTCATCTCGCCCCGCAGGCGGCTGATCTCCTCGCGCATGTGGAGGTTCTCGGTCTCCAGGACGAGGATGCGCTTGATGCCCGCGAGGTTGATGCCCTCCTCCTGGGAGAGCCGCTGGACCTCGCGGAGCATCACGATGTCGCGGGTGGAGTACAACCGGCCCCGGCCGGCCGTGCGGCCGGGGCTGACCAGGCCGAGGCGGTCGTACTGCCTGAGCGTCTGCGGGTGCAGCCCGGAGAGCTGGGCGGCCACCGAGATGACGTACACGGGTGTGTCGTCGGACAGGTCGAAGAAGTTGGCGTCCATCGGCGTCGCCTCCCTTCGGGGCTACTCGCTACCGGCCTGTTTGAGGAGCTCGGCGCGCGGGTCGATCCCGTCGGAGGCCGACCTGAGCTCCTCCAGCGCGGACCGCTCCTTCTCGCCGAGGTGCTGGGGCACCGCGACCTCCACGGTGACGAGCAGATCACCCTTGGTGCCGTCCTTGCGCGTGACACCCCGGCCGCGCACGCGGAACGTGCGGCCGTTCGGGGTGCCCTCGGGGATCCTGAGGGTCACCGGCAGGCCCTGCAGGATGGGCACCCTGATCTCGGCGCCGAGGGCCGCCTCGGTGTAGGTGACCGGCACGGTGATGGTCAGGTTGTCGCCCGACCGGCCGAAGACGGAGTGCGCCTTGACATGGACCAAGACGTACAGGTCGCCCGCGGGCCCGCTGTTCTCGCCGGGGGCGCCCTTGGCCTTCAGCCGGATGCGCTGGCCGTCGGCCACCCCCGCCGGGATGCGCGCCTGCAGGGTGCGCGTGCTCTTGCCGCGCCCGCTGCCCTCGCACACCGGGCAGGGGTCGTCGACGAGCAGCCCGCGTCCCTTGCAGTCGCGGCACGGCTCGGAGAAGGCGAAGTTGCCGAGGTTGCGGCTGGCCGCGCCGGTGCCCTCGCAGGTCGGGCAGACCCGCGGGGTGGTGCCGGCCTTGGCGCCCGTGCCGTGGCAGGCCGTGCACGCCGAGGCGGTGGTCAGCCGGAGCGAGACCGTGGTGCCGTCCACGGCCTCGTTGAACGAGAGCGTGACCTCCGACTCGATGTCCTGGCCCCGGCGGGGCCGGCTCGTGGTGGAGGTGGTGGGGCGCCCGCCCCGGTTGAACAGGCCGCCGAACAGGTCGCCGATGCGCTCGCCCGTGCCGCCGCCGCCTTGGGCGCTGCCGCCGAACAGGTCGCCGAACTCGAACGGGAAACCGCCACCGCCGCGGGGGGCGCCGCCCCCCGCGTACCCGCCGAGCCCTGATCCGAACAACGTCCGCGCCTCGTCGTACTCCTTGCGGCGCTTGGTGTCGGACAGGATGTCATAGGCCTCCGAGACCTGCTTGAACTTCGCCTCGGTCTCGGTGTTGCCCTGGTTGGCGTCCGGGTGGTACTTCCTGGCGAGTCTCCGGTACGCCTTCTTGATCTCTTCGGCGGTGGCGGTCTTCGACACACCAAGGACCGCGTAATAGTCCTTTTCCAGGTAGTCCTTGGTGCTCATCTATCGCTTCCTTCGCGAGCCAAAGGGGTGGTAGCTCAATTGCCCTCGGGGTCGGCCGAGGCCTCGCCCGCCTCACCCGCCTCGGACGCGGAGAGGGTCGCCGGCTCCTCCGGCTCGGCGACGGCGACCCGTGCCGGGCGCAGGATCCGGTCACCGATCTGGTAGCCGGGCTGGAGGATCTCCACGCAGGTGGGCACGGTGACCTCGGAGGAGTAGCTGTGCATCAGCGCCTCGTGCACGGTCGGGTCGAACGGGTCGCCCTTGGTGCCGTAGGTGGTGAGGCCCAGCTTGCCGACCGCGCTCTCCAGCGCCTCGCTCACCTTGGCGAACCCGCCGGTGAGCTCGCCGTGGTCGCGGGCCCTGCCGATGTCGTCGAGCACCGGCAGCAGTTCGGTCAGCGCGCCGGCCACCGCCAGCTCGCGGACCACGACCCGGTCGCGCTCGATGCGCTTGCGGTAGTTGGAGTACTCGGCCTGGAGCCTTTGCAGGTCGGCCGTGCGCTCCGCGAGCTGGGCGGCCAGGTCGGCCGCCAGGCCGTCGTCGGGCCTGGCCGCCGGCTGGTCGGCCGCCTTCGCCACCCCCTCGCGCACCTCCCCGGTCTCGGGGTCGATGCGGCGGTTGTCGCGGATCACCAGGCCCTCGTGCTCGCTCCCAGAGTTCGGGGACGTCACGCGGCACCGCCCTCCCGCTTCGGCTCGTCGTCGACGATCTCCGCCTCGACGACGTCGTCGTCGGACTTGTTGCCGCCGGGGGTGCCGTCAGTGGGCGTGCCGGTCGCGTCGGCCGGTGCGCCGGCCGCGTCGGCCTGCGACTGGGCGTAGATCGCCGAGCCCATCTTCTGGCTGACGGTGGCGAGCTTCTCCGCCGCGGCGCGGATGGCGGCCGAGTCGGTGCCCTCCAGCGTCTTCTTCAGCTCGGTGAGCGACTCCTCGACCTCGGTCTTGACCTCGGCCGGGACCTTCTCGTCGTTCTCGCGGAGGAACTTCTCCGTCTGGTAGGCGAGCGCGTCGGCGTTGTTGCGCGTCTCGGCGTCGTCGCGGCGCTGCTTGTCCTCTTCGGCGTAGGACTCGGCCTCGCGCATCATGCGCTCGATGTCGTCCTTCGGCAGCGCGGAGCCGCCGGTGATGGTCATCGACTGCTCCTTGCCGGTGCCGAGGTCCTTGGCGCCGACCTGGACGATGCCGTTGGCGTCGATGTCGAAGGTGACCTCGATCTGCGGGACTCCGCGCGGCGCCGGCGCGATGCCGGTCAGCTCGAACGTGGCCAGCTTCTTGTTGTAGGCCGCGATCTCGCGCTCACCCTGGAAGACCTGGATCTGCACCGACGGCTGGTTGTCCTCCGCCGTGGTGAAGACCTCCGACCGCTTGGTCGGGATCGTGGTGTTCCGCTCGATGATCTTGGTGAAGATGCCGCCCTTGGTCTCGATGCCGAGGCTGAGCGGGGTGACGTCGAGGAGCAGGACGTCCTTGACCTCGCCCTTGAGCACGCCGGCCTGGAGCGCGGCGCCGATGGCGACGACCTCGTCCGGGTTGACGCCCTTGTTCGGCTCCTTGCCGCCGGTCAGCTCCTTCACCAGCTCGCTGACGGCCGGCATGCGGGTGGACCCGCCGACGAGCACGACGTGGGCGATGTCGGCGACC
This sequence comes from Sphaerisporangium corydalis, assembly GCF_025506355.1. Classification (GTDB taxonomy): domain Bacteria; phylum Actinomycetota; class Actinomycetes; order Streptosporangiales; family Streptosporangiaceae; genus Sphaerisporangium; species Sphaerisporangium corydalis. The sequence continues at coordinate 47,617 of NZ_JANZYP010000065.1, forward strand.
TTGATGCCGGCGTCCTTGATGACCTGGTGGAACGGGCCCTTGCAGCGCTCGAGCAGGTCGGCGGTCACGCGCTGGAACTCCGAGCGCGTCAGCTTCTCCTCGAGGTGGAGCGGGCCCTCGGATGAGGCGGTGATGTAGGGCAGGTTGACCGAGGTCTCCGTCTGGGCGGACAGCTCGATCTTGGCCTTCTCCGCGGCCTCGCGCAGGCGCTGGAGCGCCATCTTGTCCTTGGCGAGGTCGACGCCGTGGGCGTTCTTGAAGCGGGTCACCAGCTCGTCGACGACGCGCTGGTCCCAGTCGTCGCCGCCCAGGTGGTTGTCACCGCTGGTGGCCTTGACCTCGACGAAGCCGTGGCCGTCCTCCTGGCCGACGTCGAGCAGGGACACGTCGAAGGTGCCGCCGCCGAGGTCGAAGACCAGGATGGTCTGGTCCTTGTCCTTGTCGAGCCCGTAGGCCAGGGCGGCCGAGGTGGGCTCGTTGATGATGCGCAGGACGTTGAGGCCCGCGATCGTGCCGGCCTCTTTGGTGGCCTGGCGCTGGGAGTCGTTGAAGTACGCGGGGACCGTGATCACCGCGTCGGTGATCTTCTCGCCCAGGTAGGCCTCGGCGTCGGTCTTCAGCTTCTGCAGTACGAAGGCACTGATCTGCTGGGGAGAGAACTTCTTGCCGTCGATCTCGACGGACCAGTTGGAGCCCATCTCGCGCTTGACCGAGCGGATGGTCCGGTCGACGTTGGTGACGGCCTGCCGCTTGGCCACCTCGCCGACGAGGACCTCGCCGTTCTTCGCGAAGGCGACCACGGACGGCGTGGTCCGCGAGCCCTGGGCGTTCGCGATGACGGTGGGCTCACCGCCCTCGAGGATCGAGACGACGGAGTTGGTCGTCCCCAGGTCGATACCTACCGCACGTGCCATGAGTACGTCCTTGTAGTCAAAGTTGAGTCTGTATGACTCAATGTTGGAACCCGCTCGGCTGTTTGTCAAGCGACTTGAGTCTAACGGGCTCAACCCTATGCGGGCCGGAGGCATTCCGTGGGCCCGGGGTGAGAAATGTGGACGTACTGCTTGAGAAAGCGGGTCAGCGCCGCGCGCCGTCGATCACCGCTCGCCCGCGCAGGGGCGCCTTGAGCTTGACGGTGGTCGTCTTCTGGACGGCGATCTCTATGCACGCCACGTCCCGCGCCCCGCGCGCCTGGCCCTCGTACAGGGTGACGGTCACGCTCCGGCCGGTCTGGCGCAGGGCGACGCGGTCGAGCACGTTGCACGGCTCTACCCCCGACCACCAGACGATCTTGAGCTTGCGCCCGTCACGGGAGGGCGTCGCCTTCACCCACCTCACCTTGTGCGGGTCGACGGTGTGCCCCTTCGGCCTGGTGGGCGTCGGGGTGCCCGCCGGGGTGATCGCGCCGTCCGCCGGGCCGGGGCTGGAGGAGACCGCCGTGTCGGGGCCCGGGGTCACGGGCGCGCCGCCCGGGGCGCTGCCACAGCCCAGCGCGAGCAGCAGGGAGCCGGTCGTCATGGTCGCCGTCATCATCCGCATATCCCTTTGACGTACCCGGTCCCCGCCGGGTTCGGACACGGGAAGGCCCCCGGGCCGTCGCGGCGCCTGGGGGCCTTCCGTCATGCGTGTGCCGATCCGGCGGGGCTCAGCGCTCGCCGGGCACCCAGTCGTCGTCGGCCGTCGGCGCCGAACGCAGGGTCGCCGCGGGCGGCACCGGGTCGGCGAACGGCGCGCAGTGGGCGTCCGGTCCGGGCCGGCTCGCCGGCAGCGTCCCGTCGGTCAGGTACGCCTTCCAGATGTCGTCGATGCAGGCGTTGCCCCGGCCGGTGAGACCGTGGTTGCCGCCGCCGTCCATGACCACCAGGCGCGAGGTCGGGAAGCGGCTGTGCATCTCCACGCCACCCTGGTACGGCGTCGCCGCGTCCTTGGTGTCCTGGAAGAACAGGGCGTTCTTGATCGCCCAGCCGTTGATGCGCAGGTCGTTGTGCCCGCGGACCGGCCAGGACTGGCACTGCGCGTTGAACCAGGCGTTGCCCCAGCTCAGGAAGGGGGCGGTCCGGTAGGACTCCCACCAGTCACGGTGCCAGGTGCCCCAGTCGCGCGGCCAGCGGGCGTCGGTGCACTCCACCGCGGAGTAGACCGCGAAGCCGTTGTCGTCGCCGCTGCTGTCGCCGTAGGTGCCGTAGGCCGCGACCAGGGGGGCGGTCTCGCCCGCGGTGGCGTACCGGGAGAGGGCGTTGGCCAGGAGCGGCCAGCGGCTCTTCAGGTATCCGCCCGCGAGGTAGGTGTCGTCCAGCTCGTCCGGTCCGACCCTGCCCTCGGCCGGGGTGGCCTTCAGCTTGGCGCGGGAGTCGTAGAACGCCTTCTCGACGTCGGCGCCGGTGGTGCCGAGGTGGTAGGTGGCGTCGTACTGGGCGATCCAGGCGAAGAACGCCTTGGCGCGCGCCTCGAACGCGTGGTTCTGGTCGATGTTGGCGCCGTACCAGACCCGCTCGGGGTTGACGATGCTGTCCAGCACCAGGCGGCGGACCTTGCTCGGGAACAGGGTGGCGTACGTCGCGCCCAGGTAGGTGCCGTAGGAGTAGCCGACGTAGCTGATCTGCTTCTGGCCGAGGGCCTTGCGGATCTCGTCCATGTCCTTGGCCGCGTCGATCGTGGTCATGTGCTTGAGCACGTCGCCGTAGGCGGAGTCACAGGCCTTGGAGTAGCCCTGCATCCGCTTCAGCCAGGCGGACTCCTCCGACCAGTTGGCCGGGATGTAGTCCGGGCGCACCGGGTCGAAGAAGTGCGGGTCGCAGCGGAGCGCGGGCTCGCTCGACCCGACGCCGCGGGGGTCGAACCCGATCAGGTCGTACTGCGCGGCCAGCGGGGCGCCGAGGCGGGTCTGCATCACCGACGGGTAGCCGAGGCCGCTGCCCCCGGGACCGCCGGGGTTGAACAGGATCGCGCCCTGGTAGTGGGCGGTGTCGGTCGCCGTCTTGCGTGACACGGCGATCTTGATCTTCTTGCCCCACGGGCGGTCGTAGTCGAGCGGGACCGTGACCGAAGCGCACTCGATGCCCGCGGGAAGAGCGGCGCACTGCTCCCACACGGGAGCGGGAGACGTGTGGTCGGGGGCCTGCTGGGCATCGGCCATCGCGGGTGCCGTGACCAGTGCTCCGCTCAGACCCAGGCCGGCGGTGGCCAGCGCTATGAGGATCTTTTTCACTTGTACCCCTCCGATGCCCGCGGCTCCGTCGTTGGAACCGACTTAAGGCACCATCGGGTAGATCATGCGGATAAAAGACTTATAAGACGACATGCGTCGTCAGTTGGTTGTCAAACCGCAACATGGGGTCACGATTGGATCATCGATGCCTGAGGCACCGTAGGTTGGGGAGGTCTCCCCCTTGGAGTCGTACCGAGCCGGGAAGGGTGCCGATGGTGTTGCGTGAGGTTCTGCTGGCCGCTTCGAGCAGCGGTCGCGTCGAGAGCGTCGTCAGGACGGCCGGGGTGACCCGCAGGCTGGTGAGCCGGTACGTCGCGGGGACCACGGCCGAGGACGCCGCCTCGGCGGCCGAGGGCGTCGTGGCCGACGGGCTGCTGGTGACGTTCGACCGCCTCGGGGAGGAGGGCCGCGGCGCCGGGCAGGCCGCCCGCGCCGTCGAGGACTCCCTCGCGCTCCTCGACGGCCTCGCGCGGCGCGGCATCGCGAAGGGCGCGGACCTCACCCTGCGGCTCACCGCACTCGGGCTCAACGTCGGCGAACAGCTCGCCAGGGAGAACGCCGCGCGGGTCTGCGAGGCCGCGAGCGAGGCCGGGGCCACCGTCACGGTCGACACCGAAGGCGTGGCGCCGGCCGAGGCCGCGCTCCGGGTGCACGCGGCGCTGCTGGAGGACCACCCTTCCACCGGCGTCGCCGTCCGGTCGAGCCTGCGCGGCGCCGAGGACCACTGCCGGTCGCTCTCCGGGGCCCGCGTACGGCTGAGCCGGGGCCCCGTGGAAGGACCGGCCCCGGTGGCCTACAACGAGGTCGCCGAGATCGACCGGTCGTACGTGCGCTGCCTCAGGGTGCTCATGTCCGGGCAGGGGTACCCGATGGTCGCCACGCACGACCGGCGGCTCATCGAGGTCGCCTCCGCGCTCGCCGTGCTGAACGAGCGCGAGCCGGGCGGCTTCGAGTACCAGATGGCGTACGGGGTGCGCCGGTCGGAGCAGCGGAGGCTGGCGGATCTCGGCTCGCGCGTCCGGGTGCGCATCCCCTACGGGACCGACTGGTACGGCCACCTCACCCGCCGCCTCGCCGAACGCCCGGCCAACCTGACCCTCCTCGCCCGATCGCTGGCGGGCCGATAGCGCCGTTGTCCACAGGTGGCCCCGGCGGCGGGGCCGTTGTCCACAGGCGGTTCCGTGGCAGGTCCCGGGGCGGCGGGAGTCGGTAGGCTGCCAGCGTTTCCCGACTCCTAGCGAGGTGCCTTGAGATGATCGCGATTCTCGGAACCGGCAAGATGGGCGAGGCCCTGCTGTCCGGGCTGCTGCGTGCCGGCGTCGACCCGGGTGAGATCATCGCCACCGCCCGCCGCGAGGAACGGGCCCGCTCGCTGCGCGAGCGCCATGGTGTGCGGGTGGTGTCCAACAGCGAGGCCGCCGAGATCGCCGACACGCTGATCATCGCGGTCAAGCCGCAGGACATGGGGGCCCTGCTCGCCGAGATCGCCTCCCACGTGCCTCCGGGCCGGCTGGTGATCTCGGTCGCGGCCGGCATCACGACGTCCTTCGTGGAGTCGCGCCTCGGCGACGAGGTGCCCGTCGTGCGGGTCATGTCCAACACGCCGGTCCTGGTCGACGAGGCCATGAGCGTCATCTCGGCCGGGGCCCACGCCTCCGAGATCCACCTCAAGCACACCGAAGACCTGCTGAGCCCGGTCGGCAAGGTGCTGCGCATCCCCGAGTCCCAGCAGGACGCGGCGACCGCGCTCTCCGGCAGCGGCCCGGCGTACTTCTTCTACCTGGTCGAGGCCATGGTCGACGCGGGCATCCTGCTGGGCATGCCGCGCGCGGCGGCCCTCGACATGGTGACCCAGTCGATCGTCGGCGCGGCGATCATGCTGCGCGACTCGGGCGAGCATCCCGTCATCCTGCGCGAGGCCGTCACCTCGCCGGGTGGCACCACCATCTCCGCGATCGCGGAGCTGGAGCGCCACAGCGTCCGCGCGGCCTTCCTCGCCGCCATCGAGGCGGCCCGCGACCGCAGCCGCCAGCTCGCCTCCGGCTGACCGCCCCGTGCCGGCCGGGTCAGTGGTCGGGGGAGGTCAGTCGGAGGAACTCCTCCAGTGACAGGCGGCCGTCGCCGTCGGAGTCGGCGTTCTGGTCCAGGGCGCCGAGGGCCTCCGCGGGCAGGTGCGGGAAGTGCTCGGCGAACTCCGCGTGGGTGATGAAGCCGTCACCGTCGCTGTCGATCGACTCGAACTGGCGCTTGAGCTGGGCCCATCGCTGATCAGCGGGTACTGCGGACAAGGAGAACCGCCTCCGGCGCGAGTAGTTACCTGGTACGCCGAACACCCTAGTTCGCCCATCCCCCCGAACGAGCACGACCCACCCCGAACCACCAGCATCAGCGCGGCCTGGTGGGACGTCGCGCTGCCGTCGCGCGGTGCCGGCCGGTGGGGTGCGGGTGGCCGGGGGTGGGGCCAATGGTTAGGAAACCTTGCTAATAGAGTGCTGCGTGACCGGGGGTGGAACAGGACACGGCGACATGGGGGCATCGTGGCAGGGGCCGCTGACATGACCGACCCGGCGACCGAACCATGACCACGGACGACCGGCCTACCGACCACCTACCGGAAACCCACGGCCGGACAGCGGGGGCGGACGACCGGACGGTGATGGACGGCCGAGCACCAGAGGCGGGCCAAGCCGTGTCGGACGATCGAGCCGGGACGGCCGACCGGGCGATGGCGGAAGGTTCGGCACCGGTGGTGGGTGATGTGGGTGTGCTGGGGGCCGTGGGGGCGGACGATCGAGCGGGGACGGGCGATCGGGTGGTGGCGGACGGCTTGGGGCCGGTGGTGGGTGATGTGGGTGTGCTGGGGGCGGACGATCGGGCGGTGGCGGATGGCCTAGCGCCAGTGGTGGGGGCGGCGGTTTGGACGCGGGAGTTCGGGCTGTTCTTCACGGCTCGGTCGGTGTCGATGCTCGGCTCCGCCATGGTGCCGGTCGCGACCTCGCTCGGGGTGCTCCAGGCCGGGTACGGGGCCAGTGGCGTCGGGTTCACGCTCGCGTCCTCGATGGTGCCGATGGCCGTGCTCGTCCTGTTCGGCGGGGTGTTCGCCGACCGGTTCACGCCGCGCCGGATGATGGTCGGCGCCGACCTGGTCCGCCTGGTCTCCCAGACGCTGACGGCGGTGCTGTTCCTCGCGGGCACGCCCGCCCTGTGGCAGCTCATGGCCATCTCCGCCGTCAACGGCACCGCCGCCGCGATGTTCCAGCCCGGCATGGCCAGCCTCGTCCCCCAGATCGCCAGGGACGTGCAGCGCGCCGTCGCCACCCAGCGCACCTCCGAGTCCCTGATGCTGCTGATCGGCCCCTCGGTCGCGGGGCTGCTGGTGGCGTTCGCCGACGTGGGCGTGGTGTTCCTGATCGACGCGGCCGGTTTCGGCGTGAGCGCCGTGTGCCTCGCCCTCCTGCGGCTCAGGGCCGTCCCGAAGGTGGCCGAGGACGAGTCGATATGGGCGAACCTCAAGGAGGGGTGGCGGGAGTTCGGCTCCCGCACCTGGATGTGGGGCGTGATCGTCATCTGGGCGGTGATGGGCATCGCGGTCTTCGGCCCGGTCCTCCCGATCGGCGCCACCCTGATCAACGCCTCGTACCACGCGACCGGGTACGGCTTCGTCACCTCGGCTTTCGGGGCGGGCACGATCCTCGGCGGCCTGGTCGCGATGAGGGTCGAACCGGGGCGCCCGCTCGCCGCCGGGGCCACGGCCATGTTCCTGTTCTCACTGGAACCGCTGTCGATCACGCTGAACCTGCCGCTGCCCCTCATGGCCGCCTGCCATCTCGCCGCGGGCACCGGGTACGCCTTCTGGGGCGTCATGTGGATGACCAGCGTGCAGACCCAGGTGGCGCCCGAGGTGCTGAACCGCGTGCACGCGTACGAGGTCGCGGGCTCGGTGATGGCCGTGCCCGTCGGCCAGGCCCTCTCCGGCCCGGTGGCCTCCGTGGTGGGCGCCAGGGAGGTGCTGGCGGTCTCGTCGGTGATCGCCGTGGCGGGATGCGGCGTCATGCTGGCGGTCCCCGCCATCCGCCGCCTGCGCCGCGCCCCCGCGCTCCGCTAACGCCGCCCGGCCCTGGATTTTCGCGCCGTCCCCCTGATCACCGGGGGCCCAGGCGGGGGGACGGGTCGTCCTCCTACGATGGGCCGGGTGACGGTTCGTCGCGGTATCCCCCCGCTTCTCATAGGCCTCACCTTGGTGCTCTCGGCCTGCTCGCAGGACGAGACGCCCAAAGTGCAGATCGGTACGGCCAAGTACGGCCCGGTGAGCGAGGTCGTCGAGGCGCCCGCGACCGTCGGCGCCCGCGCCACGGCCACGCTGCGCTCTCCGGCGGCGGGCACGGTCGCCCGGCTGTACGTCCACGACGGCGACTCGGTCGACAAGGGAGAGATCCTCGCCAGGATCAGCTCACCGCAGGCCGAGGACCAGCTCGAACAGGCGCGCAAGGCGGAGAGGCAGGCGTCCAGGCCGGTCAGGATGGGCGGCGGGGTCGCGGCGCCCAGCATCCGGCTCGCCGGCCTGAGCACCACCTCGTCCCTCGACCGTAAGGTCGCCCAGGGCTTCGCCAGGGCGCGCGCGGCGGCCAAGAAGATCAAGGACCCGCAGGTGCGGACGCAACTGCTGGCCGCCATCGACTCGGCCCGGACCCAGCACCGCGCGCAGCGGGCCGCGCTGAACCAGATCACCCAAGGACTGACCCGCTCGGTCAACCAGGTGCTGTCCCAGGTGAGCGGCCAGATCGGCGCCGGGCTGGGCGGGCTGGCGTCGTCCATGTCCTCCCTTCAGGCCGCCTCCAGGTCCCAGGCGAAGACGGCGGTCAGGCTCGCGTCGAGCACCGTCAAGGGCCTGGTGGTCAAGGCCCCCTTCGGCGGGGTCGTCACGCTCGGCGGCGCCTCGGGCGGCGGCGCCCCCGGCCTCGGCTCCCTGATCGGCCAGCTCCCCGCGGGGCTGGCCGGGCAGGCGGGGGCCGCCGCGGGCTCCTCGGGGAACGCCGGAGCCGCCACCTCCGGGGGCACGATCGCCACCGGCGTCCCGGTCGCGGCGGGCGACGCGATCGCGACCGTGACCGACGTGTCCAAGCTGACCCTGTCCGCCGACGTGGACGAGACCGACGTGCTCCTGGTCACGCCAGGCGTGAAGGCCGAGGTCGAGCTCGACGCGGTGACGGGGGCCGCGTACGGCGCCAAGGTCACCGGGGTGGGCGTGACCCCGAAGGAGGGCACGACGGGCGGGGTGAGCTACCCCGTACGGCTCGCGCTCGGCAAGGGCGCCTACGACGACGGGGGCGGGGCGCCGGTACCGAAGCCCGGTATGAGCGCGGTCGTCCGGCTCACCGTGCGCGAGTCGCCGGACGCGGTGGCGGTGCCGGCGTCGAGCATCGTGACCAGCGGCAAGGAGACGGTGCTGTGGGTGGTGCGTGCCGACGGGTCGGCCGAACGCAGGGTGGTCAAGCTCGGGGCGCAGGGTGACGACGTCGTCGAGGTCGCCCGGGGTCTGACGGCAGGCGAGCGGATCGTCGTCAGGGGCGCCGACACCGTGCGCCCGGGCCAGAAGCTCACGTGATGACACACCCGGCCTCCGGCGGACCGGACCTGCCCGGCGAGGGCGGCGGGATGGACGGCCCATGGACGAGCGCGGGGTCGCGCCACAGGGACGGTGAGGGGGGCGTACCTGGGAGTGCGGGGGCGCGTCGTGGGGATGGTGGAGCGGGCGGTGAGGGCGAGGGCGGGGCGCCCGCGTTCGAGGCGGTCGAGCTTGCTCGGTCCTACCGGCTGGAGGGGGTCTCGGTCGACGCGCTGCGCGGGGTGAGCCTGCGGATCGACCAGGGTGAGTTCGTCGCCATCCTCGGCCCGTCCGGGTCCGGCAAGTCGACGCTCATGCACCTGCTCGGCTGCCTGGACCGGCCGACCGCGGGCACGCTGCGGGTCAACGGGGTGGACGTCTCCACGCTGGACGACACCGGCCTCGCGGAGCTGCGCAACCAGGCCGTCGGGTTCGTGTTCCAGTCGTTCCACCTGCTCGGCCGCACCTCGGCGCTGGAGAACGTGGCGCTGCCCCTGGTGTACCGGGGGGTGGCGAAGGCCGAACGGCGCGAGCGGGCGCGGCGGGCGCTGGAATCGGTGGGCCTGGCGCACCGGCTGGACCACCGGCCGTCCCAGATGTCGGGCGGCGAGCAGCAGCGGGTGGCGATCGCGCGTGCGCTGGTCGGCGACCCGAGGGTGGTGCTGGCCGACGAGCCGACGGGCAACCTGGACTCGAAGAGCGGCCAGGAGGTGATGGGCATCCTCAGTGACCTCAACTCCGAACGCGGGGTGGCGGTGGTCCTGGTCACCCACGAGCGCGAGGTCGCCGACCTGGCCCGGCGCCGGATCCACGTACGCGACGGCCGCATCGAACTCGACACCGCGAACGAGCGTGAGGGTGGCGTGTCGTGAGGACCGCTGAGGCGTTCCGGATGGCGCTGGAGGCGCTGCGGGTCAACCGGCTGCGCAGCGCGCTCACGATGTTCGGCGTCGTGATCGGGGTGTCGGCCGTGGTCATCCTGGTCGCGATCGGGACCGGCGCCAAGGAGGCGATCGAGCGGGAGATCGCCGGGCTGGGGAGCAACATCATCCTGGTGGTCCCCGGCCAGGTGGGGCTCGGGGCCGCGCCCACGCAGAGCCGCCTCAACCTGGCGGACGTCGCGTTCGTCCGCCGCGTGGTCGGCGACCCCTCGAAGGTCACGGTGGCCGTCAACTCGGGCGAGTCCGTACGGGTCGGGCGCGTCGAGGTCTTCGCCACGCTCACCGGGACCGACGAGAACCTGCCCAACATCTTCGACAGGCCGCTGCGCCGGGGCCGGTACCTCAGCGCCACCGACGTGGACACGCGGCGGCGGGTCGCGGTCCTCGGCTCGGAGGTGGGGGCCAAGCTCTTCGGGGACGTCGACCCGATCGGCCGCCAGGTCACGATCTCGGGCGTGCGGTTCCGGGTGATCGGCCTGTACCAGCCGGTCGGCGCGACGTTCGGGGTGGCACGTGACCAGGAGGTGCACGTCCCCGTCACGACGGCCCAGCGCCTGATCGGGCTGTCGCGCATCAACGGCATCGCGGTCGGCGCGTCGGGGCCGGACGAGATCGAGCCGCTGCGGCAGCGGGTCGTCCAGGGGCTGAGCGGGCGGTATCCGGGCGAACGGTTCAGCGCCGTCACCCAGACGCAGCTTCTCGGGACCATCGGGAGCGTGCTGGGCATGCTCACCGGCGTCCTGGCGGCCATCGCGGGCATCTCGCTGCTGGTCGGGGGGGTCGGGGTGTCGAACATCATGCTGGTCAGCGTCCGGGAGCGCACGCGGGAGATCGGCCTGCGCAAGGCGCTCGGCGCCCGGCAGCGTGATGTCCTCGGGCAGTTCCTCATCGAGGCGGTGCTGCTGACCACGATCGGCGGTGTGCTCGGCATCCTGCTCGGCGTCGGCGGTTCCCTGCTGATCCAGGCGGTGTCCCCGGTCCCGGCGGCGATCACCTGGTGGTCGATCGCCCTGGCGTTCGGCGTCTCGGTCGCGGTCGGCGTCTTCTTCGGCGTCGCCCCCGCCCGCCGCGCCGCCCGCCTCGACCCCGTCATAGCCCTCCGCGCCGAATAACCCGACCCCCCGGGCCCCGACCCCCCGACCCCCCGGGCCCCG
>NZ_JANZYP010000066.1 GCF_025506355.1 Sphaerisporangium corydalis
CAGGAGGGGGGTCGGGGGCGGGGGACGTAGCGGCGGGAGGCGGTAGGGCCGTTAGGCCTGGAAATACGTCCGAGCCGAAGGCGAGGACCTTTGGGGGTCAGTGGGTGGACTTGGGGGTGCGGTCTTTGCCGGCGGTGATGGCTCGCTGGGTGTTGACGATGTACTGGGCGACGTAGGGGTGGGCGGGGTAGAGGCGGCTGACCTGGCGGAACTTGGGTAGGGCGGCCTTGTAGCGTGCGGCGAAGAAGTCGTCGAGCGCGGAGTTGTAGACGTGCGTGGTCGAAGACTCCCGGGCGGTGACGTGGGCGGCGGTGAGCCGCTTGTGGATGATGCTGACGGGCAGGATGAAGCTGTGGTTCTCGGCCGTCTCGCCCGTCTCGGAGACGGATCCGGCGATCAGGATGCCGATGACCTTGCCGTCCGCGTTGAAGACCGGGCCTCCCGAGTTGCCGTGGTACGACGGCGCCTGGGCCTGGATGTAGGGGACGCCGAGGACGGTGGTCCGCTTGGCGTTGTAGGCGCCCTCCGTCAGCGCCGGGTACAACTTCGAGCGCAGGTTGAAGATCGGGCTGTTGGTGATCAGGCCGGGGAAGCCGTTGATGTAGAGGATGTCGCCGACCTGGACGTCGACGTCCCGGCCGAGCGGCACAGTGGGCAGGTTCCGTGCCCCGGCCATCTTCAGCAGGGCGAAGTCCTCGCCCGGGTAGACGCGGCCCTTGGCGACGAGGGTGACGGGCGTGACCTTGGCGGTCTTGTCCATCCCGCCTCCGGGCAGGGGGGCGACGACGCTGAGGAACTTCTTGATCCCGGTCACGCGCATCTTCTTGGTGTTGAACCGGGTGAACACGGTGTCCGCCAGTTTGACCAGCTCGTCGTCGGGCTGGGCCACCTGCATGATCGACTTCAGGAATCCCTTGACGTCCGTGGTGTTGATGGTCGGCAGGACGTTTGTGGCGAAGTACGTGCGCAGGCCAGCCCTGGTCTGGTAGACGCAGTGCGCGCCGGTGACCATGTAGCCGTTCGGCGTCACCCACCACCCGGTGCACCAGCCGCCCGAGATGGCCTTGACCGATCGCAGGGGACGCGCCGGCGCGAGGTAGCGGTCGACGTTGGACCTGGCCGTACGCAGGACCCATTTGACCTGGCTCTGGTGGTCGGACGGGATGCGCCCGGCCTTGGCGTGCTTCGCGGCCTGGGCGAACAGCCCGTCGAGCGCCTTCGTCGGCTTCGCGGTCGGCACGCTCACCTTCGCGGAGTATTCAAGGGAGATCAATTGGACCGCCGGGTCGGTCCGAGCCGCTAATCGTGTTCCGATCGTCGCCTTGTGCGGGGCTTCACGCGTGGCCCCGGCCGACGCGTATCCCTGGGAAAGTGAAAGGGCGGCCAGCGCCACCCCTGCCGCCATGACGAGCCTTCGCGAGCGGTGCATTGGCCGAACCCTCCTGTAGTAGTGAGGAAAGGGTGCGTTGTAGTGCTGAACCCTGGCTTGCACGCCGCTTGAAACATGATCTTCAGGTGCGCGGCACCGTCTGTAGGCTGCGGGAATGCTCATGGACGAGTTGCGCGCGATCCTCGGCTCGCCCCCCGTTCCACGAGGTTCCTGGGCGAAGCGGGCCACGTACGTCTCCACGGCGGCGCTCGTGCGGCCGGAGGCCCCCGAGGGGGAATCCGGGCCGGTGGCCGGGTGGACGGAGACGGCGCGGCGCATGGCGGCGGAGCTTCGCGACGTGCCGGGGGTGGCTTCGGTGGACGTCCGGCGGAACGGGTTCCTGGTGATCGAGATCGCGGTCCCCGGCGTGATCGTGGCGGACATCCTCGGCGGTGCGGGGGAGGGGCGGAATCGGGCGGGAGATATCCATCAGCAAGGTGATAAGTCGGGCTTGTGGCCTGACTTTCCACGTACGTGGAGCAATCCTGGATTTGTCGTGAGATATGCCTACGTAAGGGCCGACGCCGTCCAACGCTGGGCCCGCGAACTCGGACTCGCGGCGGCCGCCGGGCCCATCGCCCCGGCTCGGGCGACTGCAGGGCTCGCCGTGTTCCGGCCGGAATCGCTGGGAGCGCCGGCCGACCGGGCCGTGCTGCGGGTGCTGGCCGAGTTGCCGAGCCGGCGGGTGAGCCGCGACCCGGGCTGGCCGGCGTATCTGGAGCGGCTCGCCGGGGCCTACCACGACGCCTTCGAGCGGGCGCCCGCCCTTCCGAAGGGCGACGAGGCGCCGTCCGCCACCCACGCGGCCCGGGTTCGCCTGGCACGGGCGGTGCGCGAGGTCCTCGCCGAGGGTCTGGCGGCGCTGGGAGTGACCCCGCCCAGCAAGATATGAAAATTCGGGCAAAGCTCAGCAATTGGTACGTCCGGTGAGTCGGGGTTCTGGAGATCTTTCGCGTGGGCGTCTCGCTGGGTGAGCATCGGGCGCGGGGGGATCACGGGGTCGGATAGCCTCGTTCGGGTGAGTCGATTCGCCCATCCCGCCGGTGACCGGCACGCGGAGGTGCTGCCCGAGGAGCGTCCTCCGCAGGCCCCCGCCGACCTCAATACGCTCGTCCCGCTGATCTGGCCGCGAACGACCGGCCGGGCGGACGGAGCCATCACGATCGCCGGCGTCGACGTCCGCGATCTCGCCAGCGAGTACGGAACCCCCCTGTACGTCGTGGACGAGGACGATTTCCGTTCCCGCTGCCGCGACTACCGCGCCGCCTTCGCGAACGACGACGTCTACTACGCGGGCAAGGCGTTCCTGTGCAAGGAGGTCGCCCGCTGGGTCGACCAGGAGGGCCTCGGGCTCGACGTCTGCAGCGGCGGCGAGCTCGCCGTGGCGCTCAGCGTCGGCTTCCCGCCCGAGCGCATCGCCCTGCACGGCAACAACAAGTCCTACGCCGAGCTCGAACGGGCCCTGCGCGCCGGTGTCGGCCACATCGTGGTCGACTCCTTCGACGAGATCGCCCGCGTCGGCTACCTCGCCGACCAGCTCGGCGTGCGGCCCAAGATCCAGATCCGGGTCACCACCGGCGTCGAGGCGCACACCCACGAGTTCATCGCGACCGCCCATGACGACCAGAAGTTCGGTCTCTCGCTGGGCAGCGGCGCGGCGGCCGAGGCGGTGCGCCGGGTGCTGGCCATGCCCCAGCTCGAGCTCGTCGGCCTGCACTCCCACATCGGCTCCCAGATCTTCGACACCGCGGGCTTCGAGGTGGCCGCCCGGCGCCTGGCCCTGCTGCTGACGCAGATCAAGGAGGAGCACGACGTCTTCCTGCCCGAGCTCGACCTCGGCGGCGGGTACGGCATCGCCTACGTCGAGGGCGACGACCCCCCCGACATCAAGGTGATCGCCGACAGCCTCCGCGAGATCGTCTCCAGGGTCTGCGAGAACGCGGGGATCCCCGTCCCGAGGCTCACCGTCGAGCCGGGCCGGGCCATCTCCGGGCCCGGCGGCGTCACGATCTACGAGGTCGGCACGGTCAAGGACGTCGAGGGCCTGCGCACCTACGTCAGCATCGACGGCGGCATGAGCGACAACATGCGCACGGCGCTGTACGGTGCGGACTACACCTGCGTCCTGGCCTCACGGAACAGCGACGCCCTGCCCGCGCTGTCGCGTGTCGTCGGCAAGCACTGCGAGAGCGGTGACATCGTGGTCCGTGACGTGTGGCTGCCGAGGGACCTCGCCGCGGGCGACCTGCTCGCGGTCCCGGCGACCGGCGCGTACTGCCGTTCGCTGGCCCACAACTACAACTACCTCCCCAGGCCCGCGGTGGTGGCGGTGAGGGACGGCGTGTCGCGGGTGATCGTGCAGAGGGAGACCGAGGACGATCTTTTGAGGGGGCAGGCGTGAAACCGGGCGCACCGGAAGGGCCTCACGAGGCGCAAGGCACTCAGGCGGGACCGGCGGCCTCGGTCAGGCGCGTCCGGCGCGCGGAGCCCGGCGCGCCGCTGAAGGTCGCGCTGCTCGGCTGCGGCGTCGTCGGCTCCCAGGTCGTCCGGCTGCTCCACGAGCAGGCCGCCGATCTCGCCGCCCGCGTCGGCGCCCCCCTGGAGCTCGCCGGGGTCGCCGTGCGGCGTCTCGGCCGTAAGCGGGACAGCGAGGTGGACGCCGCCCTGCTGACCACCGACGCCGAGGCCCTGGTGACCCGGGACGACGTCGACATCGTCGTCGAGGTGATCGGGGGCATCGAGCCGGCCAGGTCGCTCATCCTGGCCGCCATGTCCAGCGGCAAGTCGATCGTCACCGCCAACAAGGCCCTGCTCGCCGAGGACGGCGCCACGGTGCACGGCTCGGCCAAGGAGCACGGCGTCGACCTCTACTACGAGGCCAGCGTGGCCGGGGCGATCCCCCTGCTCCGCCCGCTGCGCGAGTCCCTGGCGGGCGACCGCGTCCACCGCGTGCTCGGCATCGTCAACGGCACCACCAACTACATCCTCGACAAGATGGACTCCTCGGGCGCCTCGTTCACCGACGCGCTGGAGGAGGCCCAGTCGCTCGGGTACGCCGAGGCCGACCCGACCGCCGACGTCGAGGGCTTCGACGCCGCCGCCAAGGCCGCGATCCTCGCCGGGCTCGCGTTCCACAGCCGGGTGACGGCCGCCGACGTGCACCGCGAGGGCATCACCGAGATCACCGCCACCGACGTGGCCAGCTCCAAGGCCATGGGCTACGTCATCAAGCTGCTCGCGATCTGCGCCAGGTCCGACGACGGGCGGTCGGTCGGCGTCCGCGTCCACCCCGCGATGATCCCGAGGAGCCACCCCCTGGCCGGGGTACGCGAGGCGTACAACGCGGTGTTCGTGGAGGCGGAGTCCGGCGGGCAGCTCATGTTCTACGGCAAGGGCGCCGGGGGCGCCCCCACCGCCTCGGCGGTGCTGGGCGACCTGGTGGCCGTGGCGCGCAACCGCCTCGCGGGCACCCACGGCCCGCAGGAGTCCACCTACGCCGACCTGCGCGTCCATCCCATGGGCGAGACGGTCACCCGCTACCACGTCTCCCTGGACGTCGCCGACAAGCCGGGCGTGCTCGCGCGGGTCGCCGACGTCTTCGCCTCGCACGACGTGTCGATCCAGACGGTGCGCCAGGAAGGCCACGGCGACGACGCCCAGCTCGTGCTGGTCACCCACCGGGCCAACGACGCCGCGCTCTCGGCGACAATAGATGATCTGCGCGGGCTCGACATCGTCAGAGGCGTGACGAGCGTGATGCGCGTCGAGGGCGAAGAAGCGCCCTGACCTGGGCATGGGGCCCGGACGACGGCCGTCCTTCCCCGCCCTGGCGGGGCCCGATCGAGAGGCAGCGCATTGGGAGAGGGCGACCCCACCCCGCTCGGTTACGTGCGGACGCCGTCGGGAGGCCCGGCGGACCTGACCTTCGACGGCGGGCGGCCGCTGCTCGCCGGTGAGGCGGTGGACCTTCCGCTGACGGCGGCCGACGTCGTACGGCTCCGGCCGTTCGACGGGGTGCGGGTCCAGTGGCCGGAGGGCCGGGAGGGCGCGCTGGAGACGGTGCTCGGGCTGGCCTCGGCCGGGGTCCCGGTGCACGCCGCCGACGTGCCCGCCTGGGCCGAGCGGGCCGACCCCGGCCTCACAAGCCTGCTCACCTCCTGGACCCCCGCCGAGCCGCCCCGGCGCTCCCCGGGCGGATCCGGGTCGCCCCGGGTCGCGGGGGCCGAGCCGGTGCGGTCGGTGCGCGACCTGCGCAGGGAGGAGCACAGCCTGCGGCTGCGGCGGCACGCTTTCGCGAACCCGGCGGGCCAGGGCGCGACCCCGGCCGGTCAGGGCGTGGCCTCCGGCCGGACGGTCCCTAAGGTCAGCGTGGTGATGTCCAGCAAGCGCCCCGGCCTGCTCGGGTCCGCGCTCGCGCAGATCGCCCGCCAGCGTCACGTCGAGGCCGAGGTCCTGCTCGGGCTGCACGGCTTCCCCGCCTCGCACGAGGACGTGCGCCGGGCCGTCGCGGACTTCCCGCTGCCGCTCACCGTCATCGAGGCCGGCGAGGACGTCCCGTTCGGCGAGGTGCTCAACCGGGCGGCGGCCAAGGCGAGCGGCGACGAGATCGCCAAGTGGGACGACGACGACTGGTACTCCCCAGAGCACCTCTCCGACCTGCTGCTGGCCCGCGCGTACAGCGGGGCCGACATCGTCGGGACGGCGGCGGAGTTCTTCTACCTGGAGCCGCTGGACGTCACGATCCGGCGGACCGACTACACCAGCGAGATCTGGTCGGATCATGTGGCCGGGGGTACGATCTTCCTCGCTCGGGCGAAATTTCAGGAAATAGGCGGATTCGAGGGGGTGGCGCGAGGGGTGGACGCCCAGTTCCTGAAGACCGCGCACGCCGCCGGCGCCCGCATCTACCGCACCCAGGGCCTCGGCTACGTCCTCCGCCGCTCGCTCGCCGCCGCGCACACCTGGCAGCTCCCCCTCGCGCATTTCCTGCGCGTCGCGGCGAACCAGTGGCGCGGCTTCCGCCCGAGCCGGATCCTGGAAGCCTCATGACCCTGCGGATCCGAGGCAACGACTACACCGTGCTCGACCCGCCCGCCCTCGGCGGCTGGACGCCGAGCCTGCGGGTGAGCGTCGTCATCCCCGCCTACGACGGCCAGGAGAAGCTCGACCTGGCGCTCGCCGGCCTGTCCGCGCAGAGCTACCCCGCCGCGCTCGTCGAGGTCGTCGTCGTCGACAACGGCAGCTCACCGGCCCTGCGCCTGCCGGAGATCCGCCCGGCAGGCACGCGGCTGATCCGCTGCGAGGCCCCGGGCAGGGCCAACGCGCGCAACGCCGGGCTCGCCGCCGCCACCGGAGACGTCGTCCACTGGCTGGACTCCGACGTGGTCGCCGACCGGTACGAGGTCGAGGCGCACATGCGCTGGCACCACCTGGCGCCCTACCTCGTCGTCACCAGCTACCTGCGGTTCACCACGGCCCCGCTGCCCTCTCCCGAGACCGTGGCGGCGGCGGACGACCTGGCCAAGCTCTTCGAGCCCGCCGAGCCGCACGAGTGGCTCGTGGACCTCGTGGAACGTACCGACGGCCTCACCGCCACCCCCAGCCGGGCCTTCAGCCTGCACGTCGGCGGCGCCACGTCCGTGAACCGCGTGCTGATCGACGCGGCGGGCCCCATGGACGAGGAGCTCATCCTCGGCCAGGACACCGAGATGGGCTACCGCCTCGCCCAGGCCGGCGCGGTGTTCGTCCCCGAGCCGCTGGCCAGGGGGTTCCACCTCGGGCCCTCGATGCGCATGCGCGACAAGCAGCCCATCGACCGGGTCAGCCACGCCCTGATCGGCGACCGGATCCCGCAGTACCGCTGGCTCCGCGCGCACCCCGCCCGCCAGTGGAAGGTGCCCTACCTGGAGGTCGTGGTCGAGGCCGGGGGGTACGAGGAGACCCGGGCCACCATCGACGCCGTCCTCGCCGGCACGGTGCCCGACGTCTCGGTCCTGCTGGCCGGCCCGTGGGACACCCTGGTCCCCGAGCGCCGTGCCCCGCTCACCGACCCCCGGCTCGACCTGAGCCTGCTCCACGGCCACTACGCCTACGAGGGCCGGGTGCGGTTCGTGGCGGCCGATGCCGGGCGGCTGGCGCCGTTCCTGCTGCGCCTCCCGGCCGGGTGGGTGCCGGGGGAGGACACCCTCGCCCGGTTGCTCGACCTGGCCGTCGAGGGCGGTCACGGGCTGGTCGGCGTGCTGCTCGCCGAGGGCGCCGAGGGCGTCACCGCCGCCCGCCTGGAACGCCGCGCCGCCTTCGCCCGCGCCGCCCTGGTCCTCGGCACCCCCGCGCCCCCGGAAACGCCGCCGTCCGCCGCCCCGGCCGTGCCCGCGTCGGCCGAGACCCCCGCGTGGACGCACGAGCCCGCGTCCGCCGAGGCCGCCAGGGCGTACGACGACGTGGTGGACGACGTGTACGGGGCGCTGTGGATCGACGGCGAGACGCTGGGCTTCACGGCCGCCACGGAGCCGGCCCCGGCCAAGGGCCGCAGGATGGCCTACCGCTCCCGGCTGGAGACCGAGGCCGAGGTGGTCAAGCTCACCAAGGAGATCGAACGGCTCCGCGGCCAGGTGGGCAAATGGCGCGATGAGGCGGGCCGATGGCGCAAGACCGCCGTCGACCTGCGGCGGGACGTGGGCGGGCTGCGGCGCGAGATCGCCGCGCTCAAGACCAGCCGTCTGCGCACCGTGATCAAGCGGATCTCCGTCCGCAGGGCCGGGACCTCCCGGACGGCCCCGGACGCGGAGCCGCTCGGGAACGCTCCGGCGGCCCCGGAGACGGTCCCCGAGCCGCCCGGTGCGGGCGGGACGGGGATCAGCGGCCCCGGAAGGCCGTCCGCAGGCGGTTGACCAGCGCCGCCGGCTGCGGGGCGCTCCGCCCGGGGCGGCCCTCGGAGGCGTCGCGTCCTGCGGGTTCACCCGTGTCGTGTCCGCCGGGCTCGCCCGTGTCGCGGCCTGCGGGTTCGCCCGTGTCGCGTTTGCCGGGTCCGTCCTTGGGCGCGGCCGATTGGGCCCGGGGGGCCTTGGCGGGCCGGTCCTTTGCCGCCGGCGGCCAGAACTCGGACGCGGCGCCGCGTCGTACCCCGTAGACCTGCTCGATCACCTCGGCCAGGTCCTCGCCCGGGGCGGCGAGCAGCCGGGCGCGGTTGACGGCGTCGGTACGTTCCAGGCGGGCCGTCCTGCCGTCGGGGAACTCCACGACGAGCATCCCGTTCAGGTTCTCGGTCATCGCCTTGATCATCAGTTCCAGCGACCGCCGGTCCAGCGGCACGTCCACCGGCCCGGTGTACCGGAACGGCACGGGAGCGGGGTCGGGCACCGGCGCCGAGACCAGCCGGACCCGGTCGTCGTACCTGAACTGCTCGCGGACCAGCCGCGTCTCGAACCCGGGGTCGGTGAGCACCTGGTGGCGTCCCTCGGGCAGCTCCGCCCACGGCCCCACCAGCGTGACGGCCACGTCCGGCAGGCTGCCGCCCAGCGCGCCGGCGACGGCCGCGCCCACCTGCGCCTCGGCCGCCCCCCGCACGTCCAGGACCACCTCGGCGTACGGCACCAGCCAGGTCCGGCCCCGCTCCTTGCGCAGGTCGCGGCGGAGGGGGACGCGGTGCGCCAGGAACGGGGCCACGACCCGGACGGTCGAGTCCTTGTCGACGCGCTGCGCGGGAAGCCCGAGATGGACGGCCCTGGCCTGCATGTCGGGCACGAACACCGCGCCGCTCATCGCCAGCCGGTAGGCGAACTCGGTGTCCTCGCCCCTGAGCACGTTCGGGTCGAGGCCGCCCACCGTGTGGAACAGGGTGCGGCGGAACGAGACGGTGGGCCCGGTGCACACGTGGTAGGGGTTCCTGCTGGCCCGCAGGCCGTCCAGGCGGCGGATGGTCGCCTCCGTCGAGCTCGGGACGGCCGACTCCATGTCGAAGAGCGTGTCTAGGCCCCCCTCGCCCACCGCCGCGTACACCTCGGCCGCCGTCAGGTCCGGCTCCTGCACGAAGACCTTGGCGCCGATCGTCACCACGTAGTCGGTGAGATGGTGCCAGCGCATCAGGGCCTCGATGTGCTCCCGGCAGATCACCATGTCGGAGTCGAGCCGCTGGACGATCTCCCCCTCGGCGAGGCGGATGCCGGAGTTGAGCGCGTGGGCCGTGCCCCAGCCGCCGTCGGCGCCGGAGACCAGGCGGGTGTGCTCGGGGCGGATGGCGGGCAGCCGCAGCGGCGGCTCGCTGCCGTCGTCCACGACGATGATCTCCATCAGGCCCGGCGGGTACGTCTGCGTCGCCAGCGCGGCGAGCGTCAGGTCGAGGCGGTGCTGGCCGCCGTACGCCGGGATGACCACGCTCACGGGAAGGTGAGGGGCCCATCCGCCCAGCGGGGGCGGGACGAGCGGGGAGTAGTCGTTGTGGCGGATCCTGGGCCGCGCGCCCGTCGGGGCCGCCGTCCCGGCCGCGCGCGGGAGACCGCTGGATTCGCTCATTTCGCTCATGAGGAGGGCCCGGTCTCCGGCCCGCCGGGCCGGGACGCCGTCGGGCTCGTCCATGGGGAGGCGGTCAAGATGATCGCTCCTTCGCCGCTCGGGTTCGCCGCCGGGAGCCGACCCTATACAAGGAACCTGTGAGCTTCATAGGAAGGTTCCCACGGTTCCGCCGGGGTCGTCACCTGCGTATCCTCGACTGCCCCGAGATCGGGACGTCAACCCGGGGGCCCGGCTCCGAGCTTCTGGGCGGCGGCCGGGGGAGGGGTGGGCTCCCCGCCGTCGGGGTGGCGCAGGCGGCGGTAGGCGGTCACCAGGCGCCAGGCCCGCGACCCGCGCAGCCGGGCGATCACCTCGCGGTACTCCACGAGGCGCCCTTCGAGGTGCCGTACGCGGCTTCTGAGGCGGACGGCCTCGGCGCGCAGCTCGCCGTTCGCCTCGGACAGGTCCTCGCGCGCGCGTGCGAGCGTTCTCTCCCGCGCGGCCGTCTCGGCGCACCGCGCCCTCAGTTCGGCGATCTCCGTGTGCAGGAGCCGCTCCCGGTGCAGGAAAGCGGTCTCGGCCCGGCTGAGCGCGAAACCGGGCGTCCCGCGGGCCTCGTCGCGGCGCACGGCGACCCCGGCCAGGTGCCCGCGCAGCACGGTCAGCTCGCGGATCTCGAAAAGGGGTTCCACGAGGTGGCGCAGGCTCCCGTGGTAGAACACCCGCCGCCGCTCGCCCTCGTCGTCGGCCGCCTCCGGCCCCGCGTGCCCGTCCGGCCCGGCGTGATCGGCGCCGCCAGCCGCTGAACGGCCGGCGTGATCGGTGCCGCCACCCGCTGGACGGCCGGCAGGTTCGTCGTCGCCGCCCTCGGCGAGGCGCAGGACCGCGTCGGTGACCCCGTAGGGCACCGTGAAGACGAGCGTCGCGCCCGGCCTGAGCGTCCGGTGGAGCTCGGTGAGGACCTGGACGGGGTCTCCGACGTGGTCAAGGAGCCCGCCGACGGCCGCCGCGTCGAACGTCGAGTCCGGGGCCTCGTCGAGCTTGTGCCCGTCCCCGACCGCGAAGTCCATCCGCGAGGCGACGTCGGAGGGCAGCCGCTCGCACCGCCGCCGCGCGTGCATGATCACCGGCGGCCGGACGTCGACCCCGGTGACCCGGTCGCCGCGCTCGGCGAGCAGCAGCGACAGGTCGCCTTCGGCGCAGCCGAGGTCGAGCACGACGATCGGGCGCCCTGGGCGGCTCGCGGGCAGGTGGTCGAGGATCCAGTGCAGGCGCTCCCGATCGTCCTCCTCGCGGAGCACCAGGTCGTCGGTCACGTCGGCGCTTCCCTCCGGGCAGATTGAACTCGCCCCGAATTCGGGACTGGCATTTCCCCAATTCTGGGGCACGGGATGCTAAAGAGACAGTGAGGATTTTCGGGGTTCTTCTGGGGTGCGGACTTTGCCGCTTTCAGGGTCGGGTCCGGCCTTCATGCCGGAGAATCGGGGGACAGGGTCAAGTTGGGCGGTCCAGCCTGTGGACAGGCGGCGCGGCGGGGTTTCCGCCCCCGTAGACTCGTTGCCTGATACCGCTGGTGGCGGACCATGGTTACGCGTTGTCGGGCCTGCTTGACGCCGGGCCGGGCGCGGGAGGAGCAGCGATGTTCAGGGCGTGGCGTGGCCTTATCGAGGAATACCGTGACCGGCTCCCCGTGACCTCCACGACGCCCGTGGTCACCCTGCTCGAAGGCGGCACGCCGCTGGTCCCGGCCAGGCGCGTGTCGGCGCTCACCGGTTGCGACGTGCACCTCAAGGTCGAGGGGCTCAATCCCACCGGCAGTTTCAAGGACCGCGGCATGACCGTGGCGATCAGCAAGGCGGTGGAGGAGGGCGCCAAGGCGGTCATCTGCGCCTCCACCGGCAACACCAGCGCCTCCGCCGCCGCCTACGCCGTCAGGGCCGGGCTGACCTGCGCGGTCCTGGTGCCACGCGGCAAGATCGCGATGGGCAAGCTGGCCCAGGCGCTGGTGCACGGCGCCAAGCTGCTGCAGGTCGACGGCTCGTTCGACGACTGCCTGGAGATGACCAGGAAGCTCGCGGAGAACTACCCCATCGCCCTGGTCAACTCGGTCAACCCCCACCGGCTCCAGGGGCAGAAGACGGCGGCCTTCGAGATCGTCGACGCCCTCGGCGACGCGCCCGAGGTCCACTGCATCCCGGTGGGCAACGCCGGCAACATCTCGGCGTACTGGATGGGATACCGCGAGTACGCCGCCGACGGCCTGGCGACCCGGACCCCGCGCATGCTCGGCTTCCAGGCCAGCGGCTCGGCGCCCATCGTCGACGGCGCCCCCGTCACCCACCCGCACACCATCGCCACGGCGATCCGCATCGGCAACCCGGCCTCCTGGAAGCTCGCCGAGGCGGCCCGCGACGAGTCGGGCGGCGACATCCAGGCCGTCACCGACCGCCAGATCGCCGCGGCGTACAAGCTGCTGGCCCAGGAAGAGGGCGTGTTCGTCGAGCTCGCCTCGGCCGCCAGCGTGGCGGGCCTGCTCCAGGCCCACGAGCAGGGCCTGCTGCGCCAGGGAGAGCGCGTCGTCTGCACCGTCACGGGCAACGGCCTGAAGGACCCCGACTGGGCGATCTCGGGCGCGCCGACCCCGCTGACGATCCCGGTCGACGCCTTCGCCGCCGCGCACGCCCTCGAACTGGCCTGACCTGTCCTGAAGGCGCGAGCCGTCAGGGACGCCCGAGCCGCGAGGCGCGGGCACACAGGGGCGCGAGCCGTCCGGGACGCCCGCCCAGGGCGGTCCGGGACACCCGGGCATCACCGCATCACTCCCGCCTGAATGTTCTCCTGAGATCGGCGAGGACATTCGCCTACATATCGCCTGAGACGGGCAAGAACCGAGGAAGACCGAGGAACCGCATGGTATCGAGCAGCACCGTCGTCGTCCGCGTGCCCGCGACCAGCGCCAACCTCGGGCCCGGCTTCGACTCGCTCGGCCTGGCCCTCACCCTGTACGACGAGGTAGAGGCGACCGTTCTCGACGGCCCGTCCGACCCGGTCTCCGGCCACGCCGTCGAGGTGCGCGTCGAAGGCGAGGGCGAGGGCGAGCTCGACACCGGGGAGGGCCATCTGATCGTCAGGACGATGCGCGCCGCCTTCGACCGGGCCGGGGCGCCGCAGCCCAAGGGCATCCGCCTGCGGTGCCGCAACCGCATCCCGCACGCGCGCGGCCTCGGCTCCTCGTCAGCCGCCATCTGCGCCGGCCTCCTCGCGGCCCGCGCCCTCGGCGCCGCCGAGCTGACCGACGACGACGTGTTCGCCCTGGCCACCGCCATCGAGGGCCATCCCGACAACGTCGCCCCCTGCCTGTCGGGAGGACTGACCATCGCATGGACCGACCTGTCCGGAAATCCGCGTAAGCTGAAGTTGAGCCCGCATGGGGGCGTCCGACCTGTGGTGTGTGTGCCGAGAACCCGGCTCTCCACCGAGGAGGCGCGCGGGCTTCTGCCGAAGGACGTGCCGCATGCCGACGCAGCGGCCAACGCCGGACGCGCCGCCCTGCTCATCGCGGCGCTCACCCAGCGGCCGGAGAGCGGGTTGTTGTTCGACGCCACCGAAGATCGTCTCCACCAGAACTACCGCGCGCCTGCGATGCCGGGCACGGCTGATCTGGTAAAACGTCTCCGCGTGGCAGGGTTTCCCGCAGTCGTATCCGGGGCCGGTCCCACGGTTCTGGTGTTCGGAACAGCGGATACCCATGATTTGATCGCGTCGGAAGTGGGTAGTGACTGGCACATCCAGCCATTGGACGTCGACCAGTCTGGCGCGAGCGTTCAATTTCCCGAGACACGCTGATGCATCTTCGACCTTCAGGGAATAGCAGTGTGCGCTGGTGATGTTAGGCTGATAGCCGCACCAGATGCCCCCGTTGCGGGTGCGTGCTTGTCAGCCATACATCGCTGGATCGCGCCTTCCGTCGTGAGACGGAGGCCGCACAGCGGGCTTCCCGAATTGATCACCTCCGGTTGGTCCACATCCGGTTGGCGCGTCGAGAAGCGGCGTAATCGGGGACATGCGCGTTCGACGGACATCGACATCTGGTCGGCGGTAACCAGCCGGGGGGCGACCCCCGGGCCCCCAACGGCTCGCGAATCTCGACGGTGACGGCTATGTGCCGGTTCGACGCACCGGCTTCCCGACACCTCCGAAGTTCGTTCAGCCCGACCCGGTCTGTCCCGCCGGGTCGCACCACCGGGACGCCTGGCTGATCGTGGCCGACGCCCGACCCCTGGGAAGGACCTTTTAGTTGAGCGACACCACCGAACTCCTCTCCGACGCCTCCGGCTCCGCGCCGCCGGTCGACGGCGACACCCCCATCCGCGCCGCGGCCAAGCCGCGCCGTCGCTCCGGCACCGGCCTTTCCGCCATGGTGCTGCCTGAGCTGCAGGCTCTCGCGTCGAGCCTTGGCATCAGCGGGACCGGACGGATGCGCAAGAGCCAGCTCATCGCGGCCATCCAGGATAAGCAGGGCGTATCTGCTGACGGTGCCTCTTCCTCCGCCTCCGCCGCGCCGACGGCCGCACCGGCCCCCGTGGTAGCGGCGGCCCCCGTGGTCACCGCCGAGCCGGTCGCCGAGCAGCGCCCCACCCGTACCCGCCGGGAACGTTCCCGCCCGGCCCCGGTGGAAGCCGTGGCCGAGACCCGCGAAGAGCGCGTCCCCGTCGCCGAGGCGCCGCCGGTCGAGCAGGCCCCCGTCATCGCCGCCGCCGCGCCCGCCGCCGCCCCCGTCGAGGCCCCCCAGGCCGAGACGCGGCCCGAGCGCGGCGAGTCCCGCCGTGAGCGCGGCGAGCGTGCCGACCGTGGCGAGCGCACCGACCGCGGCGAGCGCCGTGGCCGTGGCGACCGGCGCGACCGGGGCGACAACCGCCCGGACAACCGCAACGACAACAGCCGTCCCGAGCAGCGCGCCGCCGACGCGGGCGACGCCCCCGGCCGCCGCGACCAGGGCCGCGACCAGGGCCGCGACACCCGTGACCAGGGCCGCGACACCCGTGACCAGGGCCGCGACACCCGTGACCAGGGGCGCGACCAGTCGCGTGACCAGGGCCGGGAGCCGTCGCGCGACCAGGGCCGTGACCAGGGTCGCGAGCAGTTCCGTGACCAGGGCCGCGAGCAGGGCCGTGACCAGGTGCGCGAGCAGCAGCGCGACCAGGGCCGCGACCAGGGCCGTGGCGGCGACCCCCAGAGCGAGGAGGACCGCCGCGGGCGCCGTGGCCGGTTCAGGGAGCGCAACCGCCGCGGGCGCGACCGCTTCGACAGCAACGAGCCCGTCATCGGTGACGACGACGTCCTGATCCCGATCGCCGGCATCCTCGACATCCTCGACAACTACGCGTTCGTGCGCACCAGCGGTTACCTGCCGGGCTCCAACGACGTGTACGTCTCGCTGGCGCAGATCCGCCGCAACGGCCTGCGGAAGGGCGACGTCATCACCGGCGCCGTCCGGCAGCCCCGTGACGGCGAGCGCCGCGAGAAGTTCAACGCCCTCGTACGGCTCGACACCGTCAACGGCATGGACCCCGAGCAGTCGCGCAACCGGCCGGACTTCAGCAAGCTCACCCCGCTGTACCCGCAGGAGCGGCTGCGCCTGGAGACCGACCCGAACATCCTGACGACCCGGATCATCGACCTGGTCGCGCCGATCGGCAAGGGCCAGCGCGGGCTCATCGTGTCGCCGCCGAAGGCCGGCAAGACGATGGTGCTCCAGGCGATCGCCAACGCGATCACCCGGAACAACCCCGAGTGCCACCTGATGGTCGTCCTGGTCGACGAGCGTCCCGAAGAGGTCACCGACATGCAGAGGTCGGTGAAGGGGGAGGTCATCCACTCCACCTTCGACCGTCCCGCCGAGGACCACACCACGGTCGCCGAGCTCGCCATCGAGCGTGCCAAGCGGCTGGTGGAGCTGGGCCACGACGTCGTCGTGCTCCTCGACTCCATCACCCGTCTCGGCCGCGCGTACAACCTGGCGGCCCCGGCGTCCGGGCGCATCCTGTCCGGTGGTGTCGACTCGACCGCGCTGTACCCGCCGAAGCGTTTCTTCGGCGCCGCGCGCAACATCGAGAACGGCGGCTCCCTGACGATCCTCGCCACGGCGCTGGTGGAGACCGGCTCCAAGATGGACGAGGTCATCTTCGAGGAGTTCAAGGGCACCGGCAACGCCGAGCTCAAGCTCAACCGCGGCCTGGCCGACAAGCGGATCTTCCCGGCGGTGGACGTCGACGCGTCCGGCACCCGTAAGGAAGAGATCCTCATGTCCCGGGACGAGCTGCAGATCGTCTGGAAGCTGCGCCGGGTGCTGCACGCCCTGGACATGCAGCAGGCGCTGGAGCTCCTGCTGGAGAAGATGCGGGAGACCCAGTCCAACGCGGAGTTCCTGCTCCAGGTCCAGAAGACCACGGTCAGCTCCGAGCGTGACTAGCACCACGAAGTGATCACGGGAAGGGCGGCGGGCCCGACGGTCCGCCGCCCTTCGCCCCCGGCCGGGAATGCCCGATGGCCTGGTGTGGTTACAGCATCTGGCACACTGGTAGCCGAACCAAACGGCGGTTCCGGTTCCCGCCCGCCCGCGCGTCACCTGACCGCGAGAGACGAAGGCGACCCGGCGACCGCGCCAGAGAGGATTGCAATGAAGCCCGACATTCACCCGCAGTACGGCACCACTCAGGTGACCTGTAGCTGCGGCAGCAGCTTCACCACCCGCAGCACCGCCAAGAACGGCGTCATCCACGCCGACGTGTGCTCCGCCTGCCACCCGTTCTACACGGGCAAGCAGAAGATCCTGGACACCGGCGGCCGGGTGGCCCGCTTCGAGAAGCGTTTCGGCAAGAAGGCCGCAAGCAAGTAGCTCGGCAAGAGGCGCCGGCTCGGAATCGTCCCCTTCACGGGGGCGGGCCCGGGTCGGCGTTCTTGGTGATGGCCCTGGTTCTCGCCGGTTGTGAAGGAAGAAGGACGCACGGTGAATCTCGACGAGTTGCTCGGTGAGTACGCGGAGCTGGAGCACAAGCTCGCCGACCCTGCCGTCCACGCCGACCAGAACCAGGCCAGGACCCTCGGCAAGCGCTACGCCCAGCTCACCCCCATCGTCTCGACCTACCGCGAGCTCGGCGGCGTCCGCGACGACCTGGAGGCCGCCCGCGAGCTGGCCGCCGAGGACCCCGCCTTCGCCGACGAGGCCGTCGAGCTGGAGGCCCGCCTCGGGCCGCTCGAAGAGCGCCTCATGCACCTGCTGATCCCGCGCGATCCCAACGATGACAAGGACATCATCATGGAGATCAAGGCGGGCGAGGGCGGCGAGGAGTCGGCCCTGTTCGCCGGGGACCTGCTCCGCATGTACCTCAGGTACGCCGAGCGCGTGGGCTGGAAGGCCGAGATCATCGACGCACAGCACTCCGATCTCGGCGGCTACAAGGACGTCACGGTCGCGGTGAAGGGCAAGGGCGCCGACGGGGTCTGGGCCCGCCTGAAGTTCGAGGGCGGCGTCCACCGCGTCCAGCGCGTGCCGGTCACCGAGTCGCAGGGCCGCATCCACACCTCTGCGGCCGGCGTGCTGGTGTACCCGGAGGCCGAGGACGTGGAGGTCCAGATCGACCCCAACGACCTGCGCGTCGACGTGTTCCGCAGCTCGGGGCCCGGCGGGCAGAGCGTCAACACCACCGACTCCGCGGTCCGGATCACCCACGTGCCGACCGGCACGGTGGTCTCCTGCCAGAACGAGAAGAGCCAGCTCCAGAACAAGGAGTCGGCCATGCGCATCCTGCGCGCGCGGCTGCTGGCCATCGCCCAGGAGGAGGCCGACGCCGCCGCCTCGGCCGAGCGCAAGTCGCAGGTGCGCACCGTGGACCGCTCCGAGCGCATCCGCACCTACAACTATCCGGAGAACCGCATCTCCGATCACCGCGTAGGGTTCAAGGCCTATAACCTCGACCAGGTGCTGGACGGTGACCTCACCTCGGTCATCCAGGCCCTGAGCGACGCCGACACCGCCGGCAAGCTCGCCGCCCATTCATGACGACGACGTAGACGACGAAAACTCCCATGACCCTGCTGCTGGACGAGATAGCGCTCGCCACCGCCCGGCTCGCCGAGGCGGGTGTGCCCTCTCCGCGAACCGACGCCGAGGAGATCGCGGCGTTCGTCCACGGCGTGCGGCGTGGCCAGCTCCACACCGTGCCCGATTCGGAGTTCGACGCGCTGTTCTGGGAGGGCGTCGCGCGACGCGAGTCCCGAGAGCCGCTTCAGCACATCACCGGGCGCGCCTTCTTCCGCTACATCTCGCTGGAGGTCGGCCCCGGCGTGTTCGTGCCGCGCCCCGAGACCGAGGTGGTCGCCGGCTGGGCGATCGACCGGCTGCGCGAGATGGACGTCGCGTCCCCGATCGTGGCCGACCTCGGCACCGGCTCGGGGGCCATCGCCCTGTCGATCGCCCAGGAGGTCGCGCTCGCCCAGGTGCACGCGGTCGAGGTCGACCCGGTGGCGTACGGGTGGGCCAAGCGCAACATCGTGGAGCTCGGCCAGGGCCGGGTGTCGCTCCACCCCGAGGACCTCGCCGACTGCCTTCCCGAGCTCGACGGCCGGGTGGACCTGGTGATCTCCAACCCGCCGTACATCCCGCCGGGGGCCGTGCCGCGCGATCCCGAGGTCCGCGACTACGATCCGTCCCGCGCGCTGTACGGATCGGGGGAGGACGGCCTGGACGAGGTCAGGGCGGTCGAACGCACGGCGCGGCGGCTGCTGCGGCCCGGCGGGCTGCTGGCCGTCGAGCACGCCGACCAGCAGGGCTCCGCGGTCTACCTCGTCTTCTCTGAGGAACGCGGCTGGCGGGACGCGCGCAACAACGCCGACCTGGCGAACCGCGATCGTTTCGTCACGGCACGATACGGCCAGGAATAGGGGCCCGCGCGCCGGTGCCCGGCGCCGGGGGCCCGCACCCACGTGGGAGGATTACTAGTCGTGAGTCGACGTTATGACTGTTCGGACGCCGAGCAGCGTGCCGCCGGGATGGCCGACGCGGCGTCCGCCATCCGAGCGGGAGAGCTGGTCGTCGTGCCGACGGACACGGTCTACGGCATCGGCGCCGACGCCTTCACCCCGTCGGCGGTCGCGGCGCTCCTTGAGGCCAAGGGGCGCGGCAGGGACATGCCCGTCCCCGTCCTGGTCGGCACCGTCCGGGCGGCGAACGCCCTGGTGGAGGAGTTCGGCACCTACGGGCAGGACCTGATCGACTCGTTCTGGCCGGGGCCGCTGACGCTGGTCTGCCGGGCCAGCAGGTCGCTCAACTGGGACCTCGGCGACTCCAAGGGGACCGTCGCGATCCGGATGCCGCTGCACTCCGCGACGCTGGAGCTGCTCAAGGAGACCGGGCCCATGGCGGTCAGCAGCGCCAACCGGTCGGGCGCCCCGCCCGCGACGACGGCGGCGGACGCCGAGGAGCAGCTCGGCGAGTCGGTCGCGGTCTACCTCGACGGCGGCGCGTGCGCCGACACCGTGCCCTCCACGATCATCGACCTGACCACGCCGGTGCCGAGGGTGCTGCGCAGGGGGGCCATCCCGGTCGAGAAACTGCGCAGCGTGATCGGCTACGTCGCCACCGACGCCGACCCCCACCTCGACGACCCCGCCGACATCGCGGATCCCGCGATCGACGCCGACCAGCCGGGAGCGCCGGACAAGTCCGACACGGTGGAGTCCCCGCAGGCGGCCAAGGCCGACACGGTGGAGTCCCCGCAGGCGGACAGGACCGACAAGACCGACGACGCGCAGGCGG
This sequence comes from Sphaerisporangium corydalis, assembly GCF_025506355.1. Classification (GTDB taxonomy): domain Bacteria; phylum Actinomycetota; class Actinomycetes; order Streptosporangiales; family Streptosporangiaceae; genus Sphaerisporangium; species Sphaerisporangium corydalis. Next base: position 19,737 of record NZ_JANZYP010000066.1, read on the forward strand.
ACGTGGTCGGCAAGAACGATGATCCGCAGGCGGTCACGCCGGACGCGGGCGCGGTTTCCGACCCGGTCGTACCGCCGATCCCGTTCTCCTCGGCGGATGACGAACCGGCCGAGGGCACACGGCCGGTCTCTCCGGGGGACGAGGTCCGTGAGGCGGCGGACGAGGTTCGTGACGCGGCGGACGAGGTTCGTGAGGTGCCGGTGGACGAGGTTCTTGAGGTGCCGGTGGACGAGGTTCCTGAGGTGGGGCCGGGTGGTGTGGCGCCGTCTGCTGGCAAGGCCGGGAGGAATGGTGCGGGCGGGGCCGTGGAGCAGGGCGGATCCGGGACCACCGACGTCCCCCGGAAGGACTCCTGACGCTCCGGACTCATGCCGTATGGCTATCGCGGAGCCTGGTGACCGTGGTGTCTAAGTACCGTGAGTGGGTCTGCGCTCTTGAGCGACGGGCTGGAGCGAGAGAGCATGGCTGCGAGTGGGCGTGAGCCCTCTCCAATGAGCGGACCTGGGGGAGCGGCTTACGAGCACGGGAGACGCCCATGGGCAAGCTTGACGGAATGGACCCGAAGCTGGTCCGTGAGCTGCTGGCCGAAGTGGGGCGCGCGGGCGCCCAGATGCGCAGCGTGGAGTCCCGCGTCACCCAGCTCACCAGCGGTGCCGGTCTCTCGGTGCCGGCGACCTACCGGCCCGCCCAGGTGGCCGACGCGGGCGCCACTCTCGTCAAGGACGTCGGCGCCCGGCTCGTTCTGCTGGAGAAGAAGGAGAAGCAGAACGACTCGGCGACCGGCCCCACGAGCATGAAGACCACCGCTCCCGACAAGCAGGACTCGAAGTCCAAGGACGACAAGTCCGACGGTCCCAAGGCCGACAAGAGCGACAAGAACGACGCCCCAAAGTCGGACAAGACCGACAAGGACCACGCCCCCAAGGCGGACAAGGACGACGCCCCGAAGGCCGACAAGACCGACAAGGATCACGCGCCGAAGAGCGACAAGGACGACGCCCCCAAGGGCGACAAGTCCGACAAGGATGACGCTCCCAAGGCCGATAAGACCGACAAGGATGACGCTCCGAAGTCGGACAAGACCGATAAGGATCATGCGCCGAAGGGTGATAAGTCCGATAAGGACGATGCTCCGAAGTCGGACAAGACCGAGTCGCCGAAGGCGGACGGGCAGGACAAGACCCACAAGGTGGAGTCTCCGCAGGCGGACAAGACCGACAAGAATGACGGTCCGCAGGCCGGCAAGCCGGACAAGCACGAGACCCCGAAGAGCGACTCGACCCCCAAGGCCGAACAGTCCGACCCGGCGCCGAAGAGCGACCATTCCGATCCCGCGCCCAAGGCCGATCACCCCGACAAGCAGGACGCGCCGAAGTCCGACCCGGCGCCCAAGGCGGATCAGTCCGACCCGGCTCCCACGGCCGACAAGTCGGATCCGGCACCCAAATCCGATCCCGCGCCCAAGTCGGATCCGGCGCCCAAGGCCGACCAGTCTGATCCGGCGCCCAAGGCCGATCCGGCGCCCAAGGCCGATCCGGCGCCTACGGGGGATCCCGCGCCCAAGGCCGATCCCGCGCCTACCGGGGACGCGGCGCCCAAGGGGGATCAGCCGCAGTATGTGTCTCCGCTGGGGGAGGCGCCGCAGGGTGGGGCCGACGGGCAGATCGACACGCCGAACGCCGACAACTCCAACGATGTCAACACCTCGCAGGAGCGCACCCGCGTCATCGACGTGGACGGGGTCCGGGTCGTCGAGGTCACCATGACGCCGCCGAGCGCGGAGCATCTCCACTGGCTGAACGAGCACATGGCCGAGATCCCGCCGATGGAGCAGCCGGTGGTCGTCCCGCCGGACGGGGCCGCGCCGGGACATCCCCACGCGGACGGCCCGATCGGGTACGTCCAGCCCGACGATCCGTCCGGCTCTGCCAAGCCGTCGGCGCCGCTGGCCCCCGATTCGGGCGGCCAGGCGTCCGAACAGGCCCTCACCGCCCCTCAGGGCGTCGTCCAGGCCGGACAACACATCCAGTCAGGGGTTTACACCCCCTACGACGATGCGCCCCGGAACGGCGACTACAGCGCGTATCCGGCTACCACCCCCGACACACCCGATGCCGGCGGCCCCACGGGCGGCGGGCAGACGAACGGAGCCGGACCCGCCGCAGATTACGGACCCACCGTGGATTACGGACTCGGCGTGGATTCCGGACCGGCCATGGACTCTGGACCCGCCATGGATTACGGACCGGCCGTGGACTCTGGACCCGCCGTGGACTCTGGACCCCCCGGCGCCGGTCCCGCCGGAGACGCCGGGCCGGCTTGGGTCTCGTCCGGGGGCGCCGGTCAGCAGCCTGGTGAGGGGTGGACGGCCGAGGAGGATGTGTTCGCGCCCGAGGCGGGCCGGGCGGGAACGTCGCCCGGTTCGCATACGTCGCCCGGTTCGCACACGTCGTCTGGTTCGCACACGTCGTCTGGTTCGCATACGCCGTCCGGTTCGCGCACGCCGTCCGGTTCGTAGAGGAGGGCCGTTCGAAATGTACGCCGACCCACCGGCACCGCAGCCGCTCCAGCCAGGGGAGACGCCCCCGGCGTCGTCCACCGCCGACCCGTTCAGCCCGGACGGCCAGGCGACGAACTGGCGGTTCAACCCCGAGTACCAGAAGCTCGTGGACCTGTGGCAGCAGGCTCAGCCGCTGCTCGAAGGGCTCACCACCTCGCTCGACAAGGCCTACCAGATGGCCCGAAGCCGGGACGTCTGGGACGCGCCGGTCGCCGAGCGTTACGTCCAGGACATGACCGAGTGGCGCAACCGGCTCGGCATGTACCGCCAGGCCGTGCTGACCGCGATCAGTGACCAGGCGGCGGACACCCCCCGCTGGGTGCCGGCCGCCACCACCGCCCCCCACGCCTACAGCTGACCCGCCGCGACCCCACCCGCCAAGCCCCCGCCCGACCCGGCCCGCCACGGCCCGCCGGACCGGTCGCGGTCTCCGGTGCGGCCCGCCGCTCTCGTGCCCGCGGGCGGGCCGCCCGTGGGCCGGTTCGGCGTCGAGGTGCGGTGTGCGCAGGTCAGGGAGGCATACAGTGGGGAGATCGGTGGTCCTTACCGTGCGCTTTACCGCGCGGGGGAAAGGAGTGGTGAGCGAGCCATGAGGGTGGAAGGACGCGACCACGAGCACGCTGACGGCTTCTACGGGCCTGATTTCTCCGAGTTGAAGCAAAATGATCCGGAGATCGCCCAAGTCCTGCTCGACGAGGTCGAGCGGCTGCGCGGCGGCCTGCAGCTCATCGCCAGCGAGAACTTCGCCTCGCCCGCCGTGATCGCGGCGCTGGGCTCGACGCTCACCAACAAGTACGCCGAGGGGTACCCCGGGAGGCGCTACTACGGCGGCTGCGAGGTGGTCGACCGGGCCGAGCGGCTCGCGATCGACCGGGCGAAGGCCCTGTTCGGCGCCGCGCACGCCAACGTCCAGCCCCATTCGGGCGCGTCGGCGAACCTCGCCGCGTACGCCGCGCTGCTGCGCCCGGGGGACACCGTGCTCGCGATGGCGCTGTCGCACGGCGGCCACCTCACCCACGGCTCCAAGGTCAACTTCTCCGGCCGCTGGTTCGACGTCGTGGCGTACGGGGTGCGGCGCGACACCGAGACCATCGACTACGACGAGGTGCGCGAGCTGGCGGTACGCCACCAGCCCAAGCTGATCATCTGCGGCGCCACGGCATACCCCCGGCTGATCGACTACGCGGTGTTCAGGGGCGTCGCCGACGAGGTGGGGGCGTGGCTGCTGGTGGACGCCGCGCACACGATCGGCCTGGTGGCGGGCGGCGCGGTCCCCTCGCCGGTGCCGTACGCGGACGTGGTGACGTTCACGACGCACAAGGCCCTGCGCGGGCCGAGGGGCGGCGGCATCCTGTGCACGGCCGAGCTGGCCTCCAAGATCGACCGCGCGGTCTTCCCGTTCGTCCAGGGCGGCCCGCTGATGCACGCCGTCGCGGCCAAGGCGGTGGCGTTCGGCGAGGCGTCCCGGCCGGAGTTCCGCGCGTACGCCGAGCAGGTGATCGCCAACGCCCGCGCGCTGACCGACGCGCTCGCCGCGGAGGGCATGCGCCCGGTGTCGGGCGGCACCGACACCCACCTCGCGCTGATCGACCTGAGGGACCTCGGGGTGACCGGGGCCACGGCCGAGCGGAGCTGCGCGGCCGCCGGCATCACCCTCAACCGCAACGCGATCCCGTACGACCCTGAGCCGCCGACGGTGACCTCGGGCATCCGGCTCGGCACGCCGTGCGTCACGACCCAGGGCATGGGCGTCGCCGAGATGAAGGAGATCGGGTCGATGGTCGCCCGGGCCGTGCGGGACCCGGGTGCGATAACGTCGGTGGCCGAGCGGGTGACGCAGCTCACCCGTGGTCATCCAGTGTATCCACGTGGTTAATGTGCAGTTCTGTGTACTTATCCGGTCACATCTGGCTGGACAATCCGGGAAACTAGGTCCGTGCGCGAATACCTCCTCATAGCGCTGGTAGCAGCGGCGGTCACGTATCTCCTGGTCCCGCTGGTCAGGGTTTTCGCGCTGCGCATCGGCGCCGCGCCGGAGATCCGCGAGAGGGACGTGCACACCGTGCGGACCCCGCGCCTGGGCGGGCTGGCGATGTACGCGGGCATGCTGGCGGGGCTGTTCGTCGCCAGCCGGCTGGACCACATCGGCCCCAAGCTCGCCGACCCCAGGATGGGCGACGGCCAGACCGTCCTGGCGATGGCGCTCGCGGGCGGCGTGATCGTGCTGATCGGCTTCCTGGACGACTGGTGGGGCATGGACGCCTTCATCAAGCTCGGCGGGCAGATCGCCGCAGCCGGGCTGCTCGTCGCGTTCAAGCTGACGCTGCTGTGGATCCCCCTGCCGAACGGGAACACCGTCAGCCTCGACGAGACGCTGAGGACGGTCATCACCATCCTGATCGTCGTCGTGGCGATCAACGCGGTGAACTTCGTGGACGGCCTGGACGGGCTGGCGGCCGGCATCGTCTGCATCGCCGCGCTGGCGACCTTCGCGTGGACCATCGCGCTGACCGACAGCATGGACCAGGGCCGGCTCAGCGTCACCGCAGCGATCACCGCCATCCTGATCGGGATGTGCCTGGGCTTCCTGCCGCACAACTTCCACCCCGCCAAGATCTTCATGGGCGACACGGGCGCGATGCTCATCGGCCTGGTCCTGGCGACCTCGGTGGTCACGCTGACCGGCACGGTCGACTACATCGGCGCCGGCGGCGCCAGCCAGGAGATCAACCGGTTCCCCGTCGTGCTGCCCATCCTGCTGCCGCTCGCGGTGATGGTGCTCCCGCTCGCCGACCTGGTCATGGCGGTGGTCCGGCGCACCTCCTACGGCAAGTCCCCGTTCGCCCCCGACCGGGGCCACCTCCACCATCGCCTGCTCCAGGTCGGCCACTCCCACCGGCGCACCGTCCTGATCATGTACGCGTGGACGTTCCTGTTCGCCGCGACGGTCGTCGGCCTGTCGGTCGGCGGCGTCCCGCTGATCGTCTTCCCCGTCGTGGTGCTGCTGGCCCTGGTGGTCCTGGTGATGATGGGGCTGCCGCGCTGGCGTTCCGGCCGGGGCGGCAAGGGCGGCGGCGCGCACTCCGCGCGCCGGGGGAACTCGCCGGACTCCGGCCCCTCCTCCGACGACCCGTCGGTGCCGAGCGCGCCCAGCAGCCCGCACGCCCCCGCCGCGACCGGCTGATCTTTTCGTTTACCTGCACGAAAGCCCAGGTAAAGGCGGCCATTCCAGAGCTTGTGATACCTTTCACTAGCAGGGGGGCGCAGTACGCGCCCGGTAAGGTAGCAATCGCTCGCTTGACAACTGTTGCTTTGGAGCACCCGATGCAGGCCAACGACGTGCGCGCACTCAAAGGCGCGGCCATACCGACCATCGCCGTTGGGCTGATCGTCGTCGTGGTGGCCGCTCTCCTGGGCGGCGGCGCCGGTGCTCTCGGAGCGGCGATCGGACTCGCCGTCGTGGCGGTGTTCTTCACCGCCGGGCTCGTGGCCGTCACCTCGGCGGGGCGCGTATCGCCCCAGATGATGATGCTGGCCGCCGTGCTGGGGTACCTGGTCAAGGTCGTCCTGCTGATGATCCTGCTGCGGTCCTTCGCCGGCGCCACGGTCTTCTCGCCCCGCGCCTTCGGGCTGGCCGTCATCATCTGCACGATCGTCTGGACGATCGGCGAGATCCGCGCCTTCCTCAAACTCAAGTTGCTCTACGTCGAGCCCGGCACCAGGGTGCCCGGGCAAGGTGACCCGAGATGAGGCGTAGGATTTCCCGGGGTCGGTGCGGGGTCCGATATGACTAGTCCCCTACCTGCCTGCTATCGTCGTGCCCGCGATGAGCGAGCAGCGCAAGCCCGAGGAAGACGGTCGCGATTTCGCCAATGCCGCCTGGTCAATCCCCAGCACTTTGCTCTCAGGGATGCTGATCTGGGGCGGTATCGGCTGGTTGCTGGACCGTTGGCTTGGCTTGAGTGCGTTCTTCCCGATAGGCATCATCCTCGGGGTCGTGCTCGCCGTCTACCTCGTCTATGTGAAGTACGGCCGCTGAGCGCGCCGACCACATCCCGCAGTCTTCTGTCGATCCACCATCTTGGAGGGAACGCCGCGTGAGCGCGCTGACGGTCCTCGCCGACGGAGAGTTCGAAGCCCCCGGGCCTTCGATCTTCGACTTCCCCCCGCTGTGGCAGGGCGCCCCGGTTTGGGCGAACAAGCCGGTGCTGCTCGCCCTGCTCGGGGCGCTGCTGGTGTGTGCGCTCGCCTGGAGCGCCTTCGCCCGGCCGAAACTCGTGCCTCGCGGCATTCAGAACATCGGCGAGCTCGGCTATCTCTTCGTCCGTGACCAGGTCGCCCGCCCGTTCCTGGGCAAGGACGCCGAGCGCTGGATGCCGCTCATGGTCACGCTGTTCTTCCTGATCCTCCTCTGGAACCTGTTCGGCGTCGTGCCGTTCGTCCAGATCCCGATCGCCTCCCACATCGCCTTCCCGCTGGTCTTCGCGATCACGATCTATGTGATCAAGATCTACCTGGGGATCAAGCACCAGGGGTTCATCGGCTACTTCAAGAACATGATGTTCCCGCCGGGACTGCCGAAGGCCATCTACGTCCTGCTCGCCCCCATCGAGTTCCTCTCGAACATGATCATCGCGCCGTTCACGCACGCGGTCCGACTCTTCGCCAACATGTTCGCCGGTCACATGCTCCTGGCGTTCTTCAGCGCGGTCGGCTTCTGGTTCCTGTTCGAGAGGCTCACCGTCACCGGTGCCGCGGTCGGCGTCCTGGGCGTGGTGATGACGATCGTCATGACGGGCTTCGAGATCTTCATCGAGTTCCTGCAGGCATTCCTGTTCACGATGCTGGCCGCGATGTACATCGGCGGCTCGCTGAACCCCGAGCACTGAGTCTCTCCCACTGACCTGGTCCTGACCGGTGAACCCTCACCGGCCGACAAGTAAAGGAAAGCATCACAATGAGCCTTCTTGCTGAGGTGTCCGGCAACGTCACCGCCATCGGCTACGGTCTCGCCGCCATCGGCCCGGGCATCGGCGTCGGCATCATCTTCGGTCAGGGTGTGCAGGCGATCGCCCGCCAGCCCGAGGCTTACGGCCTGATCCGTCAGAACATGCTGCTGGGCTTCGTCCTCACCGAGGCGCTGGCGCTCATCGGTCTGGTCGCGCCGTTCATCTTCCAGAGCATCTAGTAACGCGAAATCCCCTGACGGAAGGCTGCAGCCATGACTCTGGGAGCCGGACTCCTCGCCGCGGAGGCGGAAAACCCGCTCATCCCGCATGCTTACGAGCTCATCGTCGGCGGCTTCGCGTTCCTGATCGTCTTCGTCGTCGTCGGCAAGATCCTCACCCCGCGCATCCAGAAGACGCTGGAAGAGCGGACCGAGGCCATCGAAGGCGGCATCAAGAAGGCCGAGGATGCCCAGGCCGAGGCCCAGCGCACGCTGGAGCAGTACAAGGCCAAGCTGGACGAGGCCCGTCACGAGGCTTCCCGCATGCGGGAAGAGGCTCGCGAGCAGGCCGCCCAGATCAAGACCGACCTCCGCGAGGAGGCGCAGGCCGAGGCGCGGCGCCTGATCGAGGCGGCGCGCGCGCAGATCGAGGCCGACCGTCAGCAGGCGTTCGCCCAGCTCCGCGGTGAGCTCGGACGCCTGGCGACCGACCTCGCCGGCCGCATCGTCGGCGAGTCGCTGGAGGACGAGACCCGGCAGAGCCGCGTCGTGGACCGGTTCCTCGAGGAGCTCGAGTCCACCGACGGGGCGGCGGTCCGCTGATGAGGGGCCTGAGCCGTAGCTCGTTCGCCGACGTCGAGGAGCGCTTCAACGCGGTGGCCGCGACGGCCGACCTCGGCTCCCTGGCCGAGGACCTGCACGGCGTCGCCGTCCTGCTGGACGACCAGCACGGGCTTCGCCGCAACCTCGCCGACCCTGCCCGCCCCGCGGAGCAGAAGGCCGAGGTCGTGCGGTCCCTGCTGGACGGCAAGATCGGTGACGCCGCCCTGGAGACGGTCGTCGCGGCCGTCTCCGCCCGCTGGTCGAGGTCACCCGACCTGCCCGACTCGCTGGAGCGGCTCAGCGTCGTGGCCTCGGCCGCCGAGGCGGAGTCCCAGGGCGTGCTCGACGACGTGGAGGACGAACTGTTCCGGTTCGGCCGCATCGTCGAGGCCAACCCCGGGCTGCGCCTGGGGCTGGCCGACCCGGCCGTGGCGGGCGAGCCCAAGCGCGGGCTGCTGGTGGAGCTGATCGGCAGCAGGGTCGCCCCGGCGACGTTGCGGCTGGTCACGCAGCTCGTGCTGCACCCGCGGGGACGTAGCTTGGAAAGAGGGCTGGAGGAGTACATCCGGCTCGTGGCGGAGCAGCGGCAGCAACTTGTCGCCGTGGTGCGCAGCGCGGTTCCGCTGACCGACGGGCAGAGGCAGCGCCTCGCCGCCTGGTTGCGCACCACGTACGGACGCGAGGTGCACCTCAACATCGAGGTGGACCCGCGGGTGCTCGGTGGGTTCTCCGTCCGGCTGGGCGACGAGATCATCGACACCACGATCGCAGGACGTATCGAAGAAGTCCGCCGCCGGTTGGCCGGCTAGGAGTGTCAGGGCGGCCGATGAAAAGGGAGACTGAAGAGAGATGGCGGAGCTGACGATCCGGCCGGACGAGATCCGGGACGCGCTTGAGCGGTTTGTTCAGGCGTACGAGCCGGAAGGCGCCGCGCGCGAGGAGATCGGGACCGTCGTCGACGCTGGCGACGGCATCGCCCACATCTCCGGCCTTCCCTCGGCGATGGCGAACGAGCTGCTTGAGTTCGAGGACGGAACGCGCGGGCTGGCACTGAACCTGGACGTCCGGGAGATCGGTGTCGTGATCCTGGGCGAGTTCAGCGGGGTCGAGGAGGGCCAGGCGGTCCGGCGCACGGGCGAGGTCCTGTCCGCGCCGGTCGGCGACAACTTCCTCGGCCGCGTGGTCGACCCCCTGGGCAACCCTCTGGACGGCAAGGGTGCCATCGAGGCCGAGGCGCGCCGTCCCCTGGAGGTGCAGGCGCCTTCGGTCGTCCAGCGCCAGCCGGTGAAGGAGCCGCTGCAGACCGGCCTCAAGGCGATCGACGCCATGACGCCGATCGGCCGCGGCCAGCGCCAGCTGATCATCGGCGACCGTGGCACGGGCAAGACCGCGATCGCCGTGGACACGATCCTCAACCAGCGTGAGAACTGGGCCACCGGCGACCCGGCGAAGCAGGTCCGCTGCGTCTACGTCGCGATCGGCCAGAAGGGTTCCACGATCGCGCAGGTCAGGGCCCGCCTGGAGGAGGCGGGCGCGATGGAGTACACCACCATCGTCGCCGCCCCTGCCTCCGACCCCGCGGGGTTCAAGTACCTCGCGCCCTACACCGGTTCGGCCATCGGCCAGCACTGGATGTACCAGGGCAAGCACGTTCTCATCGTCTTCGACGACCTGACCAAGCAGGCCGACGCCTACCGCGCCGTGTCCCTGCTGCTGCGCCGCCCGCCGGGCCGCGAGGCGTTCCCCGGCGACGTGTTCTACTTGCACTCGCGGCTGCTGGAGCGCTGCGCCAAGCTCTCCGACGACCTCGGCGGCGGCTCGATGACCGGTCTGCCGATCATCGAGACGAAGGGCAACGACGTCTCGGCGTTCATCCCGACCAACGTCATCTCCATCACCGACGGCCAGTGCTTCCTGGAGACCGACCTGTTCAACGCGGGCGTCCGCCCGGCGATCAACGTCGGTGTCTCGGTCTCCCGCGTCGGCGGCTCGGCGCAGATCAAGGCGATGCGCAAGGTCGCCGGCACGCTGCGCCTGTCGCTGTCGCAGTACCGCGACCTGGAGGCCTTCGCGGCCTTCGCCTCCGACCTGGACGCGACCTCCCGCGCCCAGCTCGACCGTGGCGCGCGCCTGGTCGAGCTGCTCAAGCAGCCGCAGTACACCCCGTACGCGGTCGAGCGTGAGGTGGTCTCGGTCTGGTCGGGCACCAGCGGCGAGCTGGACGACGTGCCGCTGGAGGACGTGGCCCGCTTCGAGGGCGAGTTCCTTGAGTACCTCTCCTCGAAGTACAAGGGCGTCCTGGACGGCATCCGCGAGACCAGGGAGCTGGGCGACGACACGGTCACGACCCTCAAGGACGCGGTCACCGAGTTCAAGAAGACGTTCCAGACGTCGTCGGGCGACCTGCTGGTCCAGGACGAGCCGGTCGAGGCCCTCTCGGCCGACGAGGTCGGCCAGGAGAAGATCGTGAAGCACGTCCGCAAGACCGAGAAGAAGTAGCTCATGGGTGCCCAGCTCAGACTGCTGCGACGGCGGATCAGGTCGGTGAAGTCCACGGCGAAGATCACCCGCGCCCAGGAGCTCATCGCCTCGTCCCGCATCATCAAGGCGCAGCAGCGCATGGAGGCGGCCGTGCCGTACGAGCGCGAGATCACTCGCGCCGTGTCGGCCGTGCTGTCCAACAGCGCCGACACCGACCACCCGCTGACCGTCGCCAAGGAGCGGCCGACCTCGGCCGGCGTGCTGATCGTGACCAGCGACCGCGGTTTCGCCGGAGGCTTCAACGCCAACATCCTGCGCGAGGCCGAGGCGCTGGCCGGTCACCTCCGCGGCCGTGACATCGAGGTCAAGCCGTTCGTCGTGGGCCGCAAGGGCATCGGCTGGCACCGGTTCCGCGGCAGGGAGATGAGCGGGGAGTGGTCGGGCTTCTCCGACAGCCCCACCTACAACCACGCCAAGGAGATCGCCGAGGCGCTGGTCGGCGCCTTCGTGGACGAGAACGGGATCGACGAGATCCACGTCGTCCACACGCAGTTCGTGTCGATGTTGTCGCAGGAGGTGCAGGTCAAGCGGATCCTGCCGCTCGAGGTGGAGGAGACCACCGAAGAGCCGGTCGACGGCCCGCTGCCCTACTACGAGTTCGAGCCGACCGCCGGTGAGGTGCTGAACCAGCTCCTTCCCCGGTACATCGAGTCGCGCATCTTCAACGCGCTGCTCCAGTCGGCCGCCTCCGAGCACGCCGCCCGCCGCCGGGCCATGAAGTCGGCGACCGACAACGCCAACGAGCTCATCCGCACGTTCACGCAGAAGATGAACCAGGTGCGCCAGGCCGAGATCACCCAGGAAATCAGTGAGATCGTCGGTGGCGCCAACGCGCTGGCCGACGCCTCAGCGGGGAAAGAGTGAGAAACCACAATGACTGTTGACACCGTCGCGACCGCCGTGGGCCGCGTGGCCCGCGTCACGGGTCCCGTCGTCGACGTGGAGTTCCCCGTCGAGGCGATGCCGGAGATCTACAACGCCCTGACCACCGAGGTCACCCTCGGTGAGGAGACCAAGCTGCTGACCATGGAGGTCGCTCAGCACCTGGGCGACAACCTGGTCCGCGCCATCTCCATGCAGCCCACCGACGGCCTGGTACGCGGCGCCGCCGTGACCGACACCGGCGGCCCCATCTCGGTGCCGGTCGGCGACGTCGTCAAGGGCCACGTGTGGAACACCCTGGGCGAGGCGCTGGACGTCCCGACCGCCTCGCTGGAGATCAACGAGCGCTGGGGCATCCACCGCCCCTCGCCGGCCTTCGACCAGCTCGAGTCCCGCACCGAGATGCTGCCCACCGGCATCAAGGTCATCGACCTGCTCACCCCGTACGTCAAGGGCGGCAAGATCGGCCTGTTCGGCGGCGCGGGCGTGGGCAAGACCGTCCTCATCCAGGAGATGATCCGCCGGGTCGCGCTGAAGTTCTCCGGTACGTCGGTCTTCGCCGGCGTCGGGGAGCGCACCCGTGAGGGCAACGACCTGTGGCTGGAGATGGACGAGGCGGACGTCCTGAAGGACACCGCCCTGGTCTTCGGCCAGATGGACGAGCCGCCGGGCACCCGCCTGCGGGTCGCCCTGTCGGCCCTGACCATGGCGGAGTACTTCCGCGACGTCCAGAAGCAGGACGTGCTGCTGTTCATCGACAACATCTTCCGCTTCACCCAGGCCGGTTCCGAGGTGTCCACCCTGCTCGGCCGCATGCCGTCCGCGGTGGGCTACCAGCCGACCCTGGCCGACGAGATGGGCGTCCTGCAGGAGCGCATCACCTCGACCCGCGGTCACTCCATCACCTCCATGCAGGCGATCTACGTCCCCGCGGACGACATCACCGACCCGGCCCCGCACAACGCGTTCGCGCACCTTGACGCGCAGACCGTTCTGTCGCGGCCGATCTCGGAGAAGGGCATCTACCCCGCGGTGGACCCGCTGGACTCCAGCTCCCGGATCCTCGACCCGACCATCGTCGGCGAGGAGCACTACCGGGTCGCCCAGGAGACCAAGCGGATCCTGCAGAAGTACCGCGAGCTTCAGGACATCATCGCGATCCTCGGCATCGACGAACTGTCGGAAGAGGACCAGGTGGTCGTGAAGCGGGCCCGCCGCATCGAGCGCTTCCTGTCCCACCCGATGTACGCCGCCGAGGCGTTCACCGGCCAGCCCGGAGAGTTCGTCCCCGTGGAGGAGACCATCGCCTCCTTCAAGGGCCTGTGCGAGGGCGAGTACGACCACCTGCCCGAGCAGGCGTTCTTCATGGTCGGCGGCATCGACCAGGCCATCGCCAAGGCGAAGGAACTGGCCCGCTGACAACTGGGTGCCGGTACGGCCCCGCCGTACCGGCATTCGAGGAAGGTGTGAGATGGCAAAGCTGCGCATCGGCGTCGTGTCGCCGGAACGTGAGATCTGGTCCGGCGAGGCCGACATGGTGATTGCCAAGACCGTGGACGGCGAGATCGGTATTATGCCGAACCACGCGCCCGTGCTCGGCGTCCTCGTCGAGGGCGGTGTGCTCCGCATCAAGCGCGGCGACGGCGACGACGTCGTCGCGGCCGTTCACGGCGGGTTCATCTCCGTGGCGAACAACGACGTGTCGGTCCTGGCCGAGACGGCCGAGCTCGGGTCCGAGGTGGACGTCGCGGCGGCGCGTGACGCGCTTCAGCGGGCGCTCGCGTCCGTCGGGGCCGACGGTGACGACACCGACGCCCAGATCGAGGCCAAGCGCGCGCGGGCGAGGCTGCGCGCGGCCGGCGAAGAGGTCTGATCAGCAACGAACAGGAAAGTGGGGGGCGACGATGGCGGCGCTGGACATACTGATAGCCGTTGTGGCGGTCGCCCTCCTTGTCGTCCTCCGGGGGATCGTGCTCGCACGATCCCGGGGGACGGTCGTATGCAGTCTCCGCACAAGCGATCACGCTTGGAGAAGCGGGGTGGCCCGCTACGCGGGCGGAGAACTCCATTGGATCCCGTTCCTGGGACTGCGACTGAGGCCGCGCCACGCTATCGCGAGGCGCGGCCTCACCGTTTCCACCCGTCGCCCCCTCGTCGGTGAGGAGGGCCCGGCCGGCTACTGGACGGTCGACTGCGCCGGGGTGTCGCTGGCCATGAGCGAGGACGCGCTCACCGGCTTCCTGGCCTGGGTCGAGTCCGCCCCGCCGAGCGCCCACCTGGACGCCGCGTAGCCCCTCCGCCGTTTCGGGTCAGCGGGTGCCGCCGGGCTTCCAGAGGATCTCCTCGCCCTTCGCGGCGGTGCGGCACAGGATGAACATCAGGTCGCTCAGCCGGTTGAGGTACGTGGCGGTGAGCGGGTTCACGTCCTCGTGCGCCTCGAGCGCCGACCAGGCCGTCCGCTCGGCCCGCCGCACGGTCGTGCGGGCGACGTGCAGGAGCGCGGTGCCGGGCTCGCCGCCCGGCAGGATGAAGCTGCGCAGCGGCGTCAGCTCCTCGTTGAACCGGTCGCACTGCCCCTCCAGCCACTCCACGTAGGACGGCTCCACCCGCAGCGGCGGGAACTCCGGGTTCTCGGTGACCGGCGTGCACAGGTCGGCTCCGACGTCGAACAGCTCGTTCTGGACGCGCACCAGCACCTCGGCGATCTCCGGCGGCAGCGCGCCCATCGCGAGCGCGACGCCGATCGAGGCGTTGGCCTCCTCCACGTCGGCGTAGGCGGCGAGCCGGGGGTCGATCTTGCGCGTGCGGCTCATGTCGCCGAGGGTCGTGGTGCCGTCGTCACCGGTGCGGGTGTAGATCTTCGAGAGCACCACGGGCTTGTCGTTGTCAGCTCGCGTCATGCCACCAGCGTAACGGCCGCGGAATCCACCACTCCGGGGGGATTTGCCCAGGGAGAGGCATAGGGCGCGGATCGCTGGGCAGGGTTTTCACGCGGTCTTTCACGGGGCCGCCGGACAGGAGGAGGCGGCATGCCACGCCGGAGCGTTCCGGGATACCAGGTGGTCAGCGTCGGATCTCGTCTCGACGTGGGCACGGTCGCGAGGGTGCGTCCCCGCCTGCACGCGGCGGTCGACGCCGGCGACGGTGACATGATCGTCGACCTGTCGGAGCTGGAGATGATCGACGCGGCCGGTCTCGGGGTGCTCGTCGGCACTCATCGCCGGGCGCTGCGCGCGGAGCGCCGCCTGGTCCTGCGTGCGGTCCCGCCCCGCGTCATGCGGGTGCTCGCCATCACCCGCCTCCACCGCGTGCTCCGGGTCGAGCTCGAGCCGGCGGCGGTGGCCTGACCGGCGTCAGTAGCCGAACGAGCGCCGGAAGATGTGCACCGCGGTCTCGATGAGGTTCTCCAGCGGGGGAGGGACGTCGGCCAGCACCCACTCGATGAGGAGCTCCTGGATCGCGCCCACCATGCCGAGGGACAGCAGGTGGGTCCACTCAGGCAGGTCCTCGGGCAGGTCTCCCAGGGTCTCCTCGATGATGGTGGTGAAGTCCGTCACGGCGCGTTGGCGGTGGCCGGTGAGAATGTCACCGGCCCGCCGCACCTCCAGGTGCATGATCCGGGCCCGCCGGGCGTCCCGGGTGACGAAGGTGATGTACTCCCGGATCCCCGCCTGGATCCGGCGGGCCGGATCAGGGGGTGCCTCTCCGATGGCCTTGGCGACGGTGAGGAGGGTCTCCTGGACGCAGCGGTCGTAGACCGCCCGCATCAGGTCCTCGCGCCCGGTGAAACATTCATAGAATGCCCGGTTCGATATGCGGGCCGCGGCGCACAACCGTTCGATTGTGGTCGCGGTGAATCCCGCGCCGGCGAACAACGTGTAAGCGGCCGTCAGCAACCGCTCCCTGCGGTCGGCTAATCGCTGCTCCGCCGTCATTCCCCGGTAGTCGCGTCCCGTCGCCACTGCTCACCTCGCGTCCTGCTGGCCCCGTAGGAACCCATCATTATGGACGCAAGATCGTTTTTCGGGAAGTATCGGGACAACTAGCTCTTGCGACGGCCGTGGAGGAACGTCACCATCTTCACGAGTCGCTCCAGGTCAGCGGGCTTCCGGCCGAATGAGGTCAGATTCATTCCCGGTATGGCGAAACGCTGGCGGGAGATCGCCTTCGGCCGGGCGAACTCGCGGAGCCCGTCCGCGCCGTGGATGCGCCCGAACCCCGACTCTCCCACACCCCCGAACGGCAGGGCGGGCACTCCGGCGAAGGAGATGACCGAATTGATGGCCGTCATGCCGGTCAGCATCGCCCGGGCCAGCTCCATGGAACGCCGGACGTTGCCCGAAAAAACGGTGCCGCCCAGGCCGTAGGCGACGGCGTTGGACTTCCGCAGCGCCTCCTCCAGGGTCGCCACCCTGCTCACCGTGATCGTCGGCCCGAAGGTCTCCTCGCGCACCGCGCTGGACTCCTCGGGGACGTCGGTGAGCACCACCGGGTCGGCGTACGGGGGCCGCACCGAGTCCACGCCGCCCACGACGGCCTTGCCGCCCTTGGCGAGCGCGTCGCCGACGTGGCGGCGGATCACGTCCGCCTGGGCCGGCATGGTGATCGGCCCGTAGTCCTCTCCGCTTCGCACGGCCAGGGCCCGGTCGGTGACCTCGCGCAGGAACTCGTCGTAGACCCGGTCCAGCACGTACACCCGCTCGACGCCCACGCACGTCTGCCCGGAGTTGGACATGGCGCCCCACACGGCCGCGTCGGCGGCGGCGGCGAGGTCGGCGTCCTCGTCCACGATCAGCGCGTCCTTGCCGCCGCACTCCGCCACGATGGGCGTCAGGTTCGCGGCGCAGGCGGCCATGACCCGCTTGGCGGTGGCCGTGGACCCGGTGAAGGCGATCTTGCGGATGCCCGGGTCGGCGGCGAGCGCGGCGCCGGTCTCCCCGAGGCCGGTGACCACCTGGAGCACCTTACGCTCCGGGACGCTCTCGGCGAACAGCTCGGCCAGCAGCACCCCGACCCCGGGGGTCAGCTCGCTGGGCTTGAACACCACCGCGTTCCCGGCGGCGAGCGCGTACGCGATCGAGCCCATCGGGGTGAACAGGGGGTAGTTCCACGGGCCGATCACGCCGACCACGCCCAGGGGGAGGTACTCCAGGGTGGCGGCGAGGTTGATGCCGATCAGGCCGGTCGGGACCCGGCGGCGGCCGAGGACCTTCGGCGCGTTGCGCGCGGCCCAGTCGAGATGGGTGATGGCGAGCACCGTCTCCAGCGTGGCGTCGCCGATCGGCTTGCCGGTCTCCTCGCCGATCAGGGCGGCGACCCGGGTGAGGTTCTGGGTGAGGACCGCCTTGAAGTCGAGCAGCCGCCGCCTGCGCCCGTCGAACCCGAGCCCCGCCCACCACACGGCCGCCTCGCCGGCGCTCTCCACCGCCGCCCGCACGGCCTCCGCGTCATGGAGCGGGTGGGTGCCGACGACCGCGCCCGAGGCGGGGTTCACGGAATCGAAGGTGCGGTGCTCGGTAGCCGTTGACATGGCGTCTCCTTCTCGGGCCCTCGCGGCCGTCCGTCCCCGGATCCGGTGTCCCGGGACGGCTGTCCCCGGCGAGGGGGACCTGGGGCCACGATAGTCCCATCGTTGCGGGAGAAACCATCAGAGAAGTCCTCGGCCGAGCGCGGTCGTGACGGCGGCCGTGCGGTCGGAGACGCCCAGCTTGCCGAAGACGCGCAGCAGGTGGGTCTTGACCGTCGCCTCGCTGATGAACAGCGCCCTGCCCACCTCGGCGTTGGTCAGCCCCCGTGCCACCAGCGCCAGCACCTCGGTCTCCCGCTTGGACAGCGACTCGGCCACCGGCGCGCGCATGCGGGTCACCAGCCGGGTGGCCACCGACGGCGACAGCACGGTCTCGCCGCGCGCCGCGCCGAAGACCGCGGCGACCAGTTCGGCCCGCGAGGTGTCCTTGAGCAGGTAACCGGCGGCCCCGGCCTCGACGGCACGCACGATGTCCTGGTCGGTCTCGTAGGTGGTCAGGACGATCATCCGGCTCCGCCCGCCCTGGGCGACGATGCGCGCGATGGCGCCCACGCCGTCACCGCCCGGCATGCGCAGGTCCATGAGGATCACGTCCGGGTCCAGTTCGAGGGCACGCACGACCGCCTCGCCGCCCGAGCCTGCCTCCCCGGCGACCTCGATGCCGGGATCGGCCTCCAGCATGCCCCGCAGCCCTTCGCGCACCACGGGATGGTCGTCGACGATCAGCACGCGGATCACGCGAGGCCCTCCTTCCAGGGGAGCCGCACGGTCAGCTCCGTGCCGCCGTCCGGCCCGCCGCGCACGTCCAGGCTCCCGCCCGCCTGCTCCACGCGGGCCCGCATGGCACGCAGGCCGTACCCGCCGGCGGGCGGCGGGGTGCCGAAGCCCTTCCCGTCGTCCCGGACGCGCAGCACCACCTCGTGCCCGCCGTACTTCAGGGCGACCGACGCGCGCGAGGCCGCCGCGTGCTTGCGCACGTTCGCCAGCCCTTCCTGCGAGGCCCGGATCAGCACCACCTCCAAAGCGGGCGGCAGCGCCCGGGACACCCCGGACGTCGTGAACGTCACCGGCATGCCGAACTCCTCGCCCAGCCGGGCGGCGATCCTGCCCAGCGCCTCGTCCAGGGTGGACCCGTCGAGCGGCGCCGGGCTCAGGGCGGCGATCAGCCCGCGCGCCTCGCCGAGGCCCTCGCGGGCGGTGCGCATGGCCAGCGCCAGGTGCCTGGCGGGGTCGTCCTGCGCCTCGGCGGCCTGGATGAGCATGATGACGCTGGTGAACCCCTGGGCGAGCGTGTCGTGGATCTCACCGGCCAGCCGTTCGCGCTCGGCCAGCGCGCCCCGCTCGCGCGAGAGCCGCTCCACCTCGGCCCGGCTGGCGGACAGCTCCTCGATCAGCTCGGCGCGCCCGGCGCTCTGGTGGATGATCCGGGTCACCCAGGGGCCGAACACCATGGCGAACGTGACCGCCATCGCGCTGGTCGCGAGGAAGCCGAGCACCGCCGCCGGGTCCACCTCAGGGCCGATCACGAAGCGGATGGCCGGCGCGGTGTTCAGCAGGAGCACGGCGGCCAGGGCCCAGCCGGACTCCAGCAGCATGAACGCCTGCGGGCACAGCGCGAACAGCGCGAACGACGAGGCCGGCGCGATGATCGTGGCCGGGATGAACGCCGCCGCTATGACGGCGGCGTAGACGAGCCCGGCCCGCAGGTCGTGGTGTTCCCCGGTGATCGCCGGGCGCCCGGCGGCGAGGTAGGCGGCGGCGCACACCACGAGCAGGATGACCGCGACCACCTTGCCGCCCGGCCGGGGAGTGCCGTCGATCATCACCAGGACGACGGTGACCAGGAAGGCCGTGAGAAAGAGGATCTCCCAGCCGCGGAACGCCTCCCAGGCGTGGTCGTCGGGGTCGGTGGACCGCCGCCGCGCGCGGAAAGCGCGCGGCGGGGAGCCGCCGGTGGGGCTCATCCGTCGCGGCGGCTCTTCCAGCGGAACGTCGTCAGGCACAGGACAAGACCTCCGGCCACCCACGCTGCCAGTACCAGGGCCACGCGGTCCAGTTCGTAGGAGCCGGTCAGCTCCAGGGCGGCCCCCGCGTCGCCCAGGAACACCGACCGGAAACCCTGGCACATCCACTTCAGGGGGAACAGCGAGGAGACGTTGATCAGCCATTCCGGGAGCTGGGTCACCGGGATGAACACCCCCGAGATGAACTGCAGCACCACGAACGGCATGCTGATCACCGCCGTCGCGCTCCTCGCGGACCTGGGCAGGCTGCTGACCGCGATCCCGAGCAGCGCCGACCCGGTGATGCCGAGCAGGAACACCCAGGCGAAGGTGAACCAGGGCCCCGGCGCCGACGGGAGCGTCAGGTCGAACGCGACCACCCCCACGGCGAGCAGGATCGCCACTTCGAGCACGGCCACCGCGAGGACGTTCACGATCTTCCCGAGGAAGTACGCGCTGCGCGGCAGGGGAGTGCCGGCCAGGCGCTTGAGCGTGCCGTCGTCCCGGTCGACGGCGATGCCGATGCCGAGGTTCTGGAAGCTCGCGCTCATCACCCCCGCGCCGATCAGGCCGGCGGTGTAGAGCTGGGAGACCGTGAGCGGGCCGCCCTCCAGCGTTCCGCTGAAGATCGACCCGAAGATGCCGAGCAGGATGATCGGGAAGGCGAAGGTGAAGACCACGGCGTCCCGCTCGCGGAAGAACATCACGGTCTCGACGACGCCCCGCGACCACCCGGCGGCGACGACCGACGGCAGCCGGCCCTCGGCCGGTGCGGCGGCGGTACTCATCGGACCCCCGCCACGGTGGCCGGGACGGTCCGCTCGGTGCGCGGTTCCGGTGGTGCCGAGCCGATGAGGCCGAGGTAGACGTCCTCCAGGGACGGCCGGGTGACGGTGAGCTCGGGGACCTCGCCGCCGAACCGGGCGGTCAGCTCCAGCACCGCCCCGGTCGGGGCGCCGGTACGCAGGACCTTGCGCTCACCCCCGTCGAGCCAGCTCACCGTGGCCTCGGCCGTCGCGCGCCCGCCGAGCGTGGCGGGCTCGCCCTCGGCCACGATGCGCCCCTGGGCGATGACCGCGACCCTACCGGCGAGCGCCTCGGCCTCGTCGAGGTAGTGGGTGGTCAGCACGATCGTGGTCCCGTCGTCGGCGAGGTCGCGGATCAGGTCCCAGAACCGGCGCCGCGCCTCGGGGTCGAACCCCGTCGTCGGCTCGTCCAGGAACAGCAGCTCGGGGTTGCCCACCACCCCGAGCGCCACGTCGACCCGCCGCCGCTGGCCACCGGAGAGCTGCCGGACGCGGGTGCCCGCCTTCTCCGTCAGCCCGACCCTGGCGATCACCTCGTCGGGATCCCTGGGCCGGGGGTAGTACCCCGCGAAGTGCCGGACGGTCTCGCGGACCGTCAGTTCCGCGGTGTCGTTGGACGTCTGCAGGACGATGCCGACGCGGCTGCGCCAGAGCCGGGTGGGGCGGCCGGGATCGACGCCCAGCACGCTCACCTCTCCCGCGTCCCTGTCGCGGTACCCCTCCAGGATCTCCACCGTGGTCGACTTCCCCGCGCCGTTCGGCCCGAGTATGGCGAACACCTCGCCGGACTGGATGTCCAGGTCGATGCCGTCCACCGCCCGCACGTCGCCGTACCGCTTGGTGAGGCCGCTGACCTTCACCGCTGTTCCCGTCATGCTCCGATCATCGGGACCGCGCGGCCCGCGCGGCACCATCGAGGAGCCGACCCCGCTGTCCACCGTTCGGTGGATGCGCGGGGACGCTGTCCGGGGGCGGGCGGGGGACGCCGGTCAGCTCGTGGTGCCGAGGGAGCAGCCGGGGAAGTCCCTGGACTCGTCGAGGTCGGACAGCAGCGCCGCCCATTGGCCGCCGACGATGTCCAGGCCGTACAGCCTGGCGGTGTCCAGGGCGTTGGCGCCGAGCGTGCGGCGCAGCTCCTCGTCCTCGATCAGCCGGCCGATGCCCGCCGCCAGCGCGCCGGCCTTCTTCGAGCGGATGAGCAGGCCGTCGTGCCCGTCGGTGATGATCTCCCGGGGGCCGTGCGGGCAGTCGAAGCTGACCACCGGCACCCCCTTGCTCATGGCCTCCAGGATCGTCATCCCGAACCCCTCGTAGCGTGAGCTGACCGCGTAGACGGAGGCCTTGGACAGCTCGACGCCGATCTCCGGGGTGCTGCCCATCAGGAAGACACTGCCGGTCAGGCCGGCGTCCTCGATGCGCTTCTGGAGCCTCTCCTCCCGTTCGGGCAGGCCGCCGCCGTAGATGCGCAGCACCCAGCCGGGGTGCGCCGCGGCCACCGTCTTCCAGGCGTTGACCATCCGGTCGAAGCCCTTGGCCCACACGATGCGGCCGATGCCGACGACGACCTTCTCCTCCAGCGAGGAGACGTCGCCCGCGAGCTCGGGGATGGCGTTCGGGATGCGCAGGAGGCGCTTGGGCGGATTGGCGCGCAGCGTCTTGCCGTAGTCCTTCAGGTCGGCCTCGGTGAGCGTGGCGAACGCGTCGAGCCTGCCGTACCGCCGCTTGATCGCGGCCTGCAGCTCGGGTCCGTGGGACTCCAGCGTGACGTGCTCCTGGCCGATCGTGATCACCTCGGGCGGCGCGAACAGGCCGAGGGCGAGGTTGAAGCCGGGCCGCGTCCCGATGACCACGCCCCCGCGCAGCGACCGCAGGTAGCGGACCAGCCGCAGGTCCGTGAGCAGGGTGTTGCTGAGGTAGGCCTTCTCCTCCTTGGGGACCAGCCTGCTGGGACGGCGGGAGAGGAACTCCGCGATCCGCCCGCGCGGCGCCGTCCTGTCGTCCAGGAAGGTGATCCGCACCCCCGGGGGCATCTCGAAGAACGGTTCCTCGACCACGCGCACGAGGCTGACGATCTCCACCTCGCGCTCCCGTGCGAGGTAGAGGGCGAGGTTCAGCACCGTGCGGATCGTGCCGCCCATGCCGTTGACGTGTAACAGCAGGATGCGCACCGTCTTGGTGTCCCGTGGCGCCGCCCTGCGGGCCCTTCGCCTGTTGGCCAGTTCGAGCAGCCCGACGGCGGCGCGGGCCACGGCCTGACGTCCCCTCCTCAACACGCTGTAGACCCCTTGAGTGATGAAGTCATGGTTATGCCCCTCGCAGTGTCATATGCCATGGATCGCCGGGAGCACGCCTAACCCGAAGTGAGAGTAGTGAGTCACTCCACAGTGGAAGGTAAGAATTCGGTTAGCGCGCTGTTCCCCAAACCCCCGTATTTATGGTCTAGACGTCAGGAGACCGGGGGAAAGTTGCCCCGTTTTCGCATTAATTCGCTGAGTAATCGATCGCTCACGAACAAGATCCGGATTTATCGCTGTACCTACTGGTATGTACAATCGGACGATGGACACCATGGAGCGCCTGATCCGGAGCACTCAGGAGCTGCTCTGGGAGCGCGGGTACGTGGGCACCAGCCCCAAGGCGATCCAGCGCCGGGCCGAGGCCGGGCAGGGCAGCATGTACCACCACTTCGACGGCAAGCCGGGCCTGGCGCTCGCGGCCGTACGGCGGAGCGCCGGGGAACTGCGGGCCGAGGCGGAGGCGCGGTTCTCCGCGCCCGGCACGGCGATCGAGCGGATCACGGCCTACCTGCTGCGCGAGCGCGAGGTGCTGCGCGGCTGCCCGATCGGGCGGCTGGCCCAGGACCCCGACATCGTCGCAAGCGAGGAGCTCCGCCGCCCGCTGGAGGAGACGTTCGCGTGGCTGCGCGGCCGGCTCGCCGGGGTGCTCGCCGAGGGGCGGGCGCGTGGCGAGCTCTCCGACGGGCTGGTGCCCGAGGAGGTGGCCGCCACCATCGTGGCCGTCCTCCAGGGAGGGTACGTGGTGGCCCGCGCGGCCGGTTCCGCGGAACCGTTCGACCAGGCGGTCGGCGGTCTCCTCGCGTTACTCCGCGCCCACGTCACCCTCTCCTGACCATTCGGGCCCGCCCCGCCGATATCCGGCCGCCCCTCCGGAATTCGCCTACATGCCCATATATCGGACTCTGAGTGGAGAGTGGGAAATGCAGGTCATGCAGTATGAAATAACGCTGCCCGCCGATTACGACATGGGAGTGATCCGGCATCGGGTCGCGACCAGAGGACCGGCGCTCGACGCCTTTCCCGGGCTCGGCCTCAAGGCGTACGTGATCCGCGAGCGCGGCGTCGACGGCTCGCCGGTCAACCAGTACGCCCCGTTCTACCTGTGGACCTCCCCGAGGGGGATGAACGCCTTCCTGTGGGGCGACGGGTTCCGCGGGCTCAGCGCCGACTTCGGGCGCCCCGCCGTCCGTCAGTGGACCGGCCTCGCCTTCGAGCGCGGCCCCGCCTTCGAGCAAGGACCCGGCTTCGAGCGCGGCCCCGGCTTCGGGGCGGCCCCGCGCGCCGCGTCCCGCTCGGCCGAGCGCGTCCCGCCCGGGACCGACCCGGCCGCCGCCGTCGAGCGCGCGGCCGACCGGCTGAAGGAGCTGGCCGCGACCCCCGGCGTCCACTCCACGGCGCTCGCGATCGACACCCACGCCTGGGAACTCGTCCATTTCACCCTCTGGGCGGACGCCGCACCCGACACCGCCCCCGACCGCTACACCGTCCTCCACCTCTCGGCCCCCGGCGCGGCCACCCTCGAAACGGGCCGGCACTGGTGACCCCCAGCGGTCGCACGAAGATGCCGATGTGAGCCCGAGCGGCTTACATGAGCGGCCCGAGCGGTCAGAAGAGGGTGTCGGTGCGTTCGATGCCGCGCAGGGCGTCGTAGTCGAGGGTGACGCAGCCGATGCCGCGGTCGACGGCGAGCACCCGCGCCTGCGGCCTGATCTCCTGGGCGGCGAAGACGCCCCTGACCGGCGCGAGGTGGGTGTCGCGGTTCAGCAGTTCGAGGTAGCGCGTGAGCTGCTCGACGCCGTCGATGTCGCCCCGCCGCTTGATCTCGATGGCGATGGTGGCGCCGAGGTGGTCGCGGCAGAGGATGTCCACCGGCCCGATCGCCGTGGGGTACTCCCGGCGGATCAGCGTCCAGCCCTCACCGAGGGTGTGGATGTGCTCGGCCAGCAGCTCCTGGAGGTGGGCCTCCACGCCGTCCTTCTGGAGCCCCGGGTCGACGCCCAGCTCGTGTGAGGAGTCGTGCAGGACCTCCTCGACCGTCAGGATCAGCCGCTCGCCCGTCTTGCCGTGCGTGACCGTCCAGGTGCCCCCGTCCTCGCGGAGCCGGCACGGAGGGTTCATCCAGTTGAGCGGCTTGAACGCCCGGTCATCAGCATGAATCGACACCGAGCCGTCCGCTTTTATCAGGATAAGTCGAGGCGCCATCGGCAGGTGTGCCGTGAGCCGTCCCACGTAATCCACGCTGCATCGCGCGATGACCAGCCGCATGAGCGCCAACCCTACCGTCCGCCCCGGCGCGGCCGGGCGGCCTTCGAGGGGTGGGGAGGGCGGGGGAGGATGTGCGGGGGATGCCGACGGGGCGTTTTGGGGTGGTGGTGTGCTCTCTGGGAGACTGGGGCGGGCAACGGGGGACAGGGAGGGCATGATGGCACGCGAGTTCGGGACCGTCGGGGTCGTCGGTCTCGGCACCATGGGTGCCGGCATCGCCGAGGTGTTCGCCCGCGCCGGGCTCGGCGTGGTCGGCGTCGAGGCGGACAAGGCGGCGCTCGCGCGCGGCCGCGACCACATGCGCACGTCCCTGGACCGGGCCGTGAGCCGGGGCAGGGCGACCGAGGCCGAACGCGACGAGGCGCTCGGGCGGGTGCGGTTCACCGGCTCCCTGGACGACCTGCGGGACGCGGACCTGGTCGTCGAGGCGATCCCCGAGATCATGGACCTCAAGAGCGCCCTGTTCGCCGACCTCGACCGGATCTGCGGGCCCGGGACCGTGCTCGCGACGAACACCTCCTCCCTGTCGGTCACCGCCATCGCGGCCACGACGACCCGGCCGGGCCGGGTCGTCGGCATGCACTTCTTCAACCCCGCCCCGGTGATGAGGCTGGTCGAGGTCGTGGGCACCGTCGTCACCGAGGACGGGCTGACCGGCGCGGTCGCCGCGCTCGCCCGGCGGCTCGGCAGGACCCCGGTGACCGTGGGGGACCGGGCGGGTTTCGTGGTCAACCGCCTGCTGCTGGCCTACCTCAACCACGCCGCGACGCTGCTGGAGCTCGGCGTCGCCTCCCAGGACGGCATCGACGTCGCGATGCGGCAGGGCGCGGGGCTGCCGATGGGCCCGTTCGCCCTGCTCGACCTGATCGGCCTGGACACCTCCGCCGAGATCTGCGAGGTGTTGTTCCAGGAGACCCGCGACCGCGTCCACGCGCCGGCCCCCATCCTGCGCGAGCTGGTCGCCGGTGGGCTGCTCGGACGCAAGAGCGGGAAGGGGTTCGCCGCCCGCAGGGAGGCGGGCACCGGCGCCGTCCCCGCGCCGGCGAGCAAGCTGCGCGTGGCGTCGGTCCACGTCATGGGCGAGGGCGCCGAAGAGCTGTCGGCCCGGCTGACCGCCGCAGGGTTCAAGGCGGGCGACCCGCGCGAGGCGGACGTCGTGATCTCGCTGTCCCGCGCGCCCGTCGTCGGGCACGCCGTGCGGCTGCCGCGTCCCGAGCGCCTCGTCGGGCTCCACCTGGCGGGCGAGGTGGCCGAGATCGTCTCCACGGTGCTGACCGCGCCCGAGGCGGCGCTGGCCGTGCAGGACCTGATCAAGGTGCTGGGCCTCACGCCGGTGCCGTGCGCGGACCGCGCCGGGTACGTGGTCGAGGCGCTGACCTACCCCTACCTCAACGACGCCGTGCGCATGTACGACTCCGGGTACGCCTCGATGGAGGACATCGACACCGCGATGCGGCTCGGCTGCGGTTACCCCGCCGGGCCGTTCGAGACGCTCGACACCCTGGGCCTGGCGGTCGTGCGCGACGGCCTGCGCGCCCTGTACGACGAGTACCGCGAGCCGTCATTCGCTCCCGCCCCGCTGCTCGACCGCCTGGTGGCCGTCGGGGTGACGAGCATCCGGGACAGGTGACGGAAGAACACCGGAGACGTTGGCGTTCCTGCCGTTATGAGCCCCCGCCGCGCCCGCCGACTGGACCCTTCCGACAAGGGCCGGCGTGGCGATCCCCGGCGCGGTGAGCCCGGCCGTCCGCTGGAGGGCGTCCTTCGGGGCATGGAGCGGGTGGAGGACTGGCCGGACGGCGAGTGGAAGGTGCGGAGGGTCTCCGGCGCGGGCACGGACAAGCTCTACCGGTGCCCCGGCTGCGACCACGAGATCCGCCCCGGCCTGCCGCACGTGGTCACCTGGCCCAACTGGACGGGCGGCGAGGACGAGCGGCGCCACTGGCACACGGCCTGCTGGGCCAAGCGGGCCGACCGGGGCCCCGGCCGCTCCCGGTACTGAACCGCCCACGCCTGACCGCCCGTACGCAGGACCGCTCGACGTCACCGATCCGTACGTACCGCTGGACCGCCCACGAGAGACCGCTACCTGAGGAGCCGGCATTGGAGATTCGCTCGTCGACGGTTCTGCCCGCCCTGCGGGAGGACATCGAACTGCACACGGCCGACGGCCTGACGCTGGTGGGGGAGCTGGCGCTGCCCCCGGAGGGGCGCCCGGCCGCCACGCTGATCTGCCTGCACCCGCTTCCCACGGCCGAGGGCATGATGGACAGTCACGTGCTGCGCAAGGCGTCCTACCGGCTGCCCGCGCTCGCCGGGATCGCGGTGCTGCGCTTCAACACCCGGGGGACCACCTCGGACCGGGGGACCTCCGAGGGCGCCTTCGACGGCGGGGAGTCCGAGCGGTTCGACGTGGCCGCCGCGCTGGAGTACGCCGAGTTCCACGACCTGCCGGCTCCGTGGCTGCTCGGGTGGTCGTTCGGCACCGAGCTGGCGCTGAAGTGGGGGCGTGACCCGCTCGTCCAGGGGGCGATCCTGCTGTCGCCGCCGCTGAGCCGGGCCACCGACGCCGACCTGGACGCCTGGGCGGAGTTCGGCCGCCCGCTGGTCGCGCTGGTCCCGGAGTTCGACGACTATCTGCGGCCGGAGGAGGCGCGGCGGCGGTTCGCCCGGGTCCCTGCGGCGGAGGTGGTGGGCGTGGACAACGCCAAGCACCTGTGGGTGGGCGAGCCGTACGTGCGCATCGTGCTCGACGAGATCGTCAAGCACGTCAACCCGGCCGCGTACCCGCTGCCCACCGAGGCGTGACCGCCCGCCTCGGCCAAGGCATGTACGCCGGGCCGCCGATCCCCATAGAATCTCGTTCGGTCTAGCGAGGAGGCTGCCGTGCAGGCGTTCGATCTTTCCGGCCGGAACGCGTTCGTCACCGGGGCGTCGCGGGGCATCGGCCGCGCCATCGCCCTCGCCTACGCCGAGGCCGGTGCCGACGTCGCGCTCGTGGCGCGGTCACCGGAGACGCTGGCCGAGGTCACCAAGGAGATCGAGGCGCTCGGCCGCCGCGCGTACCCGATCCCCTGCGACCTGACCGACCGGGACGCGGCGGGCGCGTCCGTCCTGCGGGCCATCGAGCTCATGGGCCATCTGGACATCGTCGTGAACAACGCAGGCGGTTCCAACTTCATCGTGCCCTTCAAGGACCTGCGCCTGTCGGGCTGGGACAAGCTCATGAAGCTCAACCTCGACTCCGCGATGGCGGTGTGCCACGCCGTCGCGCCGCACCTGCTGGAGCGCGGGTCGGGTTCGGTGATCAACGTGGCGTCGGTCGCCGCCCTGGGCGCGCCCTTCATGGCCCCGTACGCCGCCGCCAAGGCGGGCCTGGTCGCGCTCACCAAGTCGCTGGCACTGGAGTGGGCGGGGAACGGCGTCCGCGTCAACGCGCTGTGCCCCGGCTGGACCGCCACCGACCTGAACCGCAGCCTGTGGGAGGACGAGGGCGCCAGCCAGGCCACCATCGCGTCGGTCCCCATGGGCCGCTGGGGCACCGCCGAGGAGATGGCCCATCCGGCGGTCTTCCTCGCCGGCTCCGCCTCCGCCTACATGACCGGCCAGGTCCTCTTCATCGACGGAGGCGTCACCACGACGTGACCCCGGGCCCGGCCCGTCAGAGCCGGGCCTGCCGGGGGAGCAGCACCTCGCGGACGATGAGCGCCACCGCCGCCGCCACCGGGATGGCCAGCAGCGCGCCGACCGCGCCGAGCAGCGCGCCGCCGAACAGGGCGGCGATCACCGACATCGCGGGCGCGACGTTCACCGAGCGGCTCATGACCCTGGGGTAGATCACGTAGTTCTCGACCTGCTGGTAGACCACGAAGAAGATGGCGCAGGCGATGCCGAGCGGCACGGACTGCAGGAGGCCGACGGCGGTCACCAGCACCGCGCCGACCGTGGCGCCGACCAGCGGGATCAGGTCGGTGACCGCGATGACCAGCGCGAGCGCGAGCGCGTACTTGGCGCCGGCGATCGTCAGGAAGAGCCACGACAGGCCGCCCGCGATCACCGAGATCAGCACGTTGCCCGCGACGTACCCGCCGATCCCGGTGAGGATCTGGTCGCCGATGGCCCGCGTGCGCGTGCGGCGGGTGGCGGGCACCACCAGCAGCAGGTACTCCTTGATCACCGGTAGCGACCCGAGGAAGTAGAGCGTCAGCACCAGCAGCGTGAACCCGGAGAAGAACGCGTCGAGGACCACGGCGCCCGCGCCGAGGATGCCCCCGGCGACGGTCGCGCCCAGGCCGCCGCTGGTGATGTAGGTCTGGACGTTGGCCAGGATCTTGTAGTCGGCGTCGAGCTGCTTGATCGTCGGGTTGGCCAGCAGGCTCTGGACGTACCCCGGCACGGCGCCGACGAAGTCGCTGGTCTCCTGGCTGACCGGCGGGACGATCGCGAAGCCGAACAGCACGAACATCGCGATCACGCCGAGGAAGACGATGGAGATCGCCCAGCGCCGGTTCATCCCGCGCCTCTGCAGCGCCTCCACGACGGGGTTGAGGCCGACGGCGAGGAACGCGGCGACCACGATCAGCACGATCACGCCGCGCGAGCTGACCAGCGCCTGGGCCAGCGCCCACGCGGTGAGCACGCCGAGCGCCGCCGTCAGCCCCCACAGGAACGGGCCCCGCGTCAGCGGCTTGCCCGGCTCGCCGAACGGCTGCTCGGTGTCCTCTTCCTTGCCGGACGTCGCGGCGTCCCTGCGGTGGGCGGGCAGGACGTCGGTCACCTCACCGGCGCCGGGGAGACCCGCGGGCCCGCCGCCGGCTCTGCGCTGGGTGGCTCGCGGGGACACCGCGTCCGCGACGGAATCGGGCACGTCTGCTCCTTGGGGGGCGGGAGGCCGGCGGCGGCGTGACAGGCGAGGGCCCGGGCGCGCCGGTCCGGTGGAACGGGCGGAGAACACAGGAGAGCCTAGCGACCATGGTGATCGCCAGGCTCTCCCGGTAGCCGTCCCTATCGCCCCTGAACTGGTGAGGTGCCTACTCCTGCCACCACTCGGACTCGTCCTCGGCCGGTGCGGCGGCGCGCTGCGGCGCCGGCGCCGGGCTGGGCCGCTCCTCCCGCACCGAAGGCGTGGCCGCGAGGGCCGGCTTCGGCGGGGCGGCGGCGACCGCCGGAGCCTCGTCCATGCCCGGCAGCGCCGCGCCGCCGAGCAGCTGGCGCAGCTGGGCGAGGTGGCTGGTGATGCTGTCGCGCTGGCGGGTCAGCTCGTCCACCTGGCGCTGGGCGACGGTCCTGTTGCGCTCGGCGTCGGACTTGGCGTCCGAGACGATGGACTCGGCGCTGGCCTTGGCCTCGGCGACGAACTGGTCGGCGTTCTTGCGCGCGTTCGCCAGGAGCTGCTTGGCGTGGGTGTCGGCCTCGCGGCGGCTCTGCTCGGCCTGCTGGGTGGCCTTGGTCGCCCGCTGCTCGGCGGTGGCGGCACGCTGCTCGGCCTCGGCGACCAGCTTCTGCGTGGCGGCCTGCGCCGTGGCGTGACGCTCGGACTCCTGGCGCTCGGCCTCCTCGCGGCGGGCGGCGAGCTGGATCTCGAACTCGGCCTCGTCCTGGGCCCGCTTGGCCTCGGACTCCTCCAGGACGCGCTGGGCCTGGGCCCGCATCTCGTCGGCCTGCCGCTTGGCGGTGGTCAGCACCTCGTCGCGCTCGCGCTTGGTGGAGGCACGGAGCTGGGCCACCTCGCGCTCGGTGGTGGTGCGCAGCTTGGCGATCTCGCGCTCGGCGTCCGCGCGCTTCTCGGCGACCTCGTGGTCGGCCGTGGCGCGGAGCTTGGAGACCTCGCGCTCGGTGGTGGAGGTCAGCTCGTCGGCCTCGCGCTTGGCGGTCGAGCGGATCTCCTCGGCCTCGCGCTCGGCCATCGTGCGCATCTCGTCGGTCTCACGAGTGGCGAGGGCGCGCTTCTCGGCGGCCTCGTTCTCCGCGGCGGCCCGCACGTCCGCCGCGTCCACCTTCGCCGCGGCCTTGATCTCGTTGGCCTCGGACCTGGCGGCCTGGACCAGTTCGGTGGCCTGCTCCTCCGCCAGACGCAGCAACTGCTCGATGCGGGCACCTAGACCGGAGTAGGTCGGGCGCTCCTGCTCCTGCAACTGGCGCTGCGAGTCGGAGAGCTCCCGTTGCAAGGCGGAGAGCTGCTCGCGGGTCTGGCGCAGGTCGGTGTCGAGCTGCTTCAAGTGGTCGTGGACCTGGTGCCGGTCGAAGCCACGGAGAACCACGTCGAATTCCCGCGTGGGGGTGTCTTCAAAGAAATTGTTCAGCTGGGCGTCGATGTCGGACTGCATGAGGCTCGATCCTGGGTTGTCGAGACGGCTACACGGGCCGGACGGGGGGCGGACATCCGAGGCGGGGATCCGCTTCCAAATGGTCGCGCTCGCGCGGGCACTCGACTAGCAGGGGCTCGCTGCGGCTCGCCCCTAGATCCTTGTGCTCGGCTCGCCCGTCCATGGCGGGATCCACGTCCGGATGGTAGGCCAGCGTACTCCGGTGTTGCCGAAATGGAGGTCCCGTCCGACTTTCTGCGAGAGTTGTTACGAATTAGCCATTTTTGAGTTTCGTCTGCTCGGGCCGGGGCGCCGGGCTCTCCACCAGCTCTGTCAGGACTCCTCCCACGTCTTTCGGATGGAGAAACGCGATTGAGGTGCCCATCGCTCCGTGGCGGGGGTGTTCATCGACCAATCTCACCCCCGCGCCGCCCATCGCCGCCATCGCCTTGGTGACATCCGTCACTCCGTAGGCGACGTGATGCAGGCCCTCGCCCCGCTTCGCCAGGAACTTCCCCACCGGCGTGTCGGGGCCCGTGGGCTCCAGGAGCTGGATGTAGGAACCGCCGCCCTCGCCGTCGGCGACGTGCAGCATGGCCTCCTTCACCCCCTGCTCCTCGTTGACCTCCTGGCTGACGACCGTCACCCCGAAGGCCGCCCGGTAGAAGGCGATCTTCTCCTCGAGGTTCTCGCAGGCTATGCCCACATGGTCGATTCTCAGCAGCATGCGTGTCCTCCGCTCTCGTGGCACCGCGGGGCTTCGGGGATCCCTCTCCGAAACCGCGTGGTCCGTCCTGGGTATGGTGGCAAAGTCGCCGACGACCCCATCATGGAGGCCCTGGTGCCCAGTTCTCCCGCCGTCCCGGCCGGCAGGCCGCGATCCGTCATCGTCGCCGGGGCCCGCACCCCCATCGGCCGCCTGCTCGGCTCCCTGTCCGGCCTGTCCGCCGTCGAGCTCGGCGGCCTGGCGATCAAGGCCGCCCTGGATCGCTCCGGCGTCGCGCCGGACCTGGTCGAGTACGTGATCATGGGTCAGGTCATCCAGGCCGGCGCCGGCCAGATCCCGTCGCGGCAGGCCGCCGTGAAGGCGGGCATCCCCATGAGCGTGCCGTCGCTCACCATCAACAAGGTGTGCCTGTCGGGCCTCGACGCCATCGCCCTGGCCGACCAGCTCATCCGCGCCGGGGAGTTCGACATCGTGGTGGCGGGCGGCATGGAGTCCATGACCAACGCCCCCCACCTGCTGCCGGGGCTGCGCAAGGGCGTGAAGTACGGCGGAGCCGACATCATCGACTCGATGGCCTTCGACGGGCTCACGGATGTATTCGACCAGGTATCGATGGGGGAGTCCACCGAGCGGTACAACGGCCGCCTCGGGCTGGAGCGCGCCGAGCAGGACGCCTTCTCCGCCAGGTCCCACCAGCTCGCCGCCGCCGCGGCCAAGGACGGCCGGTTCGACGACGAGATCGTCCCGGTGTCCCTGCCCCAGCGCAAGGGCGACCCCATCGTGTTCACCACCGACGAGGGCGTACGGGGCGACACCACCGTGGAGACGCTGGGCAGGCTGCGTCCCGCGTTCGCCAAGGACGGCACGATCACCGCGGGGTCGGCGTCCCAGATCTCCGACGGGGCCTGCGCGGTCGTCGTCATGTCCCGGGCCAAGGCCGAGGAGCTGGGGATCTCCTGGCTCGCCGAGATCGGGGCCCACGGGAACGTGGCGGGCCCGGACAACTCCCTGCAGTCCCAGCCGGCCAACGCGATCTTCCAGGCCCTCGGCAAGCAGGGCCTGACCGTGGGCGACCTCGACCTGATCGAGATCAACGAGGCGTTCGCGGCGGTCGTCCTGCAGTCGTCCAAGGAGCTGGGCGTGCCCGAGGACAAGGTGAACGTCAACGGCGGCGGCATCGCGCTCGGCCACCCCATCGGCGCTTCGGGTGCGCGGCTGGTCCTGACGCTCGCCCACGAGCTGCGGCGGCGTGGCGGCGGCACCGGCGCGGCGGGCTTGTGCGGCGGCGGTGGCCAGGGCGACGCCCTGATCATCACCGTCCCCGCCCCCTGACCACCGGGACGTTCCCCGACCGCCTGGGCGGTTCCTGACCTGGGTGTCCGCCGGGCCCCGGCCGCCGGCGGGCGCGGGCCTGGCTGTGATCATCAGTACGAATCACATTGATGTGTATAAATCGTGATTTGCACGTCGGGGATGAATGGTGTTCATGCCGTTATTTCCGGCCTGTTCCTGGCGAACGCCAGCCGGAGTCTTTAGCATCGTTCATCGTGGCGGAACGGGCGGATGGCCGTGGGCGGCGGCGGTTCCGGGGCACGGCCTCCCCTACGGTCGACGGCGAGTCGTGCCCCGATGTGGATATCAGCGTTGAATGGGGTAATTCACCGCAGTTCCTGCTCGCCTCTCCGGGAAAGGCGCCGGGCGGCCTTTTCTGGATCGTCACCGACGCCGACGAAGCCGACGTCCACCCCCACGATCCCGCCGGCCCTGGTCCCGGCCCCTCCGCCGACTTCGGCGTGACGGTGCGTCTTGGGCCGGCGCAGGCGCCCGTGGCCTGGCCGATCTGGTGGGCGAGCGTGGTGAGCCCGATGGGGGACCGCTTCGACCTGCCGCGGGAGGCCCGCACCGGCGTGGCCGAGATCACCGTGCGCGGGGACGTCCTGTACGGGTCCGTCCGGTTCTCCGGCGTGGCCCTCGACGGGAGCCCGGCCTGCTACGAGGCCGTCCTCCGCGGCCACCGGGCCCCCGGCGACGAGTCCGCCGACCCGCCCGCGTCGACGCTTCCGGCACCTGGCGGCGACCTCCCGGGCTTCCCTGTCCAGGTCAGCGACCGGTTCGCGCCCGCAGGAAGACAGGACGCGGGGCCGGGGCCTGTGATCAGCAGGGTGAACGCGCTCGACGAGCAGGTGTCCCTGGACTTCGCCGCCGGCCGGTTCGACGCGCTCCTCGACCACCTGGGGGAGGCCGTCGGCCTGCGCAGGGAACTGGGCGTCGGCGCGACGGCGACCGCCGCGTGGGGCCGGTTCCTGGCCGGAGTCCGCGACTCGCTGGCCACCGACCAGGAGGTGCTCGCCGCCATCGCGGCACGCGGGCACCTCGGTTCCGTCATCGCCCCGGCCGCCGCCGCGATCGCGTCCGCCGCCGGGCGGCTCCGCCACCTCGACCCCGAACCCCCCGGCCTGACCGAACTGGCCGCCGGCGTCCGCGAGGCGGCCGGGATCCTCACCGGCCTCGCGGCCCGCCTCCGCGGGCTGGAGGCGGACCGGGAGCGATGGACCACGCGGGACGTCGCCGAGGCCGGCCTCGTGCTGACGGCGAAGGACACGGCCGTCGCGCTGACCGGGTCCGCCACGCGGCTGGAGCACCATCGGGACCACCTGCGCGCCCTCGACCCCGTCGGGCACGCGCGCCGCACCCAGGAGGCCAACCGGTCGGCACTGGCCCGGATGACGCGCTACGTCGAGCTGTGGCGGGCGCGTGCCGCGACCGACTGGGACAAGATCCTCACGATGGAGCGTGCCAGGCCGCTGCACGGCCGCCTGGTCGGCGCCTTCCTCGACCTCGGGGGCGCGCGGGACGCGCTGGCCGCCTCCGAGATGGCCCGCGCCCGCGCGTACGCCGACCTGATGACCGGACGGCGTACCGCGCCCGTGCTCACCCCCGCGCGGATGTCCGCCCTGCTGGGCGAGTACGGCGGGCCGCTCGTGGAGTACTTCCTGCACCGGGACCGGCTGATCATCTTCGTGGTCGCGCAGGACGGGACGCTGCGTACCGCCGACCAGAGGGTGGACGGCGGCGCGCTACTGGTCCGGATCGACGAGCTGCACGAGCACCTCAGGGCCGAGCGGGTCGACGGGCCCCGGCTGAACGGGCTGCTGCGCGAACTGGGCGCGGTCCTGTGGGATCCGGTGGCCCGGTGGCTGCCCGCCGACCCGGAGACCGCGCTGGCGGTGGTGCCCCACGAGGCGCTGCTGCGCGTGCCGTTCCACGCGCTGGCCGGCGCGGACGGACGGCGCCTCGCCGAACGCCACACCACGACGGTGCTCCCCGCCGCCTCCATTCTCCCCACCCTGCTGTCCCGCCGCACCCACATGCCGTCCTCACCGCCGCCGGCCCCGCCCGTCCCGGCGCATCGGATGGCGGGCGGTCCTGGCCGGTCAGGTGAGCCGGTCCGGCCGGTGCCGAGGATCTGTGCTCTGGTCGATCCCGAGCCCATGCCGGACGGGCTGCCCGCGCTGCGCACCCTGCGTACGCGCTTCGGCCTGGTCAGCGACCTGTTCCCGGGCGCCGAGGTGCACATCGGCGACGCGGCGACCGAGACGGCCATGGTCGAGGGCGCGGCCCGCCGTCCCTCGGTGCTGTGCCTGGCCACGCACGCCGAGGCGCTGCCGGACGATCCGATGGGCTCCTTCGTCGCGCTCGCGTCCGGCAGGCTCACGGCCGCGGCCGTGCACGAACTGGACCTGCCGGCGCGGCTCGTCGTCCTGGCCGCCTGCGAGACCGGTGCCGGGCGGGTGACCGGCGACGGGGTCATCGGGCTGAGCCGGGCCTTCCTCGCGGCCGGGCCGCTCGCCGTGCTCATGACGCTGTGGCCCGTGCGGGAGCGCGACAGTCTCCACCTGCTGCGGCGCTTCCACGATCTGCACCTGAACTCCGGCCTCGGCACGGCGGGGGCGCTGCGCGCCGCGCACCTCTCGCTGCTCGCCGAACGACCGGACGACCCGCAGCGCTGGGCCGCCTTCACCCTGTTCGGCCTGGCCGATTGAACGAACCCGGAGGTGTGGCGTGACCGTCCTCGACCACGAGCTGGACACCCGGTCGGAAGAACCCGGAGTGCGGCGACCTCGACCTCGACCTCGATCCGCGGGCCACCTCGCGACCGTCCCGGGCCACGACGCCGTGACCTGGCCGGGGCGCCGGGATGGGGCGGTCCGGCCGAGCGGGGCCGGGGGTGTGGTGTGAACGCTTTCGGTTTCGAGGTGGCGGCCCGGCTCGACCTGGTCGCCGAGGAGTCCCTCCAGGGTGCCGGCACGCGGCTCACCCGCGAGGCCGGGGTCCTGCTCGGCCGGCCCCTGGTCGTCCCGGTGCGGCCCGAGGACCTGCCGCCCGAGGTGTCGGCCGCGCGGGGCGCCGGCCGGTGGACCTACACGCAGCTTCGGTTCCCGTTCGACCTGGAAGAGGCCGAACCCGGCCTGAGCTACGTGGAGGCCGTGTTCCAGGTCGCACTGGACGACAGCGACGTGGTGGCGCGGCGGCTCTCCCTCGTCCACAACGACGACCCTGCCCCGGTGGAGGCGGACACCGTCACGACGTTCGGGGACGGCCGTGACGACTTCCGCTGGCGGATGCGGCCGGAGCCCGGGGGCGCGCTCGCGGAGGGCGGCCGCGCGGCGCGGGTCCTGCTGGAGGTGCCCCAGCGGGCCACCTCCCTGACCGGGACGATCGGGGTGTCGGCCCGGCTGCGGGACACCGAACTGGGCATCGAGGTCCCGGTGCGGGTCAGGGAACCGCGCCGCTTCACCCTCGACCTCACCGACGGCACCTTCACCTCCGTCCCGGTGGCCCACCGGCGGTCCCCGGAGTCCTCTCCGGCGATCGCGGGGCCGCACTTCGACGACTTCCCGGCGGGCCTGGAGGCGGCACCGGGCACCCTGCCGCCGCACCTGGCCGCCTCCCCACCGGCCCTGGTCCGTGCGGAACGTGTGAACGAGGACGTGCGGCGGATGTTCGTCACCGCCGACGTCGAGGGGTACGGCAAGCGGGACCCCGCCGAGCAGAAACGGGCGCAGAGCGTGCTGGTGCGCGTGATGGACGGGGCGTTGAACGCCGCCCACGTCTACCCGCGCGAGGAGGACCACCAGCAGCAGGGCGACGGTCACCTGATCGTCATGCCCCCCGCGATCGACGAGCCGAGGGTGATCCGCTGGTTCCTGCGTGAGCTGGCCAGCGAGCTGGCCGTGGCCAACCAGCACGTCCGGCCGGAGTACGAGGTGCGGCTGCGGGTCGCGCTGGACGAGGACATGGTCTTTCCGGCGGTCAACGGCTTCGGCGGGGAAGGGGTCGTGCGGGCCCACCGGCTGCGGGGGGGGGGCCGGGCCCCCGCCGGCCGCGGCCCGGGGGGGGGGCCCCGCCACGGGGCCCCCGGGCCGCCCGCCGGGGCCGCGCCGCCGGCGGCCCGGGCCGCGCCCCGCGGCCACTTCATCGTGATCGTCTCGGAGCGGTTCTACCTGAGTTCGGTGCGTCCCGCCTTCGCCGGGGAGCCGGAGTGGCGGTTCACCGAGGCCACGGCCACCGTCGCCGACAAGGGGTTCTCCGAGCCCTGCCGCCTGCACATCCCGGACAGGTAGCTCGGCGTCATCGGGAGGAGACGGGTGTCAGGGGGCGGGGTAGATGTCGAGGGGGGCGGTGAGGAGCAGGGCGGGCGCGGACAGCAGGTCGTCGAGGTTCGCGCCGGTCATCTTGGGCGTCCAGGACGCGTGCATGACGGCCGGGCCGCCGGCCAGGTCGATGTCACCGCTGATCTCGGTGTCCACGGGCTTCCCCGCCAGGTCCAGCCCGACGTCGAGCCAGAACGTGACCGTGTCGCCGTTCCGCAGCCAGGAGCCGGTGCCCGCCCGCAGGTCCGTGCGGCTCGCCATGGTGGAGAACGAGAGCCGCCCGTCCTTCTCGGCCCGCCAGACGCCGCCGGCGAGCCAGCCGGCCATGACGCCCTTCCACTCGGCCGGCCCCGACCGCTGGGTGATCGAGGTCAGGGCGGTGATCCGCATTTCGGCGGGCAGCGCCTGGCCGGTCCACGGACGGTCGTCGGCCAGGCCGGTCCGCTCGGGAGCCCGCGCCGACGCGGATGGTGGCGGTGGCGTCGTGGGGGCGGGGGAGGAGGTGGGGAGGGCCGGCGGTGGTGTGTCCTGCTCGACGGCCGTCAGTCCGCCGGTGATGAGCAGGCCCGGGATGAGCGCCGTCACCAGGTACGGCGCGAACCGCTGGCGTGCGGCGCGCGCCGGTGTCCAGATCCGCGCCCACAGCGGCGCGAGGAGCGGCCAGTTGACCAGCAGGACGATCATCTCGACCAGGGTCGCCTGCGCGGACACGAGGTCGGCCCGCAGGCCGCCGCCCACCAAGCCGAGCGTCTCGGGGAACGAGGTCCCGTTCAGCAGGTGCGCGAGCACCTGGAAGATCGCGATGGCGCCGATCCTGCCACGGCGAGGGCGAGCAGGATCACACTCCATACCCGGACGAACCACCCGAACGGGCTGGCCAGGCCGACGATCAGGTGGTCACCCTGCCTCAGGTGGGCGACCTCGTGCAGCAGGACGGCCTGGGCGGCCTCCCGGTCGTCGTGCCACAGGCGCAGCAACGGGGGGTGGACGGCGATGCGGGCCCGCCGCGGGCCGGCCGGGTATACGCGCGCCATCCGGTCGCTCCGCTCGCCCAGCCGCAGCTCGACGGCGGAGGCGTACCGCCGCGCGTACGCCGACATCTCCTCGACCACCGGGTCCTGGCTCGGCTCCAGGTGGTGCCGCCGCTCGGCCCAGCGCCCGCGCGCGCCCGGGAACAGGACGCCGGCGATGCCGGCGAGGAGCAGGGCGGCGGGGAAGAGTTCGAGCAGGCCCGCTCCGGTGAGGATGGTCATGGCCGCGCGCCGCGCGCCGCCCGCCAGGTACGTGACCAGGACGGCCAGGCCGTCGGCGTCGGCCTGGACGTCCGCCAGCAGGCCGGGCACCGAGGGAGCGGCGACGCCGAGGAAGTAGAACCAGAGCCAGGGCGGAAGCATCCACCCGGCGGAGTCACCCCCCACCGCGACCCCGCCCCCGCCCCC
>NZ_JANZYP010000067.1:0-2836 GCF_025506355.1 Sphaerisporangium corydalis
GGGCGGGATCGGGGGCGGGGGGGTAGCCGGTGGGGTCGGGGAAGGTCGGCAGGGCCGGTAGGCCATGGAAAAACGCCCGAGCCCAAGGCGAGGACCATTTCCGCTGGGCTCGGCGCCGTATGAGGCGCCGAGTTCGCCACACCTCGTCCCGCCGCGTCGGCGCCCAATGGTTGGCAGCGTCTGTGGGGAGATGGTCGTGGTCAGGGTCGGGGGGGTCGTGAGATCGGGGGGTCAGGGGGTGTGAGGTCGGGAGGGAGGGTTAGAAGAGGAGGGCGGTGGCTAGGGCGGCTAGGCCTTCGCCTCGGCCGGTGAGTCCCAGGCCGTCGGTGGTGGTGGCGGAGATGCTCACTGGGGCGTCTACGGCGGCGCTGAGGGCCTTCTCGGCCTCGGCGCGGCGCGAGGCCAGCTTCGGGCGGTTGCCGATGATCTGGACGGCGATGTTGCCGATCTCGAAGCCGGCGGCGCGGACGTGGCGCGCGGCCTCCGCGAGGAGGGTGACGCCGGACGCGCCGGACCACCGCGGGTCGGCGGTGCCGAACAACCCTCCGAGGTCGCCCAGCCCGGCGGCGGACAGCAGCGCGTCGCAGCACGCGTGGGCGGCGGCGTCGCCGTCGGAGTGACCCGCGAGGCCCGTCTCGCCCGGCCAGTGGAGGCCGGCGAGGTGGAGCTCACGGCCGGATGCGAAAGGGTGGACGTCGACTCCGACGCCCACCCTTGGATGTTTCGTGTTCAGGAGTTGAGAACCTCGTCGAGAAGTGCCTCGGCCTTGTCCTCGTTGGTCTTCTCCGCAAGCGCGAGCTCACTGACCAGTATCTGCCTGGCCTTCGCGAGCATGCGCTTCTCGCCCGCGGACAAGCCTCGCTCCTTGTCGCGCCTCCACAGGTCGCGCACCACTTCGGCCACCTTGTTGACGTCACCGGACGCCAGCTTCTCTAGGTTGGCCTTGTAGCGGCGGGACCAGTTGGTGGGCTCTTCGGTGTGTGGCATGCGCAGAACGTCGAAGACTCGCTCTAGGCCTTCCTGGCCTACAACGTCACGCACGCCGACGAGCTCGGCGTTCTCCGCCGGCACCTGAACGGTAAGGTCGCCCTTGTCGACCTTCAGCACCAGATAGGTTCTGTCCAAGCCCTTTATAGTGCGGGTCGTGATGGCTTCGATCCGAGCAGCCCCGTGGTGGGGGTAGACGACAGTGTCGCCGACCTGGAAAGTCATGTGACAAGTACCCCTTCCGCTGTACTCCAGGATACCACGCGCCAGTCCCCTCCCGGAACAGTGAAATCAACATAACTGCAGGTCAAAGCCTCGATTTGGGACTTGACAACTGGGCGGCTATGTGAATCTCAAGTCCTGACATGCCCGATGACCTGCGGTGCTGACCCCCTCCGCGTAGGTTCCGGCCCCGCTCCGAGGGGGACCCAGAGCATGGATAAGGTTGCCTCTTGCCATGCCCATGTGTATCAAGGAGACCCCCAACCGTGACCAGCACCAGCCGTCGCAGGGTGATCGCCGCCGCCGCGCTGCTCGCCGCCGTCCCGACGCTGGCCGCGTGCGGCGCGGGTAGCGACGCGAACACCAGCAACGCGTACGCCCCGACCGAGGCCAACGTGCTCATCGACGGCACCGCCGGGGCCGGCAAGACCTACGGGAGGAACGGCATCAAGATCGCCCAGGCGTTCCTCCTCGGCCCGGACGCGGGCGCGCAGATCGCCCAGGGCGGCTCTGTTCCGCTCTACCTGACCATGGTGAACTACGGCACCTCCGCCGACACCCTCCAAGGGGTGGCTGTGGCCGATCAGAGCTTCGCCTCGGTCAAGGCGCAGGGCTCCATCACGCTGCCCCCCGGCCAGCTGGTCAACACCGGCAGGCCCGCCTCCACGGTGGTCCTGGAGGGCTCCAAGAAGCCCCTGTACGGCGGCGAGAACCTCGCGGTGACGCTGAAGTTCGCCAACGCGGGTGACATCGACATGGCGATCCCGGTGGTCACCCGCAGCCGCGAGTTCACGACCCTGTCGCCCGCCCCGAGCGCGCCGCCCGCCGCCGCCACGCCGTCCCCGACTGCGTCCCAGGGCACGACCGACCCGGCCGCCACCCCCACGGCGAGCGGCTGAGCCCTCAGCGGCCCCGGCCGGGAGCGGCGATCACGACATCGATGATCAGAATGTCAGCGCAAGCGCACTGATCACGCCTCGGCCGGGTCGAACTTGTAGCCGAGGCCGCGGACGGTGAGGATGCAGCGAGGGTTGGAGGGATCGGCCTCCACCTTCGCCCTCAGCCGCTTGACGTGCACGTCGAGGGTCTTGGTGTCGCCCACGTAGTCGGCGCCCCAGACCCGGTCGATGAGCTGGCCACGGGTGAGCACCCGCCCCGCGTTGCGGAGCAGCACTTCAAGGAGCTCGAACTCCTTCAGGGGCAGCTGCACCTGCAGTCCGCGCACCGCGACGATGTGCCGGTCGACGTCCATGCGTACGGGCCCGGCGGCCAGGACCGCCTGCTCGATCTCCTCGGCGTCGCCCTGCCTGCGGAGCACCGCCCGGATGCGGGCGACCAGCTCGCGCGAGGAGAACGGCTTGGTGACGTAGTCGTCGGCGCCCAGTTCCAGGCCGACGACCTTGTCGATCTCGCTGTCCTTGGCGGTCAGCATGATCACGGGGACCTTGGAACGCTGCCGTAGCGAGCGGCACACCTCCGTGCCCGGCAGGCCGGGCAGCATGAGGTCGAGGAGCACCAGGTCGGCGCCGCTCCGGTCGAAGGTGTCGAGCGCCTCCGGGCCGGTGGTCGCGATCGCGACCTCGAACCCCTCTTTGCGCAACATATAGGACAGGGCGTCGGAAAACGA
>NZ_JANZYP010000067.1:2846-58340 GCF_025506355.1 Sphaerisporangium corydalis
CTCCTCGTCCTCGACAACGAGCACGCGGGTCACTTCGCGGCCTCCATGGGGATCGATGTGCTGGGTACGGCTATCGCCGTTCCGCCGAAGGCCGGCAGACGGAGGGTGAAGGTGGACCCGGAGCCTTCCTTGCTCCAGACCGTCACCTCGCCGCCGTGGGCCACGGCGACGTGCTTGACGATGGCGAGGCCGAGGCCGGTGCCGCCGGTCGCCCGCGAGCGGGCGGCGTCGACGCGGAAGAACCTCTCGAAGATGCGTTCCTGGGAGGTCTCGGGGATGCCGATGCCCTGGTCGCTGACGCTCACCTCGACGGTGTCCCCCGCGGGCCTGGCGCTCACGACGACGCGGGTGTTCTCGGGGCTGTAGGCGACGGCGTTGTCGATCAGGTTGCGCAGCGCGGTCACGAGGAGCTCGTCGTCCCCCCACACCCGCAGGCCTTCGGTGCCGCCGGCCACCAGGGAGATGTCCTTGGCGAGCGCCTTGGTGTTGCACCGGTCGATGGCCTCGTGGAGCACCTCGTCGACGGGCACGCACCCGGGCGTGGGGACGGGCTCGCCGCCCTGGATGCGGGAGAGCGTGATCAGGTCCTGGACGAGGTAGGTGAGCCGGGCGGCCTCGTGCTGCATGCGCCCGGCGAAGCGGGTGACCGCGACGGGGTCGTCCGCGGCGTCCTGTACGGTCTCGGCTAGCAGGCTCAGCGCGCCCACCGGCGTCTTCAGCTCGTGGCTGACGTTGGCGACGAAGTCGCGGCGGACCGCCTCCACGCGGCGGCGCTCGGTCTGGTCCTCGGCGAGCACGAGGACCTGGCCGTGGGTGCCGAGCGGCGCGACCCGTACGGCGAAGGTGGTGGTCTCCATGCCGAACTTGTGGCGGGCGACCTCGAACTCGCTCTCGCGGATCTCCCCGTCCCTGCGCACCTGGCGGGCCAGGGCGAGCAGTTCGGCGGCCATGAGGTGATCGCCCTTGACCAGGCCGAAGGC
Source organism: Sphaerisporangium corydalis (assembly GCF_025506355.1). GTDB lineage: Bacteria > Actinomycetota > Actinomycetes > Streptosporangiales > Streptosporangiaceae > Sphaerisporangium > Sphaerisporangium corydalis. Next base: position 3,827 of record NZ_JANZYP010000067.1, read on the forward strand.
GCGGGCGGCCGAGCTGGCCCGCAGCACCCTGTCGTCGCGGTCGAGGACGACGGCCGAGGACGGCAGCACCGCCAGCACCGAGGCCACTCCGGCGGGCAGGATGGTGTCGGAGTTCTCGACGGTCTCCGAGCGGCGTCTGTCCCGGGGCCTGCCGACCGCCACCATCACGATCGCCCCGACGACAAACCCCGCCAGGGCGGACAGGCTCGTCACGATCTCACTCACGCTTTCGATGGTAGGCGGCCTTCTTCGCTGGCCAGGACCCCCAAGGGCTCCCTTTCCCGGAGAGTTCATCTCATGGACGGAGTTCGTTCACGATCGCGCGCGTAGCGTGGGCCGCATGCGCGACGCCTTCCACGACGAACTCAACGCTCTCAACGACCGGCTGGTGGAGATGACCAGCCTGGTCCGCTCGGCCATTTCCAGGGCCACCACCGCTCTGCTGGACGCCGACCTCCAGCTCGCGGAGAGCGTGATCTCCCAGGACGCCGAGGTCAACCGTCTCTACGCCGAGATCGAGACCTCCATCTTCGAGCTGATGGCCACCCAGCAGCCCGTGGCGGTGGACCTGCGCGTCGCCATCACCGCCCTGCGGATGGGCGGTGACCTGGAGCGCATGGGCGATCTCGCCGAGCACGTCGCGAAGATCGCGCGGATGCGCCACCCCGACTCCGCCATCCCGCCGGAGGTGCGCGACACCATCCTGGAGATGGGACAGATCGCCGAGCGCCTGGTCACCAAGACCGGGAGCTGCATCGCCAACCACGACGTCGAGCTGGCCAAGGAGCTGGACGACGACGACGACGCGATGGACCGGCTGCACCGCAGGCTGTTCCGGGTGCTGCTGTCCAAGGACTGGGCGCACGGCATCGAGCCGGCGATCGACATCACCCTCACCGGCCGCTACTACGAGCGGTACGCCGACCACGCCGTGCGCGTCGCCCGCGACGTCGTCTACCTGGTGACCGGCAGCCGTCCCGAGAGCAACTCCGCTTCGTGACCGAAGGGAAAGAGCCCCGGACCGCGACGGTCCGGGGCTCTTCTCGCGTCTGGGGTCACTTGCCCTGGTTGGCCACGGCCTCGATGGCGGCCTTGGCGGCCTCGGGGTCGAGGTACTCGCCGCCGGGCTTGAGCGGCCTGAAGTCGGCGTCCAGCTCGTAGCGCAGCGGGATGCCGGTCGGGATGTTCAGCTTGGCGATCTCGTCGTCGCCGATGCCGTCGAGGTGCTTGACCAGGGCGCGCAGCGAGTTGCCGTGCGCGACCACCAGGGTCGTGCGTCCCGCGGCCAGGTCGGGGACGACGCTGTCGTACCAGTAGGGCAGCATGCGCTGGACGACGTCCTTGAGGCACTCGGTGCGGGGCATCAGCTCGGGTGGCAGCGTGCCGTACCGCGCGTCGCCCGCCTGGGAGAACTCGTCGTCGTCCGCGATCGGGGGCGGCGGCACGTCGAAGGAGCGCCGCCACAGGGCGAACTGCTCGTCGCCGAACTCCTCGCGGGTCTGGGCCTTGTTCTTGCCCTGGAGGGCGCCGTAGTGGCGCTCGTTGAGCCGCCAGGACCGCGAGACCGGCAGCCACAGCAGGTCGGCGGCGCCGAGCGCGAGGTTGGCGGTCTGGATCGCCCGGCTCAGGACCGAGGTGTGCAGCACGTCGGGCCGCACTCCCGCGTCGAGCAGCAGGCTGCCGCCGCGCCGCGCCTCCTCCTCACCAGCAGCCGAGAGTGTGACGTCGACCCATCCGGTGAACAGGCCTTTCGCGTTCCACTCACTCTCGCCATGACGCAACAGCACCAAAGTAGCCATGTGCCCAAGTTTAGGGTCTCAGCCTTCGCGCCTGCTTCGTTCGACGATCCCCTCGAACGCCCGCAGGTTCGCGAGCGACTCCCCCCGCTTGACGCGCCAGTCCCACTCGCGCCGGATGGAGGAGGCGAAGCCCAGTTCGAGGGCGCGGTCGAACCACTCGTCGGCGTAGGTCAGCACGCAGCCGAGCAGGCGGTCGATCTCCTCGTCCGAGACCGAGGCGAGCGGCAGGTGCCCGACCAGGTGGACGTCCCCGACGGTGTCGACGGCGAAGTGGACGCCGTACATCGAGCCGTTCTTGGTCAGCAGCCAGCGGTAGAACTCGACGTGGTTCTCGTCGGGCTGGCGGCAGAAGAACGCCTCGACGTGCAGGGCCCGGTCGTCGATGGTCAGCCACGTCATGGTCGCCAGCTTGTGGTGACCGGGCAGTTTGACCAGGAAGGAGCCCGGGCGCGGGCGCTCGTAGGTGACCTCCGCCGCCTTCAGCGCGGACTCGACGACTGCCTCGTGATCCATAACAGTGCACACTCCCGCATTCCTACCCGGCGAAACCACATGTACCAGGAGCCGGCCAGCGGGATGGTACGCCCGCCCGCACGACGGCCGCCCGCACGACGCGGACGGCCCGCGGTCACAGGGTGGCGGCCACCGGCACGCTGTGCAGCCGGTTCACCACACCGGTGTACACCTCCATGAGCCGCGCGGCCGTGGCCGACCAGCCGAACGCCGCCGCGTGCTCCCTGGCCCCGGCGGCGAGCGCGTCGCGCCAGGCGGGGCGGTCGACGAACGCGCGCAGCGCCTCGGCCCACATCGGGGTCTCGTGCCCGTCGACCAGCAGGCCGGAGACGCCGTCCTTGACGGCCGTGCGCAGCCCGCCGACCGACGCGGCCACGACGGGGGTGCCGCAGGCCTGCGACTCCAGTGCCACGAGCCCGAACGACTCGTTGTAGGACGGGACGACCGTGACGTCGGCGGCCCGGTACCAGTCCGCCAGCTCGTCTTGGGGTGCGGGCGGCGCGAGCCGGAGCAGGTCGAGGACGCCCAGCTCGCCCGCCAGCTCGGTGAGGTGGGAGGGCCGGGCGCGCCCGTTGCCGCTGGGGCCGCCCACACAGGCGATGACCAGCCGGGACCGCAGCGACGGGTCGTCGGCGATCATCCGGGCGGCGGCCTTGATCAGGACGTCCGGGGCCTTGAGCGGCTGGATGCGGCCGACGAAGAGCATGATGTGGGCGTCCTGCCGCAGGCCGAGGCGGTGGCGCGCGGCGCCCATGGAGGCGGGCTGGAACACCTGGAGGTTGACCCCCGGGTTCACCACGGCGACACGTTCAGACGGGGCGCTGTAGAGCTCGATCAGTTCCCTGGCCTCGTCGGAGGTGTTGGCCACCAGGCGGTCGGCGACCTCGACGACCTGTTCCTCGCCGAGCACGCGCGCCCGGGGCTCGGGCCGGTCGCCGGTGGCGAGCAGCAGGTTCTTGACCTTGGCCATGGTGTGCATGGTGTGCACCAGCGGCACGCCCCAGCGCTCCTTGGCCAGCCAGCCGACCTGGCCGGACAGCCAGTAGTGCGAGTGGATCACGTCGTAGTGGCCGGGCTCGTACAGCGCCTCGGTGCGCAGGACGCCCGACAGGAACGCGCAGAGCTGGCCGGGCAGGTCGCCCTTGTCCAGTTCCTCGTACGGGCCGGCGGTGATGTGCCGTACGGTCACGCCCGGGGCGAGTTCGGCGGTGGGAGGCAGGTCGCGGGACGTCTGGCGGGTGAAGATCTCGACCTCGACACCGAGGCCGGCGAGCCGTTTGGCCGCCTCCACGATGTACACGTTCATGCCCCCCGCGTCGCCGGTGCCCGGCTGGTCCAGCGGGGATGTGTGCATGCTGATCGTCGCGATCCGGTTGATCCGGCGTGCGAGCGGCACTCGCGGCACCTGGCACCACCTCCAGAGGGGATATAACCGCCGGATAGGTCAGGAGATTCCCTGACAAGTAGTGGTATGCCCTCCGCACCTGGTACCCGGCCGCGCTGGCAGGATGACGGACGGGCGGCCCGCGAGCGGGAGCGCCCGATCGAGGCACCAAAAGCGACCGTGAGGATGGGGACATGACCAAGACAGCGGTGGTGACCGGCGCGAGCAGCGGCATCGGCGAGGCCACGGCGCGCCGGCTCGCGGCGGAGGGCTTCGACGTCGTGGCGGCGGCCAGGCGCCGCGACCGGCTGGACAAGCTGGCGGCGGAGGTCCCCGCGATCCGGCCGGTCACCCTGGACGTGACCTCCGACGATTCGGTGGCCGAGCTGGCCGCCGCGCTCGACCGGTGCGACGTGCTGATCAACAACGCCGGCGGCGCCGTAGGCCTCGAACCGGTCGCGGAGGGCCTGGTCGACGACTGGCAGCGCATGTACGAGGTCAACGTGCTCGGCAGCCTGCGGATGACGCGGGCCCTGCTGCCCAAGCTGGTCGAGTCGGGCGACGGGGTGCTGCTGATGCTGACCTCGGTGGCCGGGCTGGTCTCCTACGAGGGCGGCGGCGGCTACTGCGCGGCCAAGCACGCGCAGACCTCCATGACCGAGACGCTCCGCCTGGAACTGGTCGGGGAGCCGGTGCGGATCATCGAGGTGGCCCCCGGCATGGTCCACACCGAGGAGTTCTCCCTCACCCGCTTCCGCGGTGACGCCGGGCGCGCCGAGCAGGTGTACGAGGGCGTGCCGAACCCGCTGACCGCCGACGACGTCGCCGACGCCATCGCCTGGTGCGTCACCAGGCCCGCCCACGTCAACGTCGACCGGCTCGTGATCCGCCCCCGCGCGCAGGCCGCGCAGCACAAGGTCCACCGGGTCTCCTGACCATGACCAGATGGGCCTCCCGACCATGAGCCAGGCGGGCCTCCCGACCAAAGCGGGTCTCCTGACCATGAGCCGGGGCACGGCCGGCCCGTGAACGCCGCCCGCGTCCCTGCCGGGCGGCGGCCCGTCGGCGAGGCCACCCGCGGCACGACGGGCCACAACCGCCTGCGCAGGGCCGATCGGTGGACGGCGGCGGTGTACGGCCCGCTGCTGGTCTCCGCGGACCGGCCGCTGGTGGTCGACCTCGGGTACGGGGCCTCGCACGTCACCACCTCCGAGCTGTTCACGCGGCTGCGGCGCGTCCGTCCCGACGTCGAGGTGGTCGGGGTGGAGATCGACCCGGTCCGCGTCGCGGCGGCCAAGCCGTACGAGCGGCCCGGGCTGTCGTTCGTGCGCGGCGGGTTCGAGCTGCCCGTGGACCGGGCGCCGCTGATCGTCCGCGCCTTCAACGTGCTCCGCCAGTACGGCGAGGCGCAGGCGTGGGACGCGTGGGACCTGCTGCGGTCCCGCCTGGCGGCGAACGGGGTGATCGTCGAGGGCACCTGCTCGGAGATCGGGCACCGCGCGGCGTGGGTGGCGCTGGACGCGCGCGGCCCGCGCACGCTGACGCTGGCGGCCCGCCTGGCCGGTTTCGAGCGGCCCTCCGACCTGGCCGAGCGGCTGCCGAAAGCGCTCATCCACCGCAACGTCCCAGGTGAGCGCGTCCACGACTTCCTGCGCGACTTCGACCGGGCCTGGGCGCTGGCCGCGCCGTACGGCGCCTACGGGGCCCGGTCGCGGTGGGTGGCGGCGGTGGAACGGCTGGCCGGTACGTGGCCGGTCGCCGCCGCTCCCCCGCTCGGCGGCCGGCGGCGCTGGCGCCTCGGCGAGGTGACCGTCCCCTGGACGGCCCTGGCCCCTCACGGACGCGCCACGCCCGGCCCCGGCGGCTGAGGGGCGGGGGCTCAGGCCGGATCCAGGCGGGACAGGGCCATGAGGGCGGGTAGAGGCCCTGGCTCAGGCGGGGTCAGGCCGGCTCAAGCGGGGTCAGGCCTGGGTCAGGCGGGGTCAGGCCGGCTCAAGCGGGGTCAGGCCTGGGTCAGGCGGGGTCAGGCCGGCTCAAGCGGGGTCAGGCCTGGGTCAGGCGGGGTCAGGCCGGCTCAAGCGGGGTCAGGCCTGGGTCAGGCGGGGTCAGGCCTGGGTCAGCCGGTCGAGAGTGGCCTGGAAGGTCGTGTAGGCGTCCGGGCCGAACAGGACGAAGCGGGCCTGCTCCACGTCGGTGGCCGCGTCCCGCACCGTCGACAGGGCGATCCTGGCCGCGTCGTCCATCGGCCAGCCGTAGATCCCCGCCGACACCGCAGGGAACGCGACGACCCTGGCCCCGAGCTCGTCGGCGACCTTCAGGGACTCGGCGTAGCAGGAGGCCAGCAGGGCGGAACGGTCCTGCGACTCGGCGTACACCGGGCCGACCGTGTGGATCACCCACCGCGCCGGGAGCAGCCCGGCGGTGGTCGCGACCGCCTGCCCGGTGGGCAGTCCGCCGCCGTACCGGGAGGCCCGCAGGGCGCGGCACTCCTTGAGGATCTCCGGGCCGCCGCGCCGGTGGATGGCGCCGTCCACCCCGCCACCGCCCATGAGCGAGGAGTTGGCCGCGTTCACGATCGCGTCCACGCGCTGCTCGGTGATGTCGCCCTGCACCAGAGTTATCTCCATGCCCCAGAGGCTTCCAGGCGCGGCGGGCGCTGACAATTCCCCGGCCGTGTCAGCGCCCCCCACGTGGGGTGACGAGACTCACCCCTGCCCTCTACACGACGTAGTACTACCCAAGGTAGGCTTGTTGCGTGAAGGGTCTTGGCGAGCTTGAGCGCAGCATCATGGACATCTTGTGGGCCCACGACGCCCCCCTGACCGCCAGGGAGGTCGGCCGACTGATCGCCGACCGCGACCTCGCCCCCACCACGGTCATGACGGTCCTCGACCGGCTGACCCGCAAAGGATTCCTGAGCCGCACCCGCGACGGCCGCGCCTGGCGATACGAACCCGGTGCGAGCCGCGACGCGTACGTCGCTGAGCTTATGCTGGAAGCCCTCGACATGACCGGTGACCGTTCCGCGGCGCTCACGCGCTTCGCCCAGACGGTCTCGGGCACCGAGGCCGAGATCCTGCGTAAAGCCCTCACGGAGCTGGAAGAAGAGTGACCATGGCCGCCGTCCTTGCCGCGCTCGCCACAGCGTGCGCGATGGGCGCATGGCGGCTCACGCTGGCCCGGTGGCCGTGGCGGGCCCCCCGGGCGGCCATCCTGCTCTGGCAGTCCCTCGGCGTGACCTGGGGCCTCGCCAGCGTCGGCGCCCTGCTCTCCTACGCGCTCCAGCCCTACGGCGGAGGCGTGCTGTACGGCCTGCGGGCCTTCGCCGAGTCTGCCGTCTCCTTCGGTATGGGGTACGGCCTGCTCTCGCCGTACGACCTGCCGCGCGCCGGCGCGCTGGCCGCCGGCCTGACACTGCTCGCCGTGCTCGTCGTGGTGCTGCTGCTGGCCGGGGCGCAGACGCTGCGCGCCCGGCGCCGCCACCGCGTGCTGCTGTCGCTCATCGCCCACGACGACCCGGGCATCCCCGGCGTGCGCGTCGTCGACCACCCGAAGGCGGCGGCGTACTGCCTGCCCGGCCTGCGGTCGGAGGTCGTGGTCAGCGCCGGCACGCTGTCCCTGCTCGACCGCGACGAGCTCACCGCCGTCCTCGCCCACGAGGCCGCCCACGTACGCGAGCGCCACGACCTGGTCCTGCTGCCGTTCACGGCGCTCAAATGGGCGCTGCCCTGGCTGAGCGTGGTGCGCGACGCCCATTCCTCGGTGGCCCTGCTGGTCGAGATGGCCGCCGACGACCACGCCCGCCGCTACTGCTCGCCGCGGCGCCTGGCGACCGCGCTGCTCCGGTTCGGCACGGCCGGGACGGTGCCGGCCCCGCACGGCGCGCTGGGCATGGCGGGCGAGCATGTCATGGCCCGGGTGAACCGCCTGATCAAGCCGGGTGCGGTGCTGCCGAGACGATGCCGGTACGGCCTGGTGACCTTCTCCGCGCTGCTGTTCGTCTCCGCCCCGCTGCTGTGGATCTACCCTGGCTGACCCGCCGAGTGCTTGCTGGCGTTAACCAGTACGTTTGCATTTGCAAGCACTGTGATGCAGACTAAAGGCATGGAACTACCGAAGGTCGGCTCAATCGGTGAGTACATCCGCGACCAGCGGACACAGGCGAAGATCTCTCTGCGCCAGCTCGCCTCTCAGGCGGGGGTCTCCAACCCCTACCTGAGTCAGATTGAGCGCGGGCTTCGCAAGCCGAGCGCGGAGATCCTCAACCAGATCGCCAAGGGTCTGCGGATCTCGTCCCAGGCGCTATACGTGCAGGCGGGCCTCATCGAGGACCGCGAGCCGGACAGTGACGTGCTGGCGGCGATCTTCGCCGACCGCACGCTCACCGAGCGGCAGCGTCAGGTGCTGATCGATATCTACGAGTCGTTCCGCAAGGAGAACCGGGCCGCCGAGGCGCTGGCCGAGCGGGCCGCCCAGGAGGCCGGCGCCGAGCCGGGGTCCTCCGGAGCCGGCACGGTTCCCGAGGAGGGTGTGCCCTCCCCGCCGGACGGCCACGTCATTCACGAACCCAAGGAAGGTTGACCCATGCCTCTCAACGACGAGGTCAAGAAGATCGCCGAGTCCAAGCCCTTCTACGCCGTCGCCGGCGCGGGAGACTACGCGGTCGAGAAGCTCCGCGAGCTGCCCGAGCAGATCCAGCGGCTGCAGTCCCGCAGGGCCGAGGCCGGCACCACGGCCCGCGACCTGCCGACCATGGCCAGGAAGTACGCCAGCACCGTCCAGGTGAAGGCCGAGGCCGTCGCCAAGGACCTGCCCGAGAAGGCCAAGGAGTACGCCGACACCATCAGCGCCAAGGCCGCCCTGCTGTACGACGAGTTCGCCAGCCGGGGCCGCAAGGTCGTCAGCAAGGTGACCGGCGAGGCCGCGCTGGAGCTGGAGGAGGTCTCCACGACCGCCGAGCCGGCGATCGCCAGCCGCACCACCGCGCCCCGCAAGAACACCCGGGGCCCCGGCGCCAAGGCCTGACCCGCGCGACCACCGATCTCCGCACGGCCCGTCCGGAACCCCGGGCGGGCCGTGCGCGTTGTCGGAGTACGGCCCGCGCGCGTTGTCCGAGCGCGGGCCGGCCAGCACCTCCGCGCATGACGAAGACCACATGACCGGACCGGCACCGACCGATCGGTACGACTGGCGACCGGCACCTTCACATCACCGTGTTCAGCCCGGATCGTGACGAACGTCACGGTCCCCCGGGAAGTCCCCGTCCGGGCTAGGCTGAACCCGGCCATTCATATGACCCCTGGGAGAGGCGATGTTCGAGATTCACGGTGTCCTGGATCTCATCTTCTGGCTGCTCGCCATCGGGGCGTTCGGCCTGTGCGCGTGGGCGCTGTTCCACGCGCTGAGGACCCCGGCCAGGGCGTTCGCGGTGGCGGGCAAGCTCAACAAGCGGCTGTGGCTGCTGATCCTCGGCCTCGCCACCCTGTTCTCCTTCGCCGCCGCCGTGCAGTACCTGTCGGTCCTGAGCATCTTCACCATCGCGTCGGTGATCGGCTCGGGTGTCTACCTGGCCGACGTCAAGCCGGCCGTCGGTGAGATCGGCAAGGGCGGTGGCAGCGGCAACGGCCCGTACGGGCCCTGGTGACCCGGCCACGACCAGGCCAGGTTGTCCCGCTTTAGTGGCAATTGATCAGACATAGGCGTCTCGCTCCGAAGGGCCCGTGCCGACCGCTAGGCTGACGCCCCATGGTGGATCTCGCCCGTCGGCTGACGCTCGCGCTCGCGCTCAGCGTCCTCATAGCCGCCCCGGCCCATGCCGCGGCGGACGGCATCAGCAAAACGGACGTCTCCGTGGAGTTGCGTGCGGGTGGCGTGCTCCACGTCAAGGAGCAGATCGCCTACACCGGCCAGGTCACCCGCACCCTGCTCACCCGCACCCGGTACGACGACTCCAGCGACCGCGTGTACCGCGTGACCGGCTTCAAGGGTGACGGCACCCTGGCCGGAGACACCATCACGCTCGGCGGCAAGGGCACCGCGACGATCGAGTACGACGTCGCGGGGGCGGTGAACCCGACCGGCGGCGGCGAGGAGCTGCGCTGGTACGCCGTCAGCGGCTGGTCGGCCCCGGTCAAGAGCGCCGTCGTCAAGCTCACCGGCCCCGCGCCCATCCAGAACCTGTCCTGCTTCGCCGGGGACATCACCGCCGCCACCGGCTGCACGGCGGCCTCCATGGACGAGAGCGGCACCCGCGCCGAGTTCGAGCAGCAGGGCCTCGGCCCCGCCCAGGCGCTCACCGTCGTCGTCGGCTTCCCCGCCGGTGCCAGCGGCGGCAGGCCGATCCTGGAGCGGCGGTTCGAGCTCGCCAACGCCTTCACGCTCAGCCCGCTCACCGGCGGCGCGCTCATCCTGCTCCTGGTGCTGCTGCTCGGCGGCGTCGTCCTGCTCTACTGGACGCGCGGCAGGGACGCCCGGGTGCTCGACAGCGAGGCCGGCGGGCCGGTCACCCCGGTGCACGACGGCCGGTTCTCCCCGCCCGACGGCGTGCGCCCCGGGCAGATCGGCACGCTGATCGACGAGCAGGCCGACGTGATCGACGTGACGGCCACCATCGTGGACCTCGCGGTCCGCGGGTTCGTCCACGTCGACGAGCAGCCCAGGGGCGCCTACGACGCCCCCGACTGGCTGCTGGTGAAGGTGCCCGACGCGCCCCTGGAAAGCCTGCTGGACTACGAGCGCGCGCTGCACCTGGCGATCTTCGACGGGCGGGACTCGGTGCTGCTGTCCCAGTTGCACGGCTCGTTCGCCGCCGGGCTCGGCAAGGTGCGCGACGCGCTCTACCGCGACGTGGTGGCCCAGGGCTGGTTCGCCCGCCGCCCCGACACCGTGCGCACCCGCTGGACCACCATCGGGGTGATCGTCACCGGGCTCGGCGTGCTCGCCACCGTCCTGCTCGCCTGGCTCACCACCTACGGCCTGATCGGGCTGGCGTTGATCATCGCGGGCGCGGCGCTGTCGGTGGGCGGGCAGTACATGCCGGCCAAGACCTCGCGGGGCTCCACCGCCCTGGCCCACACCCTCGGCTTCCGCGAGTACCTCGCCTCGGGCGAGATCGGCGAGGTGCCGCCGGCGCAGCGCATCGAGCTGTTCTCCCGCTACCTGCCGTACGCGGTGGTCTTCGACAACGTGGACCGCTGGGCGCGCGTGGTGGGCTCGATGAACGGCGACGGCAGGCAGGCCGACCACCTCTACTGGTATCAGGGCCCCGCCGAGTGGGACCTGTCGAAGTTCGCCGACTCCATGCGGACGTTCACGCTGACCACCTCGGGCGCGATCTCCGCCTCCCGCCAGTTCCGCCGCTCGATCTGACCCGTCCTGCCCCGGCCTTGCAAACGAGGCCAGGGCCGGCCCGCCTCACCGGACGAGGCGAGGGCCGGTCGGCTCACACCAGGCCGCGGACGCGGACCTCGCCCACGGGCCGCCCGCCGCCGAACTGCGGCGGGGCGGCGAGCGCGTCCAGCTCCGGGGCGTCCAGCCCGAGCCCGAGCGCCCGCAGAGTCGCCACCGTGACCGGCACCCTGGCCCGCTGGCCGCCGTCCTCGATCTTGATGGTGGCCGCGCGGCCGTCCTCGAAGGTGAACGCCTCGAACGCCTCGGCGCCCGTCTTGAGCATGAGCCCGGGGACGGCCCGCATCAGCGCCGCCTCCGGGCGCGTGGTGCCCGACGTCCATTCAGGGTGGGCCCGCATGGCGTCGGCGATGCGCCGCTCGTGGGAGCCGGGCTCGGCCAGCCCGAACGCCCGGAAGGCCCGCGCGACCCCGGCCATCGAGGCGAAGAACAGCGGCGCGCCGCAGCCGTCCACGCCGGTGGCCGCGACCCGTTCGCCGGTGAGCTCCTCGGCGGTGGCGCGGATCGCCCGTTGCAGGGGGTGCGCCGGGCTCAGGTAGGTGGCGGTCGGCCAGCCGTTGAGCACGCAGGTCGCGAGCATGGCGGAGTGCTTGCCCGAGCAGTTCATCGTGACGCGGGCCGGACCTCCCCCGGCGCGCAGGACGCGGTGGGCCGTCGCGGTGTCCAGGGGCAGGTCCTCGGGGCAGCCGAGATCGGCCTCGGTCAGGCCGGCGCTCGCGAGGATCTTCAGGACCCCCTCGACGTGGAAGTCCTCGCCCGCGTGGCTGGCGCACGCGAGCGCCAGTGGCCGGCCGTCCAGGTCGAGCCCGGCGCGCAGCATGCCGAGCGCCTGCAGGGGCTTCATGGACGAGCGCGGCGAGGCGGCCGCGGCCACGTCGCCGCGCGCCACCGCCGGCGCTCCTGCGGCGTCCAGCGCGAAGATCCGGGCGCGGTGCACCGACTCCACGAAACCGGACCGGACGACTTCAACGATCACATGCTCAGTCGACACGTCATCTCCCCTCGCATCTGATTTTACGGACGGTGAGCGCGGGTCGTTCACGACCACTTTCACCCGGTCGTTCACGACCACCCCCGCCCGGTCGTCCACGATCACCCCCGCCAGGTCGATCGCGATCGCTCCCGCCCGGTCGTTCGCGGCCGTCCGGCCGGGGTGGGAGAATCTCGCACCATGCGTGCCGTTGTGCAGAGGGTGTCGTCCGCGTCGGTGACCGTCGACGGGCGGAGCGTGGGGGCGATCGACGAGCCGGGCCTGCTCGTCCTGGTCGGCGTGACCCACAGTGACGGCCCCGCCGAGGCCGCGCGGCTGGCCGCCAAGCTCTGGGGCCTGCGCGTCCTGTCCGGCGAGAAGTCGTGCTCCGACATCGGGGCGCCGCTGCTGGTCGTCAGCCAGTTCACGCTGTACGGGGACGCCAGGAAGGGCCGCCGCCCGACGTGGCAGGCGGCGGCGCCGGGGCCGGTGGCCGAGCCGCTGGTCGACGCCGTGGTGGCCGAGCTTCGGGCGCTGGGCGCCCGGGTGGAGACCGGCGTCTTCGGCGCCGACATGAAGGTCGCGCTGGTCAACGACGGCCCCATCACCCTGGTCATCGACATCTGACCCGAGCCCGCCGTACCAGGCCCGGCGCCCTCAGTACGGCCGGTGAGGGCCGCGCGGGATCAGCCGGGCCGGTGAGGGCGGGGTCAGCGGAGGCGGCGGCGGAGGGCCGGGTCGATGGACACGTTGCGCCCCGCGTCCGGCGGCACGATGACCTCCTGGCTCGCCGCGACGCCCCCGGCCAGCAGGGCGACGTCCACCGGCACCGTGCGCTTGACCACGGCCAGGGCGATGGGCCCGAGCTCGTGGTGCCGCGCCGAGGACCCGACGAAGCCGATCTGGCCCGGCTCGGCGGTCCCCTCGACCGCGGCCTCGGGGTCGGCCTCTCTGGGCGACCCCACGCCGAGCGTCACGGGCGTGCCGTGCGGCGGGAGGGTGTCCACGCTGCCGTCCAGGTGGAGGAACACCAGGCGCCGGGGCGGGTGGCCGAGGTTGTGCACCCGCGCGACGGTCTCCTGGCCCCGGTAGCACCCCTTGGTGAGGTGGACGGCGGACCCGATCCAGCCCACCTCGTGCGGGATCGTCTTGTGGTCGGTCTCGAAGCCCTCCCTGGGCAGGTGGGCCTCGATGCGCAGCGCCTCGTACGCCCACAGCCCCGCCGGGCGCAGCCCGAGCTCCTCGGGAAGGCCCGCCAGCCGCTCGCGCGGCACCAGCAGGTCGCCGCCGATCGCGATCGTCCCCTCCGGCGCGGGCCGCGCCGGGGCCTCGCCGGATCCGGGGGCCTGGACGGTCACCACGGCGTACGCGGAGGTCACGTCGGTGACCTCGACGCGGAGCATGAACCGCATCTTCTCCAGGAAGGCGACCAGCGTGGCGGCGGTGCCGGGCTCGACGTGCGCCCAGACGGACTCGCCGTCGTCGACCAGGGCAAGGTGGTGTTCCAGCCTGCCCTGGGGGTCGAGGAGCAGCGTCTGCGTGGGCGTGCCCACCGCCAGGTCGTCGACCTTCTGCGAGCTCAGGTTGTTGAGCCAGGAGAGCCGGTCGGGCCCGGAGATCCGGACGACCTCGCGGTCACCCCGGTCGACCAGGGCCTCGCCCGCCGCGAGCGCGCGCTGCTCGGCGTACGGCTCGCCGTAGTGGGCGGCGACGGTGGCGTCGGGGGAATGGGCCGCTACGGCTCCTGGGGTGTCGAGCATAGGGCTTCGCATACCCCAAGGCTATTGCGCCGCGGCCGATTTCCGTGACTCAGGGGGGCAGTCGTGGCAGCGGCCGAACACGGTGAGGTGCTGCACGTCGGTCTCGAAGCCGAGCTCGTCGCGGAGCTTGGTCACCATGCCGGCGACGAACTCGGGGTGGACCTCGGTGACCTGGCCGCAGCCCCGGCAGACCAGGTGGACGTGGTCGGCCTTGCTCGCCAGGTGGTAGGTGGGGGCGCCGTGGCCGAGGTGGGTGTGGGTGACCATGCCGAGCTCTTCGAGGAGCTCCAGGGTGCGGTAGACCGTGGAGATGTTGACGCCCCTGGCGGTCTCCTGCACCTGGCCGCAGATGTCCTCGGGGGTGGCGTGACCCAGGTGGGTGACCGCTTCCAGCACGAGCTGCCGTTGCGGGGTGACCCGGTATCCGCGTGCGCGCAGCTCCTCATGCCATGTCCCGGTCATGCCCCGAGTCTACGAGCCCCGCACGCGCGATGAGGGGCCGCCGGCGCGAGGCTCGCGGCGGCCCCGGCCCCGGAGCCCCCGGACGTGCTCCGAGTCCCTTCCAGGCCCGCCGAAAATAATTGCTTGCCTCTCCCGAAGGCGCTCGCATACCGTACGAGGCACGCAGAAGGGAGGTGGTCCAAACGATGGTTAGTCATTATTGGGCTAGCGAGGTGGCTGTCCGCTAGGGCATCGCCAGTCAAGGACCTCTCGTCCAGGCGTCGTGCCCTCCCGGGCACCGGCGGCGTCCGGCGAATCCAAGACAGACACCGGGACCCCGGGCAGTCGGCGGGGGGAGTCAACTCCCCCCATGGTCCAGCCGGCCCGTCTCACCAGAGGCGGAGTACGCCCGGGGTTCTTTTTCGCCCTCACGACCCTGTGACACCCTCACGGCCCCACGCACGAGCCGTGGGCGTCCCGGGGCTCAGCCGACCTTCTTCAGCTCCGCGGACAGGTGCGAGGTCAGCTCCTGGCCCTCGGCGGCCATGTCGTAGGCGTACATCAGGTTCCCGTTGACCAGGCCGTAGAGCCGGTGCCCCGCCGTGTACTCCTTGGCGGTGGCGGTGCGGGCCACGACGTCCGTCGTCATCTCGATCTTGTGGAACACGACCTCGCCGAGGTAGATCTCGACGATGCCGGTGGGGTGGGCCAGCACGATCTCGAGCTGCCGCTCGGGAAGCGCCCGCCAGTAGCCGGACTCGACGGCGAGCGGCCTGACCATGGCGCCGTCGTCATCGAGCAGCCAGGTCCTGCTCTGGTAGCTCAGGAACGGCTTGCCGTTGTGGCCGAAGGTGATCTCCTGGCCGAACCTGAAGCTCTCGATCGTCGGGTATCCGCCCACCCCGGCGCCCTCCCACCTGCCCAGCAGGAAGGAGATCGGCTCCAGGGCTTCATGCAGTTGCTGGGAGTCCATGGCACATGAGCCTAAATGCCCGGCGATCCGGCTCGCGCCGCGACACCGAACAGGACGTTCACCTGGTGGATCACCGGCGTCCCCGCATAGGCTCAGTGCATGGCACGATCAATGCTGATAAAGGTGACGGCAGGCTCAGACGCCCCTGAGCGGTGCAACCAGGCCTTCACCGTGGCCGCCGCGGCGGTGGCGAGCGGGGTCGGGGTGTCGTTCTGGCTGACCGGCGAGTCGGCGTGGTTCGGCCTGCCCGGGCGGGCCAAGGAGTTCGCCCTCCCCGAGGCGACCCCCCTGCAGGACCTGCTGGACGTCATCCTGGCCGGCGGCCGGGTGACCGTGTGCACGCAGTGCGCCTCGCGCCGGGGCATCGGGCCTGACGACCTGATCGACGGCATCCGCATCGCCGGCGCCTCCACGTTCGTGGAGGAGGCCCTGGGCGAGGGGGTCCAGGCGCTCGTCTACTGAACCACGCGACGCGGGCGGGACGGGCCCCGACGCCCGCCGTGCTCGTTTCAGGCGGGGCCGCCCGGCCGTGCGTTCAGGCGGGCCGCCCGGCCGTGCTCGTCCAGGCCAGCCCGCCTCAGCCGGGCAGGACGGCCTTGAGCCGTTCGGCGCGCAGCAGGTCGTACCAGGTGTCGTCCACGGGGGTGAGCGGCCCGCCGGTGGCCCAGCTCAGGAACACGTCGGCGAGCCACGGGTTGCGCGCCAGCGCCGGCCCGTGCAGGTAGGTGCCGACGATCTGGCCGACGTGGCAGCCTTCGGTGCCGTCGCCGTTGCCCGTGCCGACGATGGTGCGCGACAGGGGGCGCACGCCCCGGCCCAGGCGGGTGACGCCCATGTGGTTCTCGAAACCGGTCAGCATGTGCCCGCCGAGGCCGGTGTCCACCTCCGCGGCCAGCTCGCCCACCGCGCGGGCGGGCCCGCGGACGCTCTCGATGTCGAGCAGCCCGATGCCCGCCACCGGCTGGCCCTCCTCGCCGCCGAACACCGACCCCATGATCTGGTAGCCCGCGCAGACCGCCAGGAGCGACGCGCCCCGCTCGACCGCGCGGTGCAGGCCGCCGTCGCGGCGGAGCCGCTCGGCCGCGAGGATCTGCGGCCGGTCCTCGCCGCCGCCGATGAGGTAGATGTCCCCCGAGTCGGGCACCAGGTCGGCCGACCGGACGTAGACGGTCTCGACGGGGATGCCCCGCGTGCGGGCCCGCTGCTCCAGGATCAGGACGTTGCCCTGGTCGCCGTAGGTGCTCAACAGGTCCGGGTAGATCCATACGATGCGCAGGGCGCTGTCAGACGGCACGGCCGAACTCCGCTCGAATCTGCTGGAAGGCTGTGTAGTTGGCGATCACGTCGACCCGGCCGGGCGCCTGGCGGGCCACGGCCGCGTCGAAGGTCTCGCAGAGCTCGAAGGGCACGCCCGCGACGTCGAGGCGGAGCGCCAGGTCGAGCCGCCGCTGCCCGGTCACGTACACCGGGCGGCCGGTCAGGATGCGGTAGTCGACGTCCCACAGCCAGGAGGTGTCGCGGCCGTCGGGGCCCTGGGCGTTCACCGACAGGACGATCGGCAGCGCCGGGTCGGAGACCTCGAAGGCCTCCAGCCAGCCGGCGGGGTTCTTGGCGAGCAGCAGCCGCATCGAGCGGCCGTCACGCTCGACCGTGGTGTACCGGCCGGCGACGGAGGTGACCTCGCGCAGTCTCGGCAGGGCGCGGTCGGCGGGCAGGCCGAAGGTCTCGGCGGTGGCCAGCGCGATGGCGGCGTTGGCGCGGTTGGCCCGGCCGGGAAGCTGGAGGTCGAGCACCCACCGCTGTCCGCGCGGGTCGATCACCGCGTCGTCGTCCAGCACCCAGGAGGGCTCGGGACGGCGGAAGGTGCACTCGCGGCAGGCCCAGTCGTTGTCCTTGCGGTCGAGCGGCCCGCCGCACTGGGGACAGCACCAGGAGTCCTCCTTCCAGGGCTGCCCGCAGGACACCCAGGTCACGCGGGAGGCGGTCGAGGCGCCCCAGGTGACCAGCGGGTCGTCGCAGTTGGCGATCACGTGCGTGTCGACGTCCGTGAGCGCCCGCTGCCACTTCTGGGCCAGCAGCCAGATCTCGGCGGCGCGGTCCATCTGGTCACGGCTGAGGTTCATCAGGCAGACGACGGTCGCGCCGGTGGTGGCGAGCACCTCGGGGAGGTACTTCTCGTCGACCTCCAGCACGCCGAAGGGCGCCTGCTTGGACTGCGACAGCGCCGAGACGTGTCCGGCGGGCATGTTCGCGCCGAAGGCGTTGGTGGCGACCTCGCCGAGCTCCTGCAGCTCGGAGGTGATCAGCCGCGTGGTGGTCGTCTTGCCGTTCGTGGCGCTGATCAGCACGAGCTTGCGGTCGGCGGCCAGCTTGCGCAGCAGGTCCGGCTCCAGCATCAGCCCGACGCGCCCGCCGATCACCGATCCGTCGCCACGCCCGGTCACCCGGGACAGGGTGGCGGCCGTACGCCCGAGGGCACTCGCGAGCTGCGCCCGCAGCGGTAGCTGGGTCATGCCCGAGATCCTAGTGCGGCCCACGCGAAGATCGCGAAGCTGTTCCCCGCAATGGAATGGACGAGCGCTCGCTAGTCGAGGAAGGAGAGCTCCGCCTGGTGCTCCGCGCCCCCCTCGAACGGCAGGACGAAGCGGTGGGGCCAGGAGAGCACGGTCTCCAGCCAGGCCGCGCCCATCGCCCGCGCGATGTGGCGTACGCGGTCGCGGGGCTCGACGCCGAGCGTGACGGTCGTGAAGTCCGCCTGGACGCCCTCGTGCTCGTCGTCGCCGAGCAGCGCGCGCCAGGCCAGGGCCCGGTTGCGGTCCACCTCCATCGACAGCGGGTGGTGGCGCAGCGCCTTGGCGCGGTGGCCGAGCAGCTCGGCGCGCGCCGGGGCGCCTGCCGTCACCGGCCCGTCGGCCCCGTTCCGCGCGTACGGCCGCCCGGAGGGGCCGGTGCCGAACAGGGCGTACTCCATGGCGGGCGCCGGGCTGCGCAGGTCGGGCGCCTGGTGACCGTAGGGGAACAGCCTGTCCACCTCGTGCACCCAGCGGACCTGCGGGATCACCCACTCGACGCCGGGGCGCCCGCCGGGGGCCGGCCGGTCCTCGCCTCCGGGGTCCAGCAGGCCCGCCGCCACCTCGGCCGCCCGTACGGTCAGCAGGGCCGGGTCGAAGAACGTGCGCAGCGCCCAGGCCCGCCGGGCCACCGCGCGCTCGACGAGCGTCGCGAGCAGGCACTCGCGGCGCCTGGCGGGCAGCTCGGACCAGATGTCGGCCAGGACGCGCGGGACGCCGGGCAGCGACCGGTTGGTGCAGAAGGCCAGCACCACGGTGTCGGTCCAGATGCGCAGCCACGCCCACTCGGGCGCGTCGGCGAGCAGGTCGGCCTCGCGCAGCTCGAACAGCGTGCACGCCTTGCCGGTCGTGCATTCGTGCCCGCAGGCGGCGGACCTGCGCCCGCGGATCGGCGGGGTCGGGCCGGCCAGGACGTGCTCGCGGTCCTCGCCGAGGGGCACCTGGATGCGCAGCGGCCGGTCCATGCCGTCGGCGAACACCGCCGCGGTGCCCGGCTGGAGGGACACGACCTGGCGGGACTGCTCCTCGCTGAGGTTCATGGCGGCGCCGACGAGCCGGCGGTCGTCCTCGGCGGGCAGCCGGTGCACGACCTTCAGCGCGGTGTTCTTCACCACGTCGGCGATCAGCTTGGTGGGGATCTGCTCGGCCACGACGATGCCCTCGCCGTACGCGCGGATCTCGGCGAGCATGCCCGCGAGCAGTTCCACGGCGTGGGTGCTGGCCCGCTGGGACCCCCGGTCGCGCAGCAGCCGGTGGGCCTCCTCGATCACGATGACGTGCTGGAGGCCGCGCGCCTTCTCCCGGCGGGCGCGCATGCGGAGGTGCTCCACGATGCGGATGATGAGCGTGCCCATCAGGAACGCCTTGTCCTCGTCGTTGGCCACGTCCTCGATCGCGAACACGACGTTGCCCTGCAGGAGCCCGCCGATGTCGGCGGGGTGGCCGCCCTCGAAGAACCGGCCCGCCGAGCCGACCCGCAGGCTGCGCAGGCGCAGGCTGATGAACCCCTCGACGTCGGCCTGCACCTCGTTGCCGTACCCGATCTCCTGGATGACCTCGAGAGCGTGGGTCTGTAACTGCTCCAGGGTGGGCACCGACGGCTGCACGGCGGCGCCGGGGATGCCGCCGCCGGTGACGACGTCCCACCCGTTGGCCTCGTACACCCGCTGGAGCGCCAGGGACATGATCTGCGGGAACGGCTCCTCGGCGTCGAACGCGGCCATGAACAGCGCCCTGACCATGTCGATGTGCGCCTGGACGGGGTAGCCGGGCTCGGGGGCCAGCGGGTTGACGCTGAACGGCACCATGTCCGGCGCCGAGGGGTTGATCACCGTCAGGGGCGCCAGGTGCTGGATCCGGCCGGCCATCGCGGCGTACTCGGACTTGGCCGGCTCGATGGCGAGCCAGGGGATGCCGGCCTCGCTGAGCTGTTCCAGAAGGTGGCGCACGGTCTGCGACTTGCCGGACCCGGTCGCCCCGGCGATGAAGGTGTGCCGGTTGAGCGTGGCCAGCGGCACACGGAACGATCCGACCGCGCGGTCCTGGCCGTCGATGATCGCGCCCAGGTCGAGCACCGGCTCCCCGGTGTTGCGCACGTCGGCCTCGCTGGTGACGTCGAAGAACCCGGCGTCCAGGACGCGCACGCCGGGCACCTCGCGGCGGGGCAGCCCGGCCAGGGCGGCGAGCGCCCCTGCGGTGGCGGCGAACGGCGACGCCGCGCCGTCGGCCGGGTCCTGGAGGGTCACCCCGAGCGCCTCGGCGAAGCCGTACACCGGCTCGCCGCTGGTGGAGCGGCCGAACCCGGCGAGGCTCGGCAGCGACAGCGCGCTGCGCAGCCGGTAGGGGTGGTGGCTCATCTCCACCGAGCCGACCAGCACCGGGGCGATCTGCCGCAGCTCGTCGGATCCGGCGGCGCCGGCCAGCACCCGGACGTTCCACAGGCCCGCCTCGCGGAACGCGTCGAGCTCCTGCATGCGCCGCTCGGCCCGCTCGGCGTCGAACCGGCTGCGCTCGGAGGCGTCGCCGTACTGCCGCAGCACGTTCAGCTGGGTGCGCAGGTGGGCGACCTCGGCGTCGAGCAGGTCGGTCGGCTCGGCCACGACGACCCAGGCGAACGGGCGCGACATCAGCGTGACCAGCGTGGACTCGAACAGCGTCGGGCGCAGCAGCTCGTCGGGGCCGGGTTCCCTGCGGCCGTTCAGCGGCGGGGCCTGGCGTCCGGGGCAGGCGGTCCAGGCCAGGTCGGCGAGGTCGGCGAGCCAGTCGTCGCCGATCTCCACGCCCCGCGCGCCGCCGGGGAACAGCAGCGGCTGCGGCCCCTGCGGCGGTTCCTCGACGGTGGCGGTGGAGGCGCGGCGCGGGGGGCGCGGCGGGGTGAGCGGGCCCGCGTTGGTGATCAGCTCCAGCGGCGCGCCCGACCCCCGGGACAGCCAGCCGATGACGAACGGCCGGTTGCGCTGGGCAGCGGACAGCACCGCGGGCAGGACGGTCACGAAGTCCCACTCGGCCGACGAGCTGCGCGAGGGAGCGGTGATCGCCTGGATGCGGTACCACGGACCACTCAGGGGGAACGGCGCGCTGGGCGCTGCGGAAGACACGCTTGCCTGCATATCAAGCCCAAATCCCTTATGCCACCGTCGTTTGCCAGGGGATTACCCGTTCAATGCCGTGTCCGCCAGTCGAGCCGCTCCGGTGGCGGCCCGAGGTTCGGCGGAAAGGGGTCCTCTTCGAGGACCGGTTCGGGCTCCGGAGGGGTCAGCATGACCCGGCGGACCTCCTCGAACTCCCCCAAAGTGGTCTTGGGGAAGGTGAGGATGGCCGGGTTGGCGTCGGCGAGGCGCACCTGCCGTCCCTCGGCCGTCGCATGGGTGACGATCACCGAGGTCGTGGGGAGTTGCTGGAGCTGGTGCGGCTCGACCAGGAACTCGCGGCTGCGGTGCAGCACGCGCTCCTCGCCCATGGCCTTGGTGGCGCTGCGGCCCCATTCGGTGGACTCGGTGATGCCCTCCTTGAGGTCGCCCTCGTCCTTCTCCTCCTCCTCGGCGCCGGTGCGCCCGGCGTTGGCGACGGTGGAGGTGTAGGAGCCGTTCACGCCGTCGACGGCCGGGCTGATGGTCTCGGTGAGCTGGGCGAGCTCCAGGCGGTGCTCGGTGCCCATGTGCTCGCTGGCGACCCGGGCGTCCTCGGCGTTGCCGAGCCGCATGAACGCGACGGCGGCGTGCCCCCGGCCGAGCCGCTCGCGAACGGTGGGGGTGAGGGACCGGTAGGTGAGGACCAGGCCGGTCTGGGAGGTCTCGCAGGCGTCCATCAGGCGGTCGAGCACGTCGCCGCGCAGCTTGTCGGCGCCCGCGACGATGATCGT
Organism: Sphaerisporangium corydalis; assembly: GCF_025506355.1. Lineage (GTDB taxonomy): Bacteria > Actinomycetota > Actinomycetes > Streptosporangiales > Streptosporangiaceae > Sphaerisporangium > Sphaerisporangium corydalis. Next base: position 25,506 of record NZ_JANZYP010000067.1, read on the forward strand.
GTGGTACCAGGGCCGCTCCGAGGCCGGTGACTGCCGCAGGATGTGCGTCAGCGCGGTGGCGACGTAGGTGCCGAGTACGCGGTTGCCGAAGACGCCGGCCTGGCGGTCCATGGAGACCACGCGCAGCCGGGCGGGCGGCAGCCGCACGGCCTCCGACCCGAGGGTCTCCAGCTTGCGGAGCTGGGACTCCAGGGCCCAGGCGCGCTCGATCACCACGCGGTCGGTGACGCCCCGGCCGAACAGGGTGCCGATGCGTTCGAGCTGGACGGCCGTGAGCAGGCCGAACCGCAGGTCGTCGCGCGGGTCGCCGACCTGGGCGAGGGCGCGCAGCGCGGCGGTGACCTGGTTGATCGTGGCGTTCTCGCCCAGCACTTCGAGGACCCGTTCCAGGATGGCGTTGTCGAAGCTGAGGTCGCGGGTCGTGCGGTGCTCCTCGCTGACGCTCACGACGTGCGCGAGCACGTCGGCGAACGCCTCGGGCGGCAGCGTCGCGCCGAGGTCGAGCCTCGGCAGGTCGACGGGCAGCACCCACACCAGCGGGTCGTCGCCGCCCCTCCTGGCCAGCTCGATCAGGTCCTTGGCGATGGCGCCCTCGGACAGGTCGAGGACGGTGAGGTGGCCGCCGCTGTACAGGCGGGTGGCGCCGAGCAGGGTGATCAGGGCGGACCAGCCGGGGAGCGTGCCACCGGCGACGTCGATGCGGTCGATCTCGTCGGGCACGGCCACGGCGTACCAGGTGAGCTGCCGGTCGTACTGCTCCTTCTTGGCGGCCCACTCGCGGTAGCGCTCGGCGTGCTCCTCCTGGGCGTCGAACAGCTCGCGCTCGCGCCGCTCGCGGCGCCGGTCGGCCCGCGCCTCCTGCTCCTTGATGCGGGAACGCAGCGCGCGCTCGCCTTGGTGGACGGCGTACCCGCAGATCGAGGCGACCCCGCCGGTGGCGACCAGCCCGATGACGACGAACGGCCAGCCGATCATCTCGCTGACGCCAAGGCCGAGGATGAGGATCGCGAGGACGGACATGAAGATCCCGACGATCTTCACGGGGCGGTTGAGGAGGTCCTCCTGGAGGCGTTCCCTGCGCACCCAGGCCGGGTCGACGACGATGGGCTCCTCGGCGGCCTGCTCGGGGGAGGGACGCCTGGGCGGCGGGCCGGGATCGGGGTACAGCATGGCGTACTGCCACCCCAGGTAGATCCGGTCAGCCTGCAGCTGCGCATGCTCTGGGTGCACGTCCGCCACCGGACCTCCACCTGTCAATGGTCGCGCTCGCTGGGGAGCCTGTGGGCTCGTGCCCGTGGACTAGCTCTCCGACTGTGACAGCGTATGAGTTGGACCTCGTATTCGGGCAGGGTTCTCGCCATTCGGACCAGATTCCTGGCTACTGGGGCCACCCAATGGGACGAACGAGGCAGATGGGAAAGACTTCCCGATTACCATCGGGTGCCATGACGTCCCCCGTCCATCGCGGCAGCCGTCGGCGGCGTCCGATCCTGGTCCCCGCCATCGTTCTGCTGGCCGCCGCGGGCATCGGCGCCGTCGCGGCCCTCGGCGGCCTCAAGAGGGCCCCGGTGGAGGGCCCGCCGTGGCTGCGAGCGGGCCAGGAGATCGACCAGGACGTGTTCCGCACCCGGATCGACGGCGCGTTAGTGCACTACCTGCCCGCCGACGACCCGGCGGTGCCGTCCGCCACCGTGATGGACCTCGACCTGAGGGTCTACAACGACGCCAAGGTGAGCGTCCCTCTGAGTTACCTGGAGAAGTCCCTGCTGCGGGTGGCCTCGGCCGACGGCAAGACCCTGATGGCCCCTGACGCGAAGGGCTGGCTGTACGACTCGACCGTGCCGGGCGAGGGCGCCGCGAGCAGGCTGCTGCCGCCGAAGCGGACCTCGGCCGTGGTGATCCGGTTCCGCGAGGTCGACTCGCTGGACGGCGAGTCCGGCGGCGGACGGTTCCCCGACGTGCTGGCCGTCGACCTCGCCAGGTACGAGAACCACCAGGACTCCCTGACCGGACGCCGCGCCGCGCGGCTGGTGCCGGGCGACGACGACCGGCCCTCGGTCGCCGCGCACGTCACCGTCCCGGTCCGGAAGGCGGTGTGATGCTCCGCAGGCTCGCGCGGAGCCTTATCAACGCGGTCGTCGCGCTCGTCGTCATCGCCGCCGCCGTGTACGCCCACACGTTCACGATGGACCAGGACGACCTGGACGCCCCGCTGAGCACCCGGGCCGCCGCGGGGTCGGCCGCCGCGACCGGCAGGTTCAGCGCGCGGCTCGGCAAGGTGGTGGCCGCCTCCTCCCTGCGCCTGCTCACCACCACGACCGAACCGGTCAGCGGGCGCGTGATGATCCTCGGCACCACCCGCGTCGGCACCCCGGACGTCTTCGTCGTCACCACGGTCAGCGCGACCTCGTCCGGGGCACCGACCCGGCTCGCCGACGCGTGGCTGCGGACGGCGGACGGCGTCGAGTACGCGGCCACCGACCGGGTCGGCCCGGAGTTCACCCTGGCCGACCGGCCGGTGCAGGACGGCTGGTGGGTCGACGTGGTGTTCGTGTTCGAGGTCCCGAGGGAGGCGCTCCCCGGGTCCTCCGTGGTCGTCACCGCGCCCTCCTCGAACGGGATATATGACGAGATCTACCCCGGCCGCTACGACCAGCTCCTCCCCGAGGCCGTCCTCGCGGTCGCGCCCGACGACGCGGCGGCCAAGCGCATCCTGGACGACGTGAAGAGCTCGTGGCAGCTCGTGGCCAAGGAGTGATCGTCTGGACGGCCGGGGGACGCACGTGGACGACCAGGGAACGCGCACGTGGAATGACCAAGGGTGAGCGCGTGGACGGCCGAGGAGTGAGCGCGTGAGCGAGACGAACGGGGCGGGCGCCGCGCCGGCGTCCTTCGACGCCTTCAAGCCGGTGGCCCGCGAGGCTCCCGCGCCCGGCGAGGAGTCGATCTTCTCGACCGGCTCGTGGCCGGCCGTCCCCCCGGCGACCCTCCCCCCTGCTCCCCCGGAGCCTCCGGCACGCCCTCGGCGGCTCCGCCGGGCCGCCCGCGCGGTCGTGCTGCTGGTGACGGCCGTGGCGCTGGTCGCGGTCACCATCGGGGTGCAGGTCTGGGACCGTTCGGTCTGGGTGGGCGCCCGGTATCCGGCCGAGGTGGTCACCGACGTCCCGCGTCTGCAGGGTGCCCCGCTGCACGGGATGACCTGGCGGGCGGACCTGTCGGTGCGCCCGAGGGCCCTCGGCGACGACCCCGGCGTCACGTCCGTGGTCGCGACCGTCGAGGTGACCCCGGCCTCGGCCGAACAGATCGCCGGCTACCTCACCCCCGACTTCGAGATGCGCGACCGCACCGGCCGCCGGTGGCAGGCGCTGCCGAGCGGGACGCTCACCCAGCTCGACCTGCGGGCGGGCATGACCTCCCGGCTCACGGTGGTCGCCACCGTGCCGAACGCGGTGCGGGACACCGCGGAGCTGGTGCTCGCCTACTCGCCCCGCGAGATGCTGCGCTTCGCGCGCTGACGCTACTCGCCGGGCGAGATGCCGCGCTTCGCGCGCTGACGGGTCGCGGCGACGTCGAAGGCCGCGGCGAACAGGCACAGCGTCAGCGTCGTGAACAGCAGCTCGCGGCCGAAGCGGACGGGGATCTGGTAGATCTCCCATTCGAGCTGGCGATGCGCGGTGCCGATCAGGTGGTACGCACCCCGCTCGGCGTAGTCGGCGCCGACGCGCAGCCCCGCGTAGCACAGGCACATCACCGCGAACAGCGGAGCGCCGCCGCGCAGCGTGGTCCGCAGGGCGTTGAGCACCGGGGGCCACCGGTCCAGGCCCGTGCGCGACAGCAGCAGCCCGAACCCGCGCCTGGTCAGCGGGTGGGTCCGCTCCTCGGCCGCCGCCGTGACCCGCTCCAGCGGCGTGCCGCCGACCAGCGCGCGGCCGTCCTCGGAGTAGGCCCCGTAGACGAGGATCGCCAGCGTGAGCCAGGTCAGCGGCACCACCACCGCCTCGGTGAGGTCCGGCCGGACCTGGCCCAGCCATTCGGCGGCCGTGCGCCAGCCGGGCACCGCCGCCTCCAGGGCGGCCCAGTGCTCGTCCCACCAGGCGGTGGCCACCCGCTCACGCAGCCAGGCCGACCGATCGCCCGCGAGGGTGACCAGCAGGACGGCGCCGTAGAAGGTGGCGGCCAGTTCGCAGAAGGCCACGCCGAACGCGAGCCTGGTGCCGCCCCTGCGCTCGTGGAACGCCGAGAGCACGAAACGGGCGACGAGGGCCACGGCCGTGAAGGCCACCGCGACCTTCAGGTCGAGCACCAGGTTGGTCCCCGCGTCCGGGGGGACGGGCTTGGCCGGGGCGTCGCCGTGCCCCAGGGCGTTGTTCACCAGCGCGGCCGTGTAGGTGTCGTACTGGTCGGCGTAGCGTTCCATGTCCGCGTCGGCGAAGTCGCGGGCGTCCGCGGTCTGCCACCCCCAGGCGAGGTAGATCGCGACGAAGACGATGATCGCCCGGCCTAGCCCGGCGGACAGCGGCTCGTCCCGCTCGCCCTCCTCGCGCCGGGCGCGCAGCTCGGTCAGCGCGCCGCGCAGGGAGTGCAGCATGCCCACGGTCACGACCATGCCGAGCATGACCATGGCGACGAAGACCAGCATGACGCCGGCCAGGCGCCACTGGCGGAAGGAGCCGTGCGACAGCTCCGACCCGGCCACCAGCAGCCCGAACCTGCCCAGCTTGCCGACGGTGAACCACAGCACGAGCGGGACCAGGCAGCGGGTCCAGATCGCCAGCGTGTACAGCGGCAGCCCGTACGCCGAGCGCCTCCACCAGCGGACGCCGGTGGTGGCGTGCGCGGCGGCGCGCGGTGACCCAGCCCCCAAGGCCATCGATTCGGACATCCTGGGCATGTTATCGATCACAGCCCGAGGCCCGCAGGGCATCGCCACAACGAGCGGCCCGGATCTCGCCCGGCCGCACGGGGTGCCCGGCGACGGGGTAACGATTCGGGTTTCGGCGGGCGTTTGCCCGGTTCATCCGCATTCGCGGATCTCTACCGCGTATCTATGGGACCAACGAGGCGGAAGGGAAAGGCACACCGACTACCATCCTGTGCCATGACGTCCACCCCTTCTGGCGGCCGCCCGCGCCGGCGACCGGTGCTCATACCGGTGCTGGTCGTCCTGGCCGCCGCGACCGTGGGAGTCAGCGCGGCGGCCGGCGGCCTCAAAGAGGCCCCCGAGAAGCCGCCGGAGCAGGCCGGCAAGGGCGCGGAGATCGACCAGGGCCGGATGGTCACCCGGTTCGACGACGCCGTGGTCCGCCTGGGCGGCAAGGACGGCATCGGCGTCTCCGACCGGCGCTACCTGCAGCTCGTCCTGAAGGTGACCAACAAGAGCGAGATCACCCTCCTCGCGCAGATGATGGACGACGCGCTCGTCGGGGTCAGGGCCGACGGGAAGCCGCTCGACGACCCCGCCTCGACGAACGTCACCGGCGGACCGCGCGTCGTGGCCGTCTCCGGAGGCCACTCCTACGGCCAGATGCACCCCGGCGTGCCGGCCACCGTCGTCCTGGCGTACGAGCTGCCGGAGGGCAAGCCGCCCCCCAAGAGCGTCCAGATCGACGCCGGCATGTACGCGTGGGCCGAGAGCTTCTTCTACAAGACGCACGAATGGCGGCTGGTCACCACGCCCGTCGCGCCCACGGCCGAGGACCGCGCGCACGGCAGGCAGTTCCACTACTCGCCCATCGTCGTCGCCCAGGTCACGCTGCCGGTCCGGGTGGAGGCGTGATGTCCGCCGCCCACGGCCTGGTACCCGAGGCGCCCGCCGCGCCGCTGCGTCCCCTCCCTCCGCGCCGCGTCCCGCTGTGGCGCAAGATCGTGGGAGGCGTCGTCGGCATCGCCCTGGTGAGCGCCGCGGTGTACGCCCAGACGTTCGTGCTGACCGCCGACGAGAAGAGCGACCCGCTGACCGTGTCCGGCGGCATGCACGACGAGCTGCGCACCTCCCACTTCTCCGCCCGGCTCGAACGTGTCGAGTTCGCCAGGACGGTGCGGGTGAAGAAGCAGTACAGCACCGACGACGCGAAGGCCGACGAGACGTTCATGATCGTCAAGGTCGGGCTGACGGCGCCCCGCAGGCCCACCCAGGTCACCTCGTTCGTGCTCACCGCCGACGGCCTGCGCTTCGAGCCGACCGACCGGGTGAGCCTGTCCGCGACGCTCGGCGACAAGTGGATCCAGCCGGGGTGGTGGCGCTCCGGGCTGTTCTTCTTCGACGTCCCCGCGGACAAGCTGGCCGGGGCCCGGGTCGTCGTCGCCGAGCCGAAGACGCTGTTCGGTGACGACTACATGCCGGAGACCTCGTTCGACCTCGGGTTCGACCGACCGAAGGCGCGCCAGATGGCCGGCGCCGCGAAGGACGTCTACGAGGTGAGCGGCTGATGAGCGACCAGAACCCCGAGGACACCGGCGTCTGGAGCCCGCCCGCGGCCGAGCCGTCCTGGTTCACCCCGTCCAAGCGGCTGCCCCGGCCGGACGCGAGGGTGTGGCCGCCCCCGGAGCGGGAGCCGCGCGGCTCCTCCACGGTGCCGATCCCCGTCATCGAGGACGGCCCGGCGCCGCGCCGCCCGACGTGGCCGCCGCCGGTCCCGACGCCCCCCGCCCCCGTGCCGCAGCCCTTCACCCGGCCCCCGTTCAGCGGGCCCCCGGTGCCGCCCTCGGCCGCCGCCGCGGTTCCGGCCCCGCCCGCGCCGCCCGCGCCGGCAGCGCCGCCGCCCAAACGGCGGCGGGCGCCGATCCCCAAAGTGGCCAAGATCGGGCTGCAGATCGCCGGCGCCGTCGGCCTGACCGCCGCCTTCCTGGCGATGCGCGGGTACGACGCGCTTCAGCGGTACGAGAAGGACGTGCCGCCCGCCAACGTCCAGCAGGTCTCGGCGGGGCAGGAGGCGACGCTGGCGGACGCCAAGTGGCGGCTCATCGGCGTGTCCACCATGACCGACCCGCAGGCGGCCCAGCAGCCCGGCCGCACGATGCTGCGCATCGAACTGCAGGCCACCCCGCTGAACGCCGACGGCACCAGGTTCGCGCTCACCCCGCCGGGCCTCTACTTGGCCGACAAGGCGGGCCGCACGTGGATGGTCGAGCCGTGGAAGTCGCCGGAGAAGCTCACGCCCGGCGTCGCCGGGCGGTTCACCTTGATCAGCCTGGTGCCCAAGGAGATGGTGGACCAGGTCGAGCTGACGCTGTGGCCGAACCCGTACCTGGGAAGGCAGCAGTCGGGCGACGCTCTGCGGTTCGACCGCTGACCGCCGGGCCGCCGGCCTCGTGGCCGGCACCGGCGGGGGCGGCGCCGTACCGCGGCTCGCCGAGCGCCTGACGAGGTCCCTCGGGGCCGGCCGCCTGTGCGGCGGACGCGAGGGCGCGCCGCCGGCGTTCCGCGCCGGCGGCGACGTCGAACGTGGCGGCCAGCAGGCAGGTGGTGAGCACCGTGACCGCGAGGTCGACGGCGAAGTTGATCGGGACGAAGACGACGTCCCAGTACAGCACCGGGTAGTCGTTGCCGGCCAGGTACTCAAGGCCGCGGGCCGCGTAGCCCTCGCCGACCTTGATCCCGGCGAAGCACAGGGCGAACATCCCGAACAGCGGCGCGCCGGCCCGTACGACCAGGCGCATGGTGTTGGCCAGCGCCACCCAGTGGGCCCAGCGGCCGAAGAACGCCGTCAGGAGCTGGCGGGTGAGGGAGTGGGTGCGCCTGTTGATCGCCCGGGTCGCCTGCTCGGCCGTCGTCTCCAGCCGCGTGCCCTTGATCACGGTCGTGGCGTCCTCGGCGTACGCGCCGTACATCAGGATGGCGACGGTCAGCCAGGCGGCGGGCAGCACCAGCGCGTCCCAGGCGAACGGCCTGATCGCGCCGATCGTGGCCCAGAACGCCTCCCAGCCGGGGATGATCCGCTCCATGCCGGCGACGACGTCGTTCCACCAGTTCACGATCGAGCGGCTGCCGATCCAGGCGCCGCGCGAGGCGATGACCTGCAGGCCGTAGTAGACGAAGGCGAGTTCGCAGAACGCCAGGGCGATGGCCGCCGGGCGGTTCCCCCGCTTCTCGTGCAGCAGCATGAAGACGTACCGCCCGAGGAAGGCGGCGATCATGATGATCAGCGTGATGTTGAAGCTCAGCGAGGTGAGCCCCATCGCCGTGTCCGTCGGCTGGCCGGTGGTCAGGTCGGCGAAGGCGCCGAGGTACCCCTTCTCCCCGCTCTGCCGCTTGATGTCGGTGGTGAGGAAGGCGCGCACATCGTCCAGGTCCCACCGCCAGGCCAGGTAGAGCGCCACGAAGGGGACGATGACCCGGCTCAGGCCGCCGACGAACCCCTCGTCCTCCTCGCCGTCCGCGCGCCGCGCGCGGATCTCCGACAGGGAGCCGCGCAGGGTGTGGAACATGCCGACGCTGACGACCATGCTGGCCATGACCATGATCACGAAGATCAGCATCGTCAGCGTGAGGCGCAGGTCGCGCATGGAGCCGTGGGACAGGTCGGTGCCGCCGGCGAGCAGGCCGAACCGCACGAGCTGTCCCGCCGAGTACCACATGACCAGGGGCAGCAGGCACCGCCCGGCCAGGCGCAGCGTGTGCAGCGGCAGCGACCAGGCCGACGGGATGCGGATGGATTCGGACATCCGGTGCATCCTATCGACGGCACCCCAGGCGTCGCAGCCGCATCATCAGAACGAGACCCACCCGGTGCCGGGCCCCTATTACGGCCTCCCGCCGGGTGCCCGCGATCGGAGCGTACGGCCACGGACGCGTGAAAGGCCCGGAACGCGCGAGAGGCCGGTGTCCCGTAACCGGGACGCCGGCCCTCCGCGTCTCAAGCCCGCTCGCCGCCCCGGCGGCGAGGCTAACGGCCGGTCGTCAGACGGCGACCTGGAGCTGGGAGACCTCGCCGAGGCGGGCCTCCACCGCGACGTCCTTGCTCACGCCGCCGCCCGCGATGATGCGGACGGTCCAGGAGCCCGGCGCGGCGAAGAAGCGGAAGATGCCCTCGTCGGACACCACCACCTCGCCGGTGAACTCGCCGGAATGGTCCAGCAGGCGAGCGTACGCCGTGCCGGCGCCGGTGACGACGCCCTGGATGACGGCCTGGGTCGAAAGATCGATCCCGGCCGGCAGCGTGACGGTCTGCTCCGGTGCTGCGCAACCTTGGATGGTCATCAGCGGGCCTCCCCCAACTCGATCGGCACGCCGACAAGCGAGCCGTACTCGGTCCACGAACCGTCGTAGTTCTTCACGTTCGCCTGGCCGAGGATCTCGTGCAGCACGAACCAGGTGTGGGCGGAACGCTCGCCGATGCGGCAGTAGGCGATCGTGTCCTTGCCGAAGTCGACGCCCTCGCCGGAGTACAGCGAGCGCAGGTCCTCGTCGGACTTGAAGGTGCCGTCGTCGTTCGCGGCCTTGGACCACGGGACGTTGCGCGCGGTCGGGATGTGGCCGCCGCGCTGCGCCGCCTCCTGCGGGAGGTGGGCCGGGGCCAGCAGCTTGCCGGAGAACTCGTCGGGCGAGCGGACGTCGACCAGGTTCAGCTTGCCGATCGCCGCCAGGACGTCGTCGCGGAAGGCCCGCAGCGACAGGTCCTGGTCCTTGGCGGAGTACTGGGTCGCCGGGCGGGCGGCGGCCTCGGTGACGAGCTCGCGGGAGTCCAGCTCCCACTTCTTGCGCCCGCCGTCGAGCAGCCGGACGTTCTGGTGACCGTAGAGCTTGAAGTACCAGTACGCGTACGCGGCGAACCAGTTGTTGTTGCCACCGTAGAGGACCACGGTGTCGTCGTTGCCGATGCCCCGAGCCGACAGAAGGGCCTGGAAGCCCTCACGGTCCACGAAGTCGCGGCGGACCGGGTCCTGCAGATCCTGCTTCCAATCGATCTTCACGGCACCACGGATGTGGCCCTTGTCATAGGCGCTGGCGTCCTCGTCGACTTCGACGAGCACGACGCCAGAGGTGTCGAGGTTGGCCTCGACCCAGTCGGCGTCCACCAGTACGGCGGAGCGGCTCATTGGGAAACCTCCGGTTATCGGGTTGCGGCGGGCATTAGGCGGCGGATGAAGAGGTACATTTCGCAGCCCAGGCAGAAGCCGAAGGCCGCGTTCAGGAAGGCGGCCATGAGGGCCGCGGCGGTCGCGCCGAGCGCGAGGGGAGTGACCTGCGCGGCGAAGCCGGCCACCCCGGCGAGGGCGAACACCAGGCCCACACCCTGCGCGAAGCGGGGCGGGGCGGCGTCCTCCATCTCCGCGGGCGGGCCGATCCTCGGCCGTACCAGCCGCTTGAACACCAGCCCGTACGGCGCCGTTCCGGCGACCCCCAGGGCGAAGACGACGCCCTGGGCCAGCAGCAGCCAGACGTTGCCCGTGATCAGGACCAGCGCCAGGATGAGCGTCGTCACGGCCGCGGAAAAGCGCGTGCTTCTTGGATCAACCTGCATGGCGGGATGCTCCTGAAGGGATCGTGCCGAAAGACAAGGACCAGGCACTTTTCAGACCGGTGCGGCGGGAGGCACCCGCGTGATCTCGGCGCGGCGGTAAAGCCGGGAGATCGCCCTCAGGCCATACGACAGAGCGCGGTGGCCACGCGGCAGAAGTCAACCGCGCGCCGCTTCGTCAGCAGCTCCGTCCAGGGCGTCATGTCCACGACAGTACCCGCCGTCTCGCCATCTGTCACGTCGCGTCCGTTTCATGAGATGCGGTGAAACCCAGGGCCGCGATGACGTCGGCCTTGCGCGGTTGACCGGACGCTTTCTTGGTCACGCGGCCCGCGCCGTCGAGCACCAGGACCGTCGGCGTGCGCATGATGTCGAACCGCCGGACCAGGTCGAGCCGGGACTCCGCGTCGATCTCCACGTGCCGCACGCCTGGCACCATCCCGGAGACCTCCGAGAGGATGCGGCGGGTCGCGCGGCAGGGCTGGCAGAAGGCCGTGGAGAACTGGACCAGCGTGGCCCGCTCGCCCAGCTCCTCGCCGAGCTCGCCGGCGGCGACCACGTCCATGTCCCTCCTCACCCCGCGCACGGCGCCATTACGCCGCCGCATCACCAGTCCGGCGACGGTTCCGGCGGCGAGCGTCGCGCAGAGCACCAGCAGGCCTGTCATCGCCAGCCACAACACGACCCGTCCTGCCGCCATTCCCGGCGCGGGGAAACCCGCGCGGGCCGATCTCCGTGGAGCCGCCTGGGCCGGTTTCCGTCCACGGGCGCGGCGGTCGCGCGGTCAGGGCAGGTAGATCGACAGCAGGCGCTTGCCGGTGGAGGCGCGGATGTCGAAGCTGCGGATCCGGTCGATGGTCAGCTCGGTGTGCCCGACGAACTCGGCCGGTCCCCCGTGGTACTCCGCGAGGTCGACCGTCCAGCTCCCCGCCGGGGAGCGGGTGCCGTCGGTCGCCACGGCGGTCACCCTGCAGGAGGTGCCGTCGGCGATGCCGGACAGGGCGATCTGGATGGTCGTGCCCTCCTCGCCGGGCGTCAGGCTGAGCTCGGCGTGGATCCGCCCGTTGGTCGCGGTCACCGGGGCCCGCCGCCCGGCGTCGTCGGGCACCGGGACGGTGCCCGACGGGTCCTGCTTCAGCATGGACGAGGCGGACGCGCGGGGAGTGGACAGCATGGCCTCGTTGCCGGGGGACTCCTGGCTGGTGCCGCTCGCGGCCCCGTTGTCGCTCATGGTGCTGCTCGCGGGCGCCGCGACCGTGCTCGCGTCCCTGGTCCTGCCTCCCACGGCCAGCCACGCCGTGCCGCCGAGCACGACGGTGACCAGGCCGGCCGCCAGGCCCATGAACAGCCGGTTCAGCCGGTGGCGCCTGGCCGAGGCGGTGATCAGGCGGTCGAGCACGGCCTGCGGCGGGCTGGCGACCTGCTCTATGTCCTCCTCCGAGACCCGGCCGAGCAGCGCCGCGAGGCCGCTGAGCTCGTCGAACTCGGCCTGGCATTCCGGGCACGTGGCCAGATGGGTCTCGACGCCGGCGGCCTCCTCGGGGTCCAGCGCCCCGACCATGTACACGCCGAGCGACATCCGCATCTCCTCGCACGGGCTCATGGCGCGAGCCCCCGCTCTTCCAGCGCCAGTTTCAGCGCGCGAAGGGCATAGTACGTCCGTGATTTGACCGTGCCGACGGGGATGCCCAGCGACTCCGCGGCCTCCTTCACCGAGCGGCCCCGGTAGTAGGTCTCCAGCAGCACGGCGCGGTGCTCGGGCCGCAGGGCGGCGATGGCGTCGGCGACGCCCCAGGACTCGACGGCGCGGTCCAGTTCATCCTCGGCGGGCACCACGGCCAGGGCGTCGTCGGTGGTCTCCTGCGGGCGGGACCTGCGGGCGCGGTGGTGGTCGACGACCAGGTTGCGGGCGACGGTGAACAGCCATGCCCGCACCGGCCGGTCGGCCAGCGCGTCAGGGTGCCGCCACGCCCGTAACAGCGTCTCCTGTACCACGTCCTCCGCCTTGCCCGGATCACCCGTGAGTCGCAACACGTAACCATAAAGTGACCCCGCGTGCTCCGCGAAAAGCGTTCGTATCAGCTGCTCGTCGGCGGTTCCGGCGTGGCTCACATCTTCACGACGTACGAGGGGGAGGTCCGGTTCAGTCACGTAACGGCACGTCCGTCGCCGTGCCGTCGACCGCCAGCCCCTCGGAGGTCGTGCGCACCTTCTGGATCTTGATGTTGAGCGGCAGGTTCTTGATGGGGACGTTGAAGCTCATCAGCCTGCTGGCGTCGGGCACCTTGATGCCGTTGACGTTCTCCGGCGTCAGCCGCACGCCGCCCGCGACGACCTCGATCTTCAGCTTCGCGGTGACCGGGATGGTGATCCCGGCGACGGTGAGCTTGCCGGTGACGTTGAGCGTGTCGTCGCCGTTGCCCTCGACGCGCAGGCCGCGCGGGGCGCGGGCGTCCAGGGTCTCCTTGGAGATCACGACGGTGCCGGTGACCTTCTCGGCGACGATGCTCGCCTTGGCGGAGTCCTGGATCAGGTCCATGAGGGGGGCGTTGACGCCGTGCAGGACGGCGTCGATGCGCGAGATCTTCGCGCCGTCGGGGGTCGTCATCGCGCCCATCGCCACACTGATCTCCTCGTACCGGCCGGCGATCGCCTGGGTGAGGAAGGGAATGCCGCGTACTTCGACCTTGGGCGGGGTGGCCAGGTCGTACTTGGCCGCCACCTGGCGGGCGACCTCGCTCTGCACGCCGCTCACCGCGACGCGGTCGACGACGGCCAGGATGACGCCCAGCAGGATCAGGAACACGATCAGCTTGCGCATCCGACTCCTTAGGGAGGCTCACCCCTGTGAATGAGAGTATCCGCCCTCCTACTCCCCTGGGGGTCATCCACAAAACACCTATCAACCAGGGCAATTCACCAAGAATGACCATCAACCCGGGCAGGTCCCAACGAGTCCGTACGATCAGCCGCCGGCGAAGGGAGGAAGCACCTCCACGGTGGCCCCTTCCGGCAGTTCCACCGCGTGGGGATCGCGCGTGCCCGCCGGATGGCCATCCACGAGGAAGGACGATCGTCCGAGAACGCGTACTAGGTCTGGATTTTCATGTTTTAGTGTGATTTGCGCCACCAGGTCACCTAACGTGACGGCGTCGAACGCCTCCTCGGCCACCCCCGTGGCCTCCTTGGCCGCCGCCCAGTAGCGCACCATACCCCTTGCCATCAGCCACCTCCGTCGTCTAAGCATGAGTACCGCACAAGTGTCAATCACTCACCGCAAGGGAATGGTTACGGTTATTTCCCGCGTGATGGACCGTTCACCGGGCCGACGCACTATGGACGCGCCTTTCCTGTGGGCTATCCTCACGTACTGACGGGACCTGGGCGACGTAGCCCCCGGGTCCTTTACGTGTTTGTACGGCTGGCGCCGTCACAACGCGGGGAGGAGGCGGATGCGGTGCGTGAGCGAAGCCGTATCCTCCCGCCCCGGGTCAGCCTCTTGATTAGGAGGTGCTGTGAGTAACCTGCTCCTGCTCACCAACGCTCTGGAACCCTCGGCGGAGGTGCTGCCCGCCCTCGGGTTGCTTCTCCACTCGGTCCGGGTCGCCCCCGCGGAGGCGTCGGCACTGATCGACGCACCACCCGCCGACGCTGTGCTGGTGGACGCGCGGAGGGAGCTGGTGCACGCCAAGAGCCTCTCCCGTCTCCTTCGTACTACCGGCATCGACTGCCCGCTCATGGTGATCGTCACCGAGGGCGGCCTGGCCGCGATGACCGCCGAGTGGGGGGCCGACGACGTCCTCCTCGACACGGCGGGACCGGCGGAGGTCGAGGCCCGGCTCCGGCTGGCCGTCGGCAGGCTGTCGATCGCCGCCACCGAAGAGGTGCCGGACGAGATCCGCAGCGGCGACCTGTCGATCGACGAGGCCACCTACACCGCCCGGCTCCGCACCCGGGCGCTCGACCTGACGTTCAAGGAGTTCGAGCTCCTGAAGTACCTCGCGCAGCACCCCGGCCGGGTCTTCACCCGCGCCCAGCTGCTGCAGGAGGTATGGGGATACGACTACTTCGGTGGCACCCGCACCGTCGACGTCCACGTGCGGCGCCTGCGCGCCAAGCTGGGCGCCGAGTACGAGTCCCTGATCGGCACCGTGCGCAACGTTGGGTACCGCTTCGTACCCGACCGCGGCGGCGAGCAGATCGAGGACCGCGAGCCCGCTCCCGCCCGCCGATAGACACCGTGAACGCGTGACCTGGACGCTGTGAACGCTTGACGCCGTGAACGCGTGACGCCCGGCGCCGTCCTCGACGACGCCGGGCGTTTCGCTGCCGGGTGATCCCCGGTGACCGCGCTCGCGGTCCCGGGGCTAGCCGGTGACCGTGATGCGGTTGATCGCCGGCGGGGCGATCGGCGAGTGCGCCCCGAAGTAGGCGACGAACGCGTCGATGTCCAGCGGGCCGCTCCACAGGCCCGTGCCCTCGCGGAAGACGGTGAAACCGTCACCGCCGCCGACCAGGAAGTTGTTGGCCGCGACCCGGATCTCCTGTGCGTCGGTGACCGGCGTCCCGTTGATCTTGATGTCCGAGATCCGCGAGCCGATCGGCTGCGAGAGGTTCATCGAGTAGGTCAGCGACGCGGACGGCTGCAGGATGCGCACCAGCGCGCCGCCGTTCTGCCACTGCTGCTCCAGGAGCGCGTCGAGCCTGGCCCCGGTCAGCGTCACGACCTGCATGAGGTTGTTGAACGGCTGCACGGTGAAGGCCTCGCCGTAGGTGACGACGCCGTTGCCCTCCGACCCGCTCTGCGCGTACGTCAGGTCGGCGCGGACCCCGCCCGGGTTCATCAGCGCGATCTCGGCGTTTCCGCCGGTCCTGGTGCCTTCGAGCTGCGCGTCGGCGATCAGGTCACCGAGTGCGGTCTCCCCCGACGGCCCCGCGGCCCTGCCGATGTCGGCGGTGATGGAGCCGATGGCCTTGTTGGCGACCGTGGCGACCCGGTCCTTCCAGGTCTGGACGAACTGCGTGATCTCCGGGTCGGGGGTGACGTCCCGGGTGACAACGTGGTTGTCGGCCGCGACCGAGGACCGGACGACCTCGCCGGTCTTCTTGTCCACCTTGAAGTCGACCGTCGTCAGCACGCGGCCGAACGAGGAACCCTGGGTGTAGAACCGGTCCTGGCCGGCCGGGTCCTGGGTCTTGCAGATGTAGGCCTGGTGGGAGTGGCCCATGACGACCAGGTCGACGTCCGCGCTGAGGCCCTGGGCGATCCGGGTGCCCGCGCCCGGGGTGACCGGGCAGGCGTCCGGGCTCTGGTTCGGGGCGATCTGGTCACCCTCGTGGACCATGGCCACGATGGCCTTCACCCCGGCCAGCCGCAGGAGCCGCGCCGCGCGGTTGCCCGCCTCGACCTCCTCGGTGAACTTCAGGCCCGCGATGCCGGAGGCGGTGACGATCGACGGCGTGGTCTGCGTGACCAGGCCGATGAAGCCGACCTTGACCCCGTTGACCACCTTGACGGCGACCGGCGGCAGCACGTAGTGGTCGTTGTTCTCCTTGAGCACGTTGGCCGCGAGGTACTCGTACTTCGCGCCACGCCACCGGCCGGCCGGGGAACAGCCGTCGACGGGGTGGCAGCCGCCGTTCTGGATGCGCTTGAGCTCGCTGATGCCCTCGTCGAACTCGTGGTTGCCGACCGAGGACACCTTCAGGCCGAGCTTGCCCAGCAGCTCGACGGTCGGCTCGTCGTGGTAAGCGGCGGAGATCAGCGGCGAGGCGCCGATCAGGTCACCGGCGGCCACGACGACGCTGTCCCGGTTGACCAGGGACTTGAGGTGGGTCGCCAGGTAGGCGGCGCCGCCCGCAGGCACCGACACCCCGCTCTCGTCGACGATCGCGCCGCCGGAGCCGGTCGGGGGCTCCAGGTTGCCGTGGAAGTCGTTGATGGACACCAGCCGTACGGGCACCGTCTGGGGAGGCTTGGGGGGTTTCGGGTGCGCCGACGCGGTACCGGCGGTGAAAGCGAGACCGGTCGCCGCGACGATTCCGGCGACCGCGATCCGCATGAACGATCGAGAGGTCATAACCCACGAGGTTAGAGACGGAAGCCAAGCATAAAACGACCCAGAGGTAACGATTTACCCCGCTAGTTAGTGGCGTTTTCTGCCAGATTAGAGTTCCAGCATGAATGCCCGCGTGGACATCAGGGAACGCCTCGGCGACCAGGAGGTGGCCGACGTGGCCGCCCTGACCGCCGCGGCCGCCGAAGCCGACTCCATCAGCCCGCTCAACGAGCAGGTGATGCTCCACCTGCGCCACGGAGGCGGCGACGGGACCAAGGCCCTGTTGCTCTACCAGGATGACACGCTGGCGGGCTTCGCGCACGTCGGGGCGGACGGCGAGGAGGGGCCGAGCGGCGAGCTGGTCGTCCACCCGGGCCACCGGGGCCAGGGCCTCGGCCGCCTGCTCGCCGAGGCGGCGCTCGCCGAGAGCGGCGGCCGGCTCCGTCTGTGGGCGCACGGCGACCGCCCCGAGGCGGCCCGGCTGGGCGCCGCGCTGGGCTTCACCCGGGCCCGGTCGCTCTGGCAGATGCGCCGGCCTACGGCCGACCCCCTGCCCCCCGCGAAGCTGCCCGACGGGGTGCGGCTGCGCGCGTTCGAGCCGGGCGCGGACGAGGAGGCGTGGCTCGCCGTGAACGCCCGTGCGTTCGCCCACCACCCTGAGCAGGGCTCATGGACCATGGACGACCTCACGCTGCGCGAGCGGGAGCCGTGGTTCGACCCCTCCGGCTTCTTCCTCGCCGTGCGCGAGACCGCCGGGGAGGGGGCCCGGCTCGCGGGCTTCCACTGGACCAAGGTGCACGCCGACGGCGGCCCCGAGCTGTCCCACGCGCCGATCGGCGAGGTGTACGTCGTGGGGGTCGACCCCTCCGAGCAGGGCACCGGCCTCGGCCGGGCGCTCACACTGGCCGGCCTGGACCACCTGCGGTCCGCCGGCCTGGACCAGGTGATGCTGTACGTCGACGAGGACAATCCCTCGGCCATCCATCTTTACCAATCTTTCGGCTTCACCAGGTGGAAGGTCGATGTGATGTATCGGCACGGCTAATAGGTATGTCAATTGACACATCCCACCCTTAAGCGAACAGTCACGCTGTAAGCGCGCGCACACCCCAGCGCGTGCCGCCCCGCGCCGACAAGCACAGCGAGGCACAACGTGACCAACCTCCACCCCGGGGGACCAGGAACGTTCTGGTCCCTGCTCGGCCAGATCGAACGCGAATCCCTGCACGCCATCGGATGGGTCCGCGAGTTCGCCCCCCGCGAGACCCTCGGCGACAGGGACGCCCTGCCCGGCAGCGTCACCGTCCTGCTCGACGGCTACGCCAAAGAGGTGTACGGCACCGCCGCCGGCGACGAGTCGCTCATCGAGATCTTCGGGCCAGGGCACCTGGAAGGGGAACTCGCCCTGTGGGACTGGCCCTACCGGGGACGCATCGAGACCCTGACCGCCGTGCGGGCCTTACAGGTGCCCAAGGACCGGTTCGTCAACTTCCTCGCCGAGGAGCTGTCCGCCGGCGCCGCCCTGATGAAGGGCCTCGGCCACCGCCGCGTCCTCGTGGCCCGCCGCCGCGCCCCCGGCCCCGGCGTACGCGCGCCCGCCCGCATCGCGCTGCACCTGATCGAGCTGGCTCTGCGCTTCGGCCGCCCGTCCGGCACGGGCGTGACGATCGGGCCGCCGCTCACCCAGACCGACCTGGCGAGCTTCGCCGGCGTCGACCGGGTCGCGGTCGCGCGCGCCTTCCACGTATGGCGGCCCAAAGGCCCTCACGCCACCTGCGCCCACGCGCACGCCGACCTCCTCGAACAGCGCGGCACCACGATCACGGTGAAGGACATGGACGCCCTGCGCGCCGCCGCAGGGCCCTGGGCCGCTGAATGGGACCCGGCGCCGTTCACCCCGAGCGGCACCCCCGGCAGGGCCGCGGGCAAACGGCAGGTCCCCGCGATCAGGATCCCCGCCACCGGCACCGGCGCCGCCCAGCTCCCCCCGGTCGTCCCGTGCTTCACCGGCAGGAAGGCCGCGCTCCAGGACCTCAACGCCCTGGCCTCGGCCGCCGACCGCCCGCGCGCAGTGATCGTCGAGGGCATGGCCGGGGTCGGCAAGTCCGCCCTGGCCACCTACTGGGGCCACTCGGTGAAGGACGAGCACTTCAGCGGCGGCCAGCTCTACCTCGACCTGCGCGGCGTGCGCAACCGGTCCCTCACCGTCGCCGAGGCCGTCGGGCAGCTCCTGCGCGGCCTCGGCGTCAGCGGGCACCAGATGCCCGTGGACGAGAGCGACCTCGTGGCCGCCTACCAGCGCAGGCTCGCTGACCGCCGCCTGTTGATCGTCGTCGAGAACGCGGGCGAGAGCCCCGACCTCATCCGGGCCCTGATGCCGCCGTCCAACCGCTGTCTCCTGCTGGTCACCACCCAGGCCAGGCTCGCGGGACGTCCCGGCCTCACCCCGGCCGACGGCGTCGAACCGCTGCCCCTGGACGTCATGGCGGAGGAGGAGGCCGTCCAGCTCATGGCCGCCGTACTCGGGCCCGGCGACTCCCGGGTCCGCGAGAACCCCTCCGACGCCACCCGGCTCGTACGGCAGTGCTCCATGCTGCCGCTGGCGCTGAGGATCACCGCGGCCAAACTGGTGGAGAACCCGGCCGAGCAGATCGCTGACACGGTCCGCGAGCTGGACGGGCAGGACCGGCTGTCCAAACTGGCCCAGGAGGACGAGCCCCGCGCGGCGGTGCGGCCCGCGTTCGAGGTGTCCTACCGCGCGCTGCCGCCCGGGCTGCGGCGCGCCTTCCGGTACCTCGGGCTGATGACCGGCCCGGATCTCGGCGTCGAGTCCTGCGCGGCGCTGCTGGACGAGACGGTCCCCGCCACTCTGCGCCACCTGCGTGCCCTCGACCGCCTGCACCTGGTCGCGGCCGTGGGTGGTGTCGGGTCGGGGGACGGTGTCGGGTCGGGGGACGATTCGGACAATGGGCGTTCTCCGGACGGCAAGGCGGAGCGCTTCATGGTGCACGACCTGCTCGCGGTCTTCGCCAGGGAGCGCATGCTGCTGGAGGACGGCGAGGCCGACCGCACCGGAGCCGTACGGCGCCTGCTGACCCACTACCTGGCCACCGCCATGCGGGCCGGCGACGCCCTCGGACGCAACCGGCGCCTCCTGCACGCCCGCGCCGTACCCCCGCCGTCCACCTCCGGCGCCGACCGCGAACGGCACCTGACCTGGTTCGAGAGCGAGCGCCGCAACCTGGTCGCCACCGCCCACCAGGCCGCCAGGCACGGCCTGCACTCCTACGCATTCAACCTCGCCGACGCGGTGTACGACTTCATGACCTCACGCGGCTACGTCAGGGACGTCATCGACGTGCACAAGGCCGGGCTGGCGTCCGCGCAGGCGGTGGACGAATGGCCCGCCACCGCCCAGATGCTGCACCACCTCGCCATCGCCCACCGCAGCATCGGCCAGAACGTCAAGGCGCTCAGCTACGGCGAGGACGCCCGGTGGGGCTTCAAACGGCTCGGCGACAGCCTCGGCGAGGCCAACGCCCTGGACAACCTGGCCGACGTCCGCGGAGTCCTCGGCCGCTACCGGCTCGCGATCGAGCACTCCGAGGAGTCCCTGCGCCTGCACCGCCTGGCCGGCAACAGGGCGGGCGAGGCCGAGGCGCTGGACACGATCTCGCAGAACCTGCGCCGGCTCGGCGAGTACGTCAGCGCCGAGGACCACGCCCTGCGTGCGCTGAGCATCCGCCGGGCGATCAAGGACGGCGCCGGCGAGGCCGAGACCCTGCTCAACCTGGCCCGCCTGCACTACTTCTGGGGCGACCCGAAAAAGGCCGTCATGCGAGGGCTGGAGGCACTGTCCCTGCGCATCGACCTGGCCGGGCCCGCCGGGCTCGCCGACGAGCCCCAGTCCGCCGACCCGTACCGCGAGCTGGCCCGCATTCACCGCCAGCTCGGGCTGCGTGGCCTGGCCCGCCGCGACGCCGAGCAGGCGCTGCGCGTCTCCCGGGCCAGCGGCGACCGGCACGGCGAAGGCGAGACCCTCACCATCCTCGGCAAGCTGCTGCGCGACGACGGCGCCCACGCCGAGGCCCTGTCCCGCATCTGGCACGCCGTACGGCTCGCGCACGAGATCGGCCACAAGCGCGGCGAGGCCGAGGCGCGCGCGGCCATCGGCGTCGTGTACTTCAAGCTCGGCCGGTACGCCGAGTCGCGCGAGCACCTCAACCTCGCCCTGGAGATCCGCAGGGAGATCGCCGACCGGGCCGGCGAGGCCCAGGACCTGGAGAACCTCTCCCGGACCATGCGGCGTCTCGCCCGCTACGAGGACGCGCTCCAGCACGGCCTGGAGGCGCTCAAGCTCTGGCGGGAGCTCGACGTCCCGACGGGCGAGGCCCGCACCCTCGGCGGGCTCGCCCGCACGTACGCCCGGCTGGGGCTCCAGCGGGACGCGCTCCGCGCGGCGGAGACGTCGCTGTCCATCAGGGAACGCCACGGGGACGGCATGGGCATCGGCCTGGACACCATGGCCCGCATTCTGCTGCGCATGGGCAGGCCCGAGCAGGCCCTCGACAAGGCCGTACAGGCCATCCGGGCCATCCGCGAGATCGGCGACCGGCAGTACGAAGGGTCCGCGATCAACAACCTGGCGCGGATCCTGCTGGCCATGGACCGCCCCGACGAGTCCGAGCGGTACGCCAGGGAGTCACTGGAGATCGTCAGGGACGCGGGCGACCTGCGGGAACAGGCGGCGTGCCGGCACACGCTCGGGCTGATCGCGCAGCACCGCGGCGACCACGCGGGGGCGCTGCGCGACCTCGACGAGAACCTCCGCCTGCACCGCGAGACCGGCAACCACTCCGGCCAGGTGGAGGCGCTGAGGGCCCTGCGCCTGTCGCACGAGGCGGTCGGGAACGTCCGCGAGATGCGGGAGTGCGAGCAGCGCATCCAGAACATCCAGCGATGGCTCGGCGGCTCCTTCGGCGGTCCCGTCGACGGTTCCTTCGGCGGCGCCTGAGGCTCGGTGGTCTCCGGCCTGGTCTCCGGCCTGGTCTCCGGCTTGGTCTCCGGCTACTCGATCACCCAATGCAGGAAAAAGTAGGACACGGCCGCCACCAGGGCCGCGGCCGGGATCGTCAGCACCCACGCGGTGACGATGTTGCCCGCCACCCCCCACCGGACCGCGGACAGACGCTTGGTCGCGCCGACGCCCATGATCGCGCTGGTGATGGTGTGGGTCGTGGAGATCGGCGCCTTCGCCGCGATGGCCATCGTGTACAGGACGATCGAGGCCGCCGTCTCCGCGGCGAACCCCTGCGCCGGAGTGAGGTGGATGATCCGCCGCCCCAGCGTCCGCATGATGCGCCAGCCACCGGAGTACGTGCCCAGCGAGATCGCCGCGGCGGCGGCCAGGATGACCCACTGCGGGATCGGGTCCTTGGCCGCCACGTAACCGCCCGTGTAGAGCGCGAGGAAGATCACGCCCATCGTCTTCTGGGCGTCCTGGAGGCCGTGACCCAGCGCCATCGCGGCGGCGGAGACCGTCTGGGCGTACCGGAAGTTCTTGCCGGCCCGGTGCGGGTTGGCCCTGCGGAAGATCCACAGGATCGCGATCATGATGATGGCGCCCAGCAGAAAGCCCACGATCGGGGACAGGACCATCGGGATGACGACCTTCTCCAGCACCCCGCTCCAGTGGATCGTGCTGGACGCCGCGAGAGCCGACCCGACGAGCCCGCCGATCAGCCCGTGGCTGCTCGACGAGGGCAGGCCGAAGTACCACGTGATGAGGTTCCACGTGATCGCGCCGATCAGGCCGGCGCCCACGATGACCAGGCCGTGCGATCCGGTCGGCGGATCGATGATGCCGGTGCCGACCGTCCTTGCCACCTCGGTGCTGATGTGCGCGCCGACGAAGTTCATGGCCGCGGCCATGAACAACGCGGCCCGGGGCGTGAGAGCGCGGGTCGAGACCGAGGTCGCGATCGCGTTGGCGGCGTCATGGAAGCCGTTGGTGTAGTCGAAGACCAGGGCTATGGCGATGACGCCGATGACAAGTGCGAGCTCCACTTAGCTTTCCTTGACCGCGATCGACTCGATCGTGTTCGCCACGTGCTCGAACGCGTCCGCGGCCATCTCGAGCTGGTCGATGACCTCCTTCATCTTCATCACGGTCAGAGCGTCGTACTCACCGCCGAAGAGCTTGGCGAGCAGACGCCGGTAGACCTGGTCGGCCTGGTTCTCCAGGCGGTTGATCTCGATCCAGTACTCGTTGAGGTTGCTCATCGACCGCAGCCTCGGCATGGCCTCGGCGGTCAGCTCCGCGGCCCGCTCCAGCACCTCCACCTGACGGACCACCTCCTTGGGGAGATGGTCGATCTTGTAGAGGCCGATGAGGTCGGCGGCGGCCTCCATGTAGTCCATCACGTCGTCGAGATTCGACGCGAGACGATAGATGTCCTCGCGGTCGAAGGGCGTGATGAAGCTCTCGTTGAGCCGATTCATGATCGCGTGAGTACGCTCGTCGCCCGCGTGCTCGCAGGCGCGCATCTTCTCGGCCAGGGCTTCCCTGTCCGACCCGTCGCTGATGATCTCTACCAGCAGGCGGGATGCGGTGACGAGGTTGTTCGCCGAGTCGGCGAACAAGTCGTAATAGCTGTCCTCACGAGGCGTGAGACGCAGGCGCACGTCGTTCTCCAGATGTGCGGGGACGGTCCGCAGAGAAGAGTAAGGGGTACCGGCTGAAATGCGAAGTTCGTGACTAGCACTCCCTCTTGTAACTTTCCGTTCGCTTCCTCGCTGCCCTCCGTTCGCCCGATGACACCGATACATCGCACCCCCACCCCCCACCGTTCCACCCCACCCCCAGCCCCGGGTCAGCCTCTTGATTAGGAGGTGCTGTGAGTAACCTGCTCCTGCTCACCAACGCTCTGGAACCCTCGGCGGAGGTGCTGCCCGCCCTCGGGTTGCTTCTCCACTCGGTCCGGGTCGCCCCCGCGGAGGCGTCGGCACTGATCGACGCACCACCCGCCGACGCTGTGCTGGTGGACGCGCGGAGGGAGCTGGTGCACGCCAAGAGCCTCTCCCGTCTCCTTCGTACTACCGGCATCGACTGCCCGCTCATGGTGATCGTCACCGAGGGCGGCCTGGCCGCGATGACCGCCGAGTGGGGGGCCGACGACGTCCTCCTCGACACGGCGGGACCGGCGGAGGTCGAGGCCCGGCTCCGGCTGGCCGTCGGCAGGCTGTCGATCGCCGCCACCGAAGAGGTGCCGGACGAGATCCGCAGCGGCGACCTGTCGATCGACGAGGCCACCTACACCGCCCGGCTCCGCACCCGGGCGCTCGACCTGACGTTCAAGGAGTTCGAGCTCCTGAAGTACCTCGCGCAGCACCCCGGCCGGGTCTTCACCCGCGCCCAGCTGCTGCAGGAGGTATGGGGATACGACTACTTCGGTGGCACCCGCACCGTCGACGTCCACGTGCGGCGCCTGCGCGCCAAGCTGGGCGCCGAGTACGAGTCCCTGATCGGCACCGTGCGCAACGTTGGGTACCGCTTCGTACCCGACCGCGGCGGCGAGCAGATCGAGGACCGCGAGCCCGCTCCCGCCCGCCGATAGACACCGTGAACGCGTGACCTGGACGCTGTGAACGCTTGACGCCGTGAACGCGTGACGCCCGGCGCCGTCCTCGACGACGCCGGGCGTTTCGCTGCCGGGTGATCCCCGGTGACCGCGCTCGCGGTCCCGGGGCTAGCCGGTGACCGTGATGCGGTTGATCGCCGGCGGGGCGATCGGCGAGTGCGCCCCGAAGTAGGCGACGAACGCGTCGATGTCCAGCGGGCCGCTCCACAGGCCCGTGCCCTCGCGGAAGACGGTGAAACCGTCACCGCCGCCGACCAGGAAGTTGTTGGCCGCGACCCGGATCTCCTGTGCGTCGGTGACCGGCGTCCCGTTGATCTTGATGTCCGAGATCCGCGAGCCGATCGGCTGCGAGAGGTTCATCGAGTAGGTCAGCGACGCGGACGGCTGCAGGATGCGCACCAGCGCGCCGCCGTTCTGCCACTGCTGCTCCAGGAGCGCGTCGAGCCTGGCCCCGGTCAGCGTCACGACCTGCATGAGGTTGTTGAACGGCTGCACGGTGAAGGCCTCGCCGTAGGTGACGACGCCGTTGCCCTCCGACCCGCTCTGCGCGTACGTCAGGTCGGCGCGGACCCCGCCCGGGTTCATCAGCGCGATCTCGGCGTTTCCGCCGGTCCTGGTGCCTTCGAGCTGCGCGTCGGCGATCAGGTCACCGAGTGCGGTCTCCCCCGACGGCCCCGCGGCCCTGCCGATGTCGGCGGTGATGGAGCCGATGGCCTTGTTGGCGACCGTGGCGACCCGGTCCTTCCAGGTCTGGACGAACTGCGTGATCTCCGGGTCGGGGGTGACGTCCCGGGTGACAACGTGGTTGTCGGCCGCGACCGAGGACCGGACGACCTCGCCGGTCTTCTTGTCCACCTTGAAGTCGACCGTCGTCAGCACGCGGCCGAACGAGGAACCCTGGGTGTAGAACCGGTCCTGGCCGGCCGGGTCCTGGGTCTTGCAGATGTAGGCCTGGTGGGAGTGGCCCATGACGACCAGGTCGACGTCCGCGCTGAGGCCCTGGGCGATCCGGGTGCCCGCGCCCGGGGTGACCGGGCAGGCGTCCGGGCTCTGGTTCGGGGCGATCTGGTCACCCTCGTGGACCATGGCCACGATGGCCTTCACCCCGGCCAGCCGCAGGAGCCGCGCCGCGCGGTTGCCCGCCTCGACCTCCTCGGTGAACTTCAGGCCCGCGATGCCGGAGGCGGTGACGATCGACGGCGTGGTCTGCGTGACCAGGCCGATGAAGCCGACCTTGACCCCGTTGACCACCTTGACGGCGACCGGCGGCAGCACGTAGTGGTCGTTGTTCTCCTTGAGCACGTTGGCCGCGAGGTACTCGTACTTCGCGCCACGCCACCGGCCGGCCGGGGAACAGCCGTCGACGGGGTGGCAGCCGCCGTTCTGGATGCGCTTGAGCTCGCTGATGCCCTCGTCGAACTCGTGGTTGCCGACCGAGGACACCTTCAGGCCGAGCTTGCCCAGCAGCTCGACGGTCGGCTCGTCGTGGTAAGCGGCGGAGATCAGCGGCGAGGCGCCGATCAGGTCACCGGCGGCCACGACGACGCTGTCCCGGTTGACCAGGGACTTGAGGTGGGTCGCCAGGTAGGCGGCGCCGCCCGCAGGCACCGACACCCCGCTCTCGTCGACGATCGCGCCGCCGGAGCCGGTCGGGGGCTCCAGGTTGCCGTGGAAGTCGTTGATGGACACCAGCCGTACGGGCACCGTCTGGGGAGGCTTGGGGGGTTTCGGGTGCGCCGACGCGGTACCGGCGGTGAAAGCGAGACCGGTCGCCGCGACGATTCCGGCGACCGCGATCCGCATGAACGATCGAGAGGTCATAACCCACGAGGTTAGAGACGGAAGCCAAGCATAAAACGACCCAGAGGTAACGATTTACCCCGCTAGTTAGTGGCGTTTTCTGCCAGATTAGAGTTCCAGCATGAATGCCCGCGTGGACATCAGGGAACGCCTCGGCGACCAGGAGGTGGCCGACGTGGCCGCCCTGACCGCCGCGGCCGCCGAAGCCGACTCCATCAGCCCGCTCAACGAGCAGGTGATGCTCCACCTGCGCCACGGAGGCGGCGACGGGACCAAGGCCCTGTTGCTCTACCAGGATGACACGCTGGCGGGCTTCGCGCACGTCGGGGCGGACGGCGAGGAGGGGCCGAGCGGCGAGCTGGTCGTCCACCCGGGCCACCGGGGCCAGGGCCTCGGCCGCCTGCTCGCCGAGGCGGCGCTCGCCGAGAGCGGCGGCCGGCTCCGTCTGTGGGCGCACGGCGACCGCCCCGAGGCGGCCCGGCTGGGCGCCGCGCTGGGCTTCACCCGGGCCCGGTCGCTCTGGCAGATGCGCCGGCCTACGGCCGACCCCCTGCCCCCCGCGAAGCTGCCCGACGGGGTGCGGCTGCGCGCGTTCGAGCCGGGCGCGGACGAGGAGGCGTGGCTCGCCGTGAACGCCCGTGCGTTCGCCCACCACCCTGAGCAGGGCTCATGGACCATGGACGACCTCACGCTGCGCGAGCGGGAGCCGTGGTTCGACCCCTCCGGCTTCTTCCTCGCCGTGCGCGAGACCGCCGGGGAGGGGGCCCGGCTCGCGGGCTTCCACTGGACCAAGGTGCACGCCGACGGCGGCCCCGAGCTGTCCCACGCGCCGATCGGCGAGGTGTACGTCGTGGGGGTCGACCCCTCCGAGCAGGGCACCGGCCTCGGCCGGGCGCTCACACTGGCCGGCCTGGACCACCTGCGGTCCGCCGGCCTGGACCAGGTGATGCTGTACGTCGACGAGGACAATCCCTCGGCCATCCATCTTTACCAATCTTTCGGCTTCACCAGGTGGAAGGTCGATGTGATGTATCGGCACGGCTAATAGGTATGTCAATTGACACATCCCACCCTTAAGCGAACAGTCACGCTGTAAGCGCGCGCACACCCCAGCGCGTGCCGCCCCGCGCCGACAAGCACAGCGAGGCACAACGTGACCAACCTCCACCCCGGGGGACCAGGAACGTTCTGGTCCCTGCTCGGCCAGATCGAACGCGAATCCCTGCACGCCATCGGATGGGTCCGCGAGTTCGCCCCCCGCGAGACCCTCGGCGACAGGGACGCCCTGCCCGGCAGCGTCACCGTCCTGCTCGACGGCTACGCCAAAGAGGTGTACGGCACCGCCGCCGGCGACGAGTCGCTCATCGAGATCTTCGGGCCAGGGCACCTGGAAGGGGAACTCGCCCTGTGGGACTGGCCCTACCGGGGACGCATCGAGACCCTGACCGCCGTGCGGGCCTTACAGGTGCCCAAGGACCGGTTCGTCAACTTCCTCGCCGAGGAGCTGTCCGCCGGCGCCGCCCTGATGAAGGGCCTCGGCCACCGCCGCGTCCTCGTGGCCCGCCGCCGCGCCCCCGGCCCCGGCGTACGCGCGCCCGCCCGCATCGCGCTGCACCTGATCGAGCTGGCTCTGCGCTTCGGCCGCCCGTCCGGCACGGGCGTGACGATCGGGCCGCCGCTCACCCAGACCGACCTGGCGAGCTTCGCCGGCGTCGACCGGGTCGCGGTCGCGCGCGCCTTCCACGTATGGCGGCCCAAAGGCCCTCACGCCACCTGCGCCCACGCGCACGCCGACCTCCTCGAACAGCGCGGCACCACGATCACGGTGAAGGACATGGACGCCCTGCGCGCCGCCGCAGGGCCCTGGGCCGCTGAATGGGACCCGGCGCCGTTCACCCCGAGCGGCACCCCCGGCAGGGCCGCGGGCAAACGGCAGGTCCCCGCGATCAGGATCCCCGCCACCGGCACCGGCGCCGCCCAGCTCCCCCCGGTCGTCCCGTGCTTCACCGGCAGGAAGGCCGCGCTCCAGGACCTCAACGCCCTGGCCTCGGCCGCCGACCGCCCGCGCGCAGTGATCGTCGAGGGCATGGCCGGGGTCGGCAAGTCCGCCCTGGCCACCTACTGGGGCCACTCGGTGAAGGACGAGCACTTCAGCGGCGGCCAGCTCTACCTCGACCTGCGCGGCGTGCGCAACCGGTCCCTCACCGTCGCCGAGGCCGTCGGGCAGCTCCTGCGCGGCCTCGGCGTCAGCGGGCACCAGATGCCCGTGGACGAGAGCGACCTCGTGGCCGCCTACCAGCGCAGGCTCGCTGACCGCCGCCTGTTGATCGTCGTCGAGAACGCGGGCGAGAGCCCCGACCTCATCCGGGCCCTGATGCCGCCGTCCAACCGCTGTCTCCTGCTGGTCACCACCCAGGCCAGGCTCGCGGGACGTCCCGGCCTCACCCCGGCCGACGGCGTCGAACCGCTGCCCCTGGACGTCATGGCGGAGGAGGAGGCCGTCCAGCTCATGGCCGCCGTACTCGGGCCCGGCGACTCCCGGGTCCGCGAGAACCCCTCCGACGCCACCCGGCTCGTACGGCAGTGCTCCATGCTGCCGCTGGCGCTGAGGATCACCGCGGCCAAACTGGTGGAGAACCCGGCCGAGCAGATCGCTGACACGGTCCGCGAGCTGGACGGGCAGGACCGGCTGTCCAAACTGGCCCAGGAGGACGAGCCCCGCGCGGCGGTGCGGCCCGCGTTCGAGGTGTCCTACCGCGCGCTGCCGCCCGGGCTGCGGCGCGCCTTCCGGTACCTCGGGCTGATGACCGGCCCGGATCTCGGCGTCGAGTCCTGCGCGGCGCTGCTGGACGAGACGGTCCCCGCCACTCTGCGCCACCTGCGTGCCCTCGACCGCCTGCACCTGGTCGCGGCCGTGGGTGGTGTCGGGTCGGGGGACGGTGTCGGGTCGGGGGACGATTCGGACAATGGGCGTTCTCCGGACGGCAAGGCGGAGCGCTTCATGGTGCACGACCTGCTCGCGGTCTTCGCCAGGGAGCGCATGCTGCTGGAGGACGGCGAGGCCGACCGCACCGGAGCCGTACGGCGCCTGCTGACCCACTACCTGGCCACCGCCATGCGGGCCGGCGACGCCCTCGGACGCAACCGGCGCCTCCTGCACGCCCGCGCCGTACCCCCGCCGTCCACCTCCGGCGCCGACCGCGAACGGCACCTGACCTGGTTCGAGAGCGAGCGCCGCAACCTGGTCGCCACCGCCCACCAGGCCGCCAGGCACGGCCTGCACTCCTACGCATTCAACCTCGCCGACGCGGTGTACGACTTCATGACCTCACGCGGCTACGTCAGGGACGTCATCGACGTGCACAAGGCCGGGCTGGCGTCCGCGCAGGCGGTGGACGAATGGCCCGCCACCGCCCAGATGCTGCACCACCTCGCCATCGCCCACCGCAGCATCGGCCAGAACGTCAAGGCGCTCAGCTACGGCGAGGACGCCCGGTGGGGCTTCAAACGGCTCGGCGACAGCCTCGGCGAGGCCAACGCCCTGGACAACCTGGCCGACGTCCGCGGAGTCCTCGGCCGCTACCGGCTCGCGATCGAGCACTCCGAGGAGTCCCTGCGCCTGCACCGCCTGGCCGGCAACAGGGCGGGCGAGGCCGAGGCGCTGGACACGATCTCGCAGAACCTGCGCCGGCTCGGCGAGTACGTCAGCGCCGAGGACCACGCCCTGCGTGCGCTGAGCATCCGCCGGGCGATCAAGGACGGCGCCGGCGAGGCCGAGACCCTGCTCAACCTGGCCCGCCTGCACTACTTCTGGGGCGACCCGAAAAAGGCCGTCATGCGAGGGCTGGAGGCACTGTCCCTGCGCATCGACCTGGCCGGGCCCGCCGGGCTCGCCGACGAGCCCCAGTCCGCCGACCCGTACCGCGAGCTGGCCCGCATTCACCGCCAGCTCGGGCTGCGTGGCCTGGCCCGCCGCGACGCCGAGCAGGCGCTGCGCGTCTCCCGGGCCAGCGGCGACCGGCACGGCGAAGGCGAGACCCTCACCATCCTCGGCAAGCTGCTGCGCGACGACGGCGCCCACGCCGAGGCCCTGTCCCGCATCTGGCACGCCGTACGGCTCGCGCACGAGATCGGCCACAAGCGCGGCGAGGCCGAGGCGCGCGCGGCCATCGGCGTCGTGTACTTCAAGCTCGGCCGGTACGCCGAGTCGCGCGAGCACCTCAACCTCGCCCTGGAGATCCGCAGGGAGATCGCCGACCGGGCCGGCGAGGCCCAGGACCTGGAGAACCTCTCCCGGACCATGCGGCGTCTCGCCCGCTACGAGGACGCGCTCCAGCACGGCCTGGAGGCGCTCAAGCTCTGGCGGGAGCTCGACGTCCCGACGGGCGAGGCCCGCACCCTCGGCGGGCTCGCCCGCACGTACGCCCGGCTGGGGCTCCAGCGGGACGCGCTCCGCGCGGCGGAGACGTCGCTGTCCATCAGGGAACGCCACGGGGACGGCATGGGCATCGGCCTGGACACCATGGCCCGCATTCTGCTGCGCATGGGCAGGCCCGAGCAGGCCCTCGACAAGGCCGTACAGGCCATCCGGGCCATCCGCGAGATCGGCGACCGGCAGTACGAAGGGTCCGCGATCAACAACCTGGCGCGGATCCTGCTGGCCATGGACCGCCCCGACGAGTCCGAGCGGTACGCCAGGGAGTCACTGGAGATCGTCAGGGACGCGGGCGACCTGCGGGAACAGGCGGCGTGCCGGCACACGCTCGGGCTGATCGCGCAGCACCGCGGCGACCACGCGGGGGCGCTGCGCGACCTCGACGAGAACCTCCGCCTGCACCGCGAGACCGGCAACCACTCCGGCCAGGTGGAGGCGCTGAGGGCCCTGCGCCTGTCGCACGAGGCGGTCGGGAACGTCCGCGAGATGCGGGAGTGCGAGCAGCGCATCCAGAACATCCAGCGATGGCTCGGCGGCTCCTTCGGCGGTCCCGTCGACGGTTCCTTCGGCGGCGCCTGAGGCTCGGTGGTCTCCGGCCTGGTCTCCGGCCTGGTCTCCGGCTTGGTCTCCGGCTACTCGATCACCCAATGCAGGAAAAAGTAGGACACGGCCGCCACCAGGGCCGCGGCCGGGATCGTCAGCACCCACGCGGTGACGATGTTGCCCGCCACCCCCCACCGGACCGCGGACAGACGCTTGGTCGCGCCGACGCCCATGATCGCGCTGGTGATGGTGTGGGTCGTGGAGATCGGCGCCTTCGCCGCGATGGCCATCGTGTACAGGACGATCGAGGCCGCCGTCTCCGCGGCGAACCCCTGCGCCGGAGTGAGGTGGATGATCCGCCGCCCCAGCGTCCGCATGATGCGCCAGCCACCGGAGTACGTGCCCAGCGAGATCGCCGCGGCGGCGGCCAGGATGACCCACTGCGGGATCGGGTCCTTGGCCGCCACGTAACCGCCCGTGTAGAGCGCGAGGAAGATCACGCCCATCGTCTTCTGGGCGTCCTGGAGGCCGTGACCCAGCGCCATCGCGGCGGCGGAGACCGTCTGGGCGTACCGGAAGTTCTTGCCGGCCCGGTGCGGGTTGGCCCTGCGGAAGATCCACAGGATCGCGATCATGATGATGGCGCCCAGCAGAAAGCCCACGATCGGGGACAGGACCATCGGGATGACGACCTTCTCCAGCACCCCGCTCCAGTGGATCGTGCTGGACGCCGCGAGAGCCGACCCGACGAGCCCGCCGATCAGCCCGTGGCTGCTCGACGAGGGCAGGCCGAAGTACCACGTGATGAGGTTCCACGTGATCGCGCCGATCAGGCCGGCGCCCACGATGACCAGGCCGTGCGATCCGGTCGGCGGATCGATGATGCCGGTGCCGACCGTCCTTGCCACCTCGGTGCTGATGTGCGCGCCGACGAAGTTCATGGCCGCGGCCATGAACAACGCGGCCCGGGGCGTGAGAGCGCGGGTCGAGACCGAGGTCGCGATCGCGTTGGCGGCGTCATGGAAGCCGTTGGTGTAGTCGAAGACCAGGGCTATGGCGATGACGCCGATGACAAGTGCGAGCTCCACTTAGCTTTCCTTGACCGCGATCGACTCGATCGTGTTCGCCACGTGCTCGAACGCGTCCGCGGCCATCTCGAGCTGGTCGATGACCTCCTTCATCTTCATCACGGTCAGAGCGTCGTACTCACCGCCGAAGAGCTTGGCGAGCAGACGCCGGTAGACCTGGTCGGCCTGGTTCTCCAGGCGGTTGATCTCGATCCAGTACTCGTTGAGGTTGCTCATCGACCGCAGCCTCGGCATGGCCTCGGCGGTCAGCTCCGCGGCCCGCTCCAGCACCTCCACCTGACGGACCACCTCCTTGGGGAGATGGTCGATCTTGTAGAGGCCGATGAGGTCGGCGGCGGCCTCCATGTAGTCCATCACGTCGTCGAGATTCGACGCGAGACGATAGATGTCCTCGCGGTCGAAGGGCGTGATGAAGCTCTCGTTGAGCCGATTCATGATCGCGTGAGTACGCTCGTCGCCCGCGTGCTCGCAGGCGCGCATCTTCTCGGCCAGGGCTTCCCTGTCCGACCCGTCGCTGATGATCTCTACCAGCAGGCGGGATGCGGTGACGAGGTTGTTCGCCGAGTCGGCGAACAAGTCGTAATAGCTGTCCTCACGAGGCGTGAGACGCAGGCGCACGTCGTTCTCCAGATGTGCGGGGACGGTCCGCAGAGAAGAGTAAGGGGTACCGGCTGAAATGCGAAGTTCGTGACTAGCACTCCCTCTTGTAACTTTCCGTTCGCTTCCTCGCTGCCCTCCGTTCGCCCGATGACACCGATACATCGCACCCCCACCCCCCACCGTTCCACCCCACCCCCAGCCGCTCCCCCC
>NZ_JANZYP010000068.1 GCF_025506355.1 Sphaerisporangium corydalis
CCCCGACGCCGACCCCCCGTCCCACGACCTCGGCGGCCAAGAAGCCGGCGCGTCCCCCCGCCACGGCGACCACCCGCAAGCCCGGTGCCAAGCCGTCGCACGGCTCGGGGACGATACGGCCGCGAACGTCCGCCTCCGCTCCGGCACAGGCGCACGTCACCAAGCCCGCCGCCTCGCCCTCCCCTCGCCCCACCGCGCCTTCACACTCCCCCAAGCCCTCCGCCTCGCCGTCACCCGCCCACGGCCACACCGGGCCGTCGCACGCCCCCACGCCTTCGCACACCGCGACCCCCACGGCGTCGCCCTCTCGCACCCCCAGTGCGTCGCCGTCCCCGGTCCCCACGCCCTCGCGTACGCGGACCGCGGAGCCGTCGCGGAGGCCGACCATCGTCATGCCGCCGCCCGGGAAGCCGGACGCCTCCCCCGAGCCGAGCCGGACCCCCACCGCCACGCCGTCGGCGAGCTGCGGGGCGCCCGACGGTCACGTCACCGCGACCCCGACGGCCAGGCCCAGCGGGCGGCAGCCCCAGGGCAGGTCCGGCCAGAACGGGCGGGGCGGCCAGGGCAACGGCGGCGGCCGCGGCCAGGGCGGTCAGGGCGGCCGAGGCGGTCAGGGCGGGCAGGCCGTCACGACCGTGGCGCAGGCCGAGGCGAAGATCAGCGAGGCCAGGACCGCGCTCCAGAACGCCGAGGACGCCCTCGCGGGAGTCCGGATCAAGGCTCCCGAGAAGGGCACGATCCTCAGCGTGGCGGGCGTCGTGGGCACGCAGGCCAACGCCGGGGCGGCGTTCATCACCCTCGGCGACCTGGACGAGCTCCAGGTCAAGGCCATGTTCTCCCAGACCGACGTGGGCCGGCTGAAGATCGGCCAGAAGGCGTCCGTCTCCCTCGCCACCCGGGCCGGCCGGACGTACGCCGGCGAGGTCACGCACATCGACGTGATGGCGACGAGCACCAACCGGCTCGTGCAGTACGGCGTGATGATCGCCTTCGCACGCCAGCCCGCGGATCTCCTGCTCGGCCAGACGGCGACCGTGCAGGTCACCGTCGACGAGGCGGAGGACGCCGTGTACGTGCCAGCGCAGGCCCTGCGGACCAGGGCGGACGGCGTGCCGACCGTGCTCGTCGGCAACGGCGGGCAAAGCGTCGAGCGGGCGGTGGAGGTCGGCGTGCGTGGCGACCAGTACGTGGAGATCCGTTCCGGCCTCTCGGAGGGAGACCGCGTCGAACTCCCGAACGGCGGCGCCTCCGGCGGCTTCCCCGACGCCACCTTCCCCAGCCTCCCCGCCACCCCGCCCTCGTCCTGAACCCCGAATTGTGATCTGGCTCACAGGCCGTCCCCAGGCGGGCGTGCGAGTGTCGGAGGTTGCCCGGAGGGGAGATTCCGATGCCGTCCGTGATCGCAGCGCGGGATATCAGGAAGACCTATGGCCACGGGGACACGGCGGTCGCCGCCCTGCGCGGGGTGTCGCTGACCGTGGCGGCCGGTGAGTACGTCGCCGTGATGGGCGCGTCCGGGTCGGGAAAATCTACTTTCATGCACATCCTCGGCTGCCTCGACGTCCCCACGGCGGGCCGCTACCTGCTGGACGGGGTCGACGTGACCCGCCTGGACGAGCGGCGGCTGGCGCTGCTGCGCGGCCGGAAGATCGGGTTCGTGTTCCAGACCTTCAACCTGATCCCCCGGATGTCGGCGCTGGCCAACGTGGAGCTGCCGCTCGCGTACGGCGGGGTGCCGTCCTCCGTGCGGCGCGGGCGCGCCCTGGCCGCGCTCGAACTGGTGGACCTGCTGGACCGCAGGCACCACGAGCCGAACCAGCTCTCCGGCGGCCAGCAGCAGCGGGTGGCGATCGCCAGGGCCCTGGTCACGGCGCCGGCCCTCGTCCTCGCCGACGAGCCCACCGGCAACCTTGACAGCCGCGCTACCGCCGACCTGCTGGAGGTCTTCGACCACCTCAACCGGGCAGGACGGACGATCGTCCTCATCACCCACGAACGGGACGTCGCCGACCGCGCCGACCGGGTGATCCGCCTGATCGACGGCCGGATCGCGGACGAGGACGCCTAGGGTCGCGTGTCGTCCGGTTCGGAGGTGTCCTGGAGGACGTCGGGAGAGAGCGGCAGGACCACACGGAAGGTGGCGCCCGCGCCCGGCGAGGTCTCGACGCAGACGGTCCCCCCGTGCGCGGCCACGTACCCCGCGACGATGGCGAGACCCAGCCCGTTGCCCCCGGCCGTCGCCGTCCCAGCGGGCACCTCCGCCGCACGGCCCCCGTCGCCGGTGCCGTTGGTGCGTGAGCGGGACGGGTCGGCGCGGTAGAAGCGTTCGAAGACGCGTTCGGCCTGGTCGGCGGCCAGACCCGGACCCTTGTCGATCACTTCGAGGAACGCGGTGGCCCCGTCGGTGCCCGCGCGGACCCTGATCGGCGTGCCCGGTGGCGTGTGCGCGAGCGCGTTGCTCATCAGGTTGCCGACGATCTGGCGGATCCGCACCTCGTCCCCGGTGACGATCGGCGCCACGTCCCCGGACACCTCCAGCGCGATGTCGCGGTCGTCGGCGAGGATGCGCGCGTCCTGGACGGCGTCGGCGGCCAGGGCGAGCAGGTCGACGGGCCGCATCGCGAGCGGCCGCTGCTGGTCGAGGCGGGCGAGGAGCAGCAGGTCCTCGACGAGGACGCCCATGCGGGCGGCGGCGTCCTCGACCCGGCGCATGAGCCGCGCCGGGTCGCCCGCGGGGTTCTGCCGGTAGAACTCGGCGAAGCCGCGGATCGAGGTCAGCGGGGTGCGCAGTTCGTGGGAGGCGTCGGCGACGAACCGCCGCATGCGTTCCTCGGACGTCCGGGCCGCCGCCTCGGACACCTCGCGGGCCCGGAAGGCGGTCTCGATCTGGGCGAGCATCCCGTTGAGCGACGCCGCGAGGCTGCCCACTTCGGTGCGCGGGTCGCGGTCGGGCACCCGCCTGCCGAGGTCGCCGGCCGCGATGGCCGCGGCGGTGTGCTCCATCTCGGCCAGCGGGCGCATGCTCCGGCGGACGATCACCACGCCGAACAGGGCGAGGACCACCATGACGACACCGCCGCCGAGCAGTTCGGTCAGGGCGAGGCGGGCGCTGATCTGGTCGACCGACGACAGGTCGATCGCGATCACGATGCTGCCCACGCCGGCCGCGGTGGCCACCCGGACGCGCCACTCCCCGCCGCCCTGCACGGCGGGCACGGTCCTCGGCGCCCACGCCGACGCCCCGGCCAGGTCCGGCAGCACGGGTCCTGGCAGGTTCTCGGTCTCCAGCCCGTTCGCCGCGATCACGATCTTCCCGTCGGGGTCGCGGACCTGGATCAGCCCGTCGGGCGGTACGCGGTTGCCGAGGCCGGGCCCGCGCTGCAGGCGCCGGGCGACGTCCTGGGCGAACGTGGCGAGCTGCTGGTCGACCCGGTCGACGAGGTAGCCGCGGAGCACGGACACGCTGCTCACGCCGATGCCGGCCAGCGCGATGGCGACCAGCGCCAGCATCGTGGCGATCAGCTTGATGCGCAGCGGCGTCCGCGCCGAGATGGACGAAATACGCCGCAGGGCCGGCCTCACGACCGATGGGTCCGGGTTCACGTCGGTGGGGTCCGCAGGACGTAGCCGACGCCGCGGAGGGTGTGGATCAGCCGGGGCGTCGAGTTGTCGATCTTCCGGCGCAGGACGGACACGTACGACTCGACGATCCCCGCGTCGCCCCGGAAGTCGTAGTCCCAGACGTGGTCGAGGATCTGGGCCTTGGACAGCACCCGCCCGGCGTTCGCCATGAAGTAGCGGAGCAGCTTGAACTCCGTGGGCGACAGCGGGACGACGGTGCCGTGCCGCCACACCTCGTGGCTCTCCTCGTCCAGCTCGATGTCGGCGAAGGTCATCCGGGGCGGCGGCGCCATCGGGTCGCCGGCCGTGCGTCGCAGCACCGCGCGGATGCGCGCGATCACCTCTTCCAGGCTGAACGGCTTGGTGACGTAGTCGTCCCCGCCCAGCGTGAGCCCCCTGATCTTGTCCTCGGTGGCGTCGCGCGCCGTGAGGAACACCACCGGCGTGTGAGCGCCGCCGCCGCGTAGCCGCCGTACGACGTCGAACCCATCCATGTCGGGCAGCATGACGTCCAGGACGATCAGGTCCGGCCGTCGGCGCTGGGCGGACTCCACCGCTTGGGCCCCGCTCCCTGCCGGGGTCACCTCGAATCCGGCGAACCGCAGGCTGGCGGCCAGCAGTTCGAGGATGTTCGGGTCGTCCTCGACGACCAGCAGTCGGGCTTCCGGCGAATCGGTCACATGCCTATAGTGACCTGGTTTTCTTAAGCCGGGATGAAAGACATGATGTGCCGGGCTATCGCCAGGCTCGAAGTGGCGGCCGGCGAAGGGGCATTGCGCACCAGGATGACCTTGCCGTGCACGTCGATGACGAAGTCGTCGATCAGGCTCCCGTCCCTGGCGACCGCCTGGGCGCGCACACCGCCGGGGGCCCGTACGAGGTCCTCGGCCGTCAGGATGGGGACGTAGCGGCGGGCGGCCCGGAGGAAGGCTTTCTTGACGAGCGAGCCGTAGACCTCGCCGACGCCGGTCCTCCAGTGCGCGGCGGCCATGCGGCGGGTCCCCGGCCAGGTCAGGATGTCGCGCAGGTCGCGGAACGACACGTCCCCCCACGTGTAGCCCTCGCGGGCCAGGGCGAGCACGGCGTTCGGCCCGACCAGCACCTCGCCGTCCACGCGGCGGGTGAGGTGGACCCCGAGGAACGGGTAGCGCGGGTCGGGCACCGGGTAGAGGAGCCCCCTGACGAAGTCCTTGGCGCCCCCGGCCAGCTTGTAGTACTCCCCGCGGAACGGGACGATGCGCACGTCCCCCGCGTACCCGGTCATCGCGGCGACGGCGTCGGATCCGAGCCCCGCGCAGCAGACCAGCCGGTCGAAGGCCAGCCGCGCGGTCCCCGCCAGCACCTCCACCCCGGAGGCCGTCTCGCGGACCGCGCGCACCTGGTGCCCGAGCAGGACCGACCCGCCCAGCTCGGCGACGTCGGCGGCGAGGCGGCGGGCCACGGCGGGGAAGTCGGCGATCGCGGTGTGCGGGGAGTGGACCGCGCCCACGCCCACGGCGTGCGGTTCGACCTCGCGCAGCCCGAGCGCGTCCAGCTCGGCGATGCCGGGGACGCCGTTCTCCCTGGCACGGCCGGCGATGCGCTTCAGGCCGGCCCGTTCGGCGGCCGTCGAGGCGACGACGAGCTTGCCCACCTCCTCGTACGGGATGCCGTGCTCGGCGCAGTATTCGCGGAGCAGCGCCCCGCCGTCCCGGCAGAGGCGCGCCTTGAGCGAGCCGGGGGTGTAGTAGATGCCCGCGTGGACGACGCCGCTGTTGTGGCCGGTCTGGTGGGCGGCGACGTGGTCCTCCTTGTCGAGCACGGTGACCGTGGCGCCGCGCGAGGCCAGCTCCCGGGCCACCGCCAGCCCCAGGATGCCCGCGCCGACGACCCCGATTCGCTCACTCACAAGGCGATATCTTCCTCGCTTTGCGAAGTGCGCGCCAGACGACCGATATATCGGGGTGCGATGTGCCCCGCCTCGGCCAGCCACCGGAGCGTGTCGGCCACCGACTCCTGGACGGGCCGCAGGCGCAGGGCCAGCGCGTCCATCGTCTCGGCGTCGTCGGCGGGGACCGTCGTCACCATGATGTCGACCGCGTCCCGGGTCAGCGGGTAGTCGACGGGCCGGACCTTCTTGACCGTGTCCAGGACGGCGGCGGCGGCCCTGAGCAGCGCCGCCGGGGCCGGGTAGCGGCGGCATCGCCGGCCGGTGACCTCGTCGCAGACGTCGGCCAGTTCGGCCCACCGCAGGAAGTGGCCGCCGAGCAGGAACCTGCGCGCCCCCTTGCCCGGTTCCAGGCAGCGGGTGAGCGCCACGGCGAGGTCGCGCACGTCCATGAGGCCGGCGCCGCCGGTGGTGATCGGCCAGCCCTGGACCAGGCCGCCGCGCAGGCCCTCGACCATCGAGTCAAGTTTGGGCTGGTGCGGGCCGATGACGCCCGGGGGGTAGACGATCGTGACCGGGTGCCCGTCGTCCTGGAGGGCCCGCGCGTACCGCTCCCCGTCGACCTTGGTCCTGCCGTACTCCGTCCTGGGCGAGGAGAGCGGCCCGTCGGCGGTGATCACGGGGCCGCGCGGCGGGATGAAGACCGTCGTCGTGGAGACGTGCACGATCGGGTCGAGGCCCAGCTCGGCGGCCTGGCCGAGGACGTTCCTCAGCCCGGTGACGTTGGTGCCGGCGAGGTCGCCGCCCCGGCCGGTGATGCCGATCTCGGCGGCGGCGTGCAGGACGGCCTCCCCGCGCTCCAGGCACGCCCGTACGGCCCGCGCGTCCCGGATGTCGGCCTTGTGCGTCTCCGGCGTCTCGGTGACGCCGACACTCGCGAGGACCCTCGCCGTCTTTTCGGGGTCGCGGATGAGCAGGACCGGTTCATGACCGGCGGCCTGTAACGCCGCCACCGCGTGGCAGCCGACGAATCCGGACGCCCCGGTGATCACAACACGCATGTAGGCAAGCTAACGCTTGGCCAGGGTAGGCGAAAGGGCCCCGGCCGCCACACCGTGATCGAACATGTATTCGATATACTTCCTGACGTGCACGTTCCGCCCGGGTGGCCCACCGAGGTCCTCCCGCCGGGGAGCCCCGACTGGGAGGCCTCGGCGGTGGCCTGGCTGCTCGACGCCGTGCCGCCCGACTACCGCGCGTACGGCGTGCTCCGGCGCCACCCCCTCGCCTTGGCCCGCATGGCCCGCCACCACGTGAACGCCTCCGTCGAGGCGGCCCGCGCCGGTTACCGAGGCGCGGCGGTCGACCTCAAGGAACACCTGCCGCCGCACGCCATCGAGGCCGTGCTCGCCGCCTACCGCCGCGAGGGCCCCCGGCTGGTGAAGCTCGCCACCTCGGTCGAACTGGTGGAACGCGCCCTCCAGGGAGAGCACTTCATCCCCCGCATGAACGCCTCCGAGCCCGGCCCTAGCCGGCGCGGCGGGCGATGAACGCGATGATGGCCGTGGCGCCGAGCGCGACGCCGAGCCACAGCGCGATCACCCCGGCGGGCACCCCGCCGTCGCCGTCGCGCCCGGCCGCGTTCGAGGCGGCGGCCTCGGGCACCCCGGCGACCCTGGACGGCGCGGCGCTCGACCGCGACGGCGTCCCCACCGGCCTCTTGGGCAGCGCCGACGCCGGGAGCGGCACCTCGTACACCGGGCTGTTCACCCCCTCGGACCCGGTCAGCAGGGCCCTGCCGTCCCGGGTGTAGGCGATCGACTCGGCCTGCCGCAGCGAGGGCATCGACACCCTGCTGATCAGCTCGCCCGGCGCACGGTAGAGCGACGCCGAGAAGTAGGTGCGGATCACGAAG
Organism: Sphaerisporangium corydalis; assembly: GCF_025506355.1. Lineage (GTDB taxonomy): Bacteria > Actinomycetota > Actinomycetes > Streptosporangiales > Streptosporangiaceae > Sphaerisporangium > Sphaerisporangium corydalis. Next base: position 7,404 of record NZ_JANZYP010000068.1, read on the forward strand.
CTCGACCCGTCGGGGGCGTACGCCGCGTCCGTCGCCATGATGGGGGCCGGGCCGACGCGGCGCAGGATGTTCACCCGGTCGGTGCGCAGCTTGGCCGGGGCCGCGTAGATCGAACCGGAGAACTCCTTGCTCACGACGTACAGGCGCCCGGTGATCGGGTTGACCATGATGCCCTCGGCGTTGCGCCCGCCGTCCTTGTACCGGAAGCGGTAGCGGGTCGCCTGGAGCGTCGCGTCGCGCATCGTCGTCGGCTCGGCGACCTTGTAGATCGAGTAGTCGGGCCAGGCGCCGTTGAGGTTGTCCCCGATGTCGGCGAACCACAGGACGCCCGCTCCGGTCGCCGGGTCGACCGAGGCGGCCATGGCCTCCCAGTCACGGGCCGCGGCCCCCGCCAGCGTGAACGCGGCCAGCGTGCGGCCGTCGGAGCCGACGGCGTAGAACCGCGGGCCGGCGCCGCTGTCGTTGTGGGTGTAGATCACGCCCTTGCGCGTGGGCGAGACGGCGAGGCCGCTCGACTCGGCGATCCTCGGGTCCTTGAAGTGGAACAGCAACCTCTCCTTGGCGGCCGACACGTCCTCGACGCCCGTGACCCCCTTGGCGGACGAGGCGCCCGTGACCCCCTTGGCGGACGGCGTTCCGGTGGCGGCCGAGGCGCCCGTGGCGGACGCCGCGAGCGGGCCGGCCACCGCCAGTCCCAGCACGGCAAGGACCCCTGCCCCCATGACCACCCGTCTGCTCCCCATTGGCTCATCATGCCCCGCGATCAGACACACCGCGCCCGACCTGGGCCTGACTTGGGACAAGACTGGCCGGCGCATCCCGCACCACGCCCGTCCCGATCGATCCGCTTGAGTCCTTCCGCCGCGCGCGGGCTGGGCTGGAGTGCACTCCAGGTGCTTAGGGTGAGGGCATGGAATACGTACACCTTGGACGCGCCGGTCTCTCCGTGAGCCGCCTCTGCCTGGGCACCATGAACTTCGGCCCCGAGACCTCGGAAGAGGACTCGTTCGCCATTATGGACAGGGCTCACGAGCTGGGGATCAACTTCTTCGACACGGCAAACGTCTACGGCTGGAAGCAGGGGGAGGGGATAACCGAGAAGATCGTCGGCAACTGGTTCGCCAAGGGCGGCGGGCGTCGCGAGAAGACGGTCATCGCCACCAAGCTCTATGGCTCCATGGGCGACTGGCCGAACGACGACCACCTGTCGGCCCTGAACATCCGGCGGGCGTGTGACGCCTCGCTCAAGCGCCTGCAGACCGACTACATCGACCTGTACCAGTTCCACCACGTCGACCGGAACACTCCGTTCGAGGAGATCTGGGAGGCGATGGAAGTCCTCCGCCAGCAGGGCAAGATCATCTACGCCGGCTCGTCCAACTTCGCCGGATGGCACATCGTCAAGGCGCAGGAGGAGGCCAGGCGGCGCGGCTTCTCCGGCCTGGTGTCGGAGCAGTCGCACTACAACCTGCTCACCCGCAGCGTGGAGCTGGAAGTGCTCCCGGCCTGCGACGACTACGGCCTCGGGGTGATCCCGTGGAGCCCCCTCGCCGGCGGCCTGCTCGGCGGCGTGCTCCGCAAGATCGACAAGGGCCGTTCCGCGTCCCCGACCATGCTTTCGGAGCTGGAGAAGCACCGCGACAAGGTCGAGCAGTACGAGGCGTTCTGCGATGAGCTGGGCGAGGACCCGGCCAACGTCGCGCTGGCCTGGCTCCTAGAGCAGACGGCCGTGACCGGCCCGATCATCGGCCCCCGGACGAACGACCAGCTCGAGGGCAGCCTCCGCGCCCTGGAGATCAAGCTCGACGAGAAGGCGCTCACCCGTCTCGACGAGATCTTCCCCGGCCCCGGCGGCCCGGCCCCCGAGGCGTACGCCTGGTAGACCGGCATCGGCCAGGTGATCGGCGCGGGCTAGGTGACCAGCGCGCCGATCACCACGATGACCACGAGCAGCACGAGCACCGTAGGCAGCAACCAGCGACGAGGACGGTCCACGCCATGGAGCCTAGCCGCGTCCGGTGAGTCGCCAGGAATCGAGCGTCTCGTAACGCACCACCGGCCCGAGATGGCTGCGCATCAGATGGACGGAGTCCGCGAGCCAGGGCGTCCCCGCGAACCCGCTCAGCCCCTCGATCAGCGGACGCGCGTCGACGCCCGTGCGCGGACGCGAGCGCGCGAGGGTCAGGTGGGGGTGGAAGGGCTTCCTGTCGGCGTGATCGGCCCCTGCGCGCCGCGCGCCCGCCGCCAGCGAGGCGGCCAGCCGGCTGAGGGTCGTCTCCCCGCCCGCCACGCCGAGCCACACGACCCGCGCCCGCGCGGCGGCGGGGAAGGTGCCCCCGGCCGCGAACGACAGCGTCATCGGGGGGTAGCGCGCCGCCGCCCGCGCCAGCCGCACGCCGAGGCCGGGCAGCACGCCCTCGCCGACCTCGCCGAGGAACGCCATCGTGACGTGCCACGTCTCGGGCGCCACCCACCGCAGCTCCGGCCAGTCCTTCCCGAGGGAGCCGACGGCCTCGGCGACCTCAGCGAGCCCCTCCGGGGGCGGCGACAACGCCACGAACAACCGCACCGCGCGTCCTTCCCGCAGCGAACCTGGTCAGCAGGATCGCGATTCCGACGCCCACCAGGCACATCACCCCGCAGATCACCATGCCGAGCCGGGGCCCGGCCAGCTCGCCGACCCAGCCGATCAGCGGCGCGCCGATGGGGGCGCCGCCGGTGAACACCAGGACATAGATTCCCATGACACGCCCGCGCATGGCGGGCGACGCCGCGAGCTGGACCGACGAGTTCGCGGCCGTGGTCGTCGTGATCATCGCCATGCCGGCGGGGACCAGCATGATCAGGAAGATCGGGTAGACCGGCGCCATGCCGGCGGCGATCTGGGCGACGCCGAAGCAGATGCCCCCGCCGATCAGCAGGCGGCGGGTCGGCCGCGCCCGCCGCGCGGCGAGCAGCGCGCCGCCGAGCGCCCCGACCGCGAACACGCTGGACGCCACGCCGAACGACGACGCGTCCTGGCCGAACACCTGCTTGGCCATCAGCGCGATGCTCATCGAGAAGCTGGTGGCGAACATCGCCGCGAACGCCACCAGCAGGATCGGCATCAGCAGCTCGGGCCGGTGCCACACGTACCGCAGGCCCTCGCGCAACTGCCCCTTGGCCCGGGCCAGCGGCTCGGGGGTGCGCAGCTCCGACGCGCGCATCAGGAACAGGCCGGTGATCACCGCCGCGAAGGACGCCGCGTTCACCAGGAAGATCGGTCCGGTGCCCCCCAGGGCGTAGATCAGCAGACCGGCGACGGCGGGCCCGACGACCCGCGCGAGGTTGAACGTGGAGCTGTTCAGGGCGATCGCGTTGGCCAGGTCGGCGCGGCCGACCATCTCCACGACGAACGACTGCCGCGTGGGCACCTCGACGCAGGACACCAGACCGAGCATGAACGCCATCACGTAGACGTGCCACGCCTGGGCGTGACCGGTGACGGTCAGCAGGCCCATCGTGAGCGCCAGCATGCCGAGCAGGGACTGGGCGGCCATGAGCAGTGGCCGCTTCGGATACCGGTCGGCCAGCATGCCGCCCCAGAGGCCGAAGACGACGATCGGCAGGAACTGCAGGGCGGTCGTGATGCCCAGGGCCGCCGAGCTGCCGTGGGTCAGCTCCAGGACCAGCCAGTCCTGGGCCGTGCGCTGCATCCAGGTGCCGACGTTCGACACCACGCTGCCGGAGACGAAGAGGCGGTAGTTGTAGTTGCGCAACGAGCGGAACATGCCGCCCGTCCGGGCGGCGGCGGCCGGGGGCCCGGGGGCGTCCTCGGCCTGGACGCCCCTGGTCTCCTCGGCCTGGACCTCACGGAGCTCCGCCCCCTCGACCTCGCGCAGCGCGGCCCGCGCCCCGGGTTCGGGAGGGTCGCCGGCGTCCTCGTCCACAACCTGTGGACGGATCACATCTGCGAGAGTTTCTCCAGGATCGGCGCCGCCGCCCGCAGCGCCGTCCGCTCCTCCGGAGACAGTTCCTGGAGCCGCTGGGCTAGCCACGCCTCCTTGCCCCTGCGCTCCTCCTTCAACAGTCCTCGGCCTGGCTCCGTCACGCTGACGGCCACCTGGCGGCGGTCGGTCGGATGCGGAGTACGGGCGAGCAGCCCCCGTTCCTCCAGCGCGGCGATCACCCGGGTCATCGAGGGGGGCTGCATCTTTTCGAGCTCGGCCAGCTCGCCAGGGGTTATCCCGGAATGCCGTTCGACGGCGGCGAGCGTCGCGAGCTGGGTGGGAGTCAGCTTGTGGGCTCCGGCCTGGCGCCGCAGCCGTCTGGTCAGTCGCGCCAGGGAGACGCGCAGCGCGGACGCCAGAACGGCGTCGCTGCGTAGGTCCAACAGGCGCCCCGTCTTGGGAGTGTTCATTAGCATAAGTCATTACCTTTGCTAACTATATACGACGTCTCATGATTCCTGATGGCCCGATATTTCTACAACCCCGTGCCCGCCGCACGAACCGGCCCGGATGCGAGGCTTCCGCTACCCGGCGGGGGCGGCGGGTACCGAGGGCAGCTCAGGTTCGCCGGAGGGCGAGCGCATCGTGCGCACGTCACGGGAGAGCAGGGCCAGCGCGGACGCCACGACGATCAGCGCCGCCGCGCCGTACTGCGTGGCCGAGAGCCCGGCCACGGCCGCGATCGGGCCGGCGAGCAGGGCGCCGAGCGGCATCGCCATGACCGAGCCGAGCGCGTCGTAGGCCGACACGCGGGCCAGCTTGCCGGGCGGGATGTTGCGGGCCAGCGTCACGCTCCACTGCACCATCATCATCTCGTTGGCCATCCCCAGGAACACGGCGGTCAGGCAGAGCGCGGGGAGCGGCCAGAGCATGGCCAGCGACAGCGGCGAGACCGCTATGGCGCCGCCGAGGCACACCACGAACAGCATGGGCCTGCGCGGCGTGTACCGCAGGGACACCACCCCGCCGACGATCAGGCCGAAGGCCTCGGCGGCGGCGATCGCCCCCCAGGCGGCCGGGCCGCCGAGATGTTCCTTGGCGGCGGCCGGGCCGAGGACCTGGAACCCTCCGTACCAGGCCATCATGATGACGCAGAACTGCGCCACGATCGCCCACAGCCAGGTGTGGGAGACGAACTCCGACCAGCCCTCCTTAAGCTCGCCGACCATACCGGGGCCGCGCGCCCGTTCGTGGCCGACGGCCCGGATGGCGAGCAGCAGGGGGATCGTGCCGAGCAGGCCGGTACCGCAGGCGGCGAGCGCCCAGCCGGGGCCGACGGCCGCGACGACCACGCCCGCGGCGGCGGCACCGCCCATCTGGGCGAGGTTCATCGCGAGCCTGCTGAAGGCGTTGGCCTGCTGGAGCATCGCGTCGGGCACGATCTTCGGCAGCAGCGCCTGCGACGCCGGATAGAAGATCGCCAGCCCCACGCCGGTCAGGGTCTCCAGCACGATCATCTGCCAGATGCGGGCGTGGCCGCTGAGCACCAGCAGGCCCAGGGTCCCCTCGCCCACGGCCATCATGACGTTGGCCGCGACGATCACCTTCTGCGGCGCGACGCGATCGGCGATGACCCCGCTGATCAGCGTGAACACCAGCGACGGGGCGATCTGCGCCGCCAGGACGTACGACAGGTCGGCGGTGGACCCGGTCAGGTCCAGGACGGCGAACGAGACGCCGACCAGCGAGAACGCGAAGGACGCGGGAGCGAGGAGGCGATCGGCCAGCAGGAGCCTGAAGTCGCGGATCGCGAGCACGGGGAAGCGGCGGGCGAGGGCACGCCACAGCATGGCCACCCTCCGATCACCTGCGAGAAACCGACGTTCGAGCCTAGCCACGCCGCCACGGGCCCGGCAATCGAATATCGGCCGCGACCTCGCCGAGCACGCTCGCGGGGGTCTCGCGAGGCACGCTCGCGGGGGTCTCGCCGGACGCGCTCACCGGGGTCTCACCGGACGCGCTCGCGCGGGGTCGTCCCGCGGGATTCTCGCCGGACGTCTCCCCGCCGGTCCTCACCCGAGCTGGGCCGCCTGGAGGCCGGAGTAGGCGCCGCGGCGGCGGACCAGTTCGTCGTGGGTGCCCGTCTCCACGACGCGGCCGTCCTCCATGACGACGATGCGGTCCGCCGTACGGATGGTCGACAGGCGGTGGGCCACCACGAAGACCGTCCTGCCGGCGACCAGCCGCGCGAGCGCCTGCTGGATGAGCGCCTCCGACCTGGTGTCCAGCGCGGAGGTGGCCTCGTCGAGGATGAGCACGCGTGGGTCCCTGATGAGGGCGCGCGCGATGGCGAGCCGCTGCTTCTGCCCGCCGGACAGCCGGGCGCCGCGCTCCCCCACCACCGTGTCCAGCCCCTCGGGCAGCCGGTCCACGAACTCCAGGGCGTTCGCGTCCCGCAGGGCGTCCCTGAGCGCCTCGTCCGGCACGTCCGTCAGCCCGTACAGGACGTTGTCCCGGACGCTCCCCTCGAACAGGATCGACTCCTGGGGCACCACCGACACGAACCGGCGGTAGGTGCGCAGGTCGAGCGACTCCATGTCGCGGCCGTCCAGCAGGATCCGCCCGGAGGTGGGCCGGAGGAAGCCGATGACCAGGTTGAGGATGGTCGACTTGCCCGCCCCGGAGGCGCCGACGAGGGCGACGGTCTCCCCCGGCGAGACGGTCAGCCCGAAGTCCGCGACCGCGGGGCGGTCCTCGCCGTAGGCGTACGAGACGTCCTGGAACTCCACGACCCCCCGGACCGAGTCGATCTCGGCCTTGCCCGCGTTGTTCTCCAGGTCCGGCGCCTGGAGCACCTCGCCGACCGAGCGCACGGCCTCCATGCCCTTGCTGATCACCGGCGTGAGGCTCATCAGCGTGGTCACCGCGGAGGTCAGCGTGGCGAAGAAGGCGCTGAGCATCACCACGTCCCCGGGGGTGATCGCGAGCACCTGGTAGTACGCGACCCACGCCGAGCCCGCGAGGAAGCCGACGCCGAGCGCGTTGAGGGTGATCCACGCCAGCGCGCCGAACCGGCCGTTGAGCAGGTCCAGCCGCAGGCCCGTCCGCAGGACCTTGGACAGCGTCCCGTCGACCCGGTTGATCGCGTCCTGCTCCAGGCCGTGCGCCCTGGTGATCGGGATGAGGTGCGTCATCTCGGTCACCCGCGAGGAGAGCCGCTCCACCTCCTGGCGGAAGCTCTCGTTGTCGGAGCGGAGCCGGTCCCGCATCCGCCTGACCAGGAAGGCGGCGGCCGGCACCACGACGAGGAACACCGGCAGCGCCGCCGGCACCCGCACGGCGATCACGACCAGGCCGCCGCCGAGCATGCACAGCGCCCCGAGGCCCATGTCCCCGCCCTGCTGGAGCATCTGCTCGACGCTCTCCACGTCACGGATGACCTTGGTCTGCAGCACGCCGGCGCTGACCCGCGAGTGGTAGCCGATGGAGAGCTGCTGCATCCGGCGGCACAGCGCCGACCGCAGGTTCGTCCCCATCCGGCGGACCGCCCCGCTGAGGAGGCGGATGTAAGCCAGGTGGAAGGGGTAGTTCAGGATCAGCAGGACGAGCAGAACGCCGATGTTGGCCCACAGCCGCCAGATGGGCAGGTGGCCCACCACGACGTCGACGATGTTCGCCGTGACCAGCGGCAGCAGCCAGGTCGGGCTGTGCTTGACCACGTACGCGCCGAACGCGAGGGCGATGCGGGCGCGGTCCTCGCGGAGCAGGTAGGCGAGCGTGCGTACCGGATGCTCACCCCGGTACCGGTGATCCAGCGCACCGTGCGACACGGCCACGCGACCACCCCTCCGCTTTTCCGACCTCCTACCGACACAAGATCATATATCAGGACAAAGCGCTACACCGTGAACTCCCCGTCTCGGCCAGGTGAACGCTCGGACCCCTCCGGACCCCTCCGGACCCCTCCGGACGCGTCACGGTGCGCCGGGGCCGGTCAAGGTGCGTCCCGGTACGTCCGGGTGCGCCGCGCGCGTCAGGGTGCGTCCGCGCGCGTCAGGTCGTGACCTCGCGCGAGGAGGCGGGGGGCGCCGGCTCGCCTGCGGCGCTCGACGGGCTCGGGACGTACAGCCACGCCTGCCGGTCGAACGCCTTGCCCCGCGCCCGGATCTCGGTGAACCGCGAGGCCGGCGGCTCGGTGCCGCCCGATTCGGTGAACGCGGCGAACCCCTCCGAGGAGAGGACCGCGGCGACGAGGGTGACGTCCGGGTCGCTGTCGTCGAGCGCCGCCACCAGGGGCTCGCACCGGAGCAGGCGGTGGACCTCGTTCACCGCCCTGGCGATGTCCGCGGTCGCGGTCCCCTCCTCCACCGGCCCGACGTGCAGGGCCACCCGCAGCCGGAGCCCGAGGCCGTGCTCGCAGATCTTGAGATCGCTGCTCGCGAGGTCGCCCTGCAGATCGTCCAGGAACGGATGGACCAGCAGGGGCAGCGTCTCCGCCGGGAGCAGCGCGACGATCTCGTGACCCGGGCGCTGCAGCAGCGACACCGACCGCCACGCTTCTCCGAGCGAGTTGCGCTCACAGATGCCGGTCAGCAGCGAATGGATCTCATGGTAGAGAACCGGCAGCAGCACATCGGGCTGCTGACCACACCCTTGCACGTCGACCGCGAGAACCGCGCGAAAAGGCTTCGTCTCAGACATCTAGCCCTCCGATCGTCTTGAGGAGTGATCCAAACTGTGCGGCACCGAACTTGATGCTTCTGTCAGAAACCGGACATCCGCGGGGTTCGGCCACCAAAGCCTCACCCACCGGCAACCCCGCACAACGTCATGGGCCAGTATCGCGCGGTCAGCACGACGCGGTCATCGTCACGCGTTCGCTGTCACGCGGTCCTGGACGACAAAAGGCGGCCCCCGCGGGCTCAGGAGAGGTCGAGCCGGTAGCGGAGCTCGGGCACGGCGGTGCCGCCGACCTCCCACATCGAGCGGGTGCCGTCCATGCCGAATCCGGCCGACCCGTAGAAACGCCGCGCCCGTGCGTTGTCCTCCAGCACCCACAACAGCAGCCGGCGCAGATGCCGTTCCTTGGCCGCCGCCAGCGCCGCGTCCATGAGGGCGTGCCCCGCGCCCGTGCCGATCACGTCGGGACGGACGTACAAGGCGTAGATCTCCCCGTCGCCGGCCTGGGCGTCGGGATCGCGGCACGGCCCCATGGCCAGCCAGCCCACCACGACGCCACCGGACTCGGCCACGAGGTCCAGCGCCCCGCCGTCGCGCCGGGCGAACCGCTCCCGCCGTACGCGGACGTCCTCCTCCGGCGACATCCCGTCCAGGTACGCCTGCGGCACCATGCCCGCGTAGGCGGCCCGCCAGCTCGCGATGCGCACCGACGACACCGTCTCGATGTCCGCCTCGCCCATCTCGCGCACAAACACCATGCCGCCCCGTATCCCCTCGCCCGCGACGCCGCGCCCAGCATGACACGCGGCACGGGTCGTGACGTGCACGGGGATGTCCATCTTCGGCAGGTGATTGAAGGGATACGGATCGTTATCTAGTCTCGCGGGATGGGCATTCCTACCGAACCGATCGGCAGTATCCCCCGACCCCCCGCTCTCCTGGCCGCACTGACCGACCACGCCGCGGGCCGCATCGCGGACACCGAGCTGGCCACGGCTCAGGACCAGGCGGTCGCCGACACGATCACGAGGCTGGAGCACATCGGGTGCCCCGTCCTGGTCGACGGCGAGCAGTCGAAACCGAGCTTCGCCACCTATCCGATCACCGGCCTGGCCGGCCTCGCCCCCGACGGCGCGGTCATCCCGTTCGCCGACGGGCACACCCGGCAACTGCCGCGCCTCACGACCGGCCCGTTCCGCTACGGCGTGCACGCCGACACCTACCTGCGGGCCGCGCGGCGGCACACCCGCCTGCCGCTCAAGCAGGCGGTCATCGCGCCGTCCGCTCTGAGCCTGTTGTATCCCGGGGACGGCATCGACGACTATCCGCGCAAGTCCTTCATCGACGACCTGATCGCCGAGGCCGAGGCCGACATCCGCGGCTGCCTGGACGCCGGCGCGCACGCCGTGCAGCTCGACTTCACCGAAGGGCGGCTGTCGCTCAAGCTCGACCCGAGCGGCGGGCTCCTCCAGGACTTCGTCGCGCTCAACAACCAGGTGCTCGAACGGTTCGGCGCGGAGGAACGCGCGCGGATCGGCGTGCACACCTGCCCCGGCGGCGACCAGGACTCCACCCACAGCCTGGACGTCGACTACGCCGACCTGCTGCCCAAGCTCTTCGCCCTGAAAGCGGGCAACTTCTACATCCAGCTCGCCAGCGAGCCCGACCCGTCCCGGGTGCTGGACGTCATCGCCACCCACGCGCCGCCGGAGGCCCGGATCTTCCTAGGCGTCACCGATCCGATCGACCCACGGGTCGAGACGCCAGAACAGGTGCGCGACCGGGTGCTGGAGGCCGCACGCCATCTTTCCGCCGACCGGCTGGGCACCTGCGACGACTGCGGGTTCGCCCCCTTCGCCGATGACACCTCCACCTCGCGCGAGATCGCGTTCGCCAAGATCGCGGCTCGCGTCGAGGGCACCGCGCTCGCCTCTGAGGCCCTGGGCCTCTGAGACCTCGCGGCCTCAGGCGACCGTGGCGGCGGTCACGGGAAAGCGACGCTCGATGTGGCGGGCGACCGCCAGGGCGACGTGGTCCCGCCACGGATGGGCGACGACCTGGACCGCGACGGGGAGCCCGTCCTCGGTCCCCACGGGGACGACGACCACCGGTGCCCCGGTGAGGCTCCACGGCAGCGTCCACAGGTAGTCGGTCTCGGCCGACTCACGCCACTGCGGCGCCGGGCCGCTCGTGGCGGGAGTGAGCAGGACGTCGATTCCGGCGGTGGCGATCAGGAGCCGCCGCCGGAACCGGTCCCGGTCCCACAGCAGCCGGACGTTCTCCTCGCCAGAGAGTCGGACACGGCCCCAGTGGCGGCGGGTCAGCTCCAGCGCCTCGTCACGGACGTCCGGCACCGCGTCCGGCACCACCGTGACGCCCGCGCGCCCCAGCGCCTCCACCGCCCGCGCCGTCGGCTCGTCGGCGCCCGCGATGACCCCCACCCGCAGCGCCCCGACCTCGACGTCGCCGGGGTCACCGAGCGGCACCGGGACGACCCCGGCGTCCAGGCCGTCGGGGCCCGCGATGACCGCCAGCACGGCGGCCAGGTCGTCGACGCCCCGCGCCAGCGGGCCGATGACGGTGCGCCCGTCCTCCAGCGACCCGCACCGAGGGAAGTGCCCGGTGAGCGGCACCCGGCCGAACGTGGGCTTGAGCCCCGCGACCCCGCACCAGGCGGCCGGCAACCGGATGCTGCCTCCCGAGTCGCTGCCCAGCGCGAACGGCGAGGCTCCTGCGGCGACCAGTGCGGCGGCACCCGACGACGAACCCCCCGGCGCCCGCGAGGGATCATGCGGATTCCTGGTGGGACCGTGCCCCGCGCTGCCGGCCATGGCGCTGCTGATGGCGATGACGATCGCCCCCTCGGCGCGCAGCCGGGCGACGGCGGTGGCGTCGGCGGCCGGCACCCGTCCCGCGCTCCCCGGGCTCGCGGCGGTCGCCCCGGAGACGGGCCAGCCCGCGACGTCGATCCAGTTCTTGACCGTGAACGGGACACCTTCGAGCGCGCCGCCGCCCCCGGCCCGCAGGCGCAGGTCCGCCGCCTCGGCCTCGGCCATGCTCCGCGCGTGGTCGGTGGCGGCCACCGCGCCGATCACCAGCGCCAGCCGGTCGAGCCGCTCCAGCGACTCGCCGACCACCTCGGCCACCGACGCCCGGCCCGCACGGAACTCCGCCGCCAGCCCCGAAGCCGTCCACACCACCCCGGCATCATAGGCCGGGCCTCGCCGCCGGACACGAGGCGCGGCCCTCCGCCACGGACCAACCGGCCACCAGACCGGTCCGGCATGAACACCTCTCGGCCGGCGCGGGCCGTGGGCCGCTATTTCCTCAGGTGGACGGCGAGCTGGGTGCGGTCGCGGAGGCCAAGCTTGCGCAGCACGCTGGACACGTGGTTCTTCACCGTTCCCTCGGTGATGTGGAGACGAGCCGCGATCTCCCTGTTCGCGGCGCCCGCGGCGATCATCCTGGCCACCTCGCCCTCGCGGGCCGAGAGCAGTTCCTGCCCCCTGAACGCGCCACGGTCGCCGTCGCCCTGGCGGAGCTCGGCGACCAGGCGGGCGGCCACCGGACCGCCGAGCACCGTCTCCCCCCTGCTCACCCGGTGCACCGCCGAGACCAGTTCGTCGGGCGAGCAGTCCTTGAGCAGGTAACCGAGGGCGCCGCCACGCAGCGCGCCGAAGATGTACTCGTCCTCGTCGAAGGTGCTGAGCACGATCGCCGCCACGCGCGGGTGCTCGGCGGACAGGCGGACGATCAGCTCGACGCCGTCCATCCCCGGCATCCGCGCGTCGACCAGCACCACGTCGGGACGGCACTCGATCACGGCCCGAAGCGCCGCCTCCCCGTCGGCGGCCTCGCCGACGACCTCGATGCCGCTCTCGACCTCCAGCAGCTTGCGCAGCCCCTGCCGCATCAGCACCTGGTCGTCGACCAGCAGGATCCTGACCGGACTCATGACCACCCACCCGTCCCGTGACCCGTGATCGCGCACCGACCCGCGTACCCGCCCTCGTCGCTCACGAGCGCGCGCCCGCCCGCCTGGTTCACGAACGCGCGTCCGAGGCCGCCGACGGCAGTTCGGCGCGCAGCTCGAAACCGCCGCCCGCCGGGCCGTGGCCGGTCAGCACCCCGCCGAGCGCCCTGGTCCGCTCCGCCAGCGACGTCAGCCCGAAGCCGCCGCTCGACCGGGGATCCCTGCCACGACCGTCGTCGGTGATCACGAGCGTGACCCGCCCGTCGCCGAAGGTGAGCTCACCGCGCACATTCTCCGCCCTGGCGTGCCGGAGCGCGTTGGTCAGGCCCTCCTGGAGCACCCGGTAGAGCACCAACTCGGTGTCGGACTCCAGCGGACGCTCCTCGCCCCGCACCTCGAAGGTGACCGTGATGCCCGTGCCGTCGAACGACGCGGCGAGCCGCGCGAGCGCCGTACTGCCGACCCGGCCGTCCAGCGCGAGCGGGCGCAGCGCGCGCACCCAGCGCCGTGCGTCGGCGAGCGCCTCGACGGTCAGCTGCTTGGCCTGGCGTATCTCGTCCCAGACCGCGTCGGGGCGCCGGTCGCGGAAGCGTTCCGCGTTCTCCAGGCCCATCTTGATCACGGTCAGGTGGTGGCCGATCGAGTCGTGCATCTCCGCGGCCATCCTCGCCCGCTCCTCCGCGACGGCCAGCTCCCTGATCCGCTCCAGCAGGCCCTGCGCCTCCTCGCGCCTGAGGCGCGCCTCCATCACCGCCGACGCCATCCCCAGCACGAACGCGGCGAATATCGCGAACACCGCGACCTGGAGCGCAGCGTCGGTGACCGGCTTGCCGAAGAGCAGCGGCACGGCGGCGAAGAGGCCCGCCGACACCGCGACCAGGATGGTCACGGCGGTGCGCATGCCGTACAGGAAGGCCAGGTTGGTGATGGCGATGAGCGTCATCAGCATGTGGGTGCCGGCCGAGCCGGTGATGCCCAGCGTCAGGGTGGCCAGCAGGAACGCCGGGGCCACCACGCGGCGGCCCTCCGATGGATCCCACGGGAGCGCCAGCCACAGGCCGGCGACCAGCACCAGGTTCGCCCCGAACAGCACGTCGCGCGCCGGGCCGCCGGGCGACAGGAGGTAGACGGCGGTGGTGGTCGCGAACACCACCCAGAACACGACGCTGAACAGGAATGGCCGGGCCGGATCACGCGCCTCACCCGCGCGCGTCCCGCCCGGCCACACCGTACGTGTCCCGAGCGACTCGCCCGTCATGAGCGACCCGCCCGTCCCGAGCGCCCCTCCCTAGGTCTCCTGAGTGACAGAACCACACGAACCATGAGACGAGCGTAAGGTCCGCACCGTGACCGTGTGATCCCCCCAGAGTGACCGTGCCAAAGGTCATGGTCGGTTCTATCCGCCGCTCGATGCGCCGCCCGGTGATCGTTTCCTAGCGTTGACGGTATGAAGGCAACGCACCCCGCATGGGCCGTACCGATCGCCATGGTGACCCTGTTCGCGCAGGTCATCCTGGGCACCGCACCCGTGGCCCTGTTCATGGACCCGTCGGACCCCCTCTACGAACCGCTGGGCATGATCGGCATCACCGTCGCCTCGGTCGCGCTGGTGTGGGCGATCCGCCGCCTGTCCGGCCGGCTCCCCTGGTCGGGCCTGCGGCTGACGCGGTCCCGGTCGGCGGTGCCGCACGCATTGCTGGGCGTGCTCGCCGGCGCGGCGGCGGTCGTCGCGGCGAACGCCGCCTCGGTGGCCATCGGCGTGGCCACCTGGCTGCCGTGGGACAAGGTGGTGGCACCGGCGCTGACGTCCCTGCCGGTCGCGGTCGCCTACATCGTGCTCGGCCAGGCGTTCCCCGAGGAACTGCTGTGGCGGGGACACCTGTACGACACGCTGTCGAGGCGCCTTTCGCCCCGGATGGTGCTGGTCGTCGTCTCGGTCGCGTTCGGCGCCATGCACATCGTCTCCCAGAGCCCGGCCGACACCGTCGCCGAGAAGCTCCTCTACCTCGTGCAGGCCGCGGCGCTCGGCTTCGCCTGCGCGGCGGCCCGGGCGCGCAGCGGGGCGCTGTGGATGGCGATCGGGGTGCACACCGGCTACCACCTCGGCGACACCCTGCTCCCCACCCAGGACCGCCAGTTCGGCGCGCAACTCGCCCTGCTGGCCCTCACCCTCACCCTGACCGGCCTGATCACGTTGCGCACGGCCAGGAATGACACCCACGATCCGAGCGAGCCGGTCTCACCTCACGGCGGTGTCGAGCCGCTCGACTTCCTGGCGACCAGCCGGGTGTGATCGGGTCGCTCTCCGGCCCGCCTCGCGACCGTCGGCGCACCCGCGGCGGGCTCCTCCGGGGAGTCCGGGCGGTCGAAGATGTCGATGTCGACCTCCTCGCCGCCGACGACCAGCGTGTCCCACGCCCCGCTCACCCGCAGGGCGCGCAGTGTCTCGCCTTTGAGCTTTCTGAGGTGCTCGACGAGGACCGTGTCATCGGGCAGGCCGGCGATACGCGGTGCCAGGCGGCTCCGGATCCGCCGGAGTTCGTCCATCAGCGCGTCGATGTCCGCGTCCTTGTCGGGCCCTTCGCTTCCTTCCTTAATGCCCTGGACGATCTTGTCCTTGATCGCGCACGTGACCCCGTTCTCGTCGGTGGTCACCATCGCCTTCCAGGCGCGGCTCTTGTGCCGGTACTGGAGCATCGACATCGCCGCCTCGTGGCGGATGAAGTCGGCGTCGCGGAAGGGCCTCCCGTGCCAGGCGCGGTTGAGGGACCGGGCCATCGAGATGGCCGACGCCAGCCCGCTGTTGAGCCCGCGCCCCGGCCAGAAGTGGATCGCGTTCGCGGCGTCCCCGAGAAGGAAGCCGTACGTCCCCGGGGTGGTCGACGTCGGCGAGTACAACTGGGCGGTGAACCTCGGCCGCTGCACCATGTCCAGCCGGAAGGCGGTGACGGCGCTCAGGTTCTCCTCCCTGACGCCGAAGAGCACCAGCCCCTCCATCACCCTTTTCCACAACGCCGAGCTTCTGACCAGGGCGGGCAGGAACAGGGTGCCGTGGGTGGAGCAGTGGAAATCGCCGTCGTCGGTGCGGCCCATCAGGCAGGGGCGGGAGGCGATGCACTCCTCGAACACGTGCCGGATGGGGTCGATCCCGATGACCTCCTCGGCCTCGTCGTCGGTGAGGCGCATGTTCAGGAAGCCCTCGCCTCGCAGGGCGTTCAGCAGGAAGCGGTTCTGGGCCACCGTCAGCAGGATGGTCATCGGATCCGACAGGTCGGACTTCACCCGCAGGCCCAGCACGACATCCTGAATGTGCCGGCCCTCCAGCGAGTAGATCGACGTGTCGGCGGCGCCGAACTTGGCGGTGAACAGGTCCCGCGTGCGCGAGCGCCCTCCCTCGCAGATGGCGAGCACGTGGTCCTCGGCCACGGTCTCACGGTGCTCGGCGAGGTCGAAGAAGGCGGGCACGAGGCGGATACGGTCGGATTTCTCGTTCGCGATGTCGAGCAGTTCGTCCTCGACGAAGGCGATGCGGACGTTGCGCGGGCTGAAGCCGCGCACCGAATCGGGGCCGGCCGGCCACATCTCGGAGTACGACCCGGCGCTGAACAGCCGCGCCTGGACCTCCTCGGGCAGGTTCAGGTACTGGCGGCTCTGGATCGTCACGACCTGCTGCCGCCGCACGTTGCCCTGCGACTGGTCCTTCCAGACGACCCGCGACCCGTCCCTGGTCCAGCGACCGTCGTACAGCGTGATGGACACCCGCTGGCCCATGAGGTTCTCGAGGAGCAACGCCAGACTCAGCCCGACCGGGCCGCCACCGGAGATCGTGACCCGCAGCACCGGGCCCGGATCCACGACGGACTTGATCAACGACCGGATCACCAGGGCATCCATGATCGTTTCCATCTCGCCCGGCGCCTCGAACGAGAACGTCTCGTCGCCGATGGCGATCACGTCGCCCTGCTTGAGCACGTGCGACGTCACGCGGTTCCCGTTGACCAGCGTCCCGTTGCGGCTGCCCCGATCGTGGAGCACGTAGCCGCCGGCCTCCCGGAGCACCTCCGCGTGCAGGCGCGAGGCACGTCCGCTGGCGATCACTACGGTGTTGTCGTCCCTGCGGCCGAAGGTGATCGGCGCCTCACCGATCGGAAATCTTTTTCCCGTGAGCGGACCCGCACTCCCGACGATCGCAGGTGGCATTGGTCGCATCCCTTTCCGCAGACCACAGAACCGCTGCATTCACCACAAAAGGCGCTTTCCACCACACCGTGCGCCACTCACCAGCTACACCACGATTTCCTCGCGTCCGGCCCCTCCCGCGACCGCCCATCGTGCCAGGCTTACCGCCCCCAGAAAATAACCCACACCCGCCCAAACGGCTTACCACCCCTCCCGAAACCTCACCAGGGTCGACCCGGCTGCGGCCCAGCGCGTCGAGCCGGCTCCTTTTAGATCAGCCCCAGCTCTTCACGGCGAAGCCGTACCGCCTCTATCAGTTCAAGGCGAATGCGAGCCGCTTCGTAGGCGGCACCGGCTCCCGGGCGGCCCATGATCTCCGCCCGCCTTTCGCTCCACGCTCCGTGTTCGGCCACTTCGCCCATCCTTCCTGCCATGCGATCCAGAGTCATCACAGACGTTATTCGCGAGGCGGGAGCCGGACATCCTGAACACGAAGCCGGTGCGATCTCCGGTGTGGTCAGCGGATGAGGCGGGCGTAGGTCGCGGGGGGCAGGCCGATGGCGGCGGTGAAGTCCCGGGTCAGGTGGGCCTGGTCGGTGTAGCCGAGTTCGGTGGCCAGTGTGGCGAGGTCGAGGCCCTGGTGGATCCGGTCCGCGGCCTCGTGCAGCCGGAAGCGGCGGATCACCCACTTGGGGCCGACGCCGACGTAGTCCCGGAACAGCCGTTGCAGCGAGCGCACCGACCGTCCGGACGCGGCGGCCAGTTCGTCCACCCTGGTCAGGGACACGTCGGTCTCCGCCATCGCCACCAGCGCCGCGACCTCCTCGGCCACCGGATCCGGCTCAGGCCCGAGATCCCGCAGGAACCGCTCGATGAGCGTGATGGCGGCCTTGGCGTCGGGCTCGGCCAGGACCTGCTCGACCAAGGTCGCGCCCGCCGCGCCGTACATCTCGCCGATCTCCGCGAAGCGGCCGGTCAGCTCCGATACGGGCCGGCCGAGGAACGGGCGGAAGCCGCCGGGACGGAAGCGCGTGCCGAGCACGCGGCCGGAACCCCGCATCGTGTACGCGAAGCCGCCCTTGATCACTCCCGCGACGCGGTGGAAGTCCTGGGTGATCGTCATGTTCACGGTGGGATGCGAGACGATGCGCTGTTCGTACGGTTCGGCGAGGCCGGTCCAGGTGACGACCCAAAAGTGCTCCACATACGCCGAAATTTCAGGCGACGGCGCTTGACGGGCGAAATCGAAGGCATCGAGTCCCGCGTACGGGTCGACCCAACCACGCTGTCGCGTTTCTACAAGCCGCGCCCCAGGTGGGCGGGGCACCATGGCCGCCATGAACGACATGATGCCGCTGATGACGCGCGCCACCGAACGAACCGCGCGATTGGTCCGCGCGGTCGGGGCGGAACAGCTCGGATCACCGACGCCATGCGCGAAGTTCGACGTCAAGGACCTGATCAACCACCTGGAGTGGGTGGCGACCATGTTCGAGTCGCTGGGCCGCAACGGCCCGCGCGTCGAGCAGGAGCCCTACGCGGGCGACTTCCCCGAGCGGGCGGAGCGCATGCTCGCCGCCTGGTCGCGCCTCGAGGCCTGGGAGGGGATCAGCCCCGGCATGGGCCTGCCGATGACCTCTCTGGCGCACATGTGGCTCGTTGACATGGTCGTCCACGGCTGGGACCTGGCCAGGGCCACCGGCCAGGCGTACGAGCCCGACCCCGAGGCCGTCGCGCGGGGCCTGGACTTCACGATTCAGATGGTGGAAATGGGCAGGCAACGCGGCGCCTTCGGCCCACCGGTACCGGTCCCGGACGACGCCTCGCCGTTCGACCACCTGCTCGGCACCATCGGCCGGAACCCCACCTGGACCCCGTGACCGCACCGGGCGCTATCTGCGCGGGTCGAGGACGAGCTTGCCGATGGTGCGGCGGCCACCGAGGTCGGCGTGCGCGCGCCGTACCTCCGACATCGGGTGGTCTCCGCCGTGGACCACACGCAGCTCACCCGTGGCCACCTGCGCGGACATCTCCGCGTACGCCTTGCCGAGCGTCGCCGCGCGGGCGAGGGCGTTCACCAGCCAGAAGCCGCTGACGGTGACGGACCGGCGCTGCAGCTCGCGCGGCGAGACCCGCTCGGGCTCGACCCTCCCGGCCATCCCGTAGAAGGCGAGCCGGCCGAAGGGGGCCAGCGCGGCGATGCTCTGGCCGGTGACGCGTCCGCCGATCATCTCCAGGACCACGTCAACGGGCTCGCCGCCGTTCGCCGCGCACAACGCCCCGGTGAGGTCCTCGGTCGCGGGATCCACGGCCGCGTCCGCGCCGAGGGAGAGCGCGAACTCCCGTTTCTCCGGCGTGCTCGCCGTGGCGATGACCCGGCCCGCGCCGCGCAGCCTGGCCAGTTGGACGGCGAGCGAGCCGACGCCGCCCGCCGCCGCGTGCACGACCACGCTCTCCCCCGGCCGCACACGGGTGGTGTGGTCGATCAGCCACCAGGCGGTCAGCCCCTGGGCGAGCAGCGCGACGGCCGCGACGTCGTCAACGCCGTCGGGCACCGGGAAGGCGGCGTCCTCCGCCACCACGGCCCGCTCCGCGTACCCGCCGTCAGAGATCAAGGCCGCCAGCCGCCGGCCGTCGTCGGTCCGGCCGACGACCTCGCTTCCGGGGATCAACGGCAGCGTGGCCGAGGCGAGGTAGGCGTTCTCGCGCAGCAGCGTGTCGGCGAAGTTCACCCCGGATCGCGCCACCTCGATGAGGACCTGACCGGCTCCCGGCCGGGGCTCGGGCACGTCTCGCACGGCCACGACCTCGGGCCCGCCGAACTCGGTGATCTGTACTGCTCGCATTGTCCACTCCATGAGGGATCAAGTACCTAATTGGTACTGAGTACCATAACGGATCGATGTTCCTCCGGGCTAGACTGACCTGATGTCCCGACCCACCCTCCGGGCGCGCAACCAGCAGCGGGCCCGCGACGAGATCATCGCGGCGGCCTACGAGCTGTTCTCGGAACGCGACTACGCCGATGTGACGGTGGCGGACATCGCCGATCGGGCCAAGGTCGGCCGGACCACGTTCTTCCGCTACTTCGGCGACAAGCAGGAGGTCATCTTCGCCGGCGAGGAGGAATGGCTGGACGGCGTCGCGCGACACCACCGCGAGCTGCGGCTCGACCATCCGCCGTCGCTGGCCGAGGCGCTGGCCATGCTGCGCGGCACCACGGAGGCCATCTGCGCGTCGGCCACCCAGGACACCGCGCGCTACGTCCTGCGCGCGCGCCTGATCGCGGAGAACCCCGAACTCGGCGACCGCGCGGCCCGCAAGCAGCGCCGTTTCGCCGAGCTGATGGCCGAGGACCTACGAGAGCAAGGAGCCTCGGCGGACACGGCCGCCCTGGCGCCCCAGCTAGCCCTGGCCTGCTACAAGACCGGCCACGAATTAGCAGCCAACGACCCGAACACCCTGTGGCCCAGCGTCGCCGCAGCCTTCGACCAACTCGGATTCGTCACTACCCCTGCCTGAAGGGACCCGTCACATCACAGGCACAGCGTCACGCCGAAGGCTCTAAAAAACACAGCCCGAGCGGAGCGAGGCCCTTTTCGAGCGGGGCGTAGGCCTTCCGGGAGAGCGAGGCCCTTCCGGGCAAGCGGGTCTCCAGGACGGCGGGGCCGGCCGTTCCGGGTGGGGGGGCGGAACGGCCGGGGGGTCAGGTGAGGCCGAGGAGGATTTTGACGGGGCCGATGGCGAAGTAGACGACGAAGAGGGCGGTGACCACCCAGAGGAGGGGGTGGACCTCGCGGGGCTTGCCCTTGACGGCCTTGATGAGGACGTAGGTGATGAAACCCGCGCCGATGCCGTTCGAGATGGAGTAGGTGAAGGGCATCAGGACGATGGTGAGGAAGGCGGGGATGGCGATCTCGTAGTCGGTGAAGTCGATGTCCCTGATCGCGGTCATCATCAGGAAGCCGACGACGACCAGCGCGGGGGCGGCAGCCTCGTAGGGGACGACGTTGACCAGCGGGGACAGGAAGACCGCCAGCAGGAAGAGCACGCCGGTGACCACGCTGGCGAAGCCCGTGCGGGCGCCCTCGCCGACGCCGGCCGCCGACTCGATGTAGGTGGTGTTGGAGGACGTGGAGGCGGCGCCGCCGGCGGCGGCCGCGATCGAGTCGACCAGCAGGATCTCCCGCGTACGCGGAAGGGTGCCGTCGTCGCCCACCAGCCCGGCCTGGCGGCCGACGCCCACGATCGTGCCCATGGTGTCGAAGAAGTCCGTGATGAGCAGGGTGAAGACGAAGAGCACGGCCAGCACCGCGCTGACCCTGCCGAACGAGCCGAACAGGCTGAACTGGCCGATCAGGCTGAGGTCCGGGGCGCCGACGATCTGGTCGGGGAGCGTGGGGACGACCAGGCTCCAGCCGAGCGGGTTCTTGCCGCCGAGGGACGGCCCGACCTTGGCGACCGCCTCCACGATGATCGCCAGGATCGTCGTGCCGACGATGCCGAGGAGGATCGCCCCCTTGACCTTGCGGGCGACCAGCAGCACGGTGGCCAGCAGGCCGATCACGAAGACGAAGATCGGCCAGCTCGTGAGGGAGCCGCCGATGCCGAGCTCGAGCGGCGTCCCGGCGGCCTTGCGGACGAAGCCGGAGTCGACGAAGCCGATCAGCGCGATGAACAGGCCGATGCCCACGCTGATCGCGGTCTTCAGCTGGCCCGGGATCGCGTGGAACACGGCCGTGCGGAACCCGGTCAGCACGAGAACCGTGATGACGAGGCCTTCCAGCACGATCAGGCCCATGGCGTCTTCCCAGGACATGCTGGAAGCGATGCCGAAGGCGACGAAGGCGTTCAGCCCGAGTCCGGCGGCCAGGGCGAACGGCACCTTGGCGACGACGCCCATCAGGATGGTGAGGACGCCCGCCGTCAGCGCGGTCGCCGCGGCGATCAGCGCGTAGTTGGGAGTGCTCCCGTCGCCGAGGTACTGGCCGTCCGCGTCCTTGACACCGCCGAGGATCAGCGGGTTCAGGACGACGATGTACGCCATCGTGAAGAACGTGGCCAGGCCGCCGCGGATCTCACGGTTCAGTGTGGACTGTCGCTCGGAGATGTGGAAAAAACGGTCAAGCCAGCCGAGACGTCCGGTCGGCTGGGTTACGGGGGCAGTAATCTCGCTCACGCGGGCAGAGTGGCAGGCGATACCACAGCCGCCAAGACCCCCGAGGCGCTCGTCGTCTGAATGAGACCAATTTGTTCATGATTTGGATCCGAGGGCGGTCACCGCAGGTCGGCGGAAGATCGACTGACGATCGTGGAACGCCGGACGTGCGGCCGCCGTGGGTTCCGCGGCAGGCCGGCCCGGCGTCCTTGGAGGTCGGCCGCCCCGGCGAGCAACGCGAGAAACGTTCTCGCCTAGGGTGGAGTGTGTGAACGAGCCGCGCCCCCCGGACCCCTCTCCGCTGGAGACCAACGACACCGCGACGATTCTCGCGGGTACGGGCCTGTGGGTCGTGGCGCTCGTCGTGATCCTGATCATGAACCCTTCGCCCGACCACCAATGGTGGATCTGGACGTGCGTGGCCGGCATCGGGCTCGGGATCTTCGGGTGCGCGTACGTCTGGCGTCGTGACCGCCACGCCACCGGCCAGGGCGAGGCCACGCCGAAGACGGACGACCCCACGGGCCGGTCCGTCCACGGCCACACCTCACCCTGACCTCATGGCCTCACTGACATCCCGCTGATCAGCTGTCGAGGTCGGCCTCGGCGAGCAGCAGTGGGACCGCCTCCGGGTCGCGCAGCAGGGCGGCCACGGCGAGGCGGTCGCCCCACTGGCCGCTCGCCCACGCGAGGCCCCGGGCCAGCCCCTCGACACCGGTCGCGTGGACGGCGCCCTCGTAGAACCGCCACGGCACCCGCACGCCGTCGACCATGAGCTCGGCGTGCTCGACGTAGGTCGCGGGCGCCGTCGGCAGCAGGGACCGCACCTGGGCGGGCACCGGGCGCCGCTCGCCCGAGGAGGTGACCTCTCCGGTGACCTCCTCGCCGATCACCGGCAGGTCGAGCAGCTCCGACAGCGCCTCGGCCAGGTCAAAGGGCGCGAGCACCAGCGGGCGCGAGGCGACCAGCGGGAGCAGGTCGGGCGCCTCGACCACAACCGGCCCGCCCTCGGGGACCAGGCCGCGCGGGACCTCCCCCGCGCCCAGCGTGACCCCGTTGCCGCCGATGACGTGGCCGTCGTCGGCGTCCGCGACGACGATCTCGCCGTTCAGCACGGCGCGCACGGCCGTCGGCGGGGCGACCCTGGAGGGTTCCACGGCGGCCAGCGCGATCCACAGCGACCGGAGCTGGACCCGGTCGACCTCCAGGGACGGATCGGCCAGCAGGTCGAGCAGCTCATCCGGGCCGCCGCGCCCGGCGAGGAGCTCGGCGAGCGTCGTCCGTACGCCGATCATGGCCAGCGCCGTCGCGTCCACGCCCTCCGGCGCGTCGCCGTACAGCCCGTACAGCAGGGGGTCGCCCGTGGCCAGGCGCAGCGAGGTGGGACGCCGGTCGCCGAGCACCGGGTGGTGCGACAGCCACCAGGCGGTGTACGACGGCGCCTCGACGATCTCGCCGTTGACCAGCGCGCGGAGCGGCTGGAGCGCGGCACGCAGGGGCGGCCGGGACAGCAGCGCCAGGGCGGAGGGCCAGTCGGCGACGTACTCCAGGTCGCGGATCGCGGTGAACTCGCGCGCCACCGGCGGCACGTCGGCCTCGGGCAGCGCGTCGAGCACCGCTTCGAGCCATTCGTCCTCGGCGTCGAGGTCGTGGTCGCACTCGTCGGGGTCGAGCAGCACGTCGGAGTCGTTGACCACCGCGAAGCCGTCCAGCACCCCCGCGGCCGAGAGGACGCGCGGGCCGTATCGCTCGACGAGGTCCGGGGCGGCGACGCCGAACGGCACGTCCTGGTCGATCAGGCCCGCCAGGGAACCCCCGCCGAGCAGCAGCTCGCCCGCCGGGTAGAGCTCGCCGTCGGCTCCGCGCAGCGCCAGCGCCGACAGCCACGGCGCCTCGCCCGCCGTCAGCCCGGCCGCGTCGACCAGCGCGAGCACGGCCTGCGCCACGGGCTCGGGGTCGGAGCTGTCGAGGGACTCGGAGACGGTCGCGCGGGTGAGCGGGTCGTCCAGGACGCTCTTGGGCGTCGCCTCGGCGGCGCCGAGGCGCAGCAGGAGGGGGTGGGCGGCGTCGGGGTGGACGATGCGCAGGCCGAGCGGTCCGAGCAGCGAGGGGTCCAGGGACGATCCGTCGGCCAGGATGAGGGTGCCGCGCGGGCCGCGGACCAGGCGGCCGTCCGCCAGCGGGACGGGCACGGCGCCGAGGGCCTCGCGGTCGTCGGCGGGCACCAGCTCGTACAGCGAGCGCCACCAGGCCGGGGACCTGTCGTCGACGGCGTCGCCGGACAGCATGTCGATCACGTCGGCCAGCTCGACCCGTTTGACCCCGAGCGTGGTCAGGGCGGGGTGCCGCGAGGCCCAGCCGGCCGGCAGCAGGCCGGGCACCACGCCGGAGACCATGTCGAGGAACTCGGCCGTCCCGGCCACGACGGACGCCTCCCGCCCGGCCACCACGAACGGCCCCGCACCACCGGACGCGGACCGGTCACGCGGGGCGGCGGGGGCCCGGCCGCCGTCGTCAGGGTCGCCGAAGTCGAACCCGGGCACGCCGGCCGGCACGGAGGCGTCGGCCGGCGGCGAGATCGCGGGAAGCAGAGGGGTGTCGGGAAGCCGGCGCAGGATCGCGCGGCGGATCGCCGCGTCCAGCTCGCCCTTGCCCATCAGCCCGGGGACCAGGTCCAGCAGGCGGGGCGTCTTCGGCAGCGACCCGAGCAAGGTCAGGTACGTCTCGGCGGCCCGCTCGACGAGGAAGTCGGCCAGCGGCCCGGGAGCGACGTGGCGCCGGTCGGTGGCGAGCGGGAAGGTGGCGATGAGCAGCGCCGGCAGGTCCAGGGGCTCGTCACTCGGCGTCGGCGCGTGCACGACGGGGGCGACGTCCTTGGGCAGGCGCCCGTGGTCGGCGGGCACGGCCCAGCGGACCAGCCAGAACGGCCGCGTCCGCTCCTCGGTCGGCCGGTCGGCGAACAGCTCGGCCACCTGCTCGGCGGTGAAACGCCCCGACTCCTCCACGACCTGCCAGCCGGTGGCCGTGACCTGGCGCGGGTCGCCGTCCACCTCGATCTCGATCGCGGCGAGGGCGGGCATCGCCAGCGGCAGCGCCGGGCCCGTCTCGTCCAGCATCTGCCGGACGGCCTGCTCGACCGACTTGTCCCTCAGCGGCAGGCGGATGACGGTGTCGAAGCCCTCGGGGACCTCCACGGGCCCGGCCTCGAACGGCAGGCGCAGCAGCGGGACGTGACCGCCCCGGGTGGCGAGCTCCTTGGCCAGGGCGGGCACGGCGCCGGCCAGGGAGGTGGTCTCCGCCCGCGACCAGCGCACGGCGCCCGTGGCGCGCGAGGCGATCAGCGGCTCGTCGCAGACGGACACGACGGCGGCGAAGCCGACCCCGAACCGGCCGATCGACCCCGCCTCGTCGCGTTTCCCCGACACGCGCAGCGTGGACAGGCCCTCGACACCGGCGGCGTCCAGCGGGGCACCGGTGTTGGCGGCGACCAGCACCCCGTTCTCCAGCGTCAGCCGGAGCCGTCCCGGGACGCCGGCGCGCAGGGCCGCGTCCGCGGCGTTCTGCGCCAGCTCGACGATCAGCCGGTCGCGGTACCCGCCGAGGGCGAAGTCCTCCTCGGCGTTGGCGTCCTCGCGGAACCTCGCGGGCGAGGCCGTCCAGGCGGCGAGGACGGTCGTGCGCATGCGTTCGGTGCCAAAGGTGTCAGTCACCAGTCATGTCCCAAGGTGGAGGAGGTGGGCCGGCCGCCGCCGGAGACCGTACGTGTGCGTGAGCGTTCACCGGCTCTGCCGCCGTACTGCGAGGCGCCGTACTGCGAGGCGCCGGCCGCACCCCGCCCGTCGAGCGGCGGGAGGGCCGGGGAAGGCGGGTGGTCACCGGGTCAGGAGTGGCCGAGGGGCTCGGAGACCTCTTCCTCGACGGAGCCGACGGCCGGAGTGCCCTCCTCCATCAGGTCGTAGCCGAGATCGTCCAGGATGGGCACGGCCTGCTCGACGCCGGCCGGGGTGACCACGGCCGCCTCGGAGTGCGCGCCGCACCCGTGGTCGGCGGCGACGACCTTGCCGTCGTCGGGGGCGTACTCGTTGGCGCAGACGCCGAAGCCGAGGCGGAGAGCGCCGGCGAGGGGCCAGTAGAACCCGCAGGTGGAGCACTGCGCGGGCGCGGCGTGGGCGAGCGGGGTGTGCGGGCCGGAGTCGCCGGCGTGCCAGCGGTGGACCGCGCGGTCACGCCCGATCGCCGAGAGCACCCGCGCCCGGCCGAGCCCGTACTCGAAGATCATCTGATGGTCGGAGTCGTCGTCGGTCTCGGTGAACCCGGGGGCCAGCCGGTCGTCGTCGTCCGAGGTCGGGAGCAGGTCGCCGACGCCGAGGTCACCGGGCAGCAGCCGCTCGCTCCACGGCACCCACGCCGGCGGGAGCAGCGCCCCTGCGCCCGGCAGCAGCACGGTCTCGCTCACCGTCACGTTGCGCGCGCGGGAGGCGCGGGTGACCGTGATGGCCCACCGCCAGCCGCGGTAGGCGCGGTCGAGGCACGCGAAGTAGTGCGTGACGAGGCGCTCGGCCTCGCTCTCGAAGCCGAGATGCTCGCCGACCTCGCCAGGACGGGCGATCTCCTCGGCGGCGGCCCTGGCCAGGTCCACGGCGGCGGCACAGGCCTGGTCGACGGCAAAGGTGCGGGAACGGGTGCGGCTCACACGTCAATTCTCACCCATGCTACGAGCGGACATCACGTGGACGGGTCAGGTATGACTGTAAACCAAAGCGGCACACCGGATTAGGGAGATCCACTGCCACGAGCGGACGTCACCGAACACGCAAGAGGAGGAAGCGTGGATCGCCTGGCCACGAGTCCAGGTGACCGGTCCACGCGCATGTGATGGCGGGTGCCTGGGACCGAGCTCGACATTCGCTGGCCCGCGCGGGACGCTCGGCGGCCGACGCGGGGCGCGGCACCCTGCACGCGAGCCGTACGGCGGCCAGGAAGACGGCGGGCGCGAGCCGCGCCGCCGCCAGGGGGACGGCGCGGGCGGGGCGGGGCGTCGGCCACGCCACCCGCAAGCTGACCCACGCCCAGGGCGCCGACCGCACGGGGCTCGGGCGCCTGATCGAGCTCACGGCCGCGCACAGCGCGGGGGACGCGCTCATCACGGTCGGCCTGGCCGGCACCCTGCTGTTCGGCCTGCCGGTGGACCAGGCGCGCGGGCAGGTGGCCCTCTACCTGCTGATCACGATGGTGCCCTTCACCGTCGTGGCGCCCTTCGTCGGGCCCGTGCTGGACCGGTTCAGGTCCGGCCGCCGCTACATCATGGCGGGCACGCTGTTCGCGCGGGGGCTGCTCTGCTGGGCGATGGCGGCGGCGATCGGCCCAGCGGACGGCCTCACGCTGTTCCCGGCCGCGCTGGCCGTCCTCGTCCTGTCCAAGGCGCTCAACGTGTGCCGCGCGGCCACGATGCCGAGCGTCCTGCCCGCGGACATCAGCCTGGTGACGGCGAACGCGCGGGTCGCCCTGTTCTCGCTGGTGTCGGCCGCGGTGGCGGCCCCGGTCGCCGTCGGGCTGACCGCGTGGCTGGGCGCCGCCTGGATGCTGCGCGGCACGATGGTGATCTTCATGGTCGCGGGTGTGGCCGCCGTACGGCTGCCGCGCCACGTCGACGCCCCCGACCTGGACATCGACGAGGACGACGAGGGCACGGCGCGGCCCCGGTGGCGGACCCTGCTGAACGTCGGCCCGGTGGTCGGCGAGGCCATGCGGGCGAACGCCGCGATCCGCCTGCTGTCCGGATTCTTGCTGTTCTTCCTGCTCTTCCTCGTCCAGGACGGGAACGTGCGCGGCGGCGGGCTGCCGGAACAGGTCATGATCGCGATCCTGGCGGGCGGGGCCGGGGCGGGCGGCCTGCTCGGCGCGGCCGTCGCTGCGTGGGTGCGCGGGCACTCCCCGCAGATCATCGTGCTGGCCGCCCTGGCGCTGGCCACGGCGACCGCCACGGGCAGCGCGTTCCTGTTCACCCTGTGGACGGCGGTCGTGCTGGCGGCGGTCGCCGGGTTCGCGCAGGAGGTGGGCAAGCTCGCGCTCGACGCCATCGTCCAGCGGGAGATCGGCGAGGAGGTCCGCTCGTCGACCTTCGGCGTGGTGGAGGCCCTCCTGCAGATCGCCTGGGTGGCGGGCGGCCTGGCCGGGCTGCTGCTGTCGCTGCTGTCGGGCCGGTCGGCGGGCCCGATCGGGCTGGCCGTGATCGCGGTGGCGCTCGTCGCCGCGCTGGCGTGGCTGCTCGTCACGCGCCGGCGCAGGCTGCGCACCCGCTCGGAACGCATCCGCGCCGCCCAGGCCCAGGCGCCGCGCGAGCCGGGCGCCCCGAGGACGCCGGACGCGCAGGCGCCTCCCGGGCCGCCACGGCCCCCGGCCCACGCGGACCCCGTCCAGGACGAGCCCCGCACGGTCGCGGAGCCCGGCAGGCCGGTGCAGGGCACGACGAAACCACTGACCAACCCGCACGGGTGATCTGTGGGCCCCCGGCGTGGACGCCGCCGGGGCCCGCGCGCTCAGGCGTCTATGTCGTCGGCGACGGCCCGCAGCACGGTCGCGATCTTCTTGCCGTGCGCGGCGTCGGGGTGCTTGCCGCGCTGGTAGGAGTTGGACACATCGTCGAGCAGTTTGATCAGGTCCTCGATGATGACGACGAGTTCGTCCGGCTTTTTGCGCTTGCCCTTGGGCTTCACCGTCTTGGCGAGCGTCGGCGGCTGCTCCAGCACGTGGACGGAGAGCGCCTGCTGGCCACGGCGGCCCTCGGCCACACCGAACTCGACCTTCTGACCTGGCTTGAGCGCTTCCACGCCCTTGGGGAGCGCTGAGGAATGCACGAAGACCTCACCGCCGTCATCGCGGGTGAGGAAACCGAAGCCCTTGTCAGCGTCGTACCACTTGACCTTGCCAGTAGGCACAGGGGTGACCTCGTTCAGACTGTCATGAATGGTAATGGATGTAGGTTATGCCCACCCGGGGCATCCCATGACCGTCGAATCGGCCCCGATTTCCGTGACCGGTCAGGGCTTTCGGGACCCCGCGAAGCCCGCCGGACCCGGGCGTACGGCATCGGCCGGGTGATCGCCGGGAGGGTGCTTGCCTGGGGACCGCGACCGGCGTCTGAGGGACCCTTCCTTGACGCATGCCGAACCTCATGGGCAACGCGTACCGGTGCCGGTTATGGGAACCTTGGCGGGGAGAAAGGGCTTACTTATTCGACGGCCCTCCGCATGCCGGCAGAGCGGTCACGCCACGCGGCGGAGGCGAGTGGGGACCACATGACCAGATCGACGCGTGAACGGATCATCGACGAGTCCCTGAGGTTGTTCGCCGAGCGCGGTTACGCGGCCACCTCGGTCGCCGAGATCGAGGCCGCCGCGGGGCTGTCGCCGGGGGCGGGCGGGCTGTACCGGCACTTCAAGTCCAAGTACGAGGTCCTCGCCGCGGCCATGAACGAGCACGCCACCCGCACCCGCTCACAGATCATCGAGACGCTGGCCGAGGTCGGCGCGGCCGGCACGTCGGTGCCGATCGAGGAGCGGCTGGCCCACCTGTGCAAGGCGGGCCTGGCGAAGGTCCGCGAGGAGAGCGAGCTGACCCGGGTCTTCTTCCGCGACCTGAGCCAGTTCCCCGAACTGGTCGCGACCGTCCGCGAGGGCTTGGCGCAGCCCATGTTCGACGCGATCACCACCTGGTTCCGCGACCAGCCCGAGTACGCGGGCGCCGACCTCGACTGGCCCGCCATCGGCGCGGTGCTCGGCGGCGCCGTCGTGCACTACCGGCTGTTCCTTGAGACGGTCGGCGAGCCGCCGGGGCGGGTGGAGCGCGACCGGTTCGTGGCCTCCTGGGTGACCCTGTCGATGGGCCTGCTCAGCGCGCCGTCCCGAGAGTCCCCCGCCGGGGTGGCGGAGGTGGCGGGTTGAACAGCCGGTAGGCCAGCCACAGCACACCGCCGGCGGTCCCGAGCATGAACATCAGCCCGCTGACCTGCCAGAAGGAGTCGACGAACGCCTGCAGGCCGCCGCCGGCCGTCTCCGGTGCCTTGAGCGCGCCGAGCGCCACGCCTCCGATGAGGTAGGCGGCGATGGGCGCCATGAGCCCGGTCATGCGGTCCCTGAAGATCCAGCCCTCGCAGGCCAGGACGGTCAGCGCGCCCACCGCCCACACGAGCACCGGCAGCGGGAAGATCGCGACGTTCGGCAGGGGGAAGGGGATCAGCAGCGCGGCGAGGGTGAGCAGCGCCATGGCCGCCACCTCGCGCCGGTCGTTGAGCAAGATGGTGCGCGCGTCGCGCCCGTCGGTGGCCATGGGGTTCGCGCCGGCCATCGCGGCCCGGCGCAGGCGGGTCATGATCGGCACCGGCGCCTCGCGCGGCACCGGGCCGAACGGGTCCTCGCGCGGCACAGGGCGGGACGGGCGCTCAAGGGGCGACGAGCCGGACGGGCGCCGCACCGGCGCCGAGCCGGACGGCCCCTTGCGCGGAGCGGAACCGAACGGCCCCTTGCGCGGCGGGGGGCCGAAGGTGGCGTTGCGCGGCAGCGGGGCCGATCCGCGCGGCAGCGGCGGCCCGGCGCGTGAAGGGCGGGGCTGCCGGGGCGGCTCGGTCTCGGCGGCCGGGGCGCCTTCGGTGTCGACGGCGGGGAAGACCTCGGTCGCGGAGTCGCCGTAGTCGTCCACGATGCGCGGCGCCGAGGCGGCGGCGTCGGCCCGGGCCCGGGGGACCGGCCGAGGGACGGGCGGCGGGGTGGTGGCCTGGGTCTCGCGAGAACGGCGTGCGGCCTCCTGCTCGGCGGCGGCCAGCCGCTGGATCTCCCGCTGGAGCAGCGCCGAGGGCTCCCCGAACATCGCGATGACCTTGCGGACGGCGGCGAGGTCGGCGCTGCCGCGCCGCTCCTCCTCGATGCGGGAGCGCAGCCGCCCCACGAAGTCGAGCCGCTGCTCGGTCCGGAGCACACCATGGGAGGCGTCCGCCACCTTGCTGACGAATTCCAGGACGAGCTGGTCGGCGCGCTCGATCACCCTCGTCATACTGCCCGAGCCCATCGGCCCGCGCATCCTTTCCCGGAAATGACCATCCGCTGCGCGGAAATGACCGTCCGCATACGCCCGCTCCGCACGGCTCGGTGAATTGGCAGGCCGTATCGGGATGTTTCGGTGATCAGCCAACTGGCGTGCGATGGTCCGTGGGCTCCTACGATGGAGGGACGGTCCCACCCGGTGGGGCGTGCGGTGACGGGTGACAGGGGGTTCGGTGGACCGTGACGAACACCGACTTCACTGAATGGCTGCGCGGCCTGGCGGACGACCGGCTGCGCGCTCTGGTGACGACGCGTCCCGAGCTGATCACCCCCGTCCCCGCACACCTGGAAGGCCTGGTGATCCGGGCGACCAGCCCGTCGGCGGCCGGTCGTGCCCTGGACCGGCTCGACCGCTTCGCCCTCGCGGTGGTGGAGACGTTTCTGGTGCTCACGGAACAGGACGGCGCCGGGCTGCCGTACAAGGATCTCCGCAAGGCGGTCGCCAGGTCCGTGCGGTCCGGCGAGGCGGGCCGGCTCGACGGCGCCCTGCGCGAGGCCGTCGACCATCTGCGCACGATGGCCCTGCTGTACGGCCCCGACACCGCTCTGCGGCTCGCCCCCGGGGTGCGCGAGGTCTCCGAGGCGCCCGCCGGCCTCGGGCCGCCGGCCATCGAGGCCTTCAGGCACCACCCGCCGGAACGCCTCCAGGAGCTGATCAGGGCCGTCCACCGCGGCAAGGACGGCCAGGGCGAGGTGGCGGCCGAGCGGCTGGCCGGGCTGCTGGCCGAGGGCGGCGTCGTCGGCCGCCTGCTGGACGACGTGGGCCCGCAGGCCCGCGCCGCCCTGGACGAGCTGGCGTGGGGCCCGCCGGCCGGACGGCTGCCGAACGCCCGCCGCGAGGTGAGCGTGGCGACGGCCCAGTCGCCCATCGAGCAGCTCCTGGCCCGCGGCCTGCTCGCCGCCACGGGCGAGGACAGCGTCGTGCTGCCCCGCGAGGTCGGGCTGGCCCTGCGCGGCGGACGCATCCACCGCGACCTGCGCCCGGAGGCGCCCGCGCTCGACGGCGCGGGGCGCGAGCAGGGCCTCGCGGACCGCACCGCCGCGGGGCAGGCGTTCTCCTTCGTGCGCATGGCCGAGGAGCTGTGCGAGCGCTGGAGCGTCGACCCGCCGGGCACGCTGCGCGCGGGCGGCCTTTCCGTGCGCGACATGAAGAAGACCGTGCAGCTCCTGGACGCCCCCGAGTGGATCACCGCCCTGGTGGTCGAGGTGGCTCACGCGGCGGGCCTGGTCGCCTCCAGCGCCCCCGCCGACGGCGAATGGCTCCCGACCACCGCCTACGACGGCTGGCGCGTCAAGGCCACCGAGGACCGCTGGGAGGCCCTGGCGGCGGCCTGGCTGGCCGGTGACCGGGTCCCTGGGCTCGCGGGCGAGCGTGACGACCGCGACCGCCTGCTGAACGTCCTGCACCCCGAGCTGCGCAGGCCGGCCGCCGCCGAGGTGCGCCTGCGCACGCTGCGGGTGGTCGCCTCGGCGGGCCAGGGGCTCGCGCCGTCGGCGGGCAGCGTGCGCGAGCGGCTGGCGTTCGAGCAGCCGCGCCGCCGGGGCACCTACCGCGACCAGTTGGTGGACTTCACGCTGCGCGAGGCCGAGCAGCTCGGGTTCACCGGGCTCGGCGTCATGTCCGTCTTCGGCCGTGAGCTGCTGCCCGCGAGCTCCCCGGAGCCCGCGAAGCCCCCCAGGAGCCCGTCCTCCAGGAGCCGGGCCGTCGCGCCGGCCACCCCCGCCCAGTTGCTGGCGCCGCTGCTGCCCGAGCCCGTCGACCATGTGGTGCTCCAGGCCGACCTGACCGCCGTCGCCCCCGGCCCGCTGACCAGCGAGCTGGGACGCTGGCTGACGCTCGCCGCCGACGTCGAGTCCAAGGGCGGCGCGACCGTCTACCGGTTCGGCGAGGGGTCGATCCGCCGCGCGCTGGACGCCGGGTCCAGCGCGGACGACCTGATCACCATGCTGGAGAAGCACTCCACGACCCCGCTCCCCCAGCCACTCCGCTACCTGGTGACCGACGTGGCCCGCCGGCACGGCCGCATCCGGGTGGGCACCGCCAGCGCCTACGTCCGCTGCGACGACCCGTCGGTGCTGGACGAGGTGATGGCCGACAAGCGTGCGGTGGCGCTGCGGCTGCGGCGGCTGGCGCCCACGGTGGTGGCGTCCAGGAGCACGCGGGCGGCGGTGGTCGACTCACTGCGCGCCATCGGGTACTCCCCGGTGGCCGAGTCCTCCGACGGCGACGTGCTGGTGACCCGCTCCGACGCGCGGCGCACCGAACGGCCGTCCTCGGCCCGGCCGTCGCTCGGCCCGGCCGGTCCCGACCCCGACCTGGTCGCGGCGGCGATACGGGCCGTGCGGGCGGGCGACGAGGCCCACCAGGCACGCAGGAAGCCGGTGGCGGCCCCCGACGGCCAGGTGCCGCGCTCGCCCTCGACGAGCACGGTCCTCGCGCTGCAGGAGGCCATCCGGCAGGGGGCCCGCGTCTGGATCGGCTACCTCGACTCGCAGGGTCACGCCACCAGCCGCATCCTGGAGCCCGCCCGTATGGAGGGCGGCTACCTCACGGCGTACGACGAGACCCGCGCGGCCGTCCACCGCTTCGCACTTCACCGCATCACCGGCGTCGCCGACGTCGGCTGATCACGATCTCCGCCGCCGGAAGGGTTGACGGTGTTCACCGACCGGATCAGTTTGGCGTGCGAAGGAGTAAATCCCCCTGGGAGAAGGTGAGCGCGATGAGCTCGGAACGTACGCTCGGCCGGCTTGCGGAAGATTCGTGGAACAGGCTCGGTGACCACGACGCGCTCTACTACGAGGGGGTCTGGCATCGCGGCCACGACCTCGCGGGGCGCGCCAGGCGGGTCACCGGCGGTCTGAAGGCGCTCGGCGTGCTGCCGGGGGACCGGGTCGTGGTGATGATGGTGAGCTGCCCGGAGGTCCAGATCGCCTACCAGGCGCTGTGGGCGGCCGGCGCGGTCGTGACCCCCGTGGTGTTCCTCGTCGGCGCCGAGGAGCTGCGGCACATCGTCACCGACAGCGAGCCGCGCGCGCTGATCGCCTCCGCCGAGCTGCTGCCGGCGGTGCTGGCGGCGACCGAGGGCCTGGACGTCGCGGTGGTCGTGACCGGCGACCCGGTGACCGGCGACCCGGTGGACGGCGGCCGGCGGGTCACCTCCTTCGCCGAGCTGGAGGAGGCCGCGGAGGCGGGGGCGGCGGTCCGCGACGAGGACGACCTCGCGGCCCTGATGTACACCGGGGGGACCACCGGCCGCGCCAAGGGCGTCATGCTCAGCCACGCGGGCCTGTGGCACGTCTCCAAGGCCGCGCACGACCTCACCTACCGGCCAGAGGTGAACCGGGCCATCGTGCCCGTGCCGCTCTCGCACTCCTACGGCCTGATCATCGCGATCACCAAGATGCACTCCCCCGAGCCCGTGCACACCGTGCTCATGCGGTGGTTCACGCCGAAGGCGTTCCTCCAGCTCGCGACCGAGCAGCGCGTCCAGTACGGCGCGGTGGTGCCGACGATGCTGAGTGAGCTGCTGGCGGAGCCGCTGGAGAGCACGCCGATGCCCGACCTGCTCTACCTGACGTGCGGCGCGGCGCCGCTCGGGCGCGAGGTGCTCGCGGAGTTCGAGCGGCGCGTGCCCTCGGTGCGGGTCATCGAGGGGTACGGCCTGACCGAGACCAGCGCGGTGACGACGTTCAACCCGCTGGACGCCAGGAAGACCGGAAGCGCGGGGCTGCCGCTCCCCGGATACACGATCACGATCAGGGACGACGACGGGGAGCCGGTGGAGCAGGGCGATATCGGCGAGATCTGCGTGCGGGGCGACTCGATCATGCGGGGGTACTGGCGGTCGCCCGACGAGAGCGGCCACGCGCTGGTGGACGGCGAACTACGCACCGGGGACATCGGGTGCATGGACGACGACGGCTACCTTTTCGTGGTCGACCGCAAGAAGGACCTCATCATCCGCGGCGGTTTCAACATCTTCCCCCGCGACGTCGAGGACGAGCTGAACAGGCATCCCGACGTCGCGCTGTCGGGCGTGGTGGGCCGCCCCGACGCCAGGCTCGGCGAGGAGGTCGTGGCCTTCGTCCAGCTCAGGCCGGGCGGCTCGGTCACGGCGGACGGCCTGATGGACTGGGCCAGGGAACGACTGGGCAGGGTGCGCTATCCGCGTGAGGTGCATTTCGTCGAGGAGATTCCGGTGACCAGCGTCCTGAAACTCGACAGGAAGCTCCTGCGCTCGCGGTTCATCTGAAACGCACCGCGTAGTGGGGATATAACTGGTAAAGCTTGGCATATTCGTATTGCCATAGAAGTGAGAGCAACGTGAGCAGCGGCCCTCCCGAGCAATCCGGTCAGGATCCGAAGGACTGGCAGAGTCCCTACGGACCGCCCGGCGGGCACGACGCGTACGGCGACCGGCCGCCGGACGGCGAACCGTACGGCGGCGGCGCCCAGTCGCCGTACGACCAGCGGCCCTACGACCGGCCGCCCGCCGGGTCGCCGTACGACCAGGACCACTCCTCGCCGTACGACCAGCCGCACGACCGGCAGGGATACGCCCAGCCCACCTACGACCAGCAGGGATACCCGCCGCAGCAGGGGTACGCCCCGCAGGAGGGGTACCCCCCGCCGGGCCAGAACCCGTACGCGGCCGGATACGACCCGTCCTACGGCACGCCCTCCCAGGGCCCGTACGGCCAGCCCGGGTACGGGCAGCAGGGCTACGGCCAGCCCTACGGTTACGGCCCCCCGTACGGCTACCCGCCGAGGCCCCCGGCGGACAGCCAGCGGACGCACGCCATCGTCGCCCTGGTCATCAGCCTCGTGCTGGCGATGAGCTGCTACGTCTCGCTGGGCGGCATCGCCGGCGCCATCCTGGCCGGCATCGCGCTCGGCAAGGCCGACACCGATCCCCCCGGGGCGAGGTCGCTGCTGAAGTGGTGCTGGATCAGCATCGGGATCAACGTGGTGCTCCTGGTCGGCGGCATCGCCACCATCATCATCATCGGCGTCACCAACTCCTGACCGGGCGCCACGCCGCGCGCCAGAGCGTCAAGCCGAGGGAAAACGGGACTGATCCGGCCCGCTCTCTTGTTGGATAAGCGGACGGGACCGCCAGCACGGTGGCCGTAGGCGAACCGGGAGAAGGAAACGTGTCTGATGGCCCGCTGATCGTCCAGTCGGACAAGACGCTGTTGCTCGAAGTCGAGCACGAGCGAGCCGACGAGTGCCGCAAGGCCATCGCGCCCTTCGCGGAGCTGGAGCGGGCGCCCGAGCACGTCCACACCTACCGCGTGACGCCGCTGGCGCTGTGGAACGCCCGGGCCGCCGGGCACGACGCCGAGCAGGTCGTCGACGCGCTGATCGAGTTCAGCCGCTACCCCGTGCCCCACGCGCTGCTCGTGGACATCGCCGAGACGATGTCCAGGTACGGCCGGCTCAGGCTGGAGAAGAGCGAGGACCACGGCCTGACGCTGACCAGCACCGACAAGGCCGTCCTCGAAGAGGTGCTGCGCGCCAGGAAGATCCAGCCGATGCTGGGCGAGCGCCTCGGCGAGGACTCGGTGGTCGTCCACCCGAGCGAGCGCGGCAACATCAAGCAGGCCCTGCTGAAGCTCGGCTGGCCGGCCGAGGACCTCGCGGGGTACGTCGACGGCGAGTACCACGAGATCACGCTGACCGAGGACGACTGGACGCTTCGCTCCTACCAGCGGGAGGCGGCGGACGCGTTCTGGCACGGCGGGTCGGGCGTGGTCGTGCTGCCCTGTGGCGCCGGCAAGACGATCGTGGGCGCGGCGGCGATGGCGCACGCCCAGGCGACGACGCTCATCCTGGTCACCAACACGGTCTCCGCCCACCAGTGGAAGCAGGAGCTGCTCAAGCGCACCTCGCTGACCGAGGACGAGATCGGCGAGTACACCGGGACCAAGAAGGAGATCAGGCCGGTCACCATCGCCACCTACCAGGTGATGACGACCCGGCGGCAGGGCGTCTACCGGCACCTTGAGCTCTTCGACGCGCGCGACTGGGGCCTGGTGATCTACGACGAGGTCCACCTGCTGCCCGCGCCGATCTTCCGGATGACCGCCGACCTCCAGGCCAGGAGGCGGGTCGGGCTCACCGCGACGCTCGTCCGCGAGGACGGCCGCGAGGGGGACGTGTTCTCCCTCATCGGCCCGAAGCGGTACGACGCGCCGTGGAAGGAGATGGAGAACCAGGGCTGGATCGCCCCCGCCGACTGCGTGGAGGTCCGGGTCACCCTCACCGACCAGGAGCGGCTGGCGTACGCGATGGCCGAGGCCGAGGACCGCTACCGGTTCTGCGCGACGACGCCGTCCAAGACCCGGGTCACCGAGACGCTGGTTCGGCGGCACGCCGGCGAACAGGTGCTGGTCATCGGGCAGTACATCGACCAGCTCGACGAGCTGGCCGAGCATCTCGACGCCCCGGTGATCAAGGGCGAGACGCGGGTGAAGGAGCGGGAGCGGCTGTACCAGGCCTTCCGCGAGAAGGAGATCCAGGTGCTGGTGGTCTCCAAGGTCGCGAACTTCTCGATCGACCTGCCGGAGGCGTCGGTCGCCATCCAGGTGTCGGGGACGTTCGGCTCGCGCCAGGAGGAGGCGCAGCGGCTCGGGCGCGTGCTCCGCCCGAAGGCGGACGGCGGCGGGGCGCGTTTCTATTCAGTCGTCAGCCGGGACACCGTCGACCAGGATTTCGCGGCGCACCGGCAACGCTTTCTCGCCGAACAAGGTTATGCCTATCAAATAATCGACGCGGACGACGTGCTCGCCAGCGAGTGAACTGATTCGCTGAGCGGCACGCCGTCCCCCCCCTGCACCCGTCCCCTGAAAACCTTTGTTCACAGGACGGGTATTCAGGTCCAGGAAAGACCTTCGGCCCTGTGCAATCGCCTCACCCCCTCGCTTGTTGGCCCCCACAGCGCCAACTGCGACGTACCCAATGTTCTAACCCGGCCACCGCGACTGTCATGCTTTATCGCGATTTTGGTATGTATTAACGGAACGTGTTGCCGGGGTCACCGGCCGACCAGCCCGCCGACGTAAAGCACCGCCAGGGCGATTAGCCAGGAGGCGGTGGCGATCCCGACGAGCACGAGCGACTTTTCCGGAAATCTGCGCATTACCGGTGGCAGCAGTCCCGCCGCCGTGCAGATGGCGGCCACGAACGCGAACAGCCCCGACATCGTGGAGACCATGGTCAGCCGTTCCATGCACGAGTCGGGCGACTCCCCTTTTCCACAGAACGCGGCCAGCCCCCATCCCGCGAAGACCGAGAACGTCCACAACCCGCCGAGGAGCAGATTGGCCACGGCGGGAATAACAGGCGAGACCCCCACCTGAGTACGTGTCATCACCCTCACGGCGTACCCAACGCTCAAGAGTCGGCAAACTCCGGACAAGCAATACATCGTACGGCCATCCGGGCGGGCCCGGGCCATCGAGCACGCCGGCGACCAGGCGTAACCATATAGGCTTGTTGGTTCGCTGCCTTTGTCCACCGCCCTCCGGCCCCCAAGGAGCCCTTCAGCATGCCCGGACACCAATTGGCCCCCGACATATCCGGCGACGACGACCCCTCTGACGTCCTGTCCGCCGAGCGGGCCCACCTCACCACCTCGCGCGCCGCGCTCCGGGCGATGCGCGAGCACGCTGGCTCGCTGTCGGCCGACGCCGCGGGCGACTGGGTGTCGCGCCAGGTCCTGCAAGGTCTGCTCGACCAGCGCGTGGCCGCGCTCGCCGACCACCCCGACACCCCGCTGTTCTTCGGCCGCCTCGACAGGACCGGCGACGACGATCTCCCCATGACCATCCACGTCGGGCGCCGCCACGTGCACGACGACAACAGCCGCGCCCTGGTGATCGACTGGCGTGCGCCGGTCTCCCGAGCCTTCTACCAGGCCCGCCCGTCCGACCCGATGAACGTGCGCCGCCGCCGGCGCTTCGGGTTCCACGGCGGCGAGCTGACCGCGTACGAGGACGAGCCGCTCGACCAGGGCGTGCCGCTCCGGGAGTCCAGGATCCTCACCGAGGAGATCGAGCGGCCGCGCACCGGCCCGATGCGCGACATCGTGGCCACCATCCAGCCCGACCAGGACGAGATCGTCCGCGCCGACCTCGGCCAGACCGTCTGCGTCCAGGGCGCGCCCGGCACGGGGAAGACCGCCGTCGGCCTGCACCGGGCCGCGTACCTGCTGTTCACGCACCGCGAGAAGCTGGCCAGGTCCGGTGTGATGATCGTCGGGCCGAACCGCGCCTTCCTGTCCTACATCTCCTCGGTGCTGCCCGCCCTTGGCGAGGTGAAGGTCGACCAGACCACCGTCGCCGGGCTCGTCGGCGACCACTCCGCGAGCGAGGACGCCACCGTCGCCACCATCAAGGGCGACGCCCGGATGGCGCCGGTCCTGCACCGCGCGCTGTGGATGCACATCAGCAAGCCCGAGGAGGGCCTGCTGATCACCCGTGGCGTCAACCGGTTCCGGGTCCCCGACCACGAGGTCCGCGAGATGGTCGCCTCCCTGCGCGGGACCACCCGGTACGGCCCCGGGCGCGCGGCGCTCGCCCAGCGGCTGGCGCACGCGGTCCTGGTCCGGATGGAACAGCGCGGCGAGTCGCCCGACGACCGCGTGCAGGACGCGGTGGCCCGCTCCAAGCCCGTCAAGCAGATCATCGACCAGGTGTGGCCGCGCGTGACCCCGGGGCAGGTGCTGTTCCGGCTGCTGTCCGACGCCGAGTTCCTCGCGCGCGCCGCCAAGGACGACCTGACGGCCGGGGAGCGCGAGACGCTGCTGTGGGCCAGGCCGCCACGGTCGTGGAAGTCGGCCAAGTGGTCCGCCGCCGACGCGGCCCTGCTGGACGAGCTGGCCGACCTCCTCGAGCGCACGCCCACGCTCGGGCACGTCGTCGTGGACGAGGCGCAGGACCTGTCGGCCATGCAGCTCCGCGCGCTCGGCCGGCGCTGCCGCACCGGCTCGGCCACCGTGCTCGGCGACCTCGCCCAGGGCACCACCCCGTGGTCGGCCCGGTCCTGGGAGGAGGTGCTCGGGCACCTCGGCTTCACCGACGGCGCGGTGACCGAGCTGACCCTCGGCTTCCGCGTCCCCCGGGAGGTGCTCGACTTCGCCGCCCGCCTGCTCCCGTCGGTGGCGCCCACCCTGGCGGCCCCCCGTTCCCTGCGCCCCGGCGCCGGCTCCCTGTCCGTACGGCGCACCGCCGACCTGGCCGAGGCCGTCACGGCGGCCGTGCGGGAGTACGCCGGGCACGAGGGCTCGATCGGCGTGATCGCGGCCGACGCCGCCGTCCCCGCGCTCGCGTCCTGCCTCGCGGCGGCCGGGGTCCCGCACGACGTGCTCGGACCCGACTCCTCTCCCGAGCAGCGGATCTCCCTCATCCCCGCCTCCCTGGCCAAGGGCCTGGAGTACGACCACGTCGTGGTCGCCGAGCCGGCGGACATCGTCGACGCCGAACCCCGCGGCCTGGCCCGTCTCTACGTCGTCCTGACCCGGGCCGTCACCTCCCTCACCGTCCTGCACGTCCGCGACCTGCCCCCGCATCTGAGCTGATCCGCACCGGGCGATCACGGCCCCGGTCACGGCGAGTCGTCGCGGAGATCGTCTTCCACTCATGTCCGGCGCCGAAGCGGTGGAAGGTGATAAAGAGATACCGGTGCCGCCCTACGGCGGCGGAACGGTGAACAATCGCCGCCACGGATGCGCGCGCCATTTAAACGCAATACCTAAATCGGAACAGTGATAATTTTCCGTTTTAAGCATCCTGACCTAGATTGGGCGATTTGCACATACCAGCAGGAGGGCAACTGTGCAGAGTCCGACGGTCAAGCGGCGTCAACTCTCCGCGACGCTTCGCCAGTTGAGAGAGAGAAGCGGTCTCACCTCCACCGAGGCCGCGAAACGTCTTGAGTGGACGGCCAGCAAACTCACCAGAATCGAACGCAACGAATGGAAGCTGCCCAACGTCCACGACATTCGCCTGCTCCTTGATATCTATGGCGTCACCGACCAGCGTCAGCGGGAAGCTCTCATCACCCTCGCCCGTGAGTCGCGCCGGCGGGGGTGGTGGGCGGATTACAAAGACGTGTTCCGCAGCAACCTGCCGGCCTTCGAGGCCGGGGCCTCGGTCATCAGGACCTACGAGGCGGTCCTGGTCCCCGGCCTGCTCCAGATACCGGAGTACACCGCGGCGGTCTTCCGGGGAAGCCAGGTCCTCGACGACGCCGTCGTCGGCCGGCACGTCGAGGCCAGGCGCGCCCGGCAGCAGATCCTCGACCGCGAGGACCCCCCCTCGCTCATGGCGCTTATCGACGAGGCCGCGCTTCTCAAGTTGATAGGCGGAAAGTCGGTGATGCGCGACCAGCTCGCCCATCTCATCACCATGGCGGTCCGGCCGAATATCACGATTCAAGTCGTCCCGAACACGGTCGGCGCGCATTCCGCGGTGACCGCCGGTCCCTTCGTCATTCTGGACTTCCCGGGCGACCCCAGTCTGGTGTACATGGCGACGGCGACCGACAGCCTCTGGCTGGAGCAACCAGAGGAGTATCAGCGGTATAGCCTGATTTTCAATCACGTGTCGACGTCGGCCCTTTCTCCCGAGGAGTCGGCCGCGTACATGACCACCCTGATGGATGGACAGACGAGGTAAACGAGAACCGTGGACTTACGCATGCTCACCTGGCACAAGAGCAGTCACAGCGGCACGGACGACAACTGCGTCGAGGTGGCCGGCCTTCGCGGCGGCCGTGTCGTACGGGACGGCAAGAACCCGAGCGGGCCGATGCTGCGCTGCAGCGAGAATGAGTGGCAGGAATTCATCGGCGGTGTCAAGGGCGATCGGCTCCGCTGAACCACGAGAAGACCGTTAAGGGTGGTCCTCGACACAGGCGCCCCGGCGTACCGGGGACCACCTCGCTCAACGATCAGGCGCGCTGAAAGCGGCCTGCAAGCGACGCGCCTTATCAATTGAGGTGTACGGTGCCGCCCCCTGACGGCGGCGCCCCTCCAGGGGGAGACTTCTCATGGATTCACCTGATGACCCCGTGCATTCGAAGAAACACGTTTTCGACTGGCGCCGCCCCCCGAAGTGGTTCAGCCTGCTGCTG
The DNA here is from genome assembly GCF_025506355.1 of Sphaerisporangium corydalis. Lineage (GTDB taxonomy): Bacteria > Actinomycetota > Actinomycetes > Streptosporangiales > Streptosporangiaceae > Sphaerisporangium > Sphaerisporangium corydalis. The sequence goes on from NZ_JANZYP010000068.1 coordinate 49,561, forward strand.
ATTCCCATCTACGGCATGGTGGCCGTCGACCTCGCGCGCGAGCGCGGCCCGGTGGTCGGCATCGCCGCGGGCGTCCTCTACGGCCTGTTGATCGTCGTAGGGCTGACCCTGAAGTGGTGGACGTCCTGGGCGCAGGTGCATCCGAGGCTGGACAGCCTCGTCATCGTCCCGCTGATCTTCGTCGCGCTCGCCTACCTCACCTCCCTGTCCCTGCTCACCTGCGGGATCATCACCGCCGCGATCTCCGTGCCCGTGCTGGCCGTCTCCGTGCTGACCCGGCGCCCGAGGACCGGCGCGGCCGAGGAACTCCCCGGCGGGTGACCCCACCGGGGAGCGGCCCCGCCGGAACCGGCCGCGGACCGGGCCGTGCCGTCAGTGGGCGGGGCGCCCGTAGTCGAGGGGAAGCGCCTGGAGCCGCTCCACCGGGATCTCCGAGAGGACCACGTACTTCTCCGAGCCGTCCGGCACCACGTCGTCGGGGTCGAAGAGCGCGGTGTAGGGGTCTGCGCCGCCGTGGGCGGCCATGTACGGCCGGGGGTCCTCGGCGTAGGTGACCAGCGCGCCCCCCTTGTCGGTCATGATCAGCCCGTACTCCTGCATCGCGCGGGCGATCGTGCGGGCGGCCGGGCTCGTCAGGGTGCGGACGTCGAAAGCGGGATCGAGCCGGAACCGCTGGCCCTCGCACGGGATGTCCTCGCCCTCGGCGAAGCCGTCGTTGCGGGTGGCCGGCCATGAGGTGCATCCGGCCCGGGTGCGGACCGTGACGATGTTGAGCGCGTGGTCGATGCGGCCCCGCCGCAGTTCCTCGATCCGGATGGTGAACGCCCCGAAGGGCAGGCCGGTGGCGGTAGCGCCCAGCGGGTTGTCGAAGATCCCCGGGTTCTTCGAGTAGTGCTCGATCTTCCCGCCCCAGCAGGCGGACCAGTGCCCGGCGGCGTCCTTCTCGGCGCGCCAGAAGTCCCAGTAGGTGTCGGTGGACGGCTGGTAGATCGTGACCGAGGCGTCGGTCCCCTGGGAGGCCAGCATGTCGGGCGGCGTGGGGACCGCGGCGAGACTGCCGGCGATCACCGGTCCCAGTTCCGGCATGTTCAGGCAGTCGGAGAAACTCCACCGCTGGGTCGGCGTCCGGCGGCCGACCTGGTAGATGGGCGTCGAGTAGGTGTCGGTGTTGACCGCCCACGAACCGTAGTTGTTCACCTTGTCGAGCTTGATGTTGTCCACGATGGCCTGCGAGTTGGGCGCGAGCGGCACGTTCCTCGGCAACCTGGTGTTCCACGGGCCGCGCGCGGAGAACCCGTTGACCGGATCGGGGTGCGGCCGGTGCGCGCCGGCCCTGCCGGGGCCGTCCGCCGTCGAGGGCGGCGGGACGACCAGGCCCCCGGCGAGGGCCATGGACGCGGCCGCCAGCACCGAAATCGCACGTCTCGCACTTGCGCGCATGTGAAAAGGCCTCTCCCTTGTCGCCGCGCCGGCACGGCCCCGACGGCCCGGTCGTACTAGACACTGGATCGGCGGGGGGACCGCGACAAGGACCCGGTGACCGGCGCGCACCCGACCTGGCACGGACGCTGAAACTTTCAGCCGCACCCACCACGGACGCCGGCCCCGCCCGCCACGAACGCCGGCCCGGCCGCCACGGACACCGGCCCCGCCCGCCGCCGGCGACACTCTCACCGTCTGGACGACCCGATATCCTGCTTTCCGATATATCCTGGCGTGTATGAGTTCCCGAGCGATGACGGAGCCCGCGTTCCTCGTGCTCACGGCACTGGTCGACCGGCCCCGGCACGGGTACGGCATCGTCCAGGAGGTCGAGAAGCTGTCGGAGGGCCGGATGCGGCTGAAGGTCGGCACCCTGTACGGCGTGCTCGACCGGCTGGCCGCCGACGAACTGGTCTCCCTCGACCGCGAAGAGGTGCTGCAAGGGCGGCTGCGCCGCTACTACCGGCTCACCGAGCACGGCGTGCGCGCCCTGGACGCAGAAGCGGCCCGGCTGGCCGAGAACGTCAGAAGCGCGCGCGACCGGCTGCGCGACCGGCACGCGGAGGGCACGGCATGAGTCTCCTGGAGGACCGTTACCGCCACGTGCTCCGGCTGTTGCCCGCCTCCTACCGCGCCGGGCGGGAGGAGGAGATGGTCAGCGCCTTCCTCGAAGGATCGGCGGACCTGTCGGACGAGGACGCTCCCCGCCCGCGCTGGTCGGAGATCGCCAGCGTGGCCGCCCTGTCGGTGCGGGTGCGCCTGGGCGGCACGGGGGCGGCCCCGAGGTTCCTCGCCTGGGGCGACGCGGTCCGCCTGGTGGCCGTGCTCGGGCTGGGCTTCTCCGCGACCCTGGGCTGCGTCTGGTTCGGCGCCTTCCTGGACCGGTACGGCCTGTTCGGCCCGCCGTCCGCCGGGCAGGCCGACCTCGGGCCCGGCGGGTCGGCGGGCCGGCTCTGGGACATCGCCCAGGGGTTCGCGAACCTGCTGTGGCTCGCCGCCTTCGCCGCGCTCGTCCGTGGCCGGCTCCGCGCGGCGAAGGCCCTGGTCCCGCTCGCTCTCGCCGCGACCTGCGCCGGCGTCCTTGGGCAGGTCGCCACCGACCGGGACGCGGCCCTGTCCGGCCTGGTCCTCCAGGGCGTCCTGCTCGCGGTCCCCGTGCTGGCGCTGGCGGCCGGGTTCCACCGCGACGCGCCGCGCACACGCCACCCCGCCTGGGTGGCCGCGCTCCCCGCCGCCACGGGCGTCCTGCTCTACGGGCTGCTGACCCTGCTCGGCGTCTGGTCGGCGGGGCCGGTCGCCGACCCCCGGGCCTGGTCGTGGGTCTGGCCGTGGCTGGACGAGCCGGGGCTGGCCTGCCTCGCGCTCCTCGCCGCGGGCGTGGCCTGCCTCCGCCGGCGGGAGCGGACCTTCGCCCTGCCGATGGCACTGGCGATCCTGACCGTGCCCGTGGCGCTCGCCCGGATCCTCCGGCTGGACCCGCGCGGCGCCGACCCGGCCACCCAGACCGTCGCGGCCGTGAACGCCGGCCAGATCATCGCGCTCGTGCTCTGCGGTGTCACCCTGGCCGTGCTGGCCGTGCGGGCGATGCCCGCGCGGGCACCCCTGGCCGAGGAGGGACCGCGCTGACCCGGCCTAGGATCGAGGCCATGAGAGAACCGGTCGGCCTGCGCGAGCGCAAGAAGCGGGAGACGCGGCTGCGCATCGCCGACGTGGCCATGGGCCTGTTCATGATCCGCGGTTTCGAGAGCGTGACCGTCGCCGAGGTCGCCAGGGCGGCGGACGTCTCGGTCAACACGGTCTTCAACTACTTCAAGACCAAGGAAGATCTGTTCCTCGACCGGATGGACGTCGTGGAGGACCTGCCGAGCCAGGTCGTCCGGGAACGGCGGCCGGGCGAGTCGGTCGTCGCCGCCCTGCGGCGCGACTTCCTCGACGCCCTCGACGAGCGGCACTGGCGCATCGGGCTCAACGAGGGCGTGGACGTCTTCACCCGCCTGATCAACGAGAGCCCGTCGCTGGTCGCCAGGGTGCGCGAGATGGCCGAGCGCCGGGAGGAGCTCCTGGCGCGGACCCTTGCGGAGGACGCGGACGCCGACCCGGACGACATGACCCCCTGGCTGGTCGCCGCCCAGATCTGCGCGGTCACCCGCCGGCTGACGGACCACGCGGTGCGCCGCAAGATGGCGGGCGAGCCCCTGGACCGGATCGCCGCCGACCTGCGCGTCCAGGCCGAGCTCGCGTTCGGCATGCTGGAGGGGGGCATCGGCGGCTACGGCACCCGCCGGCCACCCCCCTCCGCCTCCCGCTGAGCCTCGCTCAGCGCGGCCGGATCCCCTACGCGGGGCTGCCGAGCCAGGTGAGCAGGGCCTTCTCCAGCGACCCGAGATCGACCTCACCGGCCGCGCCCGGAACGCCCGTGCCGCCCGTACCGTCCTGGGCCTCGCCGCCGTCCAGGATGTCGCCGTCGCCCAGGGTCCCGCCGGCGGCCCAGGCGATGAATCCGTCGGGCCTGACGAACAGGCCCGACAGCTCCGGCCGGTCCGGGCAGCCGAGCGTGAGCGTCTTGAGGCGGTCCTCGTACCCGGCGGCCACCTCGCGTGCCGCGCCGGCCGGGTCGAGCAGGACGGCCAGGCCGTCCTGGAGGTGCTCGGCCAGCTTGGACCCGTCGGCGAGCTCCAGGTCCGGCACGCTGGCGCCGGTCAGCGGGTGCCCGCCGCCGAGCTCGTAACGCTGCCAGACGCCGGAGATCCTCTTGGCGAAGTACGTGGTGCCGGTGACGGTCTCGATCAGATCGTTGACCACGCTCCGGAGCGCACGCGCGCGCGGGTCCGGGCGCATCAGCGCGATCTGGGCACGGGTCCAGTCGAGCACCCAGGCGCCGATCGGGTGCCGCTCGGTGGTGTAGGTGTCCAGCAGCCCCTCGGGCGCCCAGCCGCGCACGGTGGCGGCGAGCTTCCAGCCGAGGTTCACGGCGTCCCCGATGCCGAGGTTCAGGCCCTGCCCGCCGAAGGGCGAGTGGACGTGCGCGGCGTCCCCGGCCAGCAGCACGCGGCCGATCCGGTAGGTGGCAGCTTGGCGGGCGTTGTCGGTGAACCGGGTGGCGCTCCTGATCCCGGTGACGGTCACGTCGACGCCCGTGACGTACCGGATGGACTCCTGCAGCTCGTCGTTGGAGACGGGGGTGTCGCGGTCGGCGCGCGGGCCGGTGAACCGCACGGTGAGGATCCGGCCGGGCACCGGGCCGTGCGCGTACACGCCGGTGGGGGTGGCCCGCCACCCCGGGAGCAGGTCCTGCGAGCCCTCCATCTCGGCGATGGCCTGGTAGGCGGTGATCTCCGGCTCGGTGCCGGGGAACTCGAAGCCGGTCAGCTTCCTGACCACGCTCCGGCCCCCGTCGCAGCCGGCCAGCCACCGGCCGCGGACCATCCCCTCACTGGTGGTGACGGTGACCCCGTCGGCGTCGGCGTCGAGGCCGGTGACCTCGACCCCCCGGCGCACCTCGACACCAAGCTTCCCGGCGCGCTCGGCGAGCATGGTCTCGACCTGCTGCTGGCTGACCAGGCCGATCGCGTCGGCCGGGCCGTGGCCGGTGAGGTCGGGGTCGGCCGCGTCCAGCCGATCGCCGCTCAGCATGATCCCGGCGAAGTGCCCGGCGAACCTCGGCGGCGTCTTCGGCGCCTTGGGCGGCCCCGCCGGAGCCCCCTGGGACCCCTCCCGCCCCGAGGGACCCTCCGCCGCCCCGGGCGCCGAGGCGGCGCCCTGGCGCTGGCGCATGAAGGCGGCGAACTGCTCCAGGTTGAGCTTCTGGGCCTCCTCCAGCGCGGGCAGCAGACCGCGCCGGTACAGCGCCTCCACGCTGGGCGTGGTCAGCGCCCCGGCCTTGATGGTGGGGTCGATCTCGGTCAGGCGTTCCAGCACCACGACCGAGACCCCGTGGATCGCCAGCTCACAGGCCAGCATCAGGCCCACGGGGCCGCCCCCGGCCACCACCACGTCAGCGTCGTACGACATGTCGTCCTCCCGTTGAAATCTACCCTCGATAAAAAGTTACTCTAACAGTACTTTTCTACCAACTGTATAGTGCTCTCGTGAGCACCGAACTCGGGTTGCGCGAACGGAAGAAGCGGCAGACCCGGCAGCTGATCTCCGACGTGGCCTCGGGGCTGTTCATGCTGCGCGGGTTCGACAACGTCACGGTGGCCGACGTGGCCGAGGCGGCGAACGTGTCGACCAAGACGGTGTTCAACTACTTTCCGCGCAAGGAGGACCTGTTCCTCGACCGGATCCCCGAGGCCGTCGAGCTGGTCACCCAGGCCGTACGCGGGCGGCGCGAGGGCGAGGAGCCGCTGGCGGCGCTGCGCCGGCTCTTCCTGGACCTGCTGCGGGACGGTCACCCGCTGGGCGGGATCGGCGACGGCTACGAGATCTTCTGGCAGGTCATCCTGGACTCGCCGGCGCTCCAGGCGCGGGCCAGGGAATGGGTGCAGGAGATGGAGGACCGGCTGGCCGAGCTGCTGGCGGAGGCGAAGGGGACCGGCCCCGGGGACCCGGGGGCCCGGATGGCGGCGGCCATGATCGTGACGGTCTACCGCACGGCCTACGTCATCACCGCACGCAGGATCCTGGCCGGCGAGAGCGGCGCCGGCCTCGTCCAGGACCACATGGCCCTGCTGGACCGCTCCTTCGCCGCCCTGGAACTCGCCCTGACGGCCCTGTGAGCCCTACGGGAACGCCAAAGGGCCACCCCCGGTGGATCCGGGGATGACCCTTTCGGTGACTCGCGAGCCGGAGGCTCAGAAGTCCATGTCGCCGCCGCCGGGCATGGCGGGAGCGGCAGGGTTCTTCTCGGGCTTCTCGGCGATGACCGCCTCGGTCGTGAGGAACAGGGCCGCGATGGACGCGGCGTTCTGCAGAGCCGAACGCGTCACCTTGGCGGGGTCGATGATCCCCGCCTCGAGCATGTTGACGTACTCGCCGGTCGCGGCGTTGAGGCCGACGCCCAGTTCGAGGTTGCGAACACGCTCGACCACGACGCCGCCTTCGAGGCCGGCGTTCACGGCGATCTGCTTCAGCGGCTCCTCGAGCGCCTTGCGCACGATCGCGGCACCGGTGGCCTCGTCGCCGAAGAGCTCCAGCTTGTCGAACGCCTTGGCGCCCGCCTGCAGCAGAGCCACACCACCGCCGGGGACGATGCCCTCCTCGACGGCCGCCTTCGCGTTGCGAACGGCGTCCTCGATGCGGTGCTTGCGCTCCTTGAGCTCGACCTCGGTCGCCGCGCCGGCCTTGATGACGGCGACGCCGCCGGCCAGCTTGGCGAGGCGCTCCTGGAGCTTCTCGCGGTCGTAGTCGGAGTCGGTGTTCTCGATCTCGGCGCGGATCTGGTTGACCCGGCCGGAGATCTGCTCGGGGTCACCGGCACCGTCGACGATCGTCGTCTCGTCCTTGGTGATGATGACCTGGCGCGCCCGGCCCAGAAGGTCGAGCGTGGCGGTCTCGAGCTTGAGGCCCACGTCCTCGCTGATGACCTGACCACCGGTGAGGTAGGCGATGTCGCCCAGCATGGCCTTGCGGCGGTCGCCGAAGCCCGGGGCCTTGACGGCCACGGACTTGAACAGGCCGCGGATCTTGTTGACGACCAGGGTGGCCAGGGCCTCGCCCTCGACGTCCTCAGCGATGATCACGAGCGGCTTGCCGGACTGCACGACCTTGTCGAGCAGCGGAAGCAGGTCCTTGTTCGCCGACACCTTGGAGTTGACGATCAGGATGTAGGCGTCGTCGAGGACGGCCTCCATCCGCTCCGGGTCGGTCACGAAGTAACCGGAGATGTAACCCTTGTCGAAGCGCATGCCCTCGGTGAGTTCGAGCTCCAGCCCGAAGGCGTTGCTCTCCTCGACCGTGATGACGCCTTCCTTGCCGACCTTGTCCATGGCCTCGGCGATCATCTCGCCGATCTGGGTGTCGCCGGCGGAGATGGAGGCGGTCGAAGCGATCTGCTCCTTGGTCTCCACGTCCTTCGCAATCTTCGAGAGCTCCTCGCTGACGCGCTCGACGGCGGCCTCGATGCCCTTCTTCAAAGACATCGGGTTGGCGCCGGCGGCCACGTTGCGCAGGCCCTCGCGTACCAGCGCCTGGGCCAGCACGGTCGCGGTGGTGGTGCCGTCACCCGCGACGTCATCGGTCTTCTTCGCGACCTCCTTGACGAGCTCGGCCCCGATCTTCTC